>NZ_JBBHZF010000026.1:289736-695966 GCF_037482365.1 Pseudokineococcus sp. 1T1Z-3
GCCGTCGAGGTGGGCATCACCTTCTGCTTCGCGCCGGTCTTCCACCCGTCGGTGCGCCACGCCGGGCCGGTGCGCCGCGAGCTCGGCGTCCCCACGGCCTTCAACCTCCTGGGACCGCTGTGCAACCCGGCGCGGCCGGCGGCCATGGCCGTCGGGGTGGCGGACGTGCGCTCGGCGCCGCTGGTGGCGGGCGTCCTGGCCGGGCGGGGCGTCGACGTCCTCGTCGTGCGGGGCGGCGACGGCCTCGACGAGCTGACGACGACCGCGCCGTCGACGGTGTGGTGGGCCGTGGGCGACGTCGAGACCGGCGGGGCTCCCGGCGGCACCGCCGCCGTCGAGGAGCTCGTCCTCGACGCCGCCGACCTCGGCCTCGACCGCGCGCGGCCCGAGGACCTGCGCGGCGGGGGGCCCGCGGAGAACGCGGCCGTCGTGCGCGAGCTCCTGGCTGGCACCCGCGGGCCCGTCCGCGACGCCGTGCTCCTCAACGCCGCCGCCGCGCTCGTCGCCGCCGAGGGCCGGGGCGGGGACCTGCTCGCCCGGATGCGCTCGGCGCTCGACCGTGCCGCGACGTCGGTCGACTCCGGCGCCGCCGCCGACGTGCTCGACCGCTGGATCAGCGCCGCGCGCTCCTGAGCGCGCCCCCGAGCCAAGGGCCCGTCGACGACCTGTACCTGTGAACCTCGACGTGAGGGTGAGAGTCACCGGGTCCCGCGGGTGACCTCGCCACCGGACGGCGGCTCGAGGGCGAGGTCCTCCGCGCCGCCGGCCGAGGTGAGGAGGGCCGGCAGGCGCAGGCCGTCGGCGAGCCCGGCGGCGCCGTGCAGGGGGCTGGACCAGGTGCCGTCGAGCTCGACGAGGCGGACGCTGTCCTGCTCCAGCCAGCGCGCGAGAAGCGCGGTCTCCTCGACCAGCGCGGCGGGGGCCGGGCCGGGCGGCGCCTCGACGACCTCGCCGGTGGCGTGGAGCGAGGCGACGACGGGCATCGGGTCGGTGCCGGCAGGCGCTACCGCGCTGCCGGCGAGGCGGCCGTGGCGGACGAGCACCAGCTCCCAGCCGCCGCCGTCCTCGGCGGGGCGACGTCGCGCCGCGACCAGCTCGCGCAGGGCGGCGAGCGGGGCGAGCCGGTCGTGGGCGCTCGCCGCGTCGAGGAAGGCGCGCAGCCTGTCGCGGTGGCAGGCGGCCTCCTCGTACCGCTCCCGGGCGGCGGCGTCGGCGGCCCGGCGCAGGCCCGCCGCGACGACCGGGCGGGCGTCCCCGGCGAGGCTCGTGCGCGCCTGCTCGACGACGGCCGCGTACTGCTCGTGCGACTGCGCCCCCGTGCAGGGCGCGCCGCAGCGGCCGAGCTCGGCGAGCGCGCAGGCGGTGGCGGTCGGGGAGGGGCGCCGCGGCAGCCGTCCGCCGCACCGGCGCAGCGCGTGCGCCTCGTGCAGGGCCTCGACGGCGAGCCCGGCGGCCTGCGTGCTGCGCAGCGGCCCGAGGTAGGTGGCGCCGTCGTCGGCGACGCGGGAGACCACCGACAGGCGTGGGTAGGGCTCCTCGGTGAGCTTGACCCAGCGTCCCCGCTCCGGGCGGGTGGAGCGGCGGTTGTAGGCGGGTCGGTGCTCGTCGAGCAGCCGGAGCTCGCGGACGGCCGCCTCCAGCGGGGTCGGGCAGGGGACCGGGACGACGCGTGCCGCGCGGGCGACCATCTGGTCCATGCGGGCTCGGGTCTCGCCCGCGGTGAAGTAGCTGCGCACCCGTCGGCGGATGTCGCGCGACGTGCCGACGTAGAGGACCTCCCCGAGGGCGTCCTGGAAGACGTACACCCCTGGCGCGGACGGCAGCCCCTCGGCGAGGTGGCGCCGGGCGCGGCGCTGCGGCGACAGGCGGGCGCCGGCCTGCACCTGCTCGCGCAGGTCCTCCAGCGTGCGGACGCCGACCCCGCCGAGCCGCTCGAGCAGCCCGTGCAGGACGTCGACGGTGGCGCGGGCGTCGTCGAGGGCGCGGTGGGTCGGCGTCGTGGTCGCGCCCAGGTGGGCCGCGAGCGTGGCGAGCTTGTGGTCGCGCACCTCGCCGCGGGGCAGCACGGCCCGGGAGAGCGCGACGGTGCACAGCACCTCGTTGCCCGGCCACGCCCGCCCGCCGCGTGCCCCGGCGGCCTTGAGGAAGCCGGTGTCGAAGCGGGCGTTGTGGGCGACGAGCACGGCGTCGCCCGCGAGCTCCCAGAAGGCGGGCAGCACCTCCTCGACCGGTGGGGCGCCGCAGACCATGGCGTCGGTGATGCCCGTGAGGACGGTGATGAGCGGCGGGATGGGACCGCCCGGGTCGACCAGCGTCGCGAGCTCGCCGACGACCTCGCCGCCGCGGACCTTGACCGCGCCGATCTCGGTGATGGCGTCGGTGCGCGCCGAGCCGCCCGTCGTCTCGAGGTCGACGACGACGAAGGTGACGTCCTGCAGCGGCGTCCCGAGGTCGTCGAGCGAGGTCTGCACGGGCACCCGGACGGGGCGGGCCGCCGGGGTGGCCGCGGCGTCGAGGGTGGCCGGGGCGTCGAGGGTGGCCGGGGCGTCGAGGGTGGTCGGGGCGGGCATGGCGCGGACGGTAGGGGCGACCCCCGACGACGCCCGGGCCCGCCGCGCCCGCCGAGTGCTCCGGGCGCTGCGGGGCGGGTCGTGGGGGGCCCGCGAGAGGCCGGCGGGCGGCGTTGTCGGGGGTCGTCCCTAGCGTCCGGCGCACCGGTCGGGGACTCCCTCGGCCGTCGCCCGAGGGAGGAGTCCCCATGATCGTCGACTGCGAGCGCTGCGCCGTCCGCGGCCCCGCCTGCTCCGGCTGCGTCGTCACCGTCCTGCTCGGGATGCCGCCCCAGTCCGGGTCGCCGCAGGTCACGGCGCCCCGTGCGGCGCCGACGGCGGTACCGGTGGGCGTGCCGGTGGTCGGGCGCCGGTGGCTGGAGGAGAGCGGGGCGCTGCTGGAGGCCCCCGCCGACGGCCTGGACGACGCCGAGCGCGCCGCGCTCGACGTCCTCGCCGGGGCGGGGCTCGTGCCCCGGCTGCGGCTCGTGCCCGTCGCCGCGCCGCGCCCCGACGCCGCCGCCTGCGAGGCCCGGAGCGGGTCTCGTCCTCCCGCCTACGATGCGCGCCGTGGAGCGACCCGGGCCGGCTGAGGTGGCCGGCGCCGAGACCTCGGGGGACAGGCGGCGGAGAGGCCCGGCCCAGACCGGTCGTGCCCGGGCCGCGCTGGTCCTCGCGGTCGCCGGTGCCGTGCTCGTGCTCCTCGGCGTGCTGGCCGCCCTCGGGCGGGTGCCGGGGACGGGCGCGCCGGCCGCCGAGGAGGCGAGCACCGCAGCCACGTCCGCGGACGCCGGGCGGCGGGTCGCGCTGGAGGAGCTGCTGGCGGCCCGCTCCGCAGCGGTCCTCGCCGGGGACGTGGGCGGGGTCCTCGCGGGCGTCGACCCCGCCGCCAGCGCCTTCGCGGCCCGGCAGGTCGACCTGGTCGAGGGCCTGACCCGGCTGCCGCTGGCCGAGTGGTCCTACGACGTCGTCGCGGTGGGCCCGGGCCCTGCCGGGCGCCCCGGGAGCTGGGAGGCCGACACCCTGCTGTCCTACCGGCTCGAGGGCGTCGACGAGGTGCCGCAGGTGCGGCACCGCTCCTTCGCCGTCGAGGAGCAGGACGCAGGGCTGGTCCTCGTGGGCGACGGGGAGACGCCGGGCCGGCCCGACCCCTGGGACCTCGGCCTGGTCGACGTCGTCGCGGGGGAGCGCACCTTCGTCGTCGGCACGGCGCCCCGCGCCGTCCTGGCGGAGCAGGCCGTCCTCGGCGACGCCGCGGCCCGCCAGGTCGACGCGGCGTGGGGCACCGGCTGGCCCCGGCGCACCGTCCTGCACGTCCCGGCCGACCTCGACCAGCTCGCCCGGCTGCTCGGGCGCGCCGGGGGAGCCAGCCCCGACGTCACGGGTCTCGACCAGCTGGCCGCGCTGACGACGGGCGCCGACCGTGCCTCGGGCGAGCCCGGCGCCGAGGGCGCCGTCGACCGCGTCGTCGTCAACCCCGCCGCCCTCGATCAGCTCGGCGAGCTCGGCCGCGCCGTCGTCCTCACGCACGAGACGACGCACGTCGCCGTCCGTGCCGGCGCCGCCGACGACCCGCCGCCGTGGCTGTCCGAGGGCTTCGCCGAGCTCGTCGCCTACGGCGGCGCCACGGCCGGCGCCGACGACGACGTCCTGCCCCCCGAGGTCGTCGCTGCGGGGACGCTGGCCGCCGTGCGCGCCGGCGACGGCCCGACGGCGCTGCCCGGCCCGGCGGCCTTCGACCCGACGGGCGGGGACGTCGCGCCCGCCTACGGCCAGTCCTTCCTGGCCGCGCGCACGGTCGAGCAGCGCCACGGCCGCCAGGCGCTGCTCGACCTCGTGCGGGCGAGCGCCGGTCGCGCCGCCACGCAGCAGGAGGCCGCCGTCGCCCCGCTCCCGGCCGAGCGGGCGGTGCCGGAGGTCCTCGGCGTCACGCTCGTCGAGCTGGAGCAGCAGTGGCTCGCCGACCTCGGGTCCCTCGCGGCGGGCGGGAGCTGAGGTGGCGGGCCCGGCCGGTGCGGGGCGGGCGGCCGGTGGCCGCACCCTCGTCGTCACCAACGACTACCCGCCGCGCACCGGGGGCATCGAGACCTTCGTCGCGGCGGTCGTCGCGCGGCTGCCGCCGGAGGACGTCGTCGTCCACACCGCCCGCCAGGACGGCGACGCCGCCTACGACGCCGCCCGCCCGCACGCCGTGGTGCGCGACCCGGCGCGGCTGCTCGTGCCGACCCCGGCGGTCACGCGCCGCGTCGCCGCGACCGCCCGTGCGCACGGCTGCGACCGCGTCTGGTTCGGCGCGGCGGCCCCGCTCGCCCTCATGGCGCCGGCGCTCCGCCGGGCCGGCGTGCGGCGCGTGGTGGCCACGACGCACGGGCACGAGGTGTGGTGGTCGACCCTGCCCGGGACGCGCCGGGCGCTGCGCGCGATCGGCGACCGGGTCGACGTCCTCACCGCGCTGGGCCCGTGGTGCGCCTCGCGCATCGCCCGGCCGCTCTCCTGCGAGGGGCGCGCGCGCCTGCGACGTCTCGTCCCCGGCGTCGACGCCGACGTCTTCTCCCCGGCCGCCGACGGCGACGCCGTCCGCGCGGCCCACGGGCTGACCGGGCGGCCCGTCGTGGTGTGCGTGTCGCGCGTCGTCGCGCGCAAGGGGCAGGACACGCTCGTGCGGGCCTGGCCGGCGGTGCGCGCGCGGGTCCCGGGGGCGGCGCTGCTCGTCGTCGGCGACGGCCCCGGGCGGCGGCGGGTCGAGCGGCTCGCCCGGCGCCTGGGCGTCGAGCGTGACGTCGTGCTCGCCGGCCGGGTCCCGTGGGCCGACACCCCGTCCCACCACGCCGCCGGCGACGTCTTCGCCGTGCCCACCCGCACGCGGCTGCTCGGCCTGGAGCCCGAGGCCCTCGGCATCTGCTACCTCGAGGCCGCCGCGACCGGCCTGCCCGTCGTCGTCGGCCGCTCCGGCGGCGCCCCCGACGCGGTCCTCGACGGCCGCAGCGGGGTCGTCGTCGACGGCCGGGACGTCGGCGCCGTCGCCGACGCCGTCGCCGAGCTGCTCGCCGACCGCGACCGGGCCCGCGCCCTCGGCGCGGCCGGCCGGCAGTGGGTCACCGCGACGTGGTCCTGGCCGGAGCAGGTCGAGCGGCTGGCGCGCCTGCTCGACCCCGACGTCCCGCTGCCACCGGGCCCCGACCCGGCGCTGCGCCTGCCAGGGCCGGGTCAGGGGTAGAGCGCCTCCACCTCGCGCGCGTAGTCCGCGAGGACGACCGTCCGCTTGAGCTTGAGCGAGGGGGTGAGGTGGCCGGACTCCTCGGTGAGGTCGCCGGGCAGCAGGACGAAGCGGCGGACGGACTCGGCCCGGGAGACGGCCTCGTTGGCCGCGTCGACCGCCCTCTGCACCTCGGCGACCACCTCGGGCACGTCGGCCGCCTTCTCCGCGTCGACCTCGGGCAGGTCGTTGTTGCGCAGCCAGATCGGGAGCATGTCGGGGTCGAGGCTGACGAGCGCTGCGACGTAGGGCCTGCCGTCGCCGACGACCATGCACTGGCTCACGAGCGGGTGGGCGCGCAGCCGGTCCTCCAGGACGGCGGGGGCGACGTTCTTGCCCGACGCGGTGACGATGATCTCCTTCGTGCGCCCGGTGATCCGCAGGAAGCCGTCGTCGTCGACGTGGCCGAGGTCGCCGGTGCGGAACCAGCCGTCGACGAAGGCCTCGCGAGTGGCCTCCTCGTCGCGCCAGTACCCGCGCAGCACGTTCGGGCCCTTGAGCTGCACCTCGCCCTCGTCGTCGACCCGCAGCGCCGTGCCGGGCATGGGCGGGCCGACGGTGCCGATGCGCACCTCGCCCGGCCGGGTGCAGGCGGTCGGCGCCGTGGACTCGGTGAGGCCGTAGCCCTCGAGGATCGTGACGCCGACGCCGCGGAAGAAGTGGCCGAGCCGCTCGCCGAGGGGCGCCCCGCCGGAGACGGCGAAGGCGAGGCGCCCGCCCATGGCCGCGCGCAGCCGGGCGTAGACGAGCCGGTCGAAGAGGGCGTGCTGCAGCCGCAGCGCCAGCGAGGGCCCGCCGGTGTCCTGGGCCCGGCTCCACCGCTCGGCGACCCCGGCGGCACGCCGGAAGAGGTCGCCCCTGCCGGCGGCGTCGGCCTTGGCCTCGGCCCCGTTGTAGATCTTCTCGAAGACGCGCGGCACCGACAGGACGTACGTCGGCTGGTAGGAGGCCAGGTCGGCCGCCAGCTGCTTGACGTCGGCGGTGTGGCCGACCGGGGTGCGCGCCACGACGGCGAGGACCTGGATGAAGCGGGCCAGCACGTGGGCCAGCGGCAGGAACAGCAGGGTGCTGGCGTCGTCGGCGAGCACCTCCTCCTTGAGCACCGCGGCGGTGTTCTCGGCGAGCACGAGGAAGTTGCCGTGGGTCAGCTCGACGCCCCTCGGCCGGCCGGTCGTGCCCGAGGTGTAGATGACCGTCGCGAGCGAGTCCCCGGAGAGGGTGGCGCGACGACGGTCCAGCTCACCGGCGTCGACGTCGGCGCCGAGCGCCACGAGCGGGGCCAGGCCGTCGTCGTCGAAGGTCCACGTGGCGTCGTCCTCGCCCTCGGCCCTGGCTCGTGCCACCAGGGCGGCGTGCTCGGCGCTCTCGACGAGCGCGACACGGGCGCCGGAGTTCTCCAGCGTCCACGCCACCTGGTCGCGGGAGGAGGTCTCGTAGACGGGCACCGTGACGGCGCCCGCGGTCCAGATGGCGAAGTCGGCGAGCGTCCACTCGTAGCGGGTGCGAGCGAGGAGGGCGACGCGGTCGCCCGCCTGGACGCCGGCACCCACGAGCCCTCTGGCCAGCGCCTCGACCTCGTCGCGGAAGGTGGACCAGGTGACGTCGCGCCACCCGCCCTCGCCGTCTGGGCGTCGCAGGCCCACGGCGTCGGGGCAGTCCGTGGCGTTCTCGAGGACCAGCCCGGCGAGGTGGCGGCGGGGGTCGACCTCGACGACGGCGGGGCGGCTGGACTCGCGCACGGACGGCTCCCTCGCTGGGACGCCCGGGCTCGGGTGCCGGCCGGGCGCCGCACCCGGCACCTCCCCGGGCCGGCCCCCCAGCCTAGGTGCACCGCCCTGGGCGCGGCGGGCGTCGTCGCCCCGAGGCCACGGGGGTCGAGCGCTAGCCTCGCGCGCATGGCTGAGCGCACCTCCTCCTCCGCGGTCGTGGACGCGCCCCCGGAGCGGGTGCTCGCCGTCGTCGCCGACCTGGAGGCCTACCCCTCGTGGGCGGCGTCGGTCCGCACGGTCGAGGTGCTCGACGCGGGTGCCGACGGCCGGCCCGCGCGGGCACGCTTCCGCGTCGAGGGCGGCCCGCTCGCCGACGAGTACGTGCTGGCCTACGGATGGGACGTCGCCGACGACGGCACCGGGACGGTCCGTTGGCACGTCGACGAGCCCGGCCGGGTCCTCGCCGACCTGGACGGCTCCTACGTCCTGGCCGCCCGCGCCGACGGCGGCACCGACGTCCGCTACGACCTCGGGGTCGAGCTGCGCGTGCCCCTGCCCGGGCCGCTGCGCCGGCGCGCCGAGCGGACGCTCACGACCACCGCCCTCACCGAGCTGGCGCGCCGCGCCGCCAGCGGCTGACGCCCCCCGGCGACCCCCGCACCCTCCGCACGCGCCGCGAGGCCCCGCCCGCGGCACCCCCAGGACAGGAGCGAGATGAGCACGATCGGCGTGGACATCGGCGGGACGAAGATCGCCGCGGGGGTCGTCGAGGCGGACGGCACCGTCGCGGCACGCACGCGGCGGGTCACCCCCGCCACCGACCCCGAGGCCATCGAGGACGCCGTCGCCGACGCCGTCGCCGAGCTGCGGGCCGAGCACGACGTCACCGCGGTGGGGGTCGCGGCGGCCGGGTACATCGACGCCTCCCGCTCCACCGTCGTCTTCGCGCCCAACCTCGCCTGGCGCCACGAGCCGCTGCGCGAGGAGGTCGAGAAGCGCGTCGAGCTGCCCGTCGTCGTGGAGAACGACGCGAACGCCGCCGCGTGGGGGGAGTTCGTCCACGGCGGCGGCCAGGGGACGCGCGACATGCTGCTGCTCACGGTGGGCACGGGCCTCGGCGGCGGCGTCGTGCTGGACGGCGAGCTCGTGCGCGGCACCGGCGGCATGGGTGCCGAGGTCGGCCACCTGCGCGTCGTCCCCGACGGCCACCAGTGCGGCTGCGGGCGCACGGGCTGCTTCGAGCAGTACGGCTCCGGCCAGGCCCTGGTCCGATGGGCTCGCGCGCTCGCCGGCACCGACCCGACGGGGGCGGCGCGGCTGCTGGAGCTCGCCGGCGGGGACCCGGGCGCCGTCACCGGCCCGCACGTGACACGGGCGGCCGAGGAGGGCGACGAGGCCGCGCTGGCGCTCGTGGCGACCCTCGGCCGCTGGCTCGGCGAGGGTGCAGCCAGCCTGGCCGCCGTCCTGGACCCGGGGCTGGTGCTCGTCGGCGGAGGAGTGAGCTCGGCGGGGGACATGCTCCTCGCGCCCATGCGCCGGGCCTTCGCCGGCGCCCTGACGGCCGCCCAGCACCGCGAGCTCGCGCGGATCGAGCCGGCCGTCCTCGGCAACGACGCCGGGATGGTGGGCGTGGCGCACCTGGCGGCGCGCGGGTGAGCCAGCCGCCCCATCCCGAGCCGGCCGAGCCCGCCGAGCCCTCCTCGGCGCGCAGGCGCCCCCGCCCGCCCGCCGCTCGCGCGCAGGGCCGCGGTGCGACCCCCGCCGAGCGCCGCCGGGAGGCGCGGCGCTCGCGCGAGCCGCTCTTCCGCCGCGCCGAGGTCGACGAGGTCCGCCGGCTGCGCAGGGCGCAGGCCGGGGAGCGGCTGCGCCGGCAGGCGCGGCGCGCCGTCATCGGCGACGGGCTGGCCATCGGCATCGACATCGGCGGCACGAAGGTCGCCGCCGGCGTCGTCGACGGCCGCGGCCGCGTCGTCGCCCGGGCCCGCCGGGAGACGCCGACCCGAAGCCCGCAGGCGGTCGAGGACCTCATCGCCGAGCTCGTCGCGGAGCTGTCGGCGCGCCACGAGGTCGTCTCGGTGGGCATCGGCGCGGCCGGCTTCGTGGACGCGACGCGCTCGACCGTCCTGTTCTCCCCGCACCTAGCCTGGCGTGACGAGCCGCTGCGCGAGGCCGTCGAGGCGCGGGTCCGCCACCGCCTCGGGCGGCGGGTCGGGCGGCGCACGCTGGTGGAGAACGACGCCAACGCGGCGGCCTGGGCCGAGTACCGCTTCGGCGCGGGGCGCGGGGAGCCGCGCCTGGTGTGCCTCACGCTCGGCACCGGCATCGGCGGTGCCGTCGTGACCGAGGGCCGGCTCCAGCGGGGGCGCTACGGCATCGAGGGGGAGTTCGGCCACATGGTGCTGGTGCCCGGCGGGCACCGGTGCGAGTGCGGCAACCGCGGCTGCTGGGAGCAGTACGCCTCCGGCAACGCCCTCGGGCGCGAGGGCCGCGAGCTCGCGCGCGGCCGCTCGCCCTTCGCCCTGGGCCTGCTGGCGGAGGCGGGTGGCGACCCCGAGACCGTGCGCGGGCCGGTCGTCACCGCCGCCGCGCGCGCCGGCGACCCGGCGGCCGTCGAGATCGTCGAGGACACCGGCCGGTGGCTCGGCACCGGGCTGGCCAACCTGGCCGCCGCCCTGGACCCGGGCACCTTCGTCGTCGGCGGGGGCGTCAGCGACGCCGGCGAGCTGCTCCTGCGCCCGGCGCGGGAGGAGTTCCGCCGCACGCTGACCGGCCGCGGGTACCGGCCGGAGGCGCGGGTGCTGCTCGCCGAGCTGGGCCCCGACGCCGGTCTCGTCGGCGCCGCCGACCTCTCCCGGGGCTGGGGGTGAGCGGGGCGCGCCCGGCGCCGGCGCCCGACGTCCTGCGTGTGCTGACCTGGAACGTCCACGGGCTGCGCGCGGGCGCGGGCGCCGTGGCGCACGTGCTGCGGGAGGCCCGCTGCGACGTCGCGCTGCTGCAGGAGGGGCCACGGGGCCTGCGGACGGTGCCGCGGGCGGCCGACCTCGCCCGCCGCAGCGGCCTGCTCGTCGCGGCCGCCGGCCGCCCCGCCGCCGGGAACCTCGTGCTGGTCGCCCCGCGCCTGGCCGTCGACGTCGCCCGGGCCGCCGCCCTGCCGGTGCGGGGCCTCACGACGCCGGTCCGCGGCGTCGCCGCGGCGGTGCTCCGGCGACCGGGCGGGCGGCGCCTCGTCGTCCTCGCGGCCCACCTGGGCCTCGTCGAGGGCGAGCGCCGCGACCACGCGGCCCGGCTGGCCGAGGTGCCCGGGCTCCTGGCCCGAGACCTCGGCGAGCCGGACGACCTGCCGGTCGTCGTGGGCGCCGACCTCAACGAGCACCCCGGCGGGCCGTCGTGGTCGGCGGTGGCGCCGGGCGGCCGGGACTGCTGGGCACAGGTCGCGGCCGGCGCCGACGAGGGCGCCGGCGGCGGTGGCGCCACCTTCCCGGCCTCCCGCCCGCGTGCCCGCATCGACGCGGTGCTGGCGCGGGGCGTCGAGCCGATGCGGGCGGAGGTCCTCGCGACGGGTGCCGCGAGCGACCACCGGGCCGTCGTCGTCGACCTCGTCGTGACCGCCGCCGCCGCTCAGCGCCGCAGCGGGCTCATGTCCGCGTAGCGGTCCCCGACGTCCGCCCCCACGGGCAGGGTGCGGTCCAGGCGGGCGAGGAGGTCGGTGCCCAGGACGACGTCGACGGCGGCCAGGTTCTCGGCGAGCCGGCCTGCTCGCCGGGTGCCCGGGATCGGGACGACGTCGGGCCCCTGCGCCAGGAGCCAGGCCAGGGCGACCTGGGCGGCGGTGGCGTCGAGCTCGGCGGCGAGGGCCTGCACCTGCTCCACGAGCCGCAGGTTGGACGGGAGCCGGCCGTCCTGGAGACGGGGGTCGGACCGGCGGAAGTCGTCGGAGGCCAAGGCCGCCCGGTCGCGCAGGGCGCCCGAGAGGAACCCGCGGCCCAGCGGCGAGTAGGGCACGACCCCGACGCCGAGCTCGCGGGCGGTCGCGAGCACGCCGTCCACCTCGACGTCCCGGGACCACAGCGACCACTCGGTCTGCACGGCGGTGACCGGGTGGACGGCGTGGGCGCGGCGCAGCGTCTCCGGAGCGGCCTCGCTGATCCCCAGGTGGCGGACGTGCCCGGCGCGGACGAGGTCCGCCAGGGCTCCCCAGGTCTCCTCCACGGGCACGTCCGGGTCCACGCGGTGCTGGTAGTACAGGTCGACGTGCTCGACGCCGAGGCGCCGCAGGCTGGCCTCGCAGGCCGCCCGGACGTGCTCCGGGCGGCCGTCGACGGAGCGAGAGCCGTCGGGCCGGCGCCGGATGCCGACCTTGGTGGCCACGACCACCTGCTCGCGACGCTGGGCGACGGCTCGGCCGACCAGCTGCTCGTTGGTGAAGGGGCCGTACATGTCGGCGGTGTCCAGCAGCGTGCCCCCCGCGTCGCAGAAGGCCGCGATGGTCGCGAGCGACTCCCGCTCGTTGCTCGGGCCGTAGAACTCGCTCATGCCCATGCACCCCAGCCCCAGCGCGGACACGCGCAGGGCGCTCCCCGAGGCCGGGTCACCGAGGGTGCGCGACGGCAACGAGCCGGTGGCGGTGGCGGAGGGGCCGGTGGCGGAGGGAGTGGTGGCGGAGGGGGCGGGGAGGTGGTCGCGCGTCATGGCGCTCACCCTGGGAGCTCGAGCGCGCTCGAGGTCAAGCCGCGCCGACCGACGGCCGCCCCGGGGGCTCGAGGGGGCTCGGGTCAGGGTCCGGGTCAGGGCTCGGGGTGGCCGTCGTAGGTACGGATCTTGTGCCGGGTCGTCGCGAGCGCCTCGGCCAGGTCCTGCATGTCCGCCGCGACCCGTGCCGCGTGGTCGAGCATCATCTGCTGGCGCTCCGGGACGGTCGCCGGCCCGGCGTCGGAGAGGGCGACGTACCGCCGCAGCGCCTGCATCGACATGCCGGAGCGACGCATCTGCCGCACGAAGCGCAGCCGGCGGAGGTCGTCGGGGCGGTAGGTGCGCCGGCCGCCGACGTCGCGGTCGGGCCGGAGCAGGCCCTGGTCCTCGTAGTACCGGAGCGTGTGCACCGAGAGCCCGGCCTCCCGGGCCGCCTGGGTGATGCCGATGCCGATGCCGATGCCGATGCCGGTGCCGTCGTCGGCGCCCGGGCTCGTGGCCGACCCCCTCAGACCACCGCGCCGTCGTCGCCGTCCTCGTCGCGCGAGCGGGGCAGGCGCGAGACGAGGACGGCGAAGCCGGCGACGAAGGCGGCGACCCCGGCCACGACGACGAGCGTCGGCGCGTCGCGCCACACCAGGGCGCAGACGAGCAGCAGGGCAGGCCCGCCCAGGGCGCCCACCCACGCGGCCCGCACGAGGGGCGTCACCGGCGGGGTGGGCGGCAGGGGCGGCGGGACGAAGTGGTCCTCCGGCTCGGGCTCAGGCTCCCGGGGCGTCGGGCGCCGGTCCCCGGCGACGGCGTCGTCGGCCCAGCCGCGCGGAGCCGGGGTGGGGGCCGGGGCTGGCTCGGGAGTCGCCTCGTCCGCGGCGGGCGGGTCGCTGACCTGCTCGGCGGCGGCGTCCGCGTCGGGGGTGCCCTCGGCGGCGGCGTCGGCGGCGCTGCCGTCCTCGGCCGCGGGCGCGGCCTCCGGCGGGGCCTGCTGGTCCTCGACGACGGGCCGGGCGCCGTCCCCTGCCGAGGAGCCCCGCTCTCCGGCCGGGCGCGAGCCCGGCGGCTGCTCCCAGCGCGCGACGATCTCCGCCCAGGCCGCGTCGACGTCGACCGGGTCCTCCCCGCGCCCCTGACCCCGCTCGCTCACGCGGGGGCCCCCGCGCGCGTCCCCGTAGCCGTTCCCGCACGGTCTCCCGCGACGTCGCGGGCCAGCCGCAGGGTCTCCTCGACGACCACCGGCAGGTCGTGGTCGAGCGTCGCGACGTGGAAGCTGCGCTCCAGGCGCACGTCGCGGACGTCGCGCGAGGAGACCCCCTCGCGCACCCGCGCGGCGCTCGTCGGCGGGACGACGTGGTCGGTGCGCGAGCTGGCGACGAGCACCGGCTGGTGCACCCGGGAGAGGTCTGCGCGGACCCCGGCCATGAGCTCGACGAAGGACGCGAGCGCCCGCAGGGGCACGCGGTCGTAGCCGATCTCGTCGCGCCCCGGCGCGGCGATGTCGCTCGCCACTCCCGGGACGCTGCGCCGGACCAGCCGCAGCAGCGGCAGCGCCGCGAGCCGTGGGTCGCCGAGCAGGACCGCCGGGTTGACGAGGGCGAGGGCGTCGACGGCGTCCTCCTCGCGGGCCGCCAGGCGGAGGGCGAGCGCGCCGCCCATCGACAGCCCGGCGACCACGACGACGTCGCAGCGAGCCCGCAGCAGGTGCAGGTCCGCTCGGGCCAGGGAGTACCAGTCGCGCCAGGAGGAGCGGTCGAGGTCCTCCACGCTCGTGCCGTGCCCGGGCAGCCGGGGGACGGCGACCTCGGCACCGGCCTCGTGCAGGCCCTGCGCCCACGGCCGCACCGACGCCGGGCTGCCGGTGAAGCCGTGCAGGACGAGCGCGCCGACGCGCACGCCGTCCACGAGGGCCGGGCCGGCCGGGGGCGGGGCCGACCACGCGTGGGCGCCGCGGACGACCAGCGGGCCGCCCGAGCCCGCGGCGGCCGGCGCCGGCGCCCCCACGGGACGTCCGGTGCGAGGGTCGCGCTGGCGCATCTGACGATGGTGGCACGGGCCGCGCTGGCCCGGCGAGGCCGGGCGGCCACCTGCCCGCGGGAGGCGCCGGCTCCCACCCGCCTGGCGGTGCTCCGGCGCGCTCGCCCGCCCCGGTGGGCTCGCCCGTCCTAGAGTCCTGCGCGCACCGGAGGACCTCCGGGAGACCGGGACGGCGAGGACGACGCGGAGGGCGGGGGCGCGGTGCTCTACTGGTTGCTCAAGCGGTTCGTGCTCGGCCCGGTGCTCCTGGTGCTCTACCGCCCCTGGGTGGAGGGGCGCGAGCACGTGCCCGACCACGGCGGAGCCCTGCTGGTCAGCAACCACCTGTCCTTCAGCGACTCGATCTTCCTCCCGCTCGTGCTCGACCGGCGGGTGACCTTCCTCGCCAAGGACGAGTACTTCACCGGCCGCGGAGTCCGGGGGCGGCTCACCGCGACCTTCTTCCGCGGCGTCGGGCAGCTGCCGGTCGACCGCTCCGGCGGTGCGGCGGGCCTGGCCTCCCTGCGCAGCGGCCTGGCGGTGCTGCGCCGCGGCGAGCTGCTCGGCATCTACCCCGAGGGCACCCGCAGCCCCGACGGCCGGCTGCACCGGGGCCGCAGCGGCGCGGCGAGGCTCGCCCTGGAGGCCGGTGTGCCCGTCGTGCCCGTCGCCATGGTCGGCACGGCCGAGGTGCAGCCCGTCGGCCGGCTGCTGCCGGCGGTCCGACGCGTCGGCATCCGCATCGGCCCGCCCGTCGACCTCTCCCGCTACGCCGGCGGCGAGGGCGACCGCTTCGTGCTGCGGGCCGCCACCGACGACGTCATGCGGGCCGTCCTCGCGCTCTCGGGCCAGGAGTACGTCGACGTCTACGCCACCGTCATGAAGGAGGCGATCGCCGCGCAGCGCGAGGCGGCCGAGCACGGCCGCACCGTCGAGCTGCCCACCGGGGCGAGCGCACCCGGTGGCCTCCGGCGTGAGGCGGGCCCCGGGGAGCCGGCGGCAGGGGCCGGGGTCGCGGGCACGTCCGCCGTCGACGACCCGGCCGTCGGCGTCGAGGGTCGTCGGGGCTCACCCGCGAGGCAGCGCCACCACCGCCGGCCCGGGGTGCGCGGCGGGGGTCCCGCAGGTCGGTAGCGTGCTCCCGTGCCGCTGACGACGACGCCCCAGGGCACCCCCGGAGCCCCCGCGGCGCCCGCCCGTCCTTTCGGCTCGGTGCTCGTCGCGATGGCGACGCCCTTCGCCGCGGACGGCGAGGTGGACCTCGACGCGGCGGCCCGCCTGGCGACCACCCTGGTGGACGCCGGCTGCGACGGCCTGGTCCTCAGCGGCACGACGGGGGAGTCCCCGACGACGTCGACGGGGGAGAAGGCGCGCCTGCTCGGCGCCGTCCTGGAGGCCGTCGGCGCCCGCGCCCACGTGCTCGCCGGGGCCGGGGGCAACGACACCGCCGCCAGCGTCGAGGCGGCCCGCGCGGCCGAGGTGGCGGGAGCCCACGGGCTGCTCGTCGTCACCCCGTACTACTCCCGGCCGCCGCAGGCGGGGCTGCTGGCGCACTTCGGCGCCGTGGCGGACGCCACCGGGCTGCCGGTCATGCTGTACGACATCCCCGGCCGCACGGGGACGCCGATCGCCGTCGGCACGCTCCAGGCGCTCGCCGAGCACCCGCGCGTCGTCGCGGTCAAGGACGCCAAGAACGACCTGTACGCCGCCTCGCAGGTGATGGCGAACACCGACCTCGCCTGGTACTCCGGCGAGGACGCCCTCAACCTCGCCCACCTCGCGCAGGGCGCGGCCGGCGTCGTCAGCGTCGTCGGCCACGCCGCCGCCGGCGCCTACCGGGCGATGGTCGACGCCGTCGACGCCGGTGACCTGCCCACCGCCCGCACGCTCCACGCCCGGCTGCTGCCGGTCGTCGACCTCATGATGAACCGCGCCCAGGGCGCCGCCTCGGCCTCGGCCGTCGCGCAGCTGCTCGGTGCCACGACCTCCCGCGCCGTGCGGCTGCCCCTGCTCCCTCTCGACGAGGACCAGGTGGAGCAGCTGCAGGGCGCCCTGACGGAAGCAGGACTGCTGTGAGCCACCCCCACCCCGAGCTCTCCCCCCCGCCCGCACTCGCCGACGGCGCGCTGCGCGTCACGCCGCTGGGCGGGCTCGGCGAGGTCGGGCGCAACATGACCGTGCTGGAGACCGAGGGCAAGCTGCTCGTCGTCGACTGCGGCGTCCTCTTCCCCGAGGACCACCAGCCCGGCGTCGACCTCATCCTCCCGGACTTCTCCTCCATCGCCCACCGGCTCGAGGACGTCGTCGCGGTCGTCCTCACCCACGGGCACGAGGACCACATCGGCGCGGTGCCCTACCTGCTGCGGCTGCGCCCGGACATCCCCCTCGTCGGCTCGACCCTGACGCTGGCCCTCATCGAGGCCAAGCTCAAGGAGCACCGGATCACGCCGTACACGCTGACGGTGCGCGAGGGCCAGGTCGAGCAGCTCGGGCCCTTCGGGACCGAGTACGTCGCCGTCAACCACTCGATCCCCGACGCGCTCGCCGTGATGGTGCGGACCAGGGCCGGCTCGGTGCTGCTGACCGGTGACTTCAAGATGGACCAGCTGCCGCTGGACGGGCGCATCACCGACCTGCGGGCCTTCGCCCGCCTCGGGGAGGAGGGCGTCGACCTCTTCTGCGTCGACTCCACCAACGCCGAGGTCCCCGGCTTCACGATGAGCGAGCGGGAGATCGAGCCGGCCCTGGACCGGGTCTTCCGCACGGCCGAGCGGCGCATCATCGTGGCGTCCTTCGCCTCCCACGTGCACCGCGTGCAGATGGTGCTCGACGCCGCGGCGCGCTCGGGCCGGCGCGTGGCCCTCGTGGGTCGCTCGATGGTCCGCAACATGGGCATCGCCGCCGAGCTGGGCTACCTCACGGTGCCGGACAAGGTCCTCGTCGACGTCAAGGCCGTCGACGACCTGCCCCAGCACAAGGTCGTCCTCATGTGCACCGGCAGCCAGGGCGAGCCGATGGCCGCGCTGTCGCGGATGGCGAACAACGACCACCGGGTGCGGGTGGGCCGCGGCGACACCGTCGTGCTGGCGTCCTCGCTCATCCCCGGCAACGAGAACGCCGTCTTCCGCGTCATCAACGGGCTCACGCGCCTGGGCGCCAAGGTCGTGCACTCGGGCAACGCGCGGGTGCACGTCTCGGGGCACGCCAGCGCCGGCGAGCTCCTGTACTGCTACAACATCGTGCGCCCGAAGAACGTCCTGCCGATCCACGGCGAGCACCGGCACCTGCACGCCAACGCCGACCTCGCCGTCGCGACGGGCGTGCCGCGCCAGCGGGTGATCATGGCCGAGGACGGCGTGGCGGTGGACTTGAAGGGCGGCGTCGCGCGGGTCGCCGGCGCCGTGCCGTGCGGGTACGTCTACGTCGACGGCTCCAGCGTCGGGGCGATCACCGACGCCGACCTCAAGGACCGCCGCATCCTCGGCGACGAGGGCTTCATCTCCGTCTTCGTCGCGGTGGACGCCTCCTCCGGCGCCGTCGTCGCCGGGCCCGAGATCCACGCCCGTGGCGTCGCGGAGGACTCGGCGGTCTTCTCCCAGGTCCGCGGGCAGGTGGTGCAGGCGCTGGAGCAGGCCGCCGCGAACGGCACCACCGACACCCACCAGCTGCAGCAGGTGGTGCGCCGCGTCGTCGGCCGCTTCGCCTCGGGCAAGCTGCGGCGCAAGCCGATGATCGTGCCCGTCGTCGTCAGCGCCTGAGGTGGACCTCGGCGACCTCCCGACCTGGCTGGGCGTGCTCGTCTCGGCCCTCGCGCTGGGAGCGGCGGCCGTCGCCGCGACCCACGCCGGTCGGGTGCTGCGGATCGAGTCGGCGCGCGACGCGCGGGCGGAGGAGGACCGCCGCGAGCTCCAGGCGCGCGGCGTCTCGGCCTGGGTCGCCGTCCACCTCGACGACCGCGGGAGCCGCCAGGACGGGTTCGTCCTCCACAACGTCTCGGACGCCCCGGTCCACGACGTGACCGTGCGCTTCCTGTCGCCGGACTACAAGGGGTGGCGGGACGCGACCATGCTCGTGGTCCCTCCCGGCCGGTACTTCACCCGCGACGGCGAGCCGACGTACGGCTGGTACTTCCCCGACCACGTGGACGCCTACCCCGGCACCATCAGGCCGGTCATGAAGAAGGAGCAGTGGCGCGTCGCCGAGCTGACCTTCACGGACAGCGCGGGACGCCGATGGCGCCGTGACGGCCGGGGGACCCTCTCGACGACGCCGCGGGACGGCTGAGGTCCAGGCGCGGCCGGTGCCCGCCGCGCCGCTGCGGCTCGTCCGCGCCGTCGGCGGGCCCGGCTACGGTGCCGGTATGGCGACGCGCGGCACGACGACGGCGCGCCGCTCCGGCGGCGGGAGCACCCGGGGCGGCGCCGCCAAGCCCTCCTCCAGGGGCTCCTCGGCCGCCGCGAAGGACGCCGGCGGGGGCAAGGGCTCGCCGCCGCGCACGGGCGCCTCGGTCGCCGGCCGCGCCGCCAAGGGCCTGTGGACGGGGACGTCGCACGTCGTCGGCGGGACGGTCCGCCGCGTCGGCGACGGCGCCCGCGACCTCGACCCGGCCCACCGCCGCGACGGCCTGGCCTTCCTCCTGCTCGCCCTCGGCGTCCTCGTGGCGGCGCGGGAGTGGTGGGGCATCACGGGCACCCTCGGTCAGGGCGTCCACCTCGTCGTCGCCGGTGCCTTCGGCCTCGTCGGGCTGCTCGTCCCCGTCCTGCTGCTCGTGGCCGCCGTGCGCCTCATGCGCCACCCCGACAGGCCGGCGCGCCCGGGGCGGTCCTGGGTCGGCATGGCCTCCCTCCTCCTCGCGGTCTGCGGCCTCGTGCACCTGGTCGCCGTCGGCGCCGACGCGCCGTCCACGTGGCCGGTGCTGCGCAGCGGCGGCGGGGCGGTGGGCTGGCTCGCGGCCGTGCCGCTGTCCGTGGGCGCCTCGCCCGTCGTCACCGTCCCGGTGCTCGTGCTGCTGGGCGTCTTCGGGCTCCTCGTGCTCACCGCCACGCCCGTGCACGCCGTCCCCGAGCGGCTCGGCGCCCTGCGCGACCGCGTGCTCGGGCGCGGGGACGACGAGGACGAGCACCACCAGGCCGACGGCGAGGCCCCGCGGCCGCGGGGCCGGCGCGGACGGCGCCGCGACGACGCCGGGCCGGAGGCCCACGAGGAGACGCCGGCCGAGGAGCCCTCCGGCGGTCGCGCGCGACGGGCCGCCGAGCGGCTGCGGGCCCGCGGCCGGGACGAGGCGTCGGCGGGCCCCGCGGCCGAGGAGCCCCCGGGCTGGTCGGCGGCCGGGGACGAGGAGGCGCCGGCGCGACCTCGCCGCCGCGGCACCCCGCGGCCGCGGGACGACCAGGGTGCCCAGGCGCTCGACCCCGTCGAGGCGACGACGCAGCAGCAGGTGCAGCAGCCGGGCGGTCCCGCGCCCGAGGCGCAGGGGGACGGCGCGCCGGCCGCGGCCGCGAAGGGGCGCCGCCGCGGCGCCCCGCCCGGGCAGAAGGTGCCCAGCTCGACCCCGGAGGAGCTGGAGGCGCCGCCGGTCAGCCAGCTGCCGCAGCGCGTGGAGCAGCTGCTGCTGGGTGGTGACATCACCTACAGCCTGCCGCCGTCCGACGTCCTGACGCCGGGCTCGCCGCACAAGGCCCGCAGCGTCGCCAACGACCGGGTCGTCGAGGCGTTGACCGGCGTGCTCGACAGCTTCGACATCGACGCCGCCGTCACCGGCTTCAGCCGCGGCCCGACCGTCACGCGCTACGAGGTCGAGCTCGGCACGGGCGTCAAGGTCGAGCGGGTCACGGCGCTGAGCAAGAACATCGCCTACGCGGTCGCGAGCGCCGACGTGCGCATCCTGTCCCCGATCCCGGGCCGCTCGGCCATCGGCATCGAGATCCCCAACGCCGACCGCGAGACCGTGTCGCTGGGCGACGTGCTGCGCAGCCAGGCCGCCCGCAACCAGGCCCACCCGCTCGTCATGGGCGTCGGCAAGGACGTCGAGGGCGGCTACGTCGTCGCGAACCTCGCGAAGACCCCGCACCTGCTCGTCGCGGGTGCCACCGGCGCCGGCAAGTCCGGCTTCGTCAACGCGATGATCACCTCGGTGCTCATGCGGGCCACGCCCGACGAGGTGCGGCTCGTGCTCGTCGACCCCAAGCGGGTCGAGCTGACGATCTACGAGGGCATCCCCCACCTCATCACCCCCATCATCACCAACCCCAAGAAGGCCGCCGAGGCCCTGGAGTGGGTGGTCCGGGAGATGGACACGCGCTACGACGACCTCGCGACGTACGGCTTCAAGCACGTCGACGACTTCAACGCGGCCGTGCGCGCGGGGCGGGTGACCCCCAAGCCCGGCAGCGAGCGGACGCTGCAGCCCTACCCGTACCTGCTCGTCGTCGTCGACGAGCTGGCCGACCTCATGATGGTCGCCCCCCGCGACGTCGAGGCCTCGATCCAGCGCATCACCCAGCTCGCGCGGGCGGCGGGCATCCACCTGGTGCTGGCGACCCAGCGCCCGAGCGTCGACGTCGTCACGGGCATCATCAAGGCCAACGTGCCCTCGCGGCTGGCCTTCGCGACGAGCTCGCTGGCCGACTCCCGTGTCGTCCTGGACCAGCCGGGCGCCGAGAAGCTCATCGGCCAGGGCGACGCCCTCTTCCTGCCGATGGGCAGCTCCAAGACGATGCGCGTGCAGGGGGCGTGGGTCACCGAGGCCGAGATCGGCGCCGTCGTCGCCCACGTCAAGCAGCAGCTGGCACCGGTCTACCGCGAGGACGTCGTCGTCGCGGCGCCGGAGAAGAAGGTCGACGAGGAGATCGGCGACGACCTGGAGCTCCTGCTCCAGGCCACCGAGCTCGTCGTCACCACCCAGTTCGGCTCGACGTCGATGCTCCAGCGCAAGCTGCGCGTCGGCTTCGCCAAGGCCGGCCGGCTCATGGACCTGCTCGAGTCGCGCGGGGTCGTCGGGCCGAGCGAGGGCTCGAAGGCCCGCGACGTGCTCGTGCGCCCCGACGACCTCGAGGACACCCTCGCCCGGCTGCGCGGGGACCCGGTGCCCGGCGGTGGGAACCCCGACCAGGCCTACGACCAGGCCGTCGAGGTCGAGCCGGCGCCGCCGCAGCCGACCGGCGGCTACGGAGCACCGGGCGAGGACGAGTGGGACGCCGGCCTGCCCCCGCCGCCGCAGCGCTACGACGACGGTGCCGACTGGTCCGACGACGACGACGAGGGTGGCGACGACGCATGGCAGCTGACGGGACGGTGAGGCGCGCATGAGCGTCGTGGAGGAGGCTGCGGCCGAGGTGGTGGCCGACCCCGAGGGCGACGGCACGCCGCCCGCCCCGCCCCTGGACCTGCTGGTCTGGGACGCGCCGAACATCGACATGACGCTCGCCAACGTCATCGGCGAGCGCCCGTCGCCGTCCTCGCGCCCACGCTTCGACGCGGTCGGCCGCTGGCTCGTCGGGACGGCCGGCGACCACGAGGTGGAGGGGTGCGTCTTCACCAACATCAACCCCTCCCACGTCGCCAGCGTGCGCCCGTGGGTCGAGGCGGTGCGCTCCTTCGGGTTCTCGGTGTTCGCCCGCCCGAAGTCCCGGCCCGAGGACGACGTCGACGAGGCGATGCTCGAGCACATCTCGCGCCGGGCGAAGGAGGGGCCGCTCGCCCGCGTCGTCGTCGCGAGCGCCGACGGGCGCAACTTCCGCGAGCCGCTGGAGGACCTCGCGCGGGCCGGCGTGGAGTGCGTCGTCATCGCCTTCTCCGAGGTGGCGGGCTACGCGCAGGAGTCCGACCTGCTCACCTTCATCGACCTCGAGGAGGTGCCCGGCGCGTTCACCATGCCGCTGCCGCGCATCCGCCTCGACAACCTCCCGCCCGAGGGCGCGTGGCTCCGGCCCACCCGCTCGCTGCGCGCGCTGGTCGAGGGGGCTCCCTGAGGTCTCGGGACGCCCGCACCCGGCCCCTACAGTGGTCGGGATGAGCCCGACGTCGCCGACGCCCCAGACCGCCCCCACGGCGGGTCGCTCGGTCGCGCTCGTGACCCTCGGGTGCGTGCGCAACGAGGTGGACTCCTCCGAGCTGGCCGGGCGGCTCGCGGGGGCCGGCTGGTCGCTGGTCGAGGACGCCGCCGAGGCCGACGTCGCCGTCGTCAACACCTGCGGCTTCGTCGAGCAGGCGAAGAAGGACTCGGTCGACGCGCTGCTCGAGGCGGGAGAGCTCAAGGAGACCGGCCGGACGAGGGCCGTCGTCGCCGTCGGGTGCATGGCCGAGCGGTACGGCACCGAGCTGGCCGAGCAGCTGCCCGAGGCCGACGCCGTCCTCGGCTTCGACTCCTACGCCGACCTGGCCGGCCACCTCGACGACGTCCTCGCCGGGCACCGGCCGGCCAGCCACGTGCCCCGGGACCGGCGCTCGCTGCTGCCGCTGAGCCCCGTCGCCCGCCGGGGGAGCGCCGTCGCGACGCCGGGGCACGGGGCCGGCACGTCGAGCCCGGACGAGCAGGCCGCCGGGGAGCGGGCGGCCGACGAGCGGGCCGCGGGGCTGGCGCCGGCGTCCGGACCGCCCGTGCTGCGTCGGCTGCTCGACCCCGGCCGTCCGTGGGCGCCGCTCAAGCTCGCCTCGGGCTGCGACCGGCGGTGCACCTTCTGCGCCATCCCGGCCTTCCGCGGCGCCTACCTCTCGCGACCTCCGCAGGACGTGCTGGCCGAGGCGCGGTGGCTGGCCGAGCAGGGCGTGCGCGAGGTCCTGCTCGTCAGCGAGAACTCCACGTCCTACGGCAAGGACCTCGGGGACCTGCGGTCCCTGGAGCAGCTGCTGCCGCGCCTGGCCGCCGTCGAGGGGCTGGAGCGGGTGCGCGTCACCTACCTGCAGCCGGCCGAGGTGCGCCCGGGCCTGCTGGAGGCGGTCGCCGGCACCGAGGGCGTCGCCGACTACTTCGACCTGTCCTTCCAGCACGCCTCGCCGACCGTCCTGCGCCGGATGCGGCGCTTCGGCGGCACCGAGCACTTCCTCGCCCTGCTGGAGCGGGTGCGCGCGCTGGCGCCGCGCGCCGGGGTGCGCTCCAACGTCATCGTCGGCTTCCCCGGGGAGACCGAGGCCGACGTCGAGGAGCTCGCGACCTTCCTCGAGGCGGCGCGGATGGACGTCACGGGTGTCTTCGGCTACTCCGACGAGGACGGCACCGAGGCAGCGCGCCTCGACGGTCACCTGCCGGCGGCCGTCGTGGAGGAGCGCCGCGCGCACCTGGAGCAGCTCGTCGAGGCGCTCGTCGACGAGCGGGCCGCCGAGCGCGTCGGCGAGCGGGTGCGGGTGCTCGTGGAGGAGGACGTCGACGAGGGGGCCGACGGCCCCGACGCGCGGGCGCTCGTCGTCGGGCGCGCCGAGCACCAGGGCCCCGAGGTCGACGGCGCCACCGAGGTCCACCTGCCGCCCGGTGCGCCGCGGCCGCGGGTCGGTGAGCTGGTCGAGGCGGTCGTCACCGGCTGGGCCGGCGCCGACCTCGTCGCGGAGCCGGTGCCATGACGTCGTGGCTGGTCGCCCGTCGTCACGCCGACGGCACGGCGAGCGCCTGGAACGTCGCCAACGCGCTCACCGTGCTGCGGGTGCTGCTCGTCCCGCTGATGGGGGCGCTGCTGCTCGTCGAGGGCGGCCAGGACGCGGGGTGGCGCCTCGCGGCCTTCGCGGCCTTCGCCGTCGCCATCGCGACCGACAAGGTCGACGGAGACCTGGCCCGGCGGCACGACCTCGTCACCGACTTCGGCAAGCTCGTCGACCCCATCGCCGACAAGGCCCTCATCGGGACGGCGCTCGTGCTGCTGTCGGCGCTCGGGGAGCTGCCGTGGTGGATCACCGTGGTCGTCCTGGGGCGCGAGCTCGGCGTGACGCTGCTGCGCCTCGTCGTGATCCGTCGTGGCGTCATCCCAGCCTCGCGCGGCGGCAAGGCGAAGACGGTGCTGCAGAGCCTCGCGATCGGCGTGTACCTGCTGCCGACGGTCGACGCCGTCGCCGCGTGGAAGCCCGGGCTGGGCCTCGGGCTGGTGCTCGTGGCGACCCTGGTCACCGTGGTGACGGGGCTGGACTACCTGGCCTCTGCGGTGCGCGGACGCCGCCTCGGCCCGCGGACGCTCCCGCCGACGTCGTGACCGCCTCCGCCTCGACGTCTCGCCAGGGCGCAGGGGGCGACCCCTTCGAGCGGCTCGCCCGTCGGTGCCTCGACGCCGCGCGGGCCGCCGGCGTCGTCGTCGCGACGGCGGAGTCGTTGACCGCCGGGCTGGTCAGCGCCCGGCTCGCGACGGTCGCCGGTGCCTCCGAGGTCCTGCGCGGCGGGGTCGTCGCGTACGCCCCCGCGGTCAAGGTGGACGTGCTCGGCGTCGCGCAGGAGATGCTCGACGAGCACGGCCCGGTGCACGTCGACGTGGCGCTCGCCATGGCCGACGGCGCCCGTCGGCTGCTGGGCGCCGACGTCGCCGTCGCGACGACGGGCGTCGCCGGCCCCGGACCGGCCGACGGCCACCCCGCCGGGACGCTCGTCGTCGCCGTCACCGGCGTCGAGCGCCCCCTGGTGCGGGTGCTGCACCTCGACGGTGACCGGTCCCAGGTACGGGCCGGTGCGGCCGCCGCCGCCCTCGGGCTCCTCGCCGCGGCGCTCGGGGCGCCGCAGGAGGCGGGCGCGTGACGCCCCGTCCGTCACCCGTGCTGCTGCTGCTGGCGTCGTCGCCTCGCCCTCACCGTCGCCCGGGCGCGGTGGAACAGGTGTCCAGCGCCGCCCGTTGGAGTGGTCATGCACGGATCTCATGGCCCCACACCCTCGGCGGCGACTGCCGGGTACCGTGGGCGTGCCGGGAGCGCACCAGCGTCCCGGCGGACCAGCACGACCCGCCCGGTGGCTCCTGGCCGACGGGCGTCAGGCGTCATGACGACCGCTCCCACCTCCAGCGCGACGAAGGCCGCTCCGGTCCCGGCGCGTCGAGGCGGGTCCGCACCCGCCGCGACGCCCAGCGGCACGACCGTCCGCCGCGCCGCCGCACCAGCACCCGCTCGTGCCACCGTCCCGGTCCCTGCGACCCAGCCCGTCCACGCCACTGCACCGACGCCCGCCCCGAGCCAGAGAGGGGAGCACGCCGTGGTCCTGCTCCGCCAAGAGCTCGGTGACGTCCTGCGCGACCTGCGGCAGAAGCAGGGCCGGACGCTGCGCGAGGTCTCCAGCACCGCCCGGGTGAGCCTGGGGTACCTGTCCGAGGTCGAGCGCGGTCAGAAGGAAGCCTCTTCCGAGCTGCTCTCCTCCATCTGCGGGGCGCTGCAGACGCCGCTGTCGGTGCTGCTCAGCGAGGTCAGCGACCGGGTCGCCGTCGCCGAGGACTTCGTCGTCCCGGACGTCGTGCCCGACGTCGTCCCGCCCGAGCTCGTCCACCAGGGCGGCCGCCGTTCCCGGGGTCTGGTCAGCGCCGCCTGAGTGATGGGCGACGCCGTGCCGTCGCGGCGAGCCGGCCGGCTCCTGGCTGCCGGTCAGCGCGGCCACGTCCGGGGTCTCAGGCGTACGGCGAGGTGCCTCGGCGCCTGGCTGCGGCACCTCCCCGGCGGTCGTGACCGAGGGGTGGCTGCGCGCGGCCGTCGTCGGTCGGGCGCGGCCCGGGCTGGCAGGACGGGCAGAAGAAGGCGCTGCGGGCGTGCGGCCCGACGCCGATCGGGGCGACCCGGACCGTGCTCCCGCACCGCCGGCAGGGCAGGCCCGAGCGGGCGTGCACGTAGCGGTTGCGCCCGGGCCTGGTGTCTCCCGTCGTCGTCTGCACGGGCTCGCGGGCCTCGAGCGCCAGGCGCATCGCCCGCCGGGCCAGGGCCAGCACGGCGGCGAGGTCCACCGCGGCGACCGGCGCCCAGGGGCTGTGCCCGCGCAGGAAGAGCACCTCGCTCATCCAGAAGGTGCCGATGCCCGCCACCAGGCGCTGGTCGAGCAGGGCGTCGCCGACCTCGCGGGCCGGGTCGGCCTGCAGGGCGCTCAGCGCGCGCCCCGCCCCGCCTTGCGAACGGGGGACCGCGTCGGGCTGGGCGTCGAGCCCTGCGTGGGGCTGGGCGTCCGCGCCGCCGGCCTCCCAGTCGTCGGCCAGCAGGTCGGGCCCGAGATGACCGACGAGCGAGCCCTCGTCGGCGGTCGCGACGAGGTCGAGCATCCCCAGCCGGTGGCCGACGGCCGTCCACTCCTCCGTCGTCAGGACGGCGCGGACGCCCTCGGCGGAGCGGACCCGTCGCCGGTCGCCGGTGCGGACGACGTGCCACGACCCGTCCATCCGCAGGTGGCTGTGCAGCGTGAGCGCGGCGTCGGTGCGCAGCAGCAGGTGCTTGCCCCGGGCGGCCACCTCCTCGACCACCTGCCCGCGCAGGTCCGCGGTCGCCAGCGTCGGCCACCGCAGGTCGCTGCGCAGGAGCGTCCGCCCCGCCAGCGCGGCGTGCAGGCGCCGCGCCGTCCGCAGCACGGTGTCGCCCTCAGGCACCGCTGACGCTCACGGTCGCAGCCGCAGCCCGCGCGGCGTGGGGGTGAAGCCGGCGGCCTCGAGGGCGTCGGCGACCGGGCCGCCCCCCAGCACGGGCTCGCCGTCGGCCTTCTGCACGAGCAGCTGGCCCAGGCCGCCGTCGCGGACGGCGGTGACGAGCGCCCGGCCCGCGGCGGCGAGGTCGTCGGGGTCGCCCGACCACGAGCGCACGGACCGCCCGCCCCGCTCGACGTAGAGCAGCAGGCGGCCCTCCCGCAGGACGACGAGCGCGCCGGCCGCGCGGGCCGGCCGGTGCCCGCGGGTGATGGTGGCCGCGCCGTCCTCACCCGGGCTCTCGCCGCCGTCACCGCTCGCCTCCTGGGCGCCGGCGCCCGCGCCGGCCTCCCGCGGCGGCCAGGGCAGCGCGGCGCCGAAGGGGTTGGCCGGGTCGCACGCCGAGACGACGACGGCGGGCCGGTCGTCCTCGTCCCGGCGGCCCGGGGGTGACCAGCCGTCGTCGGCGTGCTCGCCGACCGGACGTGCGACGGCGCGGAGCCGGTCGACGGCGCCCGGCCCGGCGAACTGGGAGGCCCCGAGGCCCTCGACGAAGTAGCCGCGACGCACGCGTCCGGCGTCCTCCATGGCGGCGAGCACGCGGTACACCCCGGCGAAGCCGCCGGGCAGGCGCTCGGCGACGACCGACCCGCGCGTGAGCACGCCGTAGCGGTCCAGCAGCACCTCGGCCTGCGCCGCCGCCCGCACCGTGACGTCAGGCTCGGTCTCCGGCAGCAGCGACCAGCGCCCGGCGGCGTGCGGCGGGCCGCCCCGGACGGGGACCGACGGACGGCCGGGGCGGGAGCGGCCGGCGGCCCACCCGCGGCGGCTGCTCGCGTACCGGGACGTCGCGGGGGCCGGCGCGCTGCGGTGCCGGGTCCGGCCGCCGCGCAGCCGCGCCCGCAACGGCGCCAGCGTGTCGTTGGTCAGCCGGCCGTCCCAGACCAGGTCCCACAGCACACCCGCGAGCGCCTCGTCGTCGGTGGCGCCGACGGCGTCGGCGAGGGCGCGGAAGAAGTAAGAGCCGCCGCCGTCGAGCGCGTCCAGGACGGCCCGGTGGTCGTCGGTCAGCTCGAGCGTGTCCTCCGAGGCCGCCGCGGCGACGGCGTGGGGGAGCGCGGCGTCGCCCCGGCCGTCCACGCAGTCCCAGCGCGCCCGCGGCGGCAGGGTGAGGTGCGCCGAGTCGGCCAGGTGCAGCGACACCCACCCGTCGTCCCCGGGCAGCGTGCCGTGCCCGCACCACAGCACCTCGCCGGAGGCGGTCAGCTCGTCGAGGAGCGCGGGGGAGTACCGCTGCAGCCGTGCCGGCAGGACGAGTGACTCCACCGCGCTGGCCGGCAGCACCGCCCCCGCCAGCTGCTCGACGACCCGCACGAGGCCCTCGGCGCCGCGCAGCCGCGCCCCGACGCCCTGCCAGCGGGGGACGAAGGCGGCGAGGTCCTCGGCCGGCACCGGCTCGACCTCGGCCCGCAGCGCCGCCAGGGAGCGACGCCGCAGCACCCGCAGCACCTCGGCGTCGCAGACGTGCTCGACGCCCGCCTCGGCGGGCGCCACGGTGGCCTCGTCGGGAGGAGCGGTCCCCTCGCCGAGCAGGCCGCGGGCGCCGTCGGGCAGCAGGTCCCCGCGCACGAGCCGGCCCCGCTGCTCCAGGGCCCGCAGCGCGGCGGCGACGACGGCACCGCCCAGGCCGAACCGCCGGGCCAGCTGCGCCGGGGCGAAAGGCACGTGGGTGCGGGCGTAGCGGGAGACCAGCTCGCCGACCGGGTCCGGCACGGGCGCCGTGAAGGCCTCGGGGACGCCGACGGGCAGCGGTGTGCCGAGGGCGTCGCGCAGCCGCCCGGCGTCCTCGATGCTCGCCCAGCGCTCCTCGCCGGCGATGCGCACGGCGATCACCCGTCGCTGCTGCTCCAGCGAGCGCAGCCAGCCCTCCACCGTCGGCAGCCGCGCGTGCGCCGCCGCCTCGCGGGCGTCGGCGTCCCGCTCCGGCGCGTCGTCGGACGTCCCGTCCGCCGGCGAGGCGTCGTCGGCTGCGTCGTCGTGGGCTGGGGCGTCGTGGACTGCGTCGTCGTGGGCTGCGTCGTCGTTGGCTGGGGCGTCGTCGACGCCGGGGACGGCACCCGGGCGCACCCGCCGCGCCACCTCCAGCGTGCTGAGCGGACCGAGCACCCGCAGCAGGTCGGCGACGTCCTCGGCGCCGCGCGCCCCGCGCTCGGGCAGCAGCCGCTGCAGCTCGCGGTGCGTGCGGACGACGGCGCCCGGGTCGAGCAGGTCGGCGAGCGCGGCGCCGTCCCCGCGCCCGAGCAGCTCGGCGAGCAGGCCGGGGTCGAGCGACAGCGCCGCCGCGCGGCGCTCGGCGAGCGGGGAGTCGCCCTCGTAGAGGAACTGGGCGACGTAGCCGAACATCAGGCTGCGGGCGAAGGGCGACGGCGTCTGGGTCGTCACCTCGACGACCCGGACGGCCCGCGAGCGCAGGTCGCGCAGCAGCTGCTCCAGCGCGGGGACGTCGAAGACGTCCTGCAGGCACTCGCGCACCGTCTCCAGGACGACGGGGAAGGAGGGGTAGCGCGCGGCGACCTCCAGCAGCTGTGCGGCGCGCTGACGCTGCTGCCACAGCGGCTGGCGCCGGTCCGGGCTGCGGCGGGGCAGCAGGAGCGCCCGGCCGGCGCACTCGCGGAACCGGGCGGCGAACAGCGCCGACCCGCCGAGCTCCTCGGTGACGACCTGGGCGACGTCGTCGGGGTCCATGAGCAGGACGTCGGCGAGGTCGGGCAGGCCGGCGCCGCCGGCGGCGTCCTCGGCGTCGCCGTCGCCCAGCCCGCCCCCGAGGCCTCCGTCGTAGCCGGCGTCGGGCAGCCGCAGGACGATCCCGTCGTCGGCGGGCATGGCCTGGACGTCGACGCCGAAGCGCTCGCGCATCCGCGCCGCGACGGCCAGCGCCCACGGCGCGTGCAGCTGCTGGCCGTAGGGGGAGTGGACGACGACGCGCCAGTCCCCGAGCTCGTCGCGGAAGCGCTCGACGACGAGGGTGCGGTCGTCGGGCAGGTGGCCGAGGGCCTCCTGCTCCTCGCGCAGGTACCCGAGGAGGTTGTCGACCGCCCACGCGTCGAGCCCGGCGGCCTGCGCGCGGCCGCGGGCCACCTCGCCGTCCCACCCGCCGGGGGCGGCAGCGAGCTCGCGCACGAACCCGCCCACCGCCCGGCCCAGCTCGGCGGGGCGGCCGAGCGCGTCGCCGTGCCAGAACGGCAGCTTGCCCGGCTGCCCCGGCGCCGGGGTGACGAGCACCTGGTCGCGGGTGATGTCCTCGATCCGCCACGTCGAGGCGCCCAGGGTGAAGACGTCACCGACGCGCGACTCGTAGACCATCTCCTCGTCGAGCTCCCCGACCCGCCGGCCCGGGCCCTCGCCCGAGGCCAGGAAGACGCCGTAGAGCCCGCGGTCGGGGATGGTGCCGCCGCTCGTCACGGCCAGCCGCTGCGCTCCCGGCCGCCCGGAGAGGGTGTCGGCCACGCGGTCCCACACCACCCGCGGGCGCAGCTCGGCGAACTCCTCGCTGGGGTAGCGCCCCGAGAGCATGTCGAGGACCGCCTCCAGGACGGGGCGACCCAGCTGCTCGAAGGACGCCGTCCGGCGCACGAGCGCCTCGAGGTCGTCGACCGACCAGTCGTCCATCGCCGTCATCGCGACGACCTGCTGGGCCAGCACGTCCAGCGGCGTCGTCGGGATGCGCAGCTCCTCGATGCGGCCCGCCCGCATCCGCTCCGTGACGACGGCCGTCTGGACGAGGTCGGAGCGGAACTTGGGGAACAGCACGCCGCGGCTGACCGCGCCGACCTGGTGCCCGGCCCGCCCGACCCGCTGGAGGCCGCTGGCCACGCTCGGCGGGGACTCGACCTGCACGACGAGGTCGACCGCGCCCATGTCGATGCCGAGCTCGAGGCTGGAGGTGGCGACGACGGCGGGCAGCCGCCCGCTCTTGAGGTCGTCCTCGATGAGCGCGCGCTGCTCCTTGCTCACCGAGCCGTGGTGGGCGCGGGCCAGCAGGGCGGGCAGGCCGGCGGAGGCGCCGGCCTGCGCCATCACCTCCGCGGGCGGGCGGCGCGGCCGCTCGGCCAGGCGGGTGCCCGCCGAGGCGGCCCACTGGGGGCCCTCGTCGTGCTCGTCGTGCTCGCCGTCGTCGTCCCGCTGGTCGACGTCGGAGCCCTCGTCGCCAGGGGCGTCGTCGTCCTGCTCCTGCGTCGTCCCGAGCCGCTGCGCCCACTCCTCGTTGAGGCGGGCGGTGAGCCGCTCGGCCAGCCGGCGGGAGTTGGCGAAGACGATGGTCGAGCGGTGCTCGTCCCCGGTCGGCGCGACGAGGTCGACGATGCGCTCCTCGACCGACGGCCAGATCGACGTCGTGCGCTGGGCACCCGCGGCGGCGCCGGAGAGGTCCTCGGTGGCGTCGCCGATCGCGGACATGTCCTCGACCGGCACGACCACGGAGAGGCCGAAACGCTTCTCCGAGGGCGGCTGGACGACCGTCGTCGCCCGCCCGCCGGGCGACCCGGGCGGGCGGGTGCCGGCGAGGAAGCGCGCGACGGCCTCGGGCGGGCGCACGGTCGCCGACAGGCCGACGCGCTGGGCCGGCTGCGGCAGCAGCGCGTCGAGCCGTTCCAGCGACAGCGCCAGGTGCGCGCCGCGCTTGGTGCCGGCGACGGCGTGGACCTCGTCGACGACGACCGTGGTCACCCCCACGAGCGACTCGCGCGCACGGGAGGTGAGGACGAGGAAGAGGGACTCGGGCGTCGTGATGAGGATGTCGGGCGGCGTGCGCGCCTGCTGGCGGCGGTCGGCCGCGGTGGTGTCGCCCGAGCGGATGCCGACCCGGACGTCCGGCTCGGGCAGGCCCAGGCGCACGCGCTCGTGCCCGATGCCGGTGAGCGGGGCGCGCAGGTTGCGCTGGACGTCGCTGGCGAGGGCCTTGAGCGGCGAGACGTAGAGGACCCGGCAGCGCTGCGCGGCCTCGGGGACGGGCTCGCTGACGAGCCGGTCGACCGACCACAGGAACGCCGACAGGGTCTTGCCGGAGCCCGTGGGGGCCACCACGAGGGTGTGGTCACCGCTGCTGATGGCGTCCCAGGCGCCCACCTGCGCGCTCGTCGGGGCGGCGAAGGCGCCCGTGAACCAGCGCCGCGTCGCCTCCGAGAAGCGCCCGAGCACCTCCGGGCCGGACGGCGCGGACGAGCCGGCGCCGGACGTGCCCGCGGCGGGGCCCTCCACGCTGGACGTCGCTGCTCTCCGAGGCACGCCGCGATCCTGCCCGCCACCACCGACGACGGCGTCGTCGGGCCCCGGGACCGCCTCGGGTGGCACCCTGGAGAGGTGCGGCTGAGCGAGTTCTGGCGGTTGATGGACGAGGAGCTGGGCTCCGGCTACGCGCGGTCGGTGGCCTCCAGCCAGGTCGTCGGCGCGCTCGGGAGCCGGACGCCGGACGAGGCGCTGGAGGCGGGGGTGCCCCCGCGGGAGGTGTGGGCGGCGGTGTGCGAGGTCATGGACGTCCCGCCCGAGCGCCGGCTGGGCCGCGACCCGGCGGCGCGGCGGCGGTGAGGGGCGCCGCCGCGGCGCCGGGCCTCCCGGCGTGTCGCGCGCGGCGTGCGACGGTCGAACGGACGTTCGCCTACCGTGGAGCGCACAGGACGGCGGTCGCGCCGCTCGTCCACAGCCCGCGGCGTCGGGCGCCCGCTGTCGGCGGGTGCTCCTAGCGTCGCCCCGACGGACGAGAACCCCGGCGCCCACGCCGGCCGAGACCCTGAGGTGACACCATGGCCGCTCCCGTGACGGCGGACCGCAGCAAGGCGCTCGACACCGCGCTGGCGCAGATCGACCGCCAGTTCGGCAAGGGCTCGGTGATGCGCCTCGGGGACGAGGTGCGTGCCCCCATCGAGACGATCCCGACCGGCTCGATCTCCCTGGACGTCGCCCTCGGCATCGGGGGGCTGCCCCGCGGGCGCGTCGTGGAGATCTACGGCCCGGAGTCCAGCGGCAAGACGACGGTGGCCCTGCACGCGGTCGCCAACGCCCAGAAGGCCGGCGGCATCGCGGCCTTCATCGACGCCGAGCACGCCCTCGACCCGGACTACGCGCAGAAGCTGGGCGTCGACACCGACGCGCTGCTCGTCAGCCAGCCCGACACCGGTGAGCAGGCGCTGGAGATCGCCGACATGCTCATCCGCTCCGGGGCGCTCGACATCATCGTCATCGACTCGGTCGCCGCCCTCGTGCCGCGCGCCGAGATCGAGGGCGAGATGGGGGACAGCCACGTCGGCCTGCAGGCCCGCCTCATGTCGCAGGCGCTGCGCAAGATCACCGGTGCCCTGCACGGCTCGGGTACGACGGCGATCTTCATCAACCAGCTGCGCGAGAAGATCGGGGTGATGTTCGGCTCGCCCGAGACCACCACGGGCGGCAAGGCGCTGAAGTTCTACGCCTCCGTCCGCCTGGACGTGCGGCGGATCGAGACGCTCAAGGACGGCACCGAGCCGGTCGGCAACCGCACCCGCGTCAAGGTCGTCAAGAACAAGGTCAGCCCGCCGTTCAAGCAGGCCGAGTTCGACATCCTCTACGGGCACGGCATCTCCCGGGAGGGCGGCCTCATCGACATGGGGGTCGAGCAGGGCTTCGTCCGCAAGTCCGGTGCCTGGTACACCTACGACGGCGACCAGCTCGGCCAGGGCAAGGAGAACGCCCGCGCGTTCATGCGCGACAACCCCGACCTCGCCGACGAGCTGGAGAAGAAGATCAAGGAGAAGCTCGGCGTCGGGCCGCGCGTGGACAAGCCCGCCGACACCGGGCAGGGGCCTGAGGTCGCCTTCTGAGCGGGGCCGAGGTCGGGGGCGGTGGTGCCGCCCCCGACGCAGGCCGGTCCCGAGGCCGCGCGCCGGGTCAGGGCCGCAGGGGCGGTGACGCCCGGGAGCGGCCGGAGCAGGACGCCGACGCCGACCCCGCTGCCGTCGCGAGGGCGGTCGCCCTGCGCCAGCTGACGACGGCACCGCGCAGCCGCGCCGAGCTGGCGCAGAAGATGGCGGGCAAGGGCGTCCAGGAGGAGGTCGCCGCGGCAGTCCTCGACCGGCTCGAGGAGGTCGGTCTCGTCGACGACGAGGCCTACGCCGGGATGCTCGTCCGGTCCCGGCAGGAGACGCGTGGCCTGGCCCGCCGGGGGCTCGCGCACGAGCTGCGGCGCAAGGGCGTCGAGGACGACGTCGCCCAGGGCGCCCTCGCCGAGGTCACCGACGATGACGAACGGGCGGCGGCCGAACGTGTCGTCGAGCGCAAGCTCCGGGCCACGCGCGGGCTCGACCGGTCGGTCCGCGAGCGCCGCCTGGCGGGCGTCCTCGCGCGCAAGGGCTACCCCGCCGGCCTCGCCTACGCCGTCGTGCGCGCGGCGCTGGACGGCGAGGGCGGCTGATCGGGCAGATCTGTGCCCGACCTCCTGCAGCACCGTCCGTGACGGCCGGCCGGCGCGATGCCCCGGCCGGTCTCAGACGCGGGCGCCCTCGGTCGCCGGGGTGGCGGGGGCGTCCTCGTCGTCCCCGGACCGGCTGGCCGAGAGCCGAGCCTCGACCAGCGTCGCCAGCTTCTCCAGCAGGAGGTTGAGGACGACGTAGATGACCGCGACGACGGCGAAGGTCTGGATCGGGTTGTCCAAGGCGTTGCGGATCTGCTGACCGGACCGCGCCAGCTCCGTGACCTGGACGAAGACGAAGATCGCGAGTGCGGTGTCCTTGACGACCACGACGAGCTGGCTGATGAGCGAGGGGAGCATCGAGCGGAAGGACTGGGGCAGCTGGACGAGGAGCATCGTCTGCCCGGGGCGCAGGCCGATCGCCTTGCCGGCCTCCGACTGCCCCCGCGGCAGCGAGCGCACTCCCGCCCGCAAGATCTCGCTGATGATCACCATGTTGTAGAGGACCAGCCCGACGACGAGCGCGGCGAAGTCGGGGATCGGGAAGCCGAGCGACCGGGGGACGAAGCTGCTGAGCAGCAAGGTGACGATGACGGGCAGCCCGCGGAGCAGCTCGACCATGCCGACCAATGGCACGCGGAGCACCGGCCCGGCCATGAGGCGGCCCATCGCGACCACCGTGCCGAGGACCAGTGCCAGGACCATCGAGAGAGACGCCGCCTGGAGGGTCACGGCAAGCCCACTGCCGAGCCGCGCCCACACCAGCGCGAAGTCCTCGTTGCTCGGGTCGAGCAACGGCCCCCAGAGCGCCCACGACAGCTCGCCTGTCACCGCGAGCTGCCGTACACCCAGCGCGACCACGCCAGCGGCGAGAAGAGCGGCGACGACGGTGAGCGCGAAGATGCGCCGGCGGGCCCGCGGTCCGGGCGCGTCGAAGAGCACAGGGGCGACGGCACTCATCGGGCGATCTCCAGCTTCCGCTCCAGCAGGGCCAGCAAGGCGCCGGCGGACAGGGTCATGACGAGGAAGCCGATGGCCATCCCGAGCAGGGACGGCAGCTGCGCGTACCCCAGGGCGCTGGTCATCCGGTTGTAGGCGCTGAAGAGGTCGCCGCCGACCCCGAGCGCACCTACGACGGCTGAGTTCTTCGTCATGGCGATGAGGACGTTGCCGACCGGCGGGACGACCGAACGGACTGCCTGGGGCAGCACGATGAGACCAAGGTTCTGGGTAAATCCGAGACCGATGGCCCGTCCCGCCTCCGCCTGCCCGGTCGCGACCGAGTTGACGCCGCTGCGCAGCGCCTCGCAGACGAAGGCGGCGGTGTACATGGCGAGGCCCGAGACTCCGAGCACGAAGTAGTTGCCGCCGGCGCTGATGCCGGCCGCCGGCAGCCCGAAGGCGAAGAAGTACAGGACGATCGCGAGCGGGGAGTTGCGGAAGACGGTCACGTACGCGGCGCCGAAGCGTTGCAGGACCGGGACCGGGGAGACGCGGAAGGCCGCGAGCACCGCCCCCAGCAGGAGCGCGCCGACCCCGGCGAGCAGGGCGATCCGCAGGGACACGAAGAAGCCCGAGACGTACAGGTCGAGGTTCTCCAGGACTGGCGTCACGTCAGCTCCTCTTCACCGGGCCTCCGTCGCCGGAGCCGGGACCGTACGGATGACGGGAGCGCCGAGGGCGGTGATCGCCCCCGGCGCTCCTCAGGCGAGCCTTCTCAGGTGGTCACGCGCACGGGTCGGGGTCGGGCAGCGCAGGCAGCTCTGCGCCCTCGTACTGGCCGGCCGTCGAGTTCCAGGCCTCCTCGTAGTAGCCGTCCTCGGCGGCCGAGGCCAGGGCCCCGTTGACGAACTCGCACATCTCCACGTCGCCGTTCGGCAGGCCGATGCCGTACGGCTCCTCGGTGAACTGCTCGCCGACGAGCTCGAACGCACCGTCGGACTCGGCGACGTAGCCGAGGAGGATGACGTTGTCCGTCGTCACCGCCTGCACCTGGCCGGTCTCCATGGCCGAGACGCAGTCGTCGTAGACGGCGAACTCCACGAGCTGGCTCGGGTCGGCCAGGTACTGGCGGATGTTCTCGGCCGGCGTGGACCCGGTCACCGAGCAGATCGTGAAGTCGGGGTTGTCGGCCAGGTCGTCGGGCCCGCTGATGGTGTCGTCGCCAGCGTTGACCATGATCTGCTGGCCGGCGACGTAGTACGGGCCGGCGAAGGTGATGCGCTCGGCGCGCTCGTCGTTGATCGTGTAGGTCGCGATGACCATGTCGACGGTGCCGTTCTCCAGCAGCGTCTCGCGCTGGGCGCTGGGCGCCTCCACCCACTCGATGGAGTCCCGCTCGATGCCGAGCTGACCCGCGATGTAGGCGGCGATGTCGACGTCGAAGCCCTCGGGCGTGCCGTCGAGGCCGAGAAGGCCGAAGCCCGGCTGGTCGTACTTCACGCCGATCGTCATCGTGCCGGCCTCGCTGAGGTCGGCCATCGTCGTGCCGGCCTCGAACTCGCTCGCGTCGGGGGTCTCGACCGGCGCCTCGGCCTCCCCGCCGTCGTCGCTGCCGCACGCGGCCAGGACGAGCAGGGTGGTCGCCGCGGCGGCGGCGACGGCGGTGCTGCGGGTACGTGCGGTCCTCATGGTGCTCCTCGTCCGTCGGGGATCGCTGGTCTGGGCGGTCGCTGGTTCGGGCGCTCGCTGGTCTGGGTCGCTGGTCAGTGGGTCAGGAGCTTGGAGAGGAAGTCCTTCGCCCGCGGGGAGCTCGGCGCGGTGAAGAACGTCTCGGGGTCGGCCTGCTCGACGAGCTCGCCGTCGGCCATGAAGACGACGCGGTCGGCCGCCTTGCGGGCGAAGCCCATCTCGTGGGTGACGACGACCATCGTCATGCCGCTGCTCGCCAGGTCGGTCATGACCTCGAGGACCTCGTTGATCATCTCCGGGTCCAGCGCGGAGGTGGGCTCGTCGAACAGCATGACCTTCGGGTCCATGGCCAGGGCCCGGGCGATGGCCACGCGCTGCTGCTGGCCCCCGGACAGCTGCGCCGGGTACTTCTTCGCCTGGTGCCCGACGCCGACCCGGTCGAGCAGCTCGCGGGCGCGGCGCTCGGCGTCGGCCTTCTTGACCTTGCGGACCTTGATCGGGCCCAGGGTGACGTTCTCCAGCACCGTCTTGTGCGCGAAGAGGTTGAAGGCCTGGAACACCATGCCGACGTCGGCCCGCAGCCGCGCCAGCGCCTTGCCCTCCTCGGGCAGCTGCTGGCCGTCGACGGTGATGGACCCGCCCTCGTAGGTCTCCAGGCGGTTGATCGTGCGGCACAGCGTCGACTTGCCCGACCCGGACGGCCCGATGACGACGACGACCTCGCCGCGGCCGATCGTCAGGTCGACGTCCTTGAGCACGTGCAGGTCGCCGAAGTGCTTCTGCACCCCGGACATGACGACGAGCGGCTCGCGCTCACCGGCCGACGCCCCCGCGCCCTCAGCAGTGGTCACGCGGCGCAACGTAGCCGCCCGCCGCGTCCACGGGGCGGGGCGACGCGCAGGTGACGGCATCGTGACCTCTCGGGCGCCCCTGCCGCGGTCCGTACCCTGGTGACGCCATGACGACGACCGCCGACGCCCCCGCGAGCGCCCCCTCGACCGTCCCGGAGACCGGAGCCGCACCGGCTCGGGGCCGCACCTACGCCGTGCGCACCTTCGGGTGCCAGATGAACGTCCACGACTCTGAGCGGCTGTCCGGCTCGCTGGAGGCCGCCGGGTACACGGCGCTGCCGGCCGGCGCGGACCCCGAGAGCGCCGACGTCGTCGTCTTCAACACCTGCGCGGTGCGCGAGAACGCCGACAACAAGCTCTACGGCAACCTCGGGCGGCTCGCCCCGGTCAAGGCGCGGCGCCCCGGCATGCAGATCGCCGTCGGCGGCTGCCTCGCCCAGAAGGACCGCGGGATCATCGTCGAGCGCGCCCCGTGGGTCGACGTCGTCTTCGGCACGCACAACATCGGGTCCCTGCCCGCGCTGCTGGAGCGCTCTGCGCACAACGCCCGCGCCGAGGTGGAGATCCTCGAGGCGCTGGAGACCTTCCCCTCCACGCTGCCGACCAAGCGCGACTCCGCGGCCTCCGGCTGGGTCTCCATCAGCGTGGGGTGCACCAACACGTGCACCTTCTGCATCGTCCCGGCGCTGCGCGGCACCGAGAAGGACCGGCGCCCCGGCGACGTGCTCGCCGAGGTGCGGGCGCTCGTGGCCGACGGCGCGCTGGAGGTGACGCTGCTGGGCCAGAACGTCAACACCTACGGCATCGAGCTCGGCGACCGCGGCGCCTTCGCCAAGCTGCTGCGCGCCTGCGGCGACGTCGAGGGGCTCGAGCGCGTGCGCTTCACGAGCCCGCACCCGGCGTCGTTCACCGACGACGTCATCGCCGCGATGGCGCAGACGCCGAACGTCATGCCGCAGCTGCACATGCCGCTGCAGTCGGGCTCGGACCGGGTGCTGCGCGCGATGCGCCGCTCCTACCGCAGCACGCGGTTCCTCGGGATCCTCGAGCGCGTCCGCGCCGCCATGCCCGACGCGGCGATCTCCACCGACCTCATCGTCGGCTTCCCCGGCGAGACCGAGGAGGACTTCCAGGCCACCCTCGACGTCGTCGCCGCCTCCCGCTTCGCCCAGGCCTTCACCTTCCAGTACTCCCCGCGGCCCGGGACACCCGCCGCGACGATGCCCGACCAGGTGCCCAAGGCCGTCGTCCAGGAGCGCTTCGAGCGGCTCGTGGCCCTGCAGGAGCAGGTGAGCTGGGACGAGAACCTCACCCAGGTCGGCCGCGAGGTCGAGGTCATGGTCTCGGTCGGCGAGGGCCGCAAGGACGGCGCGACTGCGCGGATCTCCGGGCGCGCGCCGGACAACCGGCTCGTCCACGTCGCGCTGCCCGAGGGCGAGCCGGCGCCGCGGCCCGGGGACATGGTGAGCACGCGCGTCACCTACGCGGCGCCGCACCACCTCGTCGCCGACCCGGGGGTGGGCGTCGGGCCCGAGCTGGCCGCCCGCGGCGAGCTCGTCCACCGGCTGCGGCGCACCTCGGCCGGGGACGCCTGGGACCGCCGGCAGGCCGACTCGTGCGGCGTGCCGGCGCCGGCTGGGGGTGCCGGGACGACGGGCAGAGGTGCGCGCGGACCGGTGCCGGTCAGCCTCGGGCTGCCGACGCGGCGGGGCTGAGCAGCGCGGGCCGGCGGCCCGGCCGCTCGCGGGCGGGTCAGCCCGCGCCCACCCACAGCCGCACGGCGAGGGCGAGGCCGGCGACGCCGATGACGGCGCGCAGCAGGGTCTGCGGCAGCCGCCGGGCGACGATCGGCCCGAGCCACCCGCCCAGCAGGATCCCGGCGGCGAGGGGGAGCGCGGCCACGAGGTCGACGACCCCGAGGGCGAGGAAGAGCCCCGCGGCGACGACGTTGCTCACCATGAGCAGGATGTTCTTCAGCGCGACGAGGCGCTGGACGGTCGCGTCCAGGACGAAGCCCAGCAGCACCGGGATGATCACGCCGGCCGCCGCGCCGAAGTAGCCGCCGTACACGGCGACGAGCAGCAGGCCCACGCGGGCGAGCCAGGACTCCGACGCGTCCGGCGTGACCGGGCGTCGCATGAGCCGGCGCAGCCGCGGCTGGAGCAGCATGAGGACCGACGCGCCGCCGACGAGGAAGGGCACGACCCGCTCGAAGACCTCGCCCGGCGTCGTCACGAGCAGGACGGCGCCGGCGAGGCCACCGAGCGCGAACCACGGGGTGAGGCGGACGAGCCGTGCCCGCTGCCCGGTGAGCTCGGGCCGTGAGCTGGCCGCCGACCCGATCCCGGAGGCGACGAGCGCCACGGTGTTCGTGACGTTGGCCGTGACGGGGGACAGGCCCACCGCCAGCAGCGCCGGGTAGGACACGAGCGACGCCAGCCCCACCACCGACCCGACGAGCCCAGCGCCGACGCCGGCGAGGGCGAGCAGGCCGAGCTCCAGCGGCGTCATCACGGGCGATCCAACCACCGCGGCGAAGACCTGCCGGCCAGCGCCCTCGCGCGTGGGACGCTCGCCGGGTGGCGGACCCCCTTGACCAGCCGCCCCTCGTGGCCGTCGTCGGCCCGACCGCGACCGGCAAGTCCGACCTCGGCGTCGCGCTCGCGCTCGCCCTCGGCGGCGAGGTCGTCAGCGCCGACGCCTCCCAGCTCTACCGGGGCATGGACGTCGGGACGGCGAAGCTCCCGCCCGAGCAGCGCCGCGGCGTCCGCCACCACCTGCTCGACGTCCTCGACGTGCGCGAGGACGCGAGCGTCGCCGCCTACCAGCGGGCCGCGCGCGCCGCCGTCGCCGAGATTCGCTCCCGGGCAGCGGTCCCGGTGCTGGTCGGGGGCAGCGGGCTGTACGTGCGCGCCGTGCTCGACGGCCTGCAGTTCCCGGGCGCGGACCCGGCCGTGCGCGCCCGCTGGCAGGCCGAGGCGAGGCGCCTCGGCGCGCCGGCGCTGCACGCCCGCCTGGCCGAGCTCGACCCGGCCGCCGCGGCGGCGGTGCTGCCGAGCAACGAGCGCCGCGTCGTCCGTGCCCTGGAGGCCATCGAGGTCAGCGGCCGGCCCTTCAGCGCCACGATGCCGACCTACGTGCACCCGCCAGAGCTGCGTCCCGTCGTCCAGGTCGGGCTGCGCGTGCCGCGACCGGTCCTGGACGCCCGCATCGAGACCCGCGTCGCCGAGATGGCCGCGGACGGGCTCGTCGACGAGGTCCGCGCCCTGGCGGCCGCCGGGCTGGCCGAGGGCCCGACGGCGTCGCGCGCGCTGGGGTACGCGCAGGTGCTCTCCCACCTCGCGGGGCAGTGCTCGCTGGCCGACGCCCTCGCCGAGACCGTCCGCGCGACCCGGCGCCTCGCCCGCCGGCAGGAGAGCTGGTTCCGCCGCGACCCGCGCGTGCACTGGCTGGACGCCGACCTCCCCGGCGACCTCCTGGCCCGGGCCCTCGCCGCGGTCGAGCAGGTCGTCCCCGGGGCCGTAGCCTCCCGGGCGTGAGCCTCTCGACCCTCGCGGGCCTGCGCTGGACCAAGGGCCACGGCACCGAGAACGACTTCGTCCTCGTCACCGACCCCGACGGCGAGCGCGACCTCGGCGCCGACGACGTCCGGGCCCTGTGCGACCGCCGTGCCGGGCTGGGCGGGGACGGGCTCATCCGCGCCGTCCGCAGCGACGCGCTGCCCGAGGGTGCAGCCGCGCTGGCCGAGGACCCCGCCGCGACGTGGTTCATGGACTACCGCAACGCCGACGGCAGCGCTGCCCAGATGTGCGGCAACGGCGTCCGGGTCCTCGTCGCGCACCTGCTGCGCGAGGGGCTCCTCGCGCCGCAGGAGCTCGCCGACGGGCGCGTCCTCGCCGTCGGGACCCGCTCGGGCGTCAAGCGCGTCACCGCGGCGCTCGACGACGAGGGCACGGACGGCTGGTTCGCCGTCGACATGGGGCCCTGGGCCGTGCCCGGCGGGGACGCCGGGGTGGCCGCCGGCTTCGACGCCACCGTCGGGGTCCGCGGCCTCGACGGCGTCCCGCGCCCCGGCCTGTCCCTCGACCTCGGCAACCCGCACGTCGTCGTCGCCCTCACCGGCCGCGGCGAGCTGGAGGCCGCCGACCTCCTCGACGCCCCGGAGGTCTCGCCCGTGCCGCCCGACGGGGCGAACGTCGAGCTGGTCGTCCCGCTCGACGCGCCGGCGCCCGGGGTCGGGGCGCTGCTCATGCGCGTGCACGAGCGCGGGGTCGGCGAGACCCGCTCGTGCGGCACGGGCGCCTGCGCCGCGGCGCTCGCCGTACGGCTGTGGGGCGGCGCCGACTCGCCCGACGTCTGGCGTGTCGCGGTCCCCGGCGGACGTCTGCGCGTGACGGCGCTGCCCGGGGGGCGGGTCGAGCTCGCAGGACCGGCGGTCCTCGTCGCCGACGGCGTCCTGGCCTGAGCGACGACCGGTCTTGCGCACGTCGACGTCGCCGGGCGGCGGCGGCGCCTCCCGGCCACCCCACGTCCACCGGCCCGCCGGGTGACGGTGACCAATTCGTGATCACGGCCTGCCACACAACATCACGCAGAGGTGATGCACTCCTCCCGACGGCAGGACTGGTCGGCGCTCCCCGCGCCGACCTCGGGGGCGGGGGCAGCATGGGCGAGCGAGGGGCGCGGGCACGGCACGCGCAGGTGCTGGATGGCGGAGGCGTGCTCGACGTCACCGAGCGGGGCCGGGCGGTCAGCACCCAGGCGGCGCGCCGCCAGCTCATGCGCAGCGTGACGGCGGAGATCCCGCGCCCGCCGGCCGAGGGAGACCGCGCCGCGCGCCGCGAGGCGCTGCTCCACCTGCTGGAGATGTCCCGCCGCCGCCGCGGTCCCGGCCGCCGGACCTGACGGCGTCTCCCGCCGCTCAGCCTTCTGGCGTCTCCCGCCGCTCAGCCTTCTGGCGTCTCGCGCCGCTCAGCCTTCTGGCGTCTCCCGCCGCCGGGCCCTCAGCACCCGGTAGCCCTTGGCGCTGCCCGCGCGCTCGACCTCGACGACGTCGCCGAGGTGCGCCGTCGTCCACGCCTGCAGCGAGTCCGCGCCGAGGTTGCGCTGGACGACGAGGTGCGCGTCGGCGCCCGGCGCGAGCCGCGGCAACCACCGGGCCAGCAGGTCGTGCAACGCCTCCTTGCCCACCCGGATGGGCGGGTTGGACCACAGCGCGGCGAGCGCGACGTCGTCCGGCACCTCCTCCGGCGCGACGGCGCGCACCCCCGCCAGCCCGAGGCGCTCGGCGTTGCGGCGCGTGAGGTCCCGGGCCCGGGCGCTGACGTCGACCGCCCAGACCACCGCCTCCGGCGCCTCGGCGGCCATCGCCAGCGCCACCGCGCCCCAGCCGCACCCGAGGTCGAGCAGGTGCCCCGAGCGCGGCGGCGCGGGCACCTCGCGCAGCAGGACGCGGGTGCCGAGGTCGACCCGCTCGGCGCTGAAGACCCCGCGCGCGGTCTCCACCTCGACGTCGCGCCCACGCAGGCGCACCTGCAGCAGCGTGCGCTCGTCCGCCGGCGCGGGCACCCCCGCGAGGCGGCCGCCGAAGTAGTGCTCCGTCGCCGGCGCGCCTGCCGGCGAGGCCGTCCCGTCCTCGCCCGCGGCGGGTCCCTGCATCACCGCCGGGACGCTACCCGCGTCGCGGCGGACGGCGGAATGGCCTCGTCACGGCGCCCGTTGACTGCCACAGTTGGCGCCACGCCACGCACGGGCCCGCTCCTACCCGCCGGGCCCGCCCCGACCCTCCGCAGGAGACCATGACTGCACGCACCGAGACGTCGACCCGCTCCGAGACGTCGACCCGCTCCGAGACGTCGACCCACCACGAGGCCACGACGGGCACCTCGACCGACGGCCGCAGCGACGCGGTCAGCCGGATCCTGTCCCGCCATGGCACGCCCGGCGGCCAGCACGGCCAGGCACCGCCCACCGCCGAGGCATCCGCCTTCGACGGCGAGCAGCTCGACCTCGCCGAGCGGCAGGCGCTGCGGCGCGTCGGCGGGCTGGGCACGCACTCCTCCGAGCTGCAGGACGTCACCGAGGTCGAGTACCGGCAGCTGCGCCTGGAGCGCGTCGTCCTCGCCGGGCTCTGGACCACTGCGAGCGTCGAGGAGGCCGAGGCGTCCCTGCGCGAGCTGGCCGCCCTGGCCGAGACCGCCGGCTCGGCCGTCCTCGACGGCGTCCTGCAGCGTCGCCCCACGCCCGACCCGGCCACCTTCCTCGGCTCCGGCAAGGCCGCCGAGCTCAAGGGCATCGTCGCGGCCACCGAGGCCGACACGGTCGTCTGCGACGGCGAGCTCTCGCCGTCGCAACGCCGCGGGCTGGAGGACATCGTCGGGGTCAAGGTCATCGACCGGACCGCGCTGATCCTCGACATCTTCGCCCAGCACGCGAAGTCCAAGGAGGGCAAGGCCCAGGTCGAGCTCGCGCAGCTCGAGTACCTGCTGCCCCGCCTGCGCGGCTGGGGCGAGTCGATGTCCCGCCAGGCCGGTGGTCGCGTGGCCGCCGGCGCCGGCATCGGCTCCCGCGGGCCCGGTGAGACGAAGATCGAGCTGGACCGGCGCCGCATCCGCACCCGCATGGCCCGGCTGCGCCGCCAGATCCGGGAGATGAGCCCGGCGCGGGCGACCAAGCGGGCCCGCCGCCTCGCCGGCGGCGTGCCGGCCGTGGCCATCGCCGGGTACACCAACGCCGGCAAGTCGAGCCTGCTCAACCGCCTGACGGGCGCCGGCGTGCTCGTCGAGGACGCGCTGTTCGCCACGCTCGACCCGGCGGTCCGGCGGGCGCAGACCCCCGACGGGCGCGCCTACGTCCTCGCCGACACCGTCGGCTTCGTGCGGCACCTGCCCACCCAGCTGGTCGAGGCCTTCCGCTCGACGCTGGAGGAGGTGGGCGGGGCCGACCTCGTGCTCCACGTCGTCGACGCCTCCGACGTCGACCCGCTCGGTCAGGTCTCCGCCGTCCGCTCCGTCCTCGCCGACGTCGGGGCGCTCGACGTGCCCGAGCTCGTCGTGCTCAACAAGTGCGACGCGGCCTCCCCCGAGGCGGTGGCCCGGCTGCGGTCGGCGCTGCCGGGCGCCGTCGTCGTGTCGGCCCGCACCGGGGAGGGGCTGGACCACCTGCTCGACGTGGTCGCCGAGCGGCTGCCGCGCCCGGACGTGGACGTCGACGTCGTCGTGCCCTACACCCGAGGGGACCTGGTCTCACGCGTGCACGGCACGGGCGAGGTCCTCGCCGAGGAGCACACGGGCGCGGGCACCCGGCTCGTCGCCCGTGTCGGAGAGCACCTGGCCGCCGAGCTGCACGGCGTCGCCGTCTGAGGGTGCGCGCAGGCGCCCACAGGTGCCGCTCGGCCGCCGTCCTCGCCGTGCCCGGGGGACGACGGCCGGCGCCGGCGGTGGCGCACCTACCCTCGGGCCGGTGAGCACCGCCCCGCCCGCCCCTGCCGCGCCCCCGCCCCCGGCGGCGGACCAGGTGCCCGACGTCGACGCGCTGCTCGCCAGCGCGGTCGCCGCGCTCGGGGGCGCCCGGCGCGAGGGGCAGCACGTCATGGCCCGCGCCGTCGACGCGGCACTGTCCACGCGCGAGCACCTGCTCGTCCAGGCCGGGACCGGCACCGGGAAGTCGCTGGCCTACCTCGTGCCCCTCGCCCGGCGGGCGGTCGAGTCGCGACGCCCCGTCGTCGTCTCGACGGCGACGCTCGCGCTGCAGAACCAGGTCGCGGCCCGGGACCTGCCGCGCCTGGCCGACGCGCTCGAGCCGCTGCTCGGGCGCCGCCTCACCTGGCAGGTGGTCAAGGGCCGCGCCAACCACCTGTGCGTGCACAAGGTCGACGGCGGCTTCCCCGAGGACGAGGCCCTGTTCGACGCTCCCGCACCGATGCCGGGGCTGGCGCTGACCTCCGGCGGCCCGAGCGGGCGCACCGGCCGTGACGTCGTCCGGTTGCGGGAGTGGGCACGGACGACGTCGACCGGGGACCGCGACGACCTCGTGCCCGGCGTCAGCGACCTCGCCTGGCGCCAGCTCGCCGTCAGCGCGCGGGAGTGCCTCGGCGCGACACGGTGCCCGCAGGCGGAGGACTGCTTCAGCGAGCGGGCGCGCGAGCGCTCGCGGGACGTCGACGTCGTCGTCACCAACCACGCGCTGCTCGCGATCGACGCCTTCGAGGGCCGCGCGATCCTGCCCGAGCACGAGGTGCTCGTCGTCGACGAGGCGCACGAGCTCGCCGACCGGGTCACCTCCGTCGTCTCGGCGCAGCTGACCGTGGCCTCGGTGGCCGCCGCCGCGACCCGGGCGCGGCAGTCCGGCGCCGAGACCGACCGCCTCGACGCCGCGGCCGAGGACCTCGGCGTGGCCCTGGCCGAGGTGCCCGAGGGGCGCTTCGCCCGTGGCCTGCCCGAGCTGGTGCACCTCGCCGTCTCGGGCGTCCGCGACGCCGCCCGCGAGCTCACGGGGCGGCTGCGCCCACCCCCCGGGGAACGACCCACGGACGCCGTGGCCGGGGCGATCTCCGTCGCCAAGGCCGCTGTCGGGGAGGTCCTCGAGGTCGCCGAGCGGATGGCGGGCGCGCCCCGCGACGGCACGGGGCACGACGTGCTGTGGCTCTCGGTCTCCGAGCTGTCCTCCACGCCCTCGGCCGCGCGCAGGGCCCTGCAGGTCGCGCCGCTGCAGGTGGCGGGACTGCTGCGCGAGGCGCTGTTCGCCGACCGGACCGTGGTCCTGACGTCCGCGACGCTCACGACGGGAGGCACCTTCACCGGTGCCGCGCAGGCGGTCGGCCTCGGCTCCACCCCCGGGGCTGGGGGCGAGGGGAGCCCGGCCTGGGACGGCCTCGACGTCGGCAGCCCCTTCGACTACCCGCGCCAGGGGATCCTCTACCTCGCCCGCCACCTGCCCGTCCCGGGTCGTGAGGGCGCCGGGACGCCCGTGGTCGACGAGGTCACCGAGCTGGTCCGCGCCGCCGGCGGGCGCACGCTGGGGCTCTTCTCCTCGCGCCGTGCCGCCGAGGCCGCCGCCGAGGTGCTGCGCGAGCGGCTCGACGTCCCCGTGCTGTGCCAGGGCGACGACGTGACGCCGACCCTCGTGCGCGAGTTCGCGGCCGACCCGACGAGCGTGCTCGTCGGCACCCTGTCGCTGTGGCAGGGCGTCGACGTGCCGGGGCCCTCGTGCCAGCTCGTGACGATCGACCGCATCCCCTTCCCGCGCCCCGACGACCCGCTGCTCTCGGCCCGCGCCGAGGCCGTCTCGCGCGCCGGCGGCAACGGCTTCCTCGCCGTCTCCGCCCAGCACGCCGCGCTGCGCCTGGCCCAGGGCGCCGGGCGGCTCGTGCGCTCGACCGCCGACCGCGGCGTCGTCGCCGTCCTCGACCCGCGCCTGGCGACGGCGCGCTACGGCGGCTTCCTGCGCGCGAGCCTGCCGCCGCTGTGGGCGACGAGCGACCGCGACGTCGTGCTCGGGGCGCTGCGGCGCCTGGACGCCGCCGCCCGGGCCCAGGAGCAGGGCGCCGCCGAGGAGGGGGCGCCGTGACCGGCCCGGACCTCGCGAGCGCGCAGGCGGCCTTCGAGGCCGTGCCCGGCTACTGCAACGCGGCGACCCTCGGCCTGCCGAGCCGGACGACGCGGGAGGCCCTGGCCGCGGCGGTGCACGAGTGGGCCACGGGGACGGCGACGGCCACCGGCTACGACGCCGTCGTCGCGCGGGCACGGTCCCTGTTCGCCGGCCTCGTCGACGTGCCGGTCGGGCGGGTCGCCGTGGGCTCGCAGGCCTCGGTCGCCGTCGGCGCCGTCGCCTCGTCGCTGCCCGACGGGGCGCGCGTCGTCGTGCCGGCCGGGGACTTCACCTCCGTGGTCTTCCCCTTCCTGGTCCACGCCGGGCGGAGAGGTCTGGTGGTCGCCCAGGTGCCGCTGGCCGGCCTCGCCGACGCGGTCGACGAGGGCTGCGACCTCGTCGCCTGGTCGCGGGTGCAGTCCGCCGACGGGGCGCTCGCCGACGACACGGCCGTCCGCGAGGCCGCGGCGCGGGTCGGTGCCGCCACCCTCTGCGACCTCACCCAGGCCGCCGGCTGGCTGCCGGTGCGGGCTGGTGACTACGACGTCAGCGTCACCGCCGCCTACAAGTGGCTGTGCGCGCCCCGCGGCGTGTGCTTCACGACCGTCGCGCCCTCCTGGCAGGAGCGGCTGCTGCCGACGTCCGCCGGCTGGTACGCCGGCGAGGACGTCTGGGGCTCGGTCTACGGCCCCGCCATGGCCCTGGCTGGCGACGCGCGGCGCTTCGACGTCTCCCCGGCGTGGCTCGCGTGGGCCGGCGCCGTGCCCGCGCTGGAGGTCTTCGCCGGTCTCGACGTCGCCCAGGTCCGCGACCACGACGCCGCGCTGGCCGACGCCGTGCTGGCGGGGCTCGACCTGCCGCCGGCCGGCCGCGCCGTCGTGACGGTGCCCGACCCCGACGGGCGGGCCCTGGCCCGCCTGGCCGACGCGGGCGTGACGGCGGTGGCGCGCGCCGGCGCCGTCCGGCTCTCCTTCCACCTCTGGAACGGCCCCGACGACGTCGAGCGGGTGCTCGGGGCGCTGCGGGGCTGAGGGGTCGGGCAGGAGCCCGGGACGGCCTCGCGGAGGGCCCGGCACCAACACGTGCTGGACGGGTGCGGTCGGTGCGAGGGACCTACGGTGCCGGTCATGGCGACGCGCCCCGACCGACCCGGCGCCACCGCGTGGCTGCCCGACCCCGACCACCGGGACGTCGCGCACCTGCGGGAGGCCGCCACGGCGTGCCGCGGCTGCGAGCTCTGGGAGCCCGCGACCCAGGTGGTCTTCTCCGCCGGCGTCGTCACCGGGCGGGTCGCGCTCGTCGGCGAGCAGCCGGGCGACGTCGAGGACCAGCGCGGCATCCCCTTCGTGGGGCCGGCCGGCCGGCTGCTGCAGGAGGCCGTCGCCGAGGCGGGCCTGGCCCGCGAGGACGTCTACGTCACGAACGCCGTCAAGCACTTCCGCTTCAGCCAGAGCGCACCCGGTAACCGCCGGATCCACGCCACCCCCGACGCGGGCCACGTCACGGCCTGCAAGCCGTGGCTGGCCGCCGAGCTCGTGGCCGTGGACCCCGACGTCGTCGTCGTGCTCGGTGCCACGGCGGCCAAGGCCCTGCTGGGGCCGTCCTTCCGCGTGACGCGCGAGCGCGGCGTCGTCCTGGAGCGCGAGACCTCCCGAGGCACCAAGCGCTTCGTCGCGACCATCCACCCCTCGGCCGTGCTGCGGACCCCGGCCCCGGAGCGCGAGCAGGCGCGCGCCGGCCTCGTCGCGGACCTGCGGGTCGCCGCCTCGGCGCTGGGCGACGGCGCCGCGGAGACCTGAGGCCTGGCGCCGGGCCTCAGACGCTCCGCAGCACGGCCACGACCCGGCCGAGGACGGTCGCCTCGTCGCCCGGGATCGGCTCGAAGGCGGGGTTGCGCGGCAGCAGCCGCACGTGCCCGTCCCGCCGCTGGAACACCTTGACGGTGGCCTCGCCGTCGATCATCGCGGCGACGACCTCGCCGTTCTCGGCCACCGGCTGCTGACGCACGACGACCCAGTCGCCGTCGCAGATCGCCGCGTCGACCATCGACTCGCCGGTCACGCGCAGGAGGAAGAGCTGCCCGTCGCCGACGAGCTGGCGGGGGAGGGGGAAGACGTCCTCGACGGCCTGCTCGGCCAGCACGGGGCCACCCGCCGCGATGCGCCCGACGACGGGGACGTACGTCGCCGCGGGCCGCTGGTCCCCCGAGCCGGTCTCGTCGGCGTGCGGGGCGAGCAGCGACGCCTCGTCGGCCTCGACCGGCGGGAGGCCCGGCGCGACGACCTCGATGGCGCGGGGACGCCTGGGGTCTCGGCGCAGGTAGCCCTTGCGCTGCAGGGCGCTCAGCTGGTGGGAGACGCTCGAGGGGCTTGTGAGACCGACGGCCTCGCCGATCTCCCGCATGCTCGGCGGGTACCCGCGCCGGCTCACCGAGTCGCTGATGCACTCCAGCACCTTGCGCTGGCGCGCCGTCAGCCCGTCCCGCGCCGCCGGCGTCTCGGGCAGCTCCACCACCTGGCCGCCCTCCGTCCCCGTGCCGTCCTGCGGAGGCCCCGCGTCGGTCCCGCCCTGCCTCGTGCGCCGCGCCACGTCGCCTCCTGAGCTCGGTGCCCGGCCGGCGCCTCGTGCGCCGCCGTGCGGGGCCCACGGTAGAGATCGCCAGGGGCGATGCCAAACATCTGTTCGAGCGTGTCGCGGCTCTCCTGCGGGGCCGGGCGCGGTGCCGGTGGACGGTGCTGCCGGTGGTGACCGGTGGAGCCGCCCGGTGGTGCTGGCGCTGTCGGTGGTCGGTGGTGAGGTCCGGCTGGTGACGGCGGACGAGGTCAGAAGAGGCAGGCGCGGGGCTGGCCGCGGGGCCACCCCTGGACGGCCGCCGCCGTGGCTGGTACACATCGCACAGACGTTCTATCGAATGCGCGTTCGACGCGGAGCCTCGCGGACGGGCGCCCCGCCCTCGACCGTGCACGCCCGCCGGGTCTGAGCCCGGCGGCCTCGACCAGGAGGTCCCATGAGCACCATCGCCCTGCCGCTCGACACCTTCCCCGTCCCCCGCACCCGCCGCGGCGGCGCCGTGCCGCGCCGTCGCCTCGCCGTCGCCCTCGCGCCCCCTCCCGTGCCGGCGGGGCCGCCTGTGCTCGTGCCAGCGCCTGCACCTGTGCCGGGTACCAGCCCTGCGCCCGCCGTCCCGGGCGACGGGGTGGTGCCGAGGTGCGTGACGCCGCGCCCGGCCAGCGCTGAGGCTCCCCTGCGCCTGACGTCGCGAGGGCGTCTCGTCGCCGCGGCGGCCGTCCTGCTCCTCGTCACGGCGACGGCGCTCGGCGCGAGCCGGGGCGCGCAGCTCGCGGCCACGGTGCCGGCCTCGTCGGTGGCCGTCCCCGCGGCGGGCACCTCGGCCGGTGCCGTCGTCGTCGAGGCGGGGGACACCTTGTGGGCGATCGCAGCCGGGCTGGCCGCGCCGGGGGAGGACGTCCGGGACGTCGTCACGCAGCTCCAGACGCTCAACGGGCTGACCTCCAGCGACCTCGCCGTGGGGCAGCGCCTCCTCCTGCCCTGAGACCTTGCCCAGAGGTCCCACCCTGACGTCCTGCCCGCGCGTCTCACCCTGACGTCCTGCCGAGGAGCTCGCCTCGTCCGGGCGACGCGGCCCCCGCGCGGACGTGACCTCTGCCACCGTTGCGGCTGCCCGGCACCAGCACCGCACGAGCTGCCGCCGTGGACGCCGCCCGCGCGTCCCGGTGGCCCGCGGAGGTCCGCATGAGCAGCAGAGGCGCGAGCACGGCCACGGCGCCGTCGGACGAGCGGCCGCCCACGGGGCGGCTCGACCGCTACTTCGGCATCACCGAGCGGGGGTCGACGACGACGCGCGAGGTCCGCGGCGGTCTCGTCACCTTCGTGGCGATGGCCTACATCGTCGTCCTGAACCCGCTGATCATCGGCACGGTGCCCGACTCGACCGGGGCCTACCTCGGCGGTGGCGACGCCCCGGACCTGCCCGCGGTCGCGGCGGTGACCGCCCTGGTCGCGGGCGTCATGACGCTGCTCATGGGCGCCGTCGGCAAGTTCCCGCTCGGCGTGGCTGCAGGGCTGGGCCTCAACGCCTTCGTCGCCTACGGCGTCGCCAGCCTGCCGGGCATGACGTGGGCGGCGGCCATGGGGCTCGTGGTCGTCGAGGGTGCTGTCATCGTCGTCCTCGTTCTCACGGGCTTCCGCCGCGCGGTCCTGCGGGCCGTGCCCGGCCAGCTGAAGACGGCGATCAGCGTCGGCATCGGCCTGTTCCTGACCCTCATCGGCCTCGTCAACGCCGGCTTCGTCCGCCCGCCCGAGGGCGGTGGCACACCGCTGGAGCTCGGCGTCGGCGGCTCGGTCGTGGGCTGGCCGCTCCTGGTCTTCCTCACGGGCCTCTTCGTCACCGTCGCCCTGGTGGTGCGCGGCACCCGCGGGGCGCTCCTCATCGGGGTCGTGGTGGCCACGGCCCTCGCCCTGGTGCTGCAGGCGCTCTTCGACATCGGCCCGCAGGCGGGCGGCGACCAGCCGAACCCGACCGGGTTCAGCCTCTCGGTGCCGGCGCTGCCCGACGACTGGTTCTCCTTGCCCGACCTGGGCCTCGTCGGTGCCGTCAGCCTGCTCGGCGGCGTCGCCGCCGTCGGGGTCATCACGGCCGTGCTCGTCGTCTTCACGCTCGTGGTCGCGGACTTCTTCGACACGATGGGCACGATGGTCGCCGTCGGCTCCGAGGGCGACCTCCTGGACGAGGAGGGCAACCCCCTGGGCAGCCAGCGGATCCTGCTCGTGGACGGCCTCGCGGCGGTCGCGGGCGGGGGCGCCAGCGCCTCCAGCGCCACGAGCTTCGTCGAGTCGGCCGCCGGCGTCGGCGACGGCGCCCGTACCGGACTGGCGAGCGTGGTCACCGGTGCCGCGTTCCTGCTCGCGATGTTCTTCTCGCCGCTCGTCGCCCTCGTGCCCTACGAGGCGGCCAGCCCGGCGCTCGTCGTCGTCGGCTACCTCATGATGACGCAGGTCACCGGCATCAGCTGGGACGACCCGGGCATCGCCCTGCCGGCCTTCCTCACCATCGTCCTCATGCCCTTCAGCTACTCGATCACCGTGGGCATCGGGGCGGGCTTCCTCAGCTACGTCCTCGTCGCCGTGGTGCGCGGCCAGGCCCGCGGCATCCACCCGCTGCTCTGGGTCGTCGGGGCTGCCTTCCTCCTCTACTTCACCGTCGGTCCCGTGCAGGAGGTCCTCGCGCGCTGACCGGCGTCCTGCTCCTTGCGCGAGCCCGCGGACCGGCCTAGCGTCACCTCACCGCCGGGGGCGAGGCCGTCGTGGTGCCCGGTGCTTCATCGGCGCGGCACCTCGTCGACGCGACACCTCGTCGACGCGACAGGGCGTCGAGACGAGAGGGCGTCAGGCCGCGGGCGGACGCCCGGGGCGCCCGCAGGGCAGGCGCCGAGCCGAGAGGGGACGACCATGCACTGCCCCTTCTGCCGGCACCCCGACTCCCGCGTGGTGGACTCCCGCGCGACCGAGGACGGCGCCGCCATCCGGCGCCGCCGGCAGTGCCCCCGCTGCCAGCGCAGGTTCACGACGATGGAGGCCGCGAGCCTCACCGTCGTCAAGCGCTCGGGCACGACCGAGCCCTTCAGCCGGGAGAAGGTGCTGGCCGGCGTCCGCAAGGCCTGCCAGGGCCGGCCGGTCTCGGAGGACCAGCTGGCACTCCTCGCCCAGCAGGTCGAGGAGTCGATCCGCACCGCGGGGACCGCCGAGGTCGAGGCGCACGAGGTCGGCGTCGCCGTCCTGACCCCGCTGCGCGCGCTCGACGAGGTCGCCTACCTGCGGTTCGCCTCCGTCTACCAGGCCTTCGGCTCGCTCGAGGACTTCGAGGCCGCCATCACCCTGCTGCGCACCGAGCGGGACGCCGTCGACGGCGCCCACGCCGGCGACCCGCTCTGAGCAGGGCCGCCGCAGCATCCTCAGGCGTCCCGCAGGACGAGCCCTGCCGCCGCCAGCTCGGGCAGGCCGTCGAGCCCGACCGCCAGGGCCGGGGTGAGGTGACCGGTGCGGCGCGGCCCACCCCTCGGCCGGGCCAGCAGCAGGCCCACCTCGGCGACCATCCGTGCGGTGGCCCGGTAGCCCGGGTGACCCTCGCCGTCCAGGACAGCGCTCGCGCGGGCGCCGTCGGCCGTCAGCGCGTCGGCGCGCACGCTCCACGACCAGCCGTCGAGGACGTCGCCGTCCGGGCCGCTGCCCGAGCCGGGGAGCACGTGGGCGAGGGCCGCGGCGAGCGGCTCGCGCAGGCGCCGTGGCAGGTGTGCCGCGGTGAGCACGGCGCGCTGGAGCAGCCACGTGGCTGACGCCACGAGGAGGAGCGCCGGCACCGCGGGCGAGCGGGCCGGCCCGAGGTCGAGGCCCTCGGCGAGGGCGGCCGGGTGGTGCTCCTCGCCCCGCTCGGCCGCCAGCAGCGCCGCGGTGCGGTGCAGCACGGGCGGGTCGAGGAAGCCGGCGGGCACGAGCGGACCCAGCACGCGCCCGCCGACGACGCGCGGGCGCAGCCGCAGAGGGCTGGCGCGCCGCACCCGCCGCGCCGCGTTGCGGCGGGTGACGAGAGCCGCCGGGTCCGCGGCGGCCCGGGCGTCCGCGTCGGCGAGGACCCCGGCCAGGCTCTGGAGCGTGCCGCCGGACACGGCGTCGGACAGGCCGAGCCGCCGGCGCGGCGGCGTGGCCCGCGCCGTGACCGCGACGGCGACGACGGGGCCCGCGGCCCCCGGGCCGTCCCCCGAGCCCTCGCCCCGCCCCGGTCCGGACGCCCGCCGGCAGGCCACGAGCACGGCGAGGTCGGCGGGGAGGGCCTCGTAGCCGCTCACCTGGACGACCTGCACCCCGGCCGCACGGGCCGGCTCGTGCCAGCGCCGCACCGAGCGTGCCACCGCGGGGATCTCGCCGCTGAGGTCGACGTAGGAGGCGCCGCCGCGCACGCACGCCCCGATGACCGCGTCGGCCGTGCGGCCGTAGGGCCCGGCGAGGTTGAGCACGACCCGGGCCCGTCGGGCGGCGCGCTCCAGCGCCGGGGTGTCCGCGAGGTCGACGACGAGCGAGGGGACCGTCGGCGCGCCCAGGTCGGCCAGCAGCGACGCGAGCCGCGAGGGGTCGCGCCCGGCGACGCCCCAGCGGACGTCGTCCGCCCCCGTGGCCGAGGCCAGGGTGCCGGTGCGGCCTCCGGCGAGGTGCTCGGCGACCAGGCGGCCCGTGAGGCCGGTGGCGCCGAGGACGAGGACGTCGAGGTCGCGCTGCGCCGACGCCGCGGCCGGTCCCGGGCTCACAGCGGCCCGGCGGTGGTCCCGGGCAGGGGCGCCGGCGTGGCGACGACGCGGCCGACGGCCGCGACGCGCACCGGGACGCCGTCGACCTCGGCCGGGACCTCGGGCAGGTCCTCCTGGGTCACGACGCTGACGCGGACGGCGTAGGCGCTGCGCCAGCGCACCACGCCGACGCCGTTGACGCGCGGGTCGTCGGCCAGCGACGGCGCAAGACGGTCCTTGGCGGCCCGCGCCGCCTCGCGGCTGGGGCCCTGCGCAGGCGCGGGAGCGGGGCTGCCCCCCGGCGCGCGCCCCTCCTCCGGGGGTGGCAGCGTCCCGGGGCGTCGGCTCACCCCGCCAGTGTGCTCCTTGACGCGCCGCGTGGCACGGGCCGGCGCGCAGGCACCCGCTCAGCCGAGGAGCTCGACCTCCAGGGCGGCGAGGACGGCGTCCACCGGGTTGCAGAAGGTGAGCCCGGTGCCGCCGGGACCGCCGCGCTGGGAGCCGGCGAACAGCAGGCCGACGGCGCGGGCGGTGGCCGGGTCGTAGACCAGCGAGCCGCTGTCGCCGCCGGCGCTGAAGGCCCCGTCGAGGCCCGCGACCTCGACCTGGTCGTCGAAGGTGAGGACCCCGGCGGGGAAGGACACCGCCACGCCGTCCAGCTCGACGGCCGTGACGACCCCGCGGGTCAGCCCGGTCGTGCGTCCCACCTTCTCCACGACGAGCTCGTCGTCGGCCACGGCCGTGCCCGTGACCGCGCCGACGGGGTAGGTCGGGTCGACCTCGACGTCGTCCGCGAGAGCGGCCAGCGCGGCGTCGACGACGTTGGGCGTGGCGACCTGCAGGGGCACGACCGGCCCGAGAGCACCGACGACGTCCGCTGCCGTCCCGCCGTCCGCGGGCCCGGGCTGCAGCACGGGCGAGCCCTCGGCGGCGCGGTCGGAGTCGCCGAGCACGTGGTTGTTGGACAGGGCGTACGTGCGCCCGTCCGCCCGCCGGCGCACCAGGGCGCCGAGGGTCCCCGCCGTGACGGCCTCCTGCGCGACGGACAGCCCCGGCCGCAGCGGGCGCTCGCGCTGCTGCAGCACCGGCGCGGCCCAGCGGCCCGGCTCCTGCGGCGTCGCACGGCCGGACGGCGGGCCCGACGGCGCGGGGCGCTCCTCGCCGGGTGCCCCGACACGCTGCGGCGCGGCGGAGGACAGGGCCCGCACCTCACCGATGTCGAGCACGTCGGCGTCGTCCCCGGCGAGGTCGCGCGCCCGGGCGCCCACGTCCGCGCCGACGCCCCCGCTGTGGCGCACCGCCACCCCGTAGCGACCCTCGCCGAAGACCCGGACGCCGACGACGACCGCGCCGCCCGCCCCGACGGCGTCCTCGCGCGCGGCCGCGCGCAGGGGGCTCGACGTCGCCAGGAGCTCCCGCTTGAGCTCGCGTGCTGCCTGCCTGTCCATGGGACCTCCCCGGTGCGGCCGCGACCGGCGGGCCGCAGCACGGGGTCACGCCCGGTGCGCGACCTCCTCCGGGGAGTGTGCGGCAGACCACCGACAGCGGCGGCGCGCGCGGAGGAGCTGGTCCGCCCGCGCCCGCCCCACGGCCACCGACAATGGTGAGGCTCCCCTTTCCTGCCATTACCTCGGACGAGCCGGCCGTCCGTCCGACATTCAACGAAGGCTTGCCTTCGGTGCAATTCTTGAGAAAGAGCCCTACCGTCGTCCGCGACACCCCGGACGCCGCCCTCGGCGGCTCGACCCAAGGAGATCGCATGTCCCTGCTGGAGATGCCCCAGGTCAGCGAGTGCGCGGTCGACGGCTGCGCCTTTAACCACGACGGGTGCCACGCGCCCGCCATCACCGTCCGCAGCGAGCAGGGCACCGCCGGCTGCGGCACCTTCTTCGACATCAGCACCAAGGGGGGCCTGGACCGCGTCGTCGGTCAGGTCGGCGCCTGCGAGCGCACCGACTGCTCCTTCAACAAGGACCTCACCTGCTCGGCCGAGTCGGTGCGCGTCGGCCCGGGTCACGACGTCGTCGCCAACTGCCTCACCTACACGACCGGCTGAGGCAGCACACCCCCCGCGAGAGCCCCGGCGCACCGCGCCGGGGCTCTCGTGCGTCGTGGCGAGGGCGCGTCGTGGAGGGCGTGCGTCCCGCCCGGGACGTCGGTCTCAGGCCGGGTCGAGCGGCAGCTCGAACCACACGCCCTTGCCGCCGCGCACCATGCGGGTGCCCCAGCGAGAGCTGAGGGCCTCGACGAGGACGAGCCCGCGCCCACCGGGGGAGTCCAGGCGCGGGACGCGCACCGAGGGTGTGGCGCTCGAGCGGTCGGTGACCTCGACCCGGACGAGGTCGGACTCCAGCTCGACGCGGACGACGACCTCGCCCCGCGCGTGCAGGACGGCGTTGGTCGTCAGCTCGCTGGTGAGCAGCGCGGCGGTCTCGACGACGGACGCCGGCGCCGTCGGCGACAGCACCCGCGCGACGAGCGAGCGGGCCGCGGACGCCCCCCGTGGGTGCGCCTCGAGCCGGAGCTCGGCCGCCTGCCCGGGCACGAGAGCCGTCGCCGCCGTGCTGCCCGCCGAACCTCGCGCCTCGCTCACCGCTGCAGCCTAGGTGCCCCCGTCCCCGGGGTGGGCGAGCGCCCCCGCGTCGGGCGCACGAGGTCTCGGCGGGGTGGCCGTCGGGCCATCTGATGCCCAGCCCACAGGTGCCGCCGACAGGTGCCGCCCAGAGGCCCCGCCCACAGGTGCCGCCCGGAGGTGCCGCCCGGAGGTGCCGACGTACGGTGGCCCGGTGGTGCCGACCCCTCTGCCACCCGCGCGGCTGCTGGGCCGGCCCTCGCTGGGGGCCGTGGCGGACCGCGGGCGCCCGCGCGTGCCCGCGCTGACCGACGTGGAGGAGTGCGCGCAGCGCCTGGCCGAGCTCGTCGGCCCCGGTGGGGTCGCCGTCCTGTCCGGCGCCGGGTTGTCGACGGACTCCGGCATCCCCGACTACCGCGGGCCGCAGGGCTCGCTGCGCCGGCACACGCCGATGACCTACCAGGCGTTTACGGGGCAGAGCGAGGACGGGCCGTCGGCGCGTCGTCGCTACTGGGCGCGCAGCCACGTCGGGTGGCGGGTCATCGCGCGCTCGCGGCCCAACGACGGCCATCGTGCGGTCGCCGCGCTCGAGCGGGCCGGGCTGCTGCGGGGGACGATCACCCAGAACGTCGACGGGCTGCACCAGGCCGGCGGCGGGCGTGACGTCGTGGAGCTGCACGGCAGCCTGGACCGGGTCGTCTGCCTCGCCTGCCGCGACGTGTCGGCCCGCGAGCGCCTCGACGACCGGCTGCGGGCCGCCAACCCGGGGTTCGCCGTCGAGCCTCCCGCCGGCGAGGTGAACCCCGACGGCGACGTCGAGCTGCCCGAGACGGCGGTCGAGCGCTTCGTCGTCGTGGGCTGCGAGCGCTGCGGCGACGGGCCGCTCAAGCCGGACGTCGTCTTCTTCGGGGAGACGGTGCCGCGCCCCCGCGTCGAGGAGAGCTTCGCCCGGGTGGACGCCGCGCGTGCCCTGCTGGTGCTCGGGTCGTCCTTGACCGTGATGTCGGGCTACCGGTTCGTGCTCCGCGCCCGTCGCGCCGGGCTGCCCGTCGCGGTGCTGACGGCGGGGGAGACCCGCGCGGACGCGACGGCGACGCTGCGGCTGGACGCGCCCATCACGCCCGTCCTGGTGCGCACGCTGGCGCTCCTGGCGTCCGACCGGCCGGGAGCCGCAGGCTAGGCCTGCGGGTCCGCCCCGGCGACGAGGCGGGTCCTCCTCGCCTCGCCGTCGAAGCGCCGCAGTCCCACGACCTGCCCCGCGTCGGTCGCCTGTCCCCCCAGCACCGCGAGGGCCGCGGAGACCTGGTCGGCGGACAGCCCGCGCGCCAGGGTGACGTGCGGCGTCCAGGTGCCCGCCTCGACGAGCTCGTTGCGGCCCGGGCAGGCGGCGGTGACGACGAGGGCGCCGGCGTGCAGGTCAAGCAGCGCCGCGGACGGCACGACGAGCCGGGCCAGGACGTGCCGGCGACCGCCGAGGACCACGAGCGGCCCGAGCCGGGCCGCCACCGGCAGCGCCGCGGCGGCCGCGGCGAGCAGCGGGTCCAGCGAGGCCGGCATCTCCTCGGCGACGACGAGCGTCAGGTGGGGACGGTTCGTCGCCCCGGTGTGGCGGCCCTGGTTCGGCAGGTCCGCCTCCTCCAGACGGCGCCACTGCTCCAGCACCGCCTGCTCGCTCGCGCCGTCGAGGAGGAGCTCGGCCGTCTGCACCACGTGGCGATGGTGCCGGGTGACGGGCCGCGGCACCCGGTGGGGGTGCGGCGGCCCGTCGCCCGTCGTCCAGCGCCCGGTGGCGGGGCGTGGCCGCCTCGCCAGGTCACTCCCCGGGGTCACTCCCCGGGGTCACGTCCCGGGGCCACCCTGCGGGCTCACTCCGGGTCGAGCGACTTCTCCTTGTGGACGGCCTCCTTGCCGCTCTTGTCGCTCTCGACGAGGTACTGCGGGTCGTCCTTGCTCGCCCGCACGGTGCGCCCCGCCTCCTCGGTGTCCTTCGTGATCTTCTTCTCCACCGTCCCGTGCACGGTGCTCCCGTGCGAGGACCAGGTGACGTCGTCGCCCTTGTCGAAGTCCTTGTCGGCCATGTCGTCCTCCTCCTCCGCCGCGACGTCGTCGCGGGCTCCAGCCGGTGCAGCTCGGCGCGTGCGGTGCGCCGGGTGAGCGGGGTCAGGGCTCGGTCGGTCCCGCCGACGGCGGCGGGCCGGGTCTTGGGGTGGCTGTCGCGGGCGTCCCGCGACGGTCAGGCGCTGCGCGCGCCCACGCCGGGACCTGCGTCGGCGAGGCGGGCGGCCAACCGCACCCCCGCCTGCGTCCCCGAGAGCCAGGCCTGCTCGACGCCGGGGCGGGGCCCCCACCCGTCACCGCAGACGGCGACGTCGTCCGCCACGAGGCAGGTCTCCTCGCGACCGCCGTCGGGGCGGGCGAAGGTCCACCGCTGGGCCCCCGTCTCGACCGGCTCGGGCGCCGAGCCGTCACCGAGCAGGTCGCCCAGCTCGGCGAGGACGGGGCGCACGGCCGCGTCCGGGTCACCGAGGTGGTCGCGCGCGAGCTGAGCCGTCGAGTGCGCCACGAGCACCGGCGCGCCGTCACCGCGGCGCCGGCCGTCGTCGGCGACGAAGTCCACGGCGGGCGAGCCGGCGACGAAGGCGCCGTCCATCGCCGGCCACCACGGGTGCTCCCAGCGCGCCCAGACGGTGACGACGGGCGTCCAGGACCGCGGGCGCAGCGTCGCGGCGAGGTCCTGCAGCCCCGGGCCGAGCAGCCGGACCGCCTGGGGCTCGGGCATCGCCAGCACGACGCCGTCGACGGCCTCGCCGTCGACGGCGAGCTGCCCCCCGGTGCGCGTGAGCGACCGCACGTCCTGGCGGCGCACCGGCACCCCGCGCCCGTCGAGACCCGCGGCGAGGTCGTCCGTCAGCGAGCGCAGCCCGCCAGGCGCCGCCCACCGGGTCGGGCCGCTCCTGGGCTCGGAGGTCACCCGGCCGTCGTCGCCCCGGTGGACGGCGAGGAAGGTGTCGGCCCAGGGCCTCGCCAGGCCCCGGTCCTGCCAGGAGGCGGCGAGCGCGGCGAAGGAGGTCGCGCGGGGGACGAAGTAGGACGCGCCGACGTCGACGACCCGCTCGCCCGGCGTGCCCCGGCCCGACCGGCGCAGCCCGAGCCGGCCACCGGGGGAGCGTCCTCGGTCCAGCACGACGACGTCGGCGCCGCCGTCGCGCAGGGAGGCCGCGCTGGCCAGGCCGGCGACGCCGCCGCCGACGACGACGACCCGGCGCGCCGTGCGGCTCCCCGGCTGGGTGCTCCCCGGCTGGGTGCTCGCGGGCCCGGTGCTCGTGCTCACCCGCCCGACGCTAGGCGGGCCCGGCGACGACCGCTCGGTGGGGGGGCGCTCGGTGGGGGGCGCTCGGTGGGGGTCGGAGGGCCGCCGGCCGGCAGGTGCCGGGTGAACGGCAGGTGGACTCGCGCCAGACACCCGGTGGTAACACCGGCGCAACGCCGGCCCACCAGCGTGCACCACACTCGTCCGGCCGCGTGTCCGGCCCGGACGCCAGCGCCCCGAGCGGAGGACGGTCCATGTGCGGCATCGCAGGTGAGGTGCGGACCGACGGCGGCGCGCCCGACGTCGCCGCGGTCGAGGCCATCGGCACGGCCCAGCAGCGGCGCGGCCCCGACGCCGCGGGGAGCTGGACGCGCGGGTCGGTCGCGCTCGCCCACCGGCGGCTGAAGATCATCGACCTGTCCGACGCCGGCGCCCAGCCGATGGTCGACGACGAGCTGGGCCTGGCCGTCGTCTTCAACGGCTGCATCTACAACCACCACGAGCTGCGGGCCGAGCTGGAGGGGCACGGGTACCGCTTCCGGTCGATCTCCGACACCGAGGTCGTCCTCAAGGCCTTCCACCGGTGGGGCTGGCGGTGCGTCGAGCGCTTCGTCGGCATGTTCGCCTTCGCCCTCGTCGACGCCGGCGGCGGCCTGGTGCTGGCCCGCGACCGGCTCGGCATCAAGCCGCTCTACCTCGCCGAGACCCCCGGTCGGCTGCGTTTCGCCTCGTCGCTGCCCGGGCTGCTCGCGGGCGGCGACGTCGACACGAGCATCGACCCGGTGGCCCTGCATCACTACATGAGCTTCCACGGCGTCGTCCCGGCCCCGCGCACCCTGCTCAACGGGGTGCGCAAGCTCCCCCCGGCGACCGTCCGCGAGGTCACCCCCGGCGGCCGCACGACCGACCACACGTACTGGGCACCGGTGCACGAGCGCGACCCCGGGCGGGCCGCCATGAGCGACGGCGACTGGCAGGAGGCGGTGCTGGAGTCGCTGCGGACGGCGGTGCGGCGGCGCACCGTCTCCGACGTGCCCGTCGGCGTCCTGCTGTCCGGCGGCATCGACTCCAGCCTCGTCGTCGGCCTGCTCGCCGAGCTCGGCGTGCCCGACCTCAAGACCTTCAGCGTCGGCTTCGAGGACGTCGGCGGCCGCTCCGGCAACGAGTTCGTCTACTCCGACCTCGTGGCGCAGCGGTACAGCACCGACCACCACCGGATCCTCGTGCCGACGGACGAGGTGCTCGCGGCGCTGCCGGGGACGGTCGAGGCGATGTCCGAGCCGATGACGAGCCACGACTGCGTGGCGTTCTACCTGCTGGGCCAGCACGTGAGCCAGCACGTCAAGGTGGTCCAATCGGGCCAGGGCGCCGACGAGATCCTCGCGGGGTACGACTGGTACCCGCCGCTGGCCGACGTCGCGCCCGCCGACGCCGCCGGGGTCTACCGCGGGGTCTTCGTCGACCGCCCGCACGAGGCCCTCGGCGCCATGCTCGGCGAGCGATGGGGCCTGGCCGACGACGTCAGCCGCGCCCTCGTCGAGGCGCACATGGGCGCCCCCGGCGCCGACACCGCGCTGGACCGCGCCCTGCGGCTGGACTCGACGATCATGCTGGTCGACGACCCCGTCAAGCGGGTCGACACCATGACGATGGCCTGGGGCCTGGAGGCGCGCGTGCCCTTCCTCGACCACGACCTCGTCGAGCTGGTCGCGGCCTGCCCGCCGCACCTGAAGCTCGCCGGGGGTGGCAAGGGCGTCCTCAAGGAGGCCTCTCGGGCGGTGCTGCCCCGGGAGGTCGTGGACCGCGAGAAGGGCTCGTTCCCCGTGCCGGCGATCATCCACCTGGAGGGGGAGTACCTGGAGCGGGTGCGCGACGCGCTCAGCGCTCCCGTCGCCCGCTCGCGGGGTCTCTTCCGGCCCGAGCGGGTCGAGGCGCTCCTCGCCGAGCCGAACAAGGCTCGCACGACGCTCGGCAGCAACCAGCTCTGGCAGGTCGGGGTCCTCGAGATGTGGCTGCAGGCCCACGGCGTCGGTGACGGCGCCGGCGAGGCCCTCGCCACCCTCCAGGACGCGGGCGCCCGCACGGCGGGTGCCGCGTGAGTCCCGTGCCGACCACCGTCGCGGACGCGCTCGACGGTGCCTCGACCGGCGGGGGCACCGGCACCGGCCGCGGCCTGCCGCAGGAGCTGCCCACCGAGCTGCTGGGGCTGCTGGACCGCATCGCCGGCGCGCACGGGGCCTGGGGGCCCGCCCTGCACCCCTCGGGCCGCAAGATCGCCTACGTCACCGACCGCACGGGTCTGCCGCGCCTGGAGGTCGTCGAGGTCGACGGACTCGCCGCCGGCGGCGTCCCCGACGCTCCCGCGGGCGTCACCACCGCAGTGCCCCAGCAGGTCTCGTTGCCCGACCAGGAGGTCGTCTCGGCGTCGTGGTCGCCGGACGGGCAGCACCTGCTCTACCTCGTGGCTCCTGATGGGCTGATCCGCGCCGAGCTGCACGCCGTGGGCGCCGACGGCCGCGGGCACCGGCTCGTCGCCGGCGGCGGCGGGATGGAGACGGTCGTCGCGGGGGCGTGGACGGCGGACGGGCGCTACGTCTGCACGGTGGCCGACGGCGTCGGCCCGGACGCCGCCGTCGTCGTCGTCACCCCCGGCGACGACGGGCGCGCCGACGACGTCCGCGAGCTCGCGCCGGCGGACTACCAGGTGGTCACCTCCGCCGACGCGGCGACGGGGCGGGCCGTCGTGCGGCGCGGACGGCGCGGGCACCGCGCCCTGTGGCTCGTCGACCTCGCCGAGGGCGGCCAGGGCCACCGGCTGCTGCAGAGCGCCGTCGCGCTCGCCGAGGACCGCGGCGAGGACGGCCGCGTCGACGGCGACGGCACCGGCGTGACCCTGCGCACCGACGCCCTGCCGGTAACCGGGGGGCGGGTGGCGCTCGTGCGCGTGCCCCTCGACGAGGACGGCGTCCCCGGGCTGCCCGTCGTCCTGCTGGCCCGCGAGGACGCCGACCTCGAGGCGGCGCTCCCGCTGCCGGGCGGGGCGCACCTGTGCCGGTGGAACGTGCGCGGCCGTTCGGAGGTGGAGGTCCGCCACCTCGCCTCGACCGAGGTCGCCGAGTACGGCTGGGAGGGCGACGGCGCCCCCGGCAGCGCCCCCGCCGGCAGCTCTGCCGGTTCCTCCGCCCCCACCGCCGGGCGCGTGGGCGGTCTCGGGGAGGCCGAGCCCGTCGACGTCGAGCCGGCGTTGGCCGCGGCCGGACCCGCGCCCGACCTCGCGGCGGGACCGCCCGCGGAGGTGCTCGTCGGCTCCTGGGAGGGCGCCGCGACCCCGCCCGCCCCCCGCCGCCCCGTCGCGCGCGTCGCCTCCCCGGCGGCCCGCCACCTCGCCGCAGACCTCACGCCCGAGGCGGTGGTGCAGCGCCTCCCGCTGCCGCCCGGGGCGCAGGTCGTGATGGCGTGGGCCCTCACGCCCGACGGCTCCGGCGTCGTCCTGGAGGCGAGCGGCCCGGCGCTGCCACGGTCGCTGTGGTGGATGGCGCTGCCGGGCGGCGGCGTCGAGGAGGCGGGTGTCCCGCAGCTGCTCGGCTGCACGCCGCCGCACGAGCTGCCGGTGGACCTCGTCGTCCCCGAGCTGCAGCGGTACACGGCACCCGACGGGGTCGAGCTGGAGGGCTGGGCCTACCGGCCGGTCGGCACGAGCGGCCCGGTGCCGACGGTCCTGTTCCTGCACGGCGGCCCCGAGGCGCAGGAGCGCCCCCTCCTGTCCCGGCTCGCGCAGTGCCTGCTCGCCGCCGGGGTCGGCGTCTTCGCGCCCAACATCCGCGGCTCCGACGGCTACGGGGCGCACTTCCGGGGCCTGGACGACCTCGGCGCACGCTGGTCGTCGATGACCGACGTCATCACGACCGTCGAGCACGTCCTCGCCAGCGGCCTGGCCGCTCCGGGGCTCGTCGGCGTGCACGGCTGGTCCTACGGCGGCTACCTCACGCTCGCGTCGCTGTGCCGGTGGCCCGACGTCTTCGCCGCAGGCAGCTCGCTGGCGGGGATGAGCTCGCTCATGACCTTCTTCGCCAAGACCGAGAGCTGGATGGCCGCGGCCTCGACGACCGAGTACGGCGACCCGGCGACCGACGCCGTCCTGCTGGAGGAGATCTCGCCCATGACGCACCTGGACCGGATCGCCTGCCCCGTGCTGCTCTCGCACGGCGACCGCGACACCAACGTGCCCCTCGGGGAGTCGGTGCAGGCCCACGACGCGCTGACGGCCCTCGGGCGGCCCTGCGAGCTCGTCGTCCTGCCGGGGGAGGGCCACTCCGTCGTCGGGACCGCCGGCATCCTGCAGTTCGCACGCGCCCTCACGGGCTTCTACGTTCGCCACCTGCAGCCCGGGGTCGAGAGGAGCGCGGCATGAGCGAGCAGCAGGTGACGGCGAGCACCGCGCCGACGCTGGCGCCCCCGGCGAGCGTCGGGGAGGCCTGCCACATCGGCGTCGAGGAGGAGTTCCACGTCGTCGACGTCCGCAGCGGCCAGCTGTGCGACCGCGCCGGCGACATCCTCGAGCGGCTGGGCGAGAGCCCGACGTACAAGGCCGAGCTGCTGCGCTCCTCCCTGGAGACCAACTCCGCCGTGCACCGCACGCTGGAGCAGCTGCGGCGAGACCTCGTGGCCGCCCGTGCCGCGGTCAACGCCGAGGCGGCGCACGGCGGCTGGGCGCTGGTCGCCGCGGGGACGACGCCGCTGGCCGACCCCGCCGAGGTCGGCGTCGTCGCCCACCCGCGCAACGACCGGATGCGCGACGAGTTCAAGGTGCTCGTCGACGAGCAGATGATCTGCGGGCTCCAGGTGCAGGTCGACTGCCTCGACCGGTCGGCCGCCGTCGCCGTGCTCGGTCGGCTGCGGCCGTGGCTGCCCGTGCTCATGGCCCTGTCGGCCAGCTCGCCCTACTGGTGCGGGCGCGACACCGGCTACGCCAGCTTCCGCAGCCAGCTGTGGCGTCGCTGGCCCACGTCGGGTCCGCCGCCGGTGATGGACTCGGAGGAGGAATACGACGAGCTCGTCGCCGCCCTCGTCGCGTCGGGGACGATGGCCGACCGCGGGATGCTCTACTTCGACGTCCGTCCGCAGCACAACTACCCGACGCTGGAGGTCCGCCTCTGCGACTCGGCGCCGCTCGTCGACGACGTGCTGCTCGTCACGGCCCTCAGCCGGGCGCTGGTGCGCCGCAGCCTGGCCGAGCACGAGGCGGGCGTGCCCACCGTGCGGCCCTACACCCCCCGCGAGGTCGTCGACGCCGCCCGCTGGCGCGCCGCCCGGTCAGGGCTGGAGGGCGACCTGCTGCACCCCACGGCCTGGGACCCGCGCCCGGCCCGGGACGTCGTCGGCGTGCTGGTCGACCTGGTCCGCGACGAGCTGGACGCCGAGGGCGACCTCGCCCTCACCGAGCACCTCGTCGACGAGGCCTTCGCCCGCGGCAGCAGCGCCGCCCGCCAGCGTGCCGCCTTCGAGCGGCGCGGCTCGCTGCGCGACGTCGTGGACGTCCTGGTCGAGGAGACGCAGAGAGAAGGGACGCCGTCATGACGCTCCTCGAGGAGTACCGCCGCGCCGCCTCCGGACGGCCGACGCCCTACGTGGACGAGGCGGTCACCGGGGGCGGCGCTGACGGCGACCTCGGGTGGCGAGCGCCCTACGCCGACCTCGCGCGGGTCTGGGGGTGCCCCGAGGACCTGCTGGGCACGGCCGCGCGCGTCCACGGCACCCGGATCCAGGACGGCGTCGCCTTCACCGTCCGGGTCGACGGCCACCTCGTCGAGCAGCCCTTCCCCCTCGACGTCGTGCCGCGGGTGCTGACCGGGGAGGACTGGACGTGCATCGGCGAGGGCGTCGCGCAGCGGACGCGGGCGCTGGAGGCCTTCATCAGCGACGTCTACGGGGGTGGTCCGGGTCACGTCTCGAGCGCGCAGGCCGAGGGCGTGGTGCCTGACTGGCTCGTGCGCGACAGCCCCGGGTACCGGGAGGACGCCGTCGGCTGGGCCGCCCCTGGCGCGACCCGGGTCACCGTCAGCGGGATGGACCTGCTGAAGGACGGCGACGGTCCGTGGCGGGTGCTGGAGGACAACCTGCGCATCCCCTCGGGCCAGGGCTACGCCATCGCCAACCGCGCCGGGCTCGCCGCCGCCGAGCCGGGGCTGCTGAGCGGTGCGCCGGACCTGCTGGACCCGACCGGCGCACCGGCCCTCCTGCGGGCGGCGCTGGAGGCGCTCGCCCCGCGCCGGTGCCCCCGGCCGGAGCCCTCCGTCGTCCTGCTGACCGACGGGCCCACCAACACCGCCTGGTTCGAGCACCGGCTGCTGGCCGCGGCGATGGACGCACCCGTCGTGACGCCGGCCGACCTCGCCGCCGACGGCGACGGGCTGATGGCTCGCACGCCCTTCGGCCGGGTGCCGGTCGACGTCGTCTACCGGCGGCTGAGCGAGGACGAGATGGTCGAGCCCACGGCCGACGGGACCCCGGTGGGCGACCTGCTCCGGCGGGCCGTGGCCGCCGGCCGGGTGGCCGTCGCCAACGCACCGGGCAACGGCGTCGGCGACGACAAGGCGACGTACGCCTACGTGCCAGCCCTCGTGCGCCACTACCTCGGCGAGACGCCGCTCCTGCACGACGTGCCGACGTGGGTCCTGGCCGACCCCGAGATGTACGCCGAGGTGCGGCACCGACTCGGGGAGCTGGTGGTCAAGCCGGTCGACGGGTACGGCGGCGTCGGCGTCGTCTTCGGGCCCGAGCTGGACGAGCGCGGCCTCGCCGACCTGGAGGCGGAGGTGGCGGCGGCGCCGCACCGCTTCGTCGCCCAGCAGCCCGTCAGCTTCACGACCCACCCCACGCTCGTCGACGAGCAGCTGCGCGCGCGGCACGTCGACCTGCGCGTGTTCGCCATCTCCGGGCCAGGGGTCGGTGCGGTCGCCTCACCGGCTCCGCTCACGCGGGTGGCGCTGCGGGAGGGAAGCCGCATCGTCAACAGCTCGGCGGGTGGTGGCTCGAAGGACACCTGGGTGCTCACCGGCGCCCCGACGGCCGCCCCCGTCGGCACCGACGGGCGCGGCCAGCCGGCGCGGGAGGCCGTCGCCGGGGTCCGCGACGTCTCGGTCCCCGAGGGGGCCGAGACGCCGCTGCCCTCCCCGAGCGGGTAGCCCAGCCCCGTCCGCCGCGGCGTGGGCGGCTAGCCGCGCCCGGTCTTGTCCTGGAGCCGGTCGATCTCCTGGGAGGCGTCGGCCTTGGAGATGTCCTCGGGCACCTGCTCGCCGGCCTCCTGGGACAGGGTCTGCAGGTAGCTGCGCTGCGGGCCGGTGGCCGGCTCGCCGCCCGTCACCCACGTCGAGGGGTCCTTCTCGGCGTCGGCGGGCGAGGTGCCCGGCGTCTGGTCCTCCGGCCGGCCGTCGCCGTGGGCGCCCCGCTCGTCGGTGGGCTCGTCGGTGGGCTGCTTCACGTCCTGCTCGGTCCCCTGCGGGGTGTCATCGCTCATGTGTTCGAGCGTAGGGCCACCTCCCGACGACGGCGCGCCGGGCCGCGCGGGTGCTCCCGCCGAGGCCGCCGGGTCAGCCCCGGCTCCGGCGCGTGCTCGCGTCGTTGGCCTTCTGGAGGGCCTCGACGAGCTCGTCCTTGGTCATCGAGGACCGGCCGGGGACGTCCAGGCGGCGCGCCAGGTCCGCCAGGTGCTCCTTGCTGGCGTTCGCGTCGACCCCGCCCGCCGTCTCGCGGTCCTCCTGCGTCCCCAGCCCGCCCTCGGCCTGCGCGTCGGAGGGGCCCTTCTCGTCCTTGGGCTCCCAGTGGTCCCCGACCTTCTCGTGCGTGTGCTTGAGCGCCGACCACGCCGTGCGGTTGGCGCGCTCGCCGTCCCCGTAGGACTCCTCCGCCGACGTCTTCGCCTTGGCGTAGGTGCGCTGCGCCTTCTCGTCGCTGCGCTCCAGCGTGCTGGGCAGGTCGACGTCGGGGACGTCGTCGTGCTGGTCGCCGTTCTTCTCGGCCATGCCTGTGCTCCCGGGCTCGTCGCGTGCTCGCGAGCCATCTTGCAGCGCGGGGGGCGAGGCAGCAGGGTGATCACGCCGACGGCACCGTCGGCGTGGACCGAGCCCGCGGGCCGGTCCGGCGCCCCTCGGGAGGCGTCGCCGGGTCCGCGGCCCCGACCAGGCGCACCCGCGCCGAGGAGGACCTCACCCATGGCCGACTACTCCCTGCCCGACCTCCCGTACGACTACTCGGCGCTCGAGCCGGCGATCAGCGGCGAGATCATGGAGCTGCACCACTCCAAGCACCACCAGACGTACGTCAGCGGCGCCAACACCGCGCTGGAGAAGCTGGCCGAGGCGCGCTCCAGCGAGTCGCTCGGCTCGGTGAACCTCTTCGAGAAGAACCTCGCCTTCAACCTCGCCGGCCACGTCAACCACTCGGTGTTCTGGCCGAACATGAGCCCCGACGGCGGGGACAAGCCGGACGGCGAGCTGGGCGCCGCCATCGACGAGCACTTCGGCTCCTTCGACGCCTTCCGCGCCCACTTCCAGGCGACCGCCCTCGGCATCCAGGGCTCCGGCTGGGCCATCCTGGCCTGGGACTCCGTCGGCCAGAAGCTGCTCGTCGTCCAGCTGTACGACCACCAGGGCAACCTGTCCGTGGGGCTCGTGCCGCTGCTCATGCTCGACATGTGGGAGCACGCCTTCTACCTGCAGTACCGCAACGTCAAGGCCGACTACGTCACGGCGTGGTGGGACGTGGCCAACTGGGCCGACGTCGCCGACCGCTTCGCCCGGGCGCAGACGCAGACCTCCGGGCTGATCGTGCCGGCGGCTCTCTGACCGTGCCGGCGGCTCTCTGACCGTGCCGGCGGCTCTCTGGGCCGCCGCGGCCGGCGGCCCCACCGGCCGCCGGCCGCAGCCGTCCAGGCCTCCGCTGCCGTCCCGACCGCTGGAGCCCCGCACGGCGCGTCGGACCCCGTCGGGTGGGGCGCGGGCGGCCGTCGTAACGTCGCGTGGTGACGAGCCAGGAGCGCCCCAGGGAGACCAGCACGAGCCGGGCCGAGGAGGCTCTGGCCCAGGCGGGAGCAGGCGGTGACGGCCGGACCCGCGCGGGGCGCGAGCTGTCCGCCGCGGTCCGGGCGGTGCTCGGCGAGGGGGCGGACCTGCGCTTCGCCCAGCGGGACGCCCTCGCCGCGCTCGCGGGCTCGGACACGGTGCTCGTCGCCCGCTCCGGGGCGGGCAAGACCGCCGTCTACCAGGTGGCGAGCAGGCTCCTCGGCGGGCTGACGCTCGTGCTGTCCCCGCTGGTCGCCCTGCAGCGCGACCAGGTGCGCGGGCTGGTCGAGGACGGCCACCGGGCGGCGCTGCTCAACAGCACGCTCAGCGCCCGGGAGGAGCGCGACGTCGTCGAGCGGGTGCGGGCCGGGGAGGTCGACCTGCTGCTGCTCGCCCCCGAGCAGCTGGCCCGCGAGGCCACGACGGAGCTGCTGGCAGCGGCCGACGTCCGCCTCGTCGTGGTCGACGAGGCGCACTGCGTCAGCGACTGGGGCCACGACTTCCGCCCCGACTTCCTGCAGATCGGCCCGGCCGTCCGGCGGCTCGGCGGCCCGCGGGTGCTGGCGCTGACGGCGACGGCCTCGCCGGCCGTGCGCCGCGACGTCGTGGAGAGGCTCGCCCTCGACGACGCGGCCGTCGTCGTCGACGACGTCGACCGGCCCAACATCCACCTCGCCGTCCGCGCCGCCGCCGACGTGGGCGCTCGCGACGCGGCGGTCGTCGACGAGGTCGTCGCCGCCTGCCGCTCCGCCGAGGGCGGGGCCGGGGCCGCGGGCGGGGCCGAGGACGCGAGCGGCGACGGGGCGGGCTGCGTCGGCATCGTCTACGTCCAGACCCGCGCGCAGGTGGACGCCGTCGCCGACGCCCTCGAGCGACGCGGGCTCGCACCTGCCCGCTACCACGGCGGCCTGCCGCCCGACCAGCGCTACGCCGTCGCCGACCTCTTCCTGGAGGGCACCATCGACCTGGTCGTCGCGACGAGCGCCTTCGGCATGGGCGTCGACCGACCCGACGTGCGCCTCGTCGTGCACGCCGGCCCTCCGTCGTCGCTGGACGCCTACTACCAGGAGGTCGGCCGCGCGGGCCGCGACGGCGAGCCGGCGCGCGCGCTGCTCGTGCACACCGGCAGCGACTCCTCGCTGGGCTTCTTCTACGCCGCCGGGGGAGGGCCGCGCGCCGCGACCGTCCGCGCGGTCGTCGCCCCGCTGCAGCACGCCGGGACGCGCGGGCTCACCCGCCGCGAGCTGGCCGAGGCGGCCGACCTGACGCCGCGGACGCTCTCGCGCGCGCTCGGTGCGCTCACCCAGCTGGGGGTCGTGGCCCCGGCCGAGGGCGGGCGTACCCGCTGGGTCGGCGGGGAGGAGAACGGGACGCAGGTGGCCGCCCGCGTCGACGCCGAGCGGGAGCGTCGTCGCCGTCTCGACGAGTCGGCGGTCGAGATGGTGCAGCGGTACGCCGGCACCGACGACTGCCGCCGCCGGCTGCTGCTGGAGCTGCTCGGCGAGAGCCACCCGCAGCGGTGCGGCGCCTGCGACAGCTGCGACGCCGGCACCTCGGGGGACGTCGTCGACGCGACCTTCGCGGGCGGCCAGCGGGTGCGCCACCGCGCCTTCGGGCCCGGGGTCGTCGCCTCGGTCGAGCAGGGCACCGTCACCGTCCTGTTCGAGGAGGAGGGGTACAAGACCCTCGCGCTCGGGCTGGTCGAGGAGCACGACCTGCTCGAGAGCGCCTGAGCGTGGCGCGTCTCGTGACGTCCGGCGAGGTGCTGCCCGGGCCGCTGCGCCTGCTCGTGGTCGCCGACACCCACCTGCCCCGGCGGGCGAAGGTCCTTCCGCCGCAGGTGGTGGCGGCCGCCGGGCAGGCCGACGCCGTCGTGCACGCCGGCGACTGGGTGGACGAGGCCGCGGTGGACGACCTTCTCGCCCTCATGCGCCCGGGGGCCCGCCTGCTGGCCTGCTGGGGCAACAACGACGGCCCCGGCCTGCGGGCGCGGCTGCCCGAGGTGGGCCGCGCCGTGCTGGCCGGGCTGCACGTCGAGGTCGTCCACGAGACCGGCGGCAAGGACGGCCGCGAGAGACGCTGCGAGGCGGCGCACCCCGGCGCCGACGTCCTCGTCTTCGGGCACAGCCACATCCCGTGGGACACGACCACGCCGCGAGGGCTGCGGCTGCTCAACCCCGGCTCGCCGACCGACCGCCGGCGCCAGCCGCGGTGCACCTACCTCACCGCGACCGCCGCCGACGGCCGCCTGGACGACGTCGCCCTGCACGACCTGCCGCTGCGGCGTTGACCGGCTGCCGCGCCCACGGCCGGGCAGGCGGGCGGGCCTAGACGACGCTGAGCCGCACCGTCTCGGGCATGGCGCGCAGGGCGTCGAGCACCGCGGGGGTGAGGGCGCCGACGTCGGTCACCGCGTAGCCGTAGGCGCCGCGCGTGGTCAGCAGCTGCCCGTCGACGTTGACGCCGTGCTCGGCGAGCACGCTGTTGACCGTGGCGAGCACCCCCGGGACGTTGTGGTGCAGGTGCGCCAGGCGGGCGGTGCCGGGGACCCGGTCGAGCGCCACGGCGGGCAGGTTGACCGACAGGCTCGTGCTGCCGGTGCGCAGGTAGTCCCGCAGCTTGGTGGCGACGAACCGGCCGATGTCCTCCTGCGCCTCCTCCGTCGACCCGCCGATGTGCGGGGTGAGGATGACGTTGGGCAGGCCGCGCAGGGGTGAGGTGAAGGCGTCCCCGCGGGCCTTGGGCTCGTGGGGGAAGACGTCGACCGCGGCGCCGGAGAGGTGCCCGCGCGCCAGGGCGTCCGCGAGCGCGTCGTGGTCCAGGACGAATCCGCGGGAGAGGTTGAGGAAGATTGCCCCCTCCCGCATCGCCGAGAGCTGCTCGACGCCGAAGAAGCCCGCGTTCCCCGAGCGGCCGTCGACGTGGAGCGTGACGACGTCGCTGTGGCGCAGGAGGCTCTCGAGGTCGGGCGCGCGGCGGGCGTTGCCGAGGGCCAGCTTCTCGGCGGTGTCGTAGTAGAGGACCGACATGCCGAGCGCCTCGGCGACGACGGACAGCTGGCTGCCGATGTTGCCGTAGCCGACGATGCCCAGCGTCCGGCCGCGCACCTCGTGGCTGCCCTCGGACGACTTGTCCCAGACGCCGGCGTGCAGCGTCGTGTCCTTGACGGTGAGCCGCCGCGTCAGCGCGATGATCTCGGCGATCGCCAGCTCCACGACGCTGCGGGTGTTGGAGAAGGGCGCGTTGAAGACGGGGATGCCGCGGGCCGCCGCCGCCTCGAGGTCGACCTGGTTGGTGCCGATGCAGAACGCCCCGACGGCCTGCAGGTCGGGGGCGTGGGCGAGGACCCGCTCGGTCACCTGCGTCTTGGAGCGGATGCCGAGGACGGCGACGCCGGCGAGGGCGGCGACCAGCTCGTCCTCGTCCAGCGCCCCCCGGTGCTCGACCGGCGTGACACCGGCGCCGGCGAGGATCGTCGAGGCCTGGGGGTGGAGGCTTTCCAGCAGGAGGGCACGGACCATGCGCCGATCATCGTCGCTCCGCCCCGACGGGCGGGCACGGGTCCGTCGGGTGGACGGCGGCCCGCGCAGGAACAGCACGGGGGCGCCGTGCGCTCGCCCCACCGGCACCAGCACCCGCACCGAGCACCCGTACCGAGCACCCCCACCGAGCAACCGGAGGTCCCCATGAAGGTCGTCGTCGTCGGAGCGCACGGCAAGGTCGCGCGCCTGCTCACCCCGCTGCTGGTGGCCGGCGGCCACGACGTGGTCGGCGTCGTGCGCAACCCCGACCACACGGCGGACCTCGAGGCGGACGGCGCGGCGCCGGTCCTGCTCGACGTCGAGAGCGCCTCGGCCGCAGACCTGCAGCCGCACGTGGAGGGCGCCGACGCCGTCGTCTTCGCAGCGGGGGCCGGCGGCAAGGGCGGCCCCCAGAGAAAGCTCGACGTCGACCGGGACGGCGCCATCTCGCTCGCCGACGCAGCCGCGGCGGCCGGCGTGCGCCGCTACCTGCTCGTCTCGGCCATGGGCCTGGAGTCCGTCGTCGACGGCGCGACGCCCGACGGCGTGGACCCAGGTTTCGTCGACTACCTGCGCGCCAAGCTCGCGGCCGAGGACGCCCTGCGCTCCCGGCCGGAGCTCGACCTCACGGTGCTGCGGCCCGGCCGTCTGTCCGACGAGCCGGGCACCGGCCGGGTGGCGCTGTCCCGCAGCACCCTCGGCCACGACGACGTCCCGCGCGCCGACGTGGCCGCCGTCCTCGCGGCGCTGGTGCAGGCCCCGGGCACGGCCGGGCAGACCCTGGAGCTCCTCGCGGGCGACGTACCGGTGGAGGAGGCCGTCGCGGCACTCGCCTGACCGCCACCAGGTGCTCCCGCCGCCACCACGGCCGGCGCCGACGCCACCAGACTCCTCGGCGTGACGTCGGAGACCACCGGGCCCGAGACCTCCACGAGCGCGCCCACGGCGTCGTCGCTCGCGCCGGCCGCGCTGACCGTCGTCGACGCCGTGCTGCTGCCCGTCGCCGACGGGGCGGCGGCGGACCCCGGCTGGTTCCGCGGCTGGATGGGCGTCGGGGCGGACGGCCGCATCACCGGCCTCGGCCCCGGCGCCCCGCCCGGCCCGCCGCAGGGGGAGGTCCTCGACGTCGGCGGGGCCCTCGTCGCGCCAGGCTTCGTCTCGGCCCACTCCCACCTGTTCACCTCGGGGCTGCGGGGCATCTCCTCGGGGGCGACGCTCTACCCCTGGGTCCGCTCGATGATGGACGTCTTCACGGGCACCAGTGCCGAGGACATGTACTGGTGCACGCTGCACGGGGCGATGGACTACCTCGCCAACGGCATCACGAGCGCCTACGACTTCCTCCAGTCCCGCGTGACGTGGCTCTACGACCCGGCGACGGCGTCCAACGCCCTCGGGCACGTGCACCCCTTCGAGTACACGACGCGGCAGATGGACGGCCCCTCCGACGCGGGTCTGCGGACGGTGACGGCGCTGCGCCTGGACGACGAGGCCGGTCCGGAGGAGGAGGTGCTGGAGACCTTCGCCTGCGGCGTCGCGGCGGCCCAGGAGCGCAAGCCGCCCGACCTGCACCTCGGCACCTCGGTGATGGGGGCCGTCCAGTGGGCCGCCGGCCCGCGCAGCGCCCAGCTGGAGGCACAGGTGATGGCCGAGCACGGCATCACCAACCAGGCCCACCTCGTCGAGACCGCGGAGGGGGTGCAGACGCAGCGGGCCAAGTTCGCCTGGTACGACGAGGCGGGCGTCCTAGGACCGGACTTCCTCTTCGGCCACTTCGTGCACCCGACCGAGGAGATGGTCGCCCGCGCGGTCGAGACGGGCAGCGGCGTCGTGTGGCAGCCCACGTCCAACGGGCGGCTCGGCTCCGGGGTCGCCGACGTCGTGCGCTACCGCCGCGCGGGCCTGCGCGTGGGGATGGGTCTCGACGACCAGTCCTGCACCGACATCTCCGACCCCTTCCAGAGCATGCGGATCGGCATGTACGCGATGCGGGCGCTGCACCACGACGCGTCCGTGCTCATGCCGCGCGACGTGCTGCGGATGCACACCCTCGACTCGGCCGAGGTGCTGGGCGTCGCCGACCGGGTGGGCAGCCTGGAGGTCGGCAAGATGGCCGACTTCCTCGTCGTGGACCACCGCGCGCCGTCGACCGGACCGGTGTGGGACGTCCACGCCACGTACGTCCTCGCCTGCGGGCTGCGCAACCTGAAGCGGGTCTACGTCGGGGGCCGGCTCGTCAGCCAGGACGGGCGGTCCACGAGCCCGCTGGCCGACGACGTCGACGCCGAGCTGGCGGGCCGCGTCGGCGCCGCGGCCCGGCGGCTGGGCCTGCGCCTGCCGCTGGACGACGCGCAGGTCGGGGCGGGCGGTCCCGCTCGCGCGCCGTCGCCGTGGGGCGTGCGGGACTGAGCAGCGAGCCCGTGCGCAGCGAGCCCGTCCGCAGCGACGCCACGAGGAGGGGCCGTGGCGGTCCCGGCGGCCCGCGTCAGGCCCGGCGGCCGGTCAGGGCGAGGAGCTGGGGGAGCGGCTCGTCGGAGCCGGCCTCCTGAGGGGTCCCGAAGTGCCCCGACCCGGTGAGCAGGCGCTGGTGCGCCCGGGCCCACGCGAGGGCGTGGGCCGCGCAGGCGGCCGCCCCGCCGTCGGCCGGCTCGGGTGCCGGTGCGCCGGTCGCCCGGACGGCGCGGCGGACGTCGCAGCCGTGGACGACGAGGTCCAGGAGCAGCCGCTCGGCCAGCTCCGAGGCCGGGGCCTGCTCCCCGCGCAGCCGGACGGTCGCGTCCTGCGCGGCGCCCGCCCACGCCACCGTCGACGCCGCGGAGACCGCCCGCCACGTCCGGCGGGGGTCGGCGCCGAGCCCGTCGTCGTCGGCTGGCCGGGCCGGTGGCTCGGCGCCCGCCAGGACGTGCGGCACGCGGCGCTGCTGCGCGGCGACGTGCGCGACGACGCCGCGCACGTCCCAGCCCGACGGCGTCGGGGCCGCCCAGGCACCGGCCGCGGCCGCGGCGTCGACGGCGGCGGTGAAGGTCCGCAGGGCGTCGGGCAGCAGGGCGCGGGCGGGGGCGTCGCCGCCCGCGCCACCCTCGGACGTCGCCAGCAGCGGCGCGGCCGCCGGGTCCGGCGCGCCCGCCGTACCCCGCGCCGTCGCCAGCAGCGGCGCGGCCGGGTCGCCGACGTCGGCCGCGGTCGTGGCGGTGGCCTGCGCCTGCGGACCCGTCGTCAGGCTGACTCCCGTCGTCACGGGCTCGGACGTCACAGGGTCTGGCCGCCGTCGACGTACAGCGTCTGGCCGGTGACGAAGGACGCCTCGTCGGAGGCGAGGAAGGCCACCGCGGCGGCGACGTCGTCCGGCTGCCCGACCCGGCCCACGGGGGTGCGGTCGGCGATGCTGTGGCGGTACTCCTGCGGGCTGACGCCGAGCCGGCGCGCCGTGCCGTCGGTCATCTCGCTCTGCACGAAGCCGGGTGCCACCGCGTTGGCCGTGATGCCGAACTTCCCCAGCTCGACGGCGAGCGTGCGGGTGAAGCCCTGCAGACCCATCTTCGCGGCGGAGTAGTTGGCCTGCCCGCGGCTGCCGAGCGCGCTCGTGCTCGACAGGCTGACGATCCGGCCGTGGCCCGCCGAGACCATCGGTCCCTGCACGGCCCGGGAGACGAGGAAGGCCCCCCGCAGGTGGACGCCGACGACGGTGTCCCAGTCGTCCTCGGTCATCTTGAACAGCAGGTTGTCGCGGGTGACACCGGCGTTGTTGACGGCGATGTCGAGACCTCCGAGCTCGGCCACCACCTGCTCGACCGCCGCGCCGACGGCCTCGGCGTCGGTGACGTCGGCCGCCAGGCCCAGCGTGCGCACCCCGCTCGCCGCGGCGATCTCGGTGGCCGTCGACCCCGCCCGCCCGCCGTCGAGGTCGAGCAGCGCCACCGCCGCCCCGCCGGCGGCCAGGCGCCGTCCCACCGCCGCGCCGATGCCACGTCCGCCGCCGGTGACCAGGGCCACCCTGCCCTCCACGCCTGCCATGCCGGTCCTCTCCTCAGGTCGTCGTACCTGGTACTCGTCGCCGCGCAGCAGCCGACACCTGCGAGCCCACCGGCGAGCCGCGCACGGGCGGCTGGCGCCCCCTCGGCCGCGTCACGCGCGGGCCGCCCCGGAGGCTGCACGTCGCGCACGCTAGCCGGGGCCCGGCGCGGGCCGCCGCGTGTCGGTGCGCCCGGGCCGACCCCGCACCACCACAGTGTGTCCATGAGGGTGCTCGTCACGGGAGCCAGCGGCAACGTCGGCACGGCGCTGCGGCGCCGGCTGCTGCGAGAGGACGACGTCGAGGTGGTCGGCCTGGTCCGGCGCCCGCCGCGCGAGGCCGCCGGGGTCCGGTGGGTGGCGGCGGACCTGGCCACCCCCGCCTCGGTACCGGTGCTGGAACGGGAGCTGGAGGGCGCCGACGCCGTGGTCCACCTGGCGTGGCGGCTCCAGCCCAGCCACGACGAGGCGGCCATGCGTGCGGTCAACGTCGACGGGACCCGGCGGGTCGCCACGGCGGCGGCCGCGGCCGGCGTGCACCTGGTGCACGCCTCCTCCGTCGGGGCCTACGCGCCGCGGGCGACGCCCGTGCCCGACGGCCGCCCGGCAGGACCGGGCCGGGAGGACCCGCGCGACGCGGTCGGCGAGGACTGGCCGACGACCGGCGTCGAGTCCTCCACCTACAGCCGGCACAAGGTCGCGGCCGAGCGGGTGCTCGACGAGCTGCAGCGCACGCACCCGCAGGCCCGGGTCGCCCGGATGCGTCCTGGTCTCGTGCTGCAGGCCGACGCCGGCGCCGAGGTCGGCCGGTACTTCCTGGGCGGGCTCCTTCCCCTGTCCCTGGTGCGGCGCGTCCTGCTGCCGGCGCTGCCGCTGCCCGAGGAGGTCGTCTTCCAGGTCGTCCACGCCGACGACGTCGCCGACGCCGTCCTGGCGATGCTGCGACGGGGGGCGACGGGGCCCTTCAACCTCGTCGCGGGGCCGGTGCTCGGCCCTCTCGACGTCGCGGCGGCCCTGCGCGCGCAGCGCGTCCCGCGGCTGCCCGCCGCCGCGCTGCGGGGGCTCGCCGCCGCCACGTGGCGGGCGCGGCTGCAGCCCACCGAGCCCGGCTGGGTCGACCTGCTGACCCAGGTGCCGCTGCTGTCCTCCGGCCTGGCCCGCGCCGAGCTCGGCTGGGTGCCCCAGGTCCGCGCCGACAGCGCGCTCGTCGAGCTGCTCGACGGGCTGTCCACCGGCCGTGGCTCCGCCACACCACCGCTGGCGCCCCGCCGCCGGCTCCGGCAGCGCAGCTCGCCCCGCGGCTGAGCGGGACCTCCCCGAGGCGCCGCCGGGCCGGCCGGCCGTCACCGCCTCGCCCGCGTCACCCGCCGGAGGCGGCCGGGAGGATCCCGTCACCGGCCGGCGCGGCGGCGCCGGGTGCCGCCACCTCCTCGATCTCCACCTCCGCGAGCGAGGCGACGCGCAGGCAGCCGGTCAGCTCGACGTCGGCGGCCGGGTTGACGCCCACGACCACGCAGCCGGCCGCCCGCGCCGCGGCGACGCCGACGGCGGAGTCCTCCAGGGCCACGCAGTGCTCCGGGGGCACGCCGAGGGCGGCGGCGGCGGCGGCGTACACCTCGGGCGCCGGCTTGCCGTGCCGCACGTCGTCGACGGTGCGGACGACGTCGACGAGGTCGAGGAGCCCTGCGCCGGCGAGCAGCGCCCGGACGTCGGCGCGCCTGCCGTTGCTCGCCACCGCCAGGGGCACGCGGCCGGACAGCGCGTGGAGCAGGCGTGCCGCCCCGGGCATCGGGGGAGCACCGGCCGCCAGGACGGCGGAGTAGCGCGCCGCCAGGACGCCGGTGAGCTGGTCGACGAGGGCGGAGGGGGCCTCGGGCGTGCCGGCCCCGCCGTCCTGGCCAGTCCTGTCCTCCCGGGTGTGCGGGCTCTCGGCGGCGGCGAGCAGGACGCGGGCCGTGTCCGTCGCGGACAGCCCGCGCAGGGCCGGGGCCGTCGGCGGCGCCACCTGCTCCTCCTCGCACCAGGTGGCGACCATGTCCAGCCAGACCGACTCGGAGTCGACGAGCAGCCCGTCGCAGTCCAGCAGCACGGCGCGGGCCTCCACCCTTTGGGGCGCGGCCCCCCCGACCTGCAGGCGGACACGGGCTCCCTGGACTGGGGCCTCCTGGGCTGGGGCTCCCAGGAGTCGGGCTCCCTGCCCGCGCGGTCCGACGCTCACGCGAGCGCCGCCGCGCGGGCGCGGGTGACGACCCGGCCCTCGGCGTCGGTGCGCAGGGCCGGCGTGGCGCCCAGCCGGGGCACGACCCGGGTGCCGACGCCCAGGCCGCCCGCCTCCGCCGCCGGCACCGACGCGACGAGCGTGAGGCCGTCCGGGGCCACGACCCGCACCGCCGTGCGCTCGCCGGTGAAGCTCTGCCCCACCACGGTGCACGGCCCGTCGGGCGCCGGGGAGAGCCTCACGTCCTCCGGGCGCACGAAGAGGGTGTCCAGCCCCGCCCCCGGACGTCGTGGCCGGAAGGCGCCCCCTCCAGAACCCACGCCCGGGCTCACCCCCGGGCCCGCTCCTCCGCCGACTTCTGGGCCCACTTCTGGGCCGACTTCTGGGCCTGCTCCTGGGCCTGCTTCTGGGCCCACCTGCACACCGGGCTCGACCCCCACCTCGGAGACCGTCCCGACGAAGCGGGCGACGAAGGCGGTGGCGGGGGAGCGGTAGACGACGGCGGGCACGTCGACCTGCTCGACCCGGCCCTGCGCGCACACGGCGACGCGGTCGGAGACCGCGAGCGCCTCGTGCTGGTCGTGCGTCACGAAGAGCGTGGTGATGCCGAGCTGGCGCTGCAGCCGCCGGATCTCCTCGCGGATCGAGGCGCGGACGACGGCGTCCAGCGCCGAGAGGGGCTCGTCGAGCAGCAGCACCGACGGCTGCACGGCCAGCGCCCGGGCCAGGGCCACCCGCTGCTGCTGGCCGCCCGAGAGCTGGTGCGGGAAGCGCTCGCCGAGGTGGCCCAGCCCGCACGTCTCCAGGAGGTCGGCCGCGCGCCGCCGGCGCGCGGCCCGGTCGACCCGGCGGACCCGCAGCCCGTACTCCACGTTCTCCTGGACCGACATGTTCGGGAAGAGGCTGTAGGCCTGGAAGACCATGCCGACCCCTCGTCGCTCGGCCGCCACCCCGCCGACGTCCTGGCCGTCGACGAGGACGCGCCCCTCGCTGGCCCGCTCGAAGCCGGCGAGCACGCGCAGTGCCGTCGTCTTCCCGCACCCCGACGGCCCCAGCAGGGTCACCAGCTCACCGGGGGCGATCCGCAGGTCGAAGCCGTCGAGCACCCGGGTCGAGCCGAACGTCTTGCCGACGCCCTCCAGGCGCACCTCCTTGCCACCGGGGGTCGTCGTCATCGGGAGGGCCTTCCCGCGGCGCCCGGGAGCACGCCGCCGTCGTCGAGGTGGGAGTCGCCGGCCGGGGCCGACAGGTCGGACCCCGTCGAGCCAGGCCCCGTCGAGCCAGGGCCCGTCGAGCCAGGGCCCGTGGAGGTGGGGTCCGTCGAGGAAGGCCGCGCGCCGTCGCGACCCGCGCCGCGGTGCCCCCGGGCGGAGACGTGGTCGGCGCTCAGCATCGCGACGAGGACCAGGGCCCACGTCGACAGGTTGAGCAGCACGGCGACGGCGATCGAGGCGCGGAAGTCGGTGGAAGCCACGGTCGCCAGCCAGACCGGCAGCGTCTCCTGGCTCAGGGTCGCCGCCACGGCGAACTCCCCGAGGCACACGGCCGTGGCGAAGAAGACCGAGAAGAGGACGGGGCCGCGGACGTTGGGCACGACCACCCGCCACAGCGTCCCGGTCGTGCTGGACCCGAGGGTGGCCGAGGCCTCGACGAGCGCCCGCAGGGGGATGGTGCGCAGCCCCGCGTCGAGCGCCCGGAAGGTGAAGGGCAGGCAGAGGACGACGTAGGTCCCGACCAGGACGAGGGGCAGGTCGGGGTCCTGCAAGGCCTGGCTCACCGTGCTGGCGGCCGACCCCCGACCCTGCTGGGCCCCCAGCCGCAGCAGCGCCACGACCCCGGCGGCCAGGGCGATCGGCGGCACCACCAGCGGCAACGTGCAGAGCACCTCGAGCAGCGCCCGCAGCCGCGGCGCCCACAGGTGCACCGCGACGACGGCGGGGACGAGCGTCGCCAGCAGCAGGAGCACCGTCAGCACGGTCACGCCGACGGTGCGCCCGGCGGCCCGGGCCAGGCTCGGGTCGTCCCCGAGGACGCGGTAGGCGTCCAGGGAGAAGGAGCCCCCGGGCAGCACCGCGAACGCCACGGTGGCCACGACGGGCACCGTCACGTACAGCACGACGGCGACCACGGGCAGCCACAGCAGCACCCGCTGCGGCCGCAGGGGCTCACGCGGCACGCCCGCCGTCATCGCAGCCACCGGGCCGACCGTGCCTGGAGCCGGTTGAACAGGACGAGGACGACGACGGCGACCACGACCATGAGGACGCCCAGCGCCATGGCGCTGGCCTCCCCGCCCGAGCTGATGCCCGAGCGCAGCTGCGAGGCGATGGACAGCGGGACGAGGGGCAGCGCCCCCGAGCCGATGAGCACGGCGGCGGAGGCGTAGGTCGCGTAGGCCGCCCCGAAGAGCAGCACCCAGCCGCCGAGCAGCGCGGGGAGCGCCACGGGCAGCCCGACCCGCCGCCAGTAGGTGAGCGGGGTCCCGCCGAGAGAGGTGCTGGCCTCGGCCCACTCCCGCCGCAGCCCGACGAAGGTGGGCAGGGTCACCAGTACCATCGTCGGGACCAGGAAGTACTGGTACATGACGACGAGGCCCTGCCAGGAGTAGAGCGTGAAGCCGAGGGCGCCGAGCCCGAGCGCCTCGGTGAGGAAGCCGGTGTTGCCCAGCGTGACCACGAAGGCGAAGGCGAGCGGCGGTCCGCCGTCGGTCGCCAGCACCGAGGAGAAGACCCCCGCCAGCGAGCTGAGCCGGGCGCTGGCGATCCGCGCGAGGCAGAAGGCCGTCAGCGCGCCGACGACCGCGGCGATCGAGGAGCCGACGAGGGAGACCAGCACCGAGTTCGCCACGGCCGAGGCCTGCGACCCCTGCAGCAGGCCCGCGTAGGCACCGAGACCGGGTTCGCCGCGGCCCACCAGGCCGGTGGAGACCAGCGCCATGCCGACCAGCGGCAGCACGAAGAACAGGCCGACCACGCCCAGGAGCGGCGCCAGGGCCGCGACGGCGGGCGATCGCAGGGCAGCCGCCGGTCCCGCCCGCCTGCCCGAGCCCCTGCCCCGTCTACGGCCAGGGCCCGGCGGAGCGGCGCCGTCGACGTCCTCGGGGAGCGCCACCGTGGTGGCTCCCGTCACTGGATGGCCTCCACCCAGGTGGTGGACAGCTCCTCCTGCGCGGCGGCGCGCTGGGCCAGCGACGGGGACGGGGCGATGACGCCCTCCGCGTTGGGCAGGGCGGCGAGGGCGTCCTGGTCGACCGTGCCCTCCTCGACCATCGTGTCGAGACGGATCGGGAGCACGTAGCCCTCGAGGAGGAGGTTCTGGCCCTCGTCGGAGAAGAGGAACTCCATGAACAGGCGGGCCACGGCCGGGTGCGGGGCGTCCGCGTTGATCGAGGCGGCGTAGAAGGAGGAGACCCGGCCGTCCGCGGGCAGGGTGATCTGCAGGTCGGTGCCGGAGGCGGCGAGGTCGTCGGCGATCGGCTGCAGGAGGTAGTCCCAGTTGATGACGACCGGGGTCTCCCCGGTCTCGATGGTGCCGGCGTTGGCCTCCACGGGCAGGAAGTTGCCGACCTGGTTCAGCTGGCGGAAGAAGTCGACGCCGGGGCCGATGTCGTCGAAGCCGCCGCCCGAGGCCAGCGCGGCGGCCATGACCACCATGAAGGAGGTCTCGCTGACCGTCGGGTCGCCCGGGATGGCCACCTGGCCGGCGTAGCGGGGGTCGAGCAGGTCGGCGAAGGTCTGCGGGCAGACCTGCACGCGCGAGGCGTCGCACCCGATGGCCATGGTGCCGCCGAGGTGGTTGATCCACGTCCCGTCGGGGGAGCGGAACTCCTCGGGGACGTCGTCGACGGTCTCGGGGCTGTACCGCGCGAGGAGGCCGTCCTGCGAGGCCTCCTCGGCGAAGCTGAGCCCCGTGTCCAGGTAGTCCAGCGAGTCGGCCTGGCCCTGCCGGTTGATCACGGCGTTGACGAGGTCCTGGCTGGATCCGGTGGAGGTGTCGTTGACGACCTCGATGCCGTACTTCTCCGAGAAGGTCGCCAGGACGCCGCCGTAGTTGGCCCAGTCGTCGTAGAGGCCCATGGCGTTGAAGGTCCCCTCCGCCTGCGCGTCGGCCACCAGCTGCTCCATCCCCCCGCCGTCCTGCGCGCTGGTCGCGGTCCGCCAGCGCTCGTCGGCGGCCGGCGCGCCGCCGGCGCCGCAGGCGGTGGTGGCGAGCAGGAGGACGGTGGCGGAGCCGACCAGCAGGCGCCGAGCGGTGACGGTCATCAGGAGGCCCTTCGGGAGGAGGTTCGCTAGTGAGGCGGACGTGCTGCGCCAAGGATCACTAGTGACCTGGTCCGGCGGGGCCCGCGGCCGGAACTTCTCGGTGAACATCTGATGACGGCGCCCGGCACCCGTGGTCGCGGCGCCCCCGCTCACCTCCTCGGCCCGTGGTTGGGGGAGAGTCCTCCCGCGGTGGTGCTGGCCTCGGGTCTGCGGGCGGAGGCCGGGGCGGAGGCCGGGGCGGGCCGTGCCGAGGACTCAGGGAGAGGGGAGCCGGGGTGGCTGAGCCTGCGTTCGCCGTCATCGCCGACGCGGTGCGCTCGGAGATCGTCGCCGGCGTGTGGGCGGTCGGGGCGTCGCTGCCGACCGAGCGCGAGCTGGCGGAGCGCTTCGGGGTGTCCGTGGGCACCGTCCGCGTCGCGCTCCGCCAGCTCGTCGTCGAGGGGACCGTCGACGGGGTGCGGGGCCGGCCGAAGACGGTCGTCCGCCCACCGCAGCCGCCCGGCTCGTTCGGGCAGTTCCGCAGCCTCGCCCAGTGGGCCTGGCAGCACGGGCTGCGCCCGGGGGGCCACCTGGTCGCGAAGAGGTGGCACATCGCCTCGGACGCCGACGTCGACCTCCTCGCCGTCGACGACGGCAGCCGCGTCCTGGAGGTCACCCGGCTGCGCACCCTGGACGGCGAGCGGGTGATGCTGGAGCGCTCCCGCTACGTCGACTGGCTCGGAGAGCTCGTCGCCGCGCTGGGGGACGACGCGCCGTCCGTCACCGCGCTGCTGGAGGAGCAGCACGGTGTCCGGTTCAGCCACGCCGAGCACCTCTTCGGGGCCGAGGCGGCCCGGCAGGAGGACGCGGAGGTGCTCGGCGTGGAGGCCGGCACGCCGCTGCTCGTGCACCGCCGGCTGTCCCGCGACGCGACGGGTCGTCCGCTGGAGTGGTCGCTGGACCGGTACGTCGCCGGGCGCGTGATGCTCTCCGCCGGCACCTCGTGGCACTCCAGCCCGTTGCGGTGGGTCCTGCCCCCGGGCCCGTAGCCGTCCCCGGGGAGGCCAGGAGCAAGGCCCGGGCAGGCCAGGACCAGGGCGGGGCGGCGGAGGGGCCGTCGCCCCCGCTACCCGGCGACCGCGAGCGCGAAGGGCAGCACCTGCACCCCGGCGCGGCGCAGCTGGCGGCCCGCGACGGTCATCGTCCAGCGGGTGTCCACGACGTCGTCCACCAGCAGCACGGGTCCGTCCCCGCCGCCCAGCGGGGCGACGAGGGCGTCGGCCGCCCCGAAGGCACCCCACACGCCCGCCAGCCGGAAGGCGCTGTTGCCCGAGCCCGCCCGCGCCGGGGGGTGGTCCTCGACGAGGGGCAGCGCCCCCAGGTAGGGCAGCCGGCCGATCTCGGCGATGCCGCGGGCGAGGCTGTCCACGAGCGTCGGCCGGGTCCGCGAGGGCACCGACGCGACCGCCACGGGCCGCCGCTCCCAGTCCCACGCGGCCAGCACGGGGACGACGGCGCGCAGCACGTCGGAGGGGACGGGGACGTCGCGGGCCCGCTCGCGGTCCCCGGAGACGTCGCCGAGCAGGTCGCGCAGCCGTGGGCCCATGCCGAGGTCGCTGGTGCGCGCCAGCGCCCGGCCCGTGCCGACCTGCTCGTCGGCCGCGATCCGCCCCCGGACCGGCACCCCGAGGCGGTCGGCGCCCGTCGGCCACTGCGCCCGGGCCTCCACGACCGTCCCGGCGCGCCGCAGCGCCGCCGAGGCCGCGGCCCGGGCGTCGTCGGGCAGGTCGACCGGGTACCACGGCCCGGCGCACCGGTCGCAGCGACCGCACGGCGCGGCGGTGTCGTCGTCGAGCGCAGCCTGCAGGAAGGCCATGCGGCAGCCGTCGGTGCGCTCGTAGGCGACCATCGCCGCCTGCTCGGCCGTGCGCGTCGCCGCGACCTGCGCGTAGCGCTCGCCGTCGTAGTCCCAGGGGCGGCCGGTCGCCGTCCACCCCCCACGGACGCGCTCGACGGCACCGTCGACCGCGAGCACCTTGAGCAGCAGCTCCAGCCGGGTGCGCCGCACGTCGGCGACGGCCTCCAGCGCCGCCGCGCTCATCGGCCTCGGGGCGCTCGCGAGGGCGTCGAGCACGGCGGCGGCGTCCTCCTCGCGGGGCATGCTCGCGGTGGCGAAGTAGGCCCACACCGCCCTGTCCTCGCGCCCCGGCAGCAGCAGGACGTCGGCCCGCTCGACGGCGCGCCCGGCCCGCCCGACCTGCTGGTAGTAGCTGACCGGTGACGACGGCGCCCCCAGGTGCGCCACGAAGCCCAGGTCGGGCTTGTCGAAGCCCATGCCGAGCGCCGAGGTGGCCACGAGCGCCTTGACCCGGTTCTCCCGCAGCGCGCTCTCGGCCTCGCGGCGGTCGGCGTCGTCGGTGCGGCCGGTGTAGGCGAGCACCTCGTGCCCGGCCGCGCGCAGGGCCGAGGCGGTGTCCTCGGCCGCCGCCACCGTGAGCGTGTAGACGATGCCCGAGCCGGGCAGGGCGGGCAGGTGCGCCGAGAGCCACGCCAGCCGGGCGGCGTCGTCGGGCAGGTCGAGCACGCCGAGGCGGAGCGAGTCGCGCGCGAGCGGTCCGCGCACGGTGAGCACCTCGACCGGGTCGGCCGAGCCCGGTGGCGGTGCCGAGAGCTGCTCGGCGACGTCGGCGACGACGCGCGCGTTCGCCGTCGCCGTCGTCGCGAGGACGGGCGTGCTCGCGGGCAGGCGCCCGAGCAGGTCGCGGATGCGCCGGTAGTCGGGACGGAAGTCGTGGCCCCAGTCGGAGATGCAGTGCGCCTCGTCGACGACGAGCAGCCCGGTGCGGGCCAGCAGGTCGGGCAGCACGTCGGCGGCGAACTGCGGGTTGACGAGCCGCTCGGGGGAGATGAGCAGGACGTCGACCTCGTCGGCGGCCAGCGCGGCCAGCGCCTGGTCGTTCTCGTGCGCCGTCGCGGAGGAGATCTCGACCGCCCGCACGCCCGCCCGCGCGGCGGCGGCGACCTGGTCGCGCATGAGCGCCAGCAGTGGGGAGACCAGGAGCGTCGGGCCGGCGCCGCGGGCCCGCATCAGCGCGGTGGCGACGAAGTACACCGCGGACTTGCCCCACCCCGTGCGCTGCACGACGAGCGCCCGCGCCTGGCGGTCGACGAGCGCCTCGACGGCCTCGCCCTGCCCGTCGCGCAGGACCGCGTCCTCGCGGCCGACGAGCCGGCGCAGCACCTGCGCCGCGGCCTGCGCGGTGCCGCCGACGGCGGAGGTGCCTGAGGTCGGCGTCGGGGAGGTCGTGCCCAGGGAGGTCGTGCCCGGTGCGGTGTCCACGACGGGGACGCTACGGGCGACCTGCGACGGCGGCGTCGTCGTCCCCAGGGAGCCCGGGCGTCGGGTGACGGGTCGACGCCTGTGGACGCCGGGGACGTCGACCGGCAGGGGGCCTGGGGCGCAGCGGGCACGGCAGCCGGGTCCACGCCGTCCTGGACCCCGCGGTCGTCGGCCAGAGGTCCAGGCGGTCGTCCTCAGCCGGCGGAGGCCACCTCGCGCCGCTGGGCGACGGCGCCCGCGACGGCCCGGGCGCCGAGGACCACCCATCCCGCGGACGCGACGACGAGGGCGACGACCAGCCAGCCGGCGAGGTCGCCGCGCACGAGCTGGGGCAGGGCGACGCCCCCCATGAAGAGGACCGCCATCACGCACCTCCAGGCCGCCGCGCGCGCCGACCCCCGCGGTGTCTGGGCGCGGCTCTGCCACCACGGGGTGCGTCGGCGCTCGTCGTCGTCCACCACGACCTCATCCTGGCGGGCGGGTGACCCTCCGGGCACGGCCGGCCCTGGCGGCTCGTAGCGTCGCGGGCGTGAGGGCCCTCGTGCTGCGCCGCTTCGGCGTGGAGCCGCTCGTCGAGCAGGTTCCCGACCCGGCTCCGCCGGCGGACGGCGTGGTGCTGCGGGTCGCGGCGAGCGGGCTGTGCCGCAGCGACTGGCACGCCTACGCCGGGCACGACCCCGACGTCGTCGTGCCGCAGGTGCTCGGCCACGAGATGGCCGGTGTGATCGAGCGCGTCGGACCCGAGGTCAGCCGGTGGCGGGTGGGGGACCGCGTGACGACGCCGTTCGTCTGCGGCTGCGGCCGGTGCCCCACGTGCCGCGCCGGGGACCCGCAGGTGTGCCCGCACCAGCGCCAGCCGGGCTTCACCGACGACGGCTCCCTCGCCGAGCTCGTGGCGCTGCACCACGCCGACGCCAACCTCGTCGCGCTGCCGCCGGTCGAGGACGGCGGCCCCGAGGACGCCGCCGCCGCGGCGCTCGGGTGCCGGACGGCGACCGCCTACCGGGCGCTCGTGGGGCGGGCACGGCTGCGGCCGGGCGAGCCCGCCGTCGTCCTCGGCTGCGGCGGGGTGGGGCTGTCCGCCGTGATGCTCGCGCGGGCGCTCGGCGCGGGAGTGGTCGTCGCCGTCGACGTGTCGCCGGCGGCGCTGCTCCGGGCCCGCGAGCTCGGGGCCGACGTGACAGTGAGGGCCACCGCGGCAGCGGGCCACGGCGTGGACGCACCTCGGGCGGTCGACGAGGGCGACGAGGTGGTCGCCGAGGTGCTCGCGGCGACCGGGGGCGGCGCCGCGGTCGCCGTCGAGGCGCTCGGCTCCCCCGAGACGCTGTCGAGGGGGCTCTGGTCGCTGCGGCGGCGCGGGCGCCTGGTGCAGGTCGGGCTGCTGCCGCCCGGGCCCGACGGCTCCGGCCGCCCGGCCGTGCCGATGGAACGCGTCATCAGCCACGAGCTCGACGTGCTCGGCAGCCACGGCATGGCCGCCGCCGACTACCCGGGGCTGCTCGACCTCGTCGCCACCGGCGCGCTGCGCCCGGCCGACCTCGTCGGCGAGGTCGTCGGGCTGGAGGCGGCCGGCCGGGCGCTCGTCGACCTCCCGCGACGGTCGACCGCTGGGGTCGTCGTGGTCGACCCGCGCCGGTAGCGCTGCTCCCCGCGGCCGAGGCGTGGCCGGGGGCGACGCCCGCGCGCGCCCTCGGTGGCCCCGGCGACACGGTGCGGCATGATGATCGCCGACGCACCCCGCCGGCCAGGCGGTCCGCGGCGAGCCGGCTCGGAGGAGAGGACACCCATGGCGCAGCAGGAGCGGGTCGAGAGCACCGAGCGGGACGCCGGGCAGCAGCGCGGCCCCGTCCTCCCGCCGCACACCGAGGACCACGGCCACAGCGTCGCCGCGTGGACGGCGGTCACCATCTGCCTCGTCGGCGCCCTCGTGGCCAGCCTCGGCGTCGTCTTCCTCGTCTGGTGGGTCTTCTGGGTGGGGATGGCCGTCTTCGCGCTCGTCGGTCCCCTCGTCGGGCGCGTGCTCTCGGCCATGGGGCGCGGCGCCGTCAAGGTCGAGCAGTCCTCCGACCACCCCTCCGACGAGCCGCACGACATCGACGGCCGGGGCGAGCAGAAGCCCGGTGCGCGTGCCGGCGGCTCCGGGCCCGACGCCGGCACGGCCACCGACCCCGGCACCCGCTGAGTCCTCGGCAGCCGCTGAGTCCTCGGCAGCCGCTGAGTCCTCGGCAGGCGCTGGGCCCCGCGAGCAGGGGGACGCCGGGTCCTGCCCGGTCGCACGCACGGGTCCCCGCCCGCTGGCCCCCCACGCTGCTGGGCGCCCTCGGGGCGGCGGCGGTGGGGAGCGTGGCCCTGCGCGACCCGCACGTGCCCGGCAGCTGGGTCACGTGCCCCTTCCTCCTGGTCACGGGCCTGCCGTGCCCCGGGTGCGGCGGCCTGCGGGCGGTCCACGACCTCGTCAGCGGGCAGGTCGCCGCCGCCCTCGTCAGCAACGCCCTCGTCGTCGTCCTGCTCGTCGGTGCCGTCGCCGTCTGGGCCACCTGGACGGCCGCGGCGATCCGACGACGTCCGCTGCGCCTGGTCGACGCCGTCACGGGTCGCCACGCCGTCCTGCTCGCCGCGAGCCTCGTCACGTTCACCGTGCTGCGGTGGGTGCCGGGCCTGGAGTGGCTGCGGCCCTGACGGCGTCCCGGCGTGGCGGGCGACCCGGCCTCACCAGTGGTCCGACCCGACGAGGACCCGGCCCGGCACGCGCGACGGGCCGCGAGGCCCCGATCTCCGGTCGCTCGCCTCCGGGCCGTCAGGCTGCGCGGCCTCGGGGGGCCGCGCAGCCCACCGACCCGGTCAGCCGAAGGCCTGCTCTGCCTGGTCCTCGAGGCAGGCGTCGAGCTCGGCGGCCTCGAGGCCCTCGCACGCGGCGAAGGCCTCGCCGAAGAAGGGCACGAGCAAGGAGGTGAAGGCCACCAGGACGACGAGGAAGACGAGCCCCAGGACGATGCCGGCGATGCCGAGGGCCAGACCCGTCGTCGCGACGCCCTTGTTCGTCGCGTCACCGCGCGCCACGCGCTTGCGGCCGACGACGCCCAGCACCAGCGCGACGACGCCGAGGAGGATGCCGGGGACGCTGGTGCAGGCGAGCAGCACCGCGACGATGCCGACGACGAGCGCGCCGACGCCCACGCCGTTCTTGACCTCGCCGCCCGTGCTCCCGCCGCCCGCCGGGCCGGACGGCGACGCGTCGCCCCCGTAGCGGACGGCCTCGGCGCCACCGTCCCGGGGCCGGTCGGCGGGGACGCCGTAGCCGGCCGCGGGCGGCTCGCCGTACCCGCGCGACGGGCTCGCCGCGTCGTCGCCGGTGCCCTCGGGCCGGGGCTCGGGCTGGTCGCCGGGGGTGCTCACGGTGGGCCTCCAAGACCTCGACGCCCGCCCCGGGGCGTGACCTCGGCGGCGGACCTGACCTCGACGTCGCCGGGCGGCGACGGCACGGCCGCACGGGCCGACGGCCACGACCGTAGCCGCCGGGCACCCTTGCGCCGGGGAGCGGCCCGGTCGCGGCGCCGGGCCGGGGCCGTCCGGGGCGCCGCGCGGCACGCACTACAGTCGTCGCCGACCGCCGAGCGGACCTGCACCGGCCCGCCCACCGCCGCCCGGAGGGAGCGCCGAGGACGTGAGCGTGCTCGAGGACATCCTCGCCGGCGTCGCCGCCGACCTCGCGGTGCGCCAGCAGCGCACCAGCCTGGACGAGCTGAAGGAGCGCGCCGCCCGTGCCCCCGCGGCGCTCGACGCCGTCGAGCGCCTGCGCCGGGTCGACGGCGTCGAGGGCCGTGGCTCGGTGAAGGTCGTCGCCGAGGTCAAGCGCTCCTCCCCGAGCAAGGGCGCCCTGGCCGCCATCGGCGACCCGGCCGGGCTGGCCCGCGACTACGAGGCCGGTGGCGCCGCCGTCATCAGCGTCCTCACCGAGCGCCGCCGCTTCGGCGGCAGCCTGGAGGACCTGGACGCCGTGCGTCGCACCGTCGACGTCCCCGTCCTGCGCAAGGACTTCCTCACCACCTCCTACCAGCTGCTGGAGGCGCGCGCCCACGGCGCCGACGTCGTCCTGCTCATCGTGGCGGCCCTCGAGCAGCCGGCGCTCGTGTCCCTCGTCGAGAGGACGCACTCCCTCGGGATGACGGCGCTCGTCGAGGTGCACGACGTCGAGGAGGTCGCCCGCGCCGTCGACGCCGGCGCCCGTGTCATCGGGGTCAACGCCCGCGACCTCAAGACGCTGCAGGTCGACCGGGCGACCTTCGCCGCCGTCCGCCCGGCCATCCCGCCCGGCGTCGTCGTCGTCGCAGAGTCCGGCGTCCGCGGCTCGCACGACGTGTTCGACTACGCCCGCGCGGGCGCGGACGCCGTCCTCGTCGGCGAGGCCCTCGTCACCGGCGGGGACCCGCGCTCGGCCGTGGCCGACCTCGTCGCCGCCGGCAACCACCCCTCCACCCGAGCAGGACGCGCATGAGCACGCAGACGCCCTCCCGCAGCGACGCCGCCACGGTGCCGGCGCCGCCCACCTCCGGCCGGCCCGGCGGCGGTGCGTGGTCGGCCGCCAGCGGCCCCTACTTCGGGCGCTTCGGCGGCCGTTTCGTGCCCGAGGCGCTCGTGGCGGCGCTCGACGAGCTCGACGCCGCCTTCGCCGCCGCCTGGGCCGACCCGGCCTTCCGCGCCGAGCTCGACGAGCTGCACGCCACCTACACCGGCCGCCCCAGCGTCCTCACCGAGGCTCCACGCTTCGGCGCCCACGCCGGCGGCGCGACCGTCCTGCTCAAGCGCGAGGACCTCAACCACACCGGCTCCCACAAGATCAACAACTGCCTCGGGCAGGCGCTGCTGACCCGGCGCATGGGCAAGCGCCGCGTCATCGCCGAGACGGGCGCCGGCCAGCACGGCGTCGCGACCGCCACGGCCGCGGCGCTGATGGACCTGGAGTGCGTCGTCTACATGGGCGAGGAGGACACCCGCCGCCAGGCGCTCAACGTGGCTCGGATGCGGCTGCTGGGCGCCGAGGTGGTCCCCGTGACGACGGGCTCGCGCACGCTCAAGGACGCCATCAACGAGGCCATGCGTGACTGGGTCGCGAACGTCGACGACACCCATTACCTGCTCGGCACCGTCGCCGGCCCCCACCCCTTCCCGACGATGGTGCGTGAGCTGCACCGCGTCATCGGCACCGAGGCTCGCGCCCAGGTGCTCGAGCGGGTCGGCCGGCTGCCCGACGTCGTCGCCGCGTGCGTCGGCGGCGGCTCCAACGCCATGGGCATCTTCCACGCCTTCCTCGACGACGAGGACGTCACGCTGCTCGGCCTGGAGGCCGGCGGCGACGGCGTCGAGACGGGCCGGCACGCCGCGGCCATCGCGGGCGGGCTGACCGGCGTGCTGCAGGGCACCCGCTCCTACGTCATGCAGGACGAGGACGGCCAGACCGTCGAGTCGCACTCGATCTCCGCGGGTCTGGACTACCCCTCCGTGGGCCCCGAGCACGCCTGGCTCGCCGAGACCGGGCGGGCGCGGTACCGGCCCGTCACCGACGACGAGGCGATGCAGGCCATGCGCCTGCTGTGCCGCACCGAGGGCATCATCCCGGCGATCGAGAGCGCCCACGCCCTGGCCGGCGCCCTGGAGGAGGGACGGCGGCTCGGCCCCGACGGCGTCGTCCTGGTCAGCCTGTCCGGGCGGGGGGACAAGGACGTCGACACGGCCGCCCGCTGGTTCGAGCTCGTCAGCGAGTCCGACCTGGTGGCGGCGCAGGACGTGCGCACCGACCGCGCCGACGAGGGCGTCCACGACGGCCCCGACGTCGTCGCGCCCGCCGGCGCCGGACCGGCCCAGGAGGGCGTGCCCGCCTCTGGCCCGGGCTCGCGGGACGACCGGGGCGACGCGTGAGCGCGCCCACGTCCACGGGCGAGCCCACCGCAGCCGCCGCACCGGCGGCGGGCGGGGCTGCGGGCACCAGCCGCACCGCCGCCGCGCTGGACGCCGCCCGCGCCCGCGGCGGCGCCGGCCTCGTCGGGTACCTGCCCGTCGGCTACCCCGACCTCGCCACCTCGGTGCGGGCGGCCCGGGCGATGGTCGCCGAGGGCGTCGACGTCGTCGAGCTCGGGCTGCCGTACTCCGACCCCGTCATGGACGGGCCGGTCATCCAGGCCGCCGCGGAGGCGGCGCTGGCGGGCGGCACGCGGCCGCGCGACGTGCTGGCCGCCGTCGAGCAGGTCGCCGGGTCCGGCGCCGCCGTGCTCGTCATGACCTACTGGAACCCCGTCGACCGCTACGGGGTGGACGCCTGGGCCCGCGACCTCGCCGCGGCCGGCGGCGCCGGGATGATCACGCCGGACCTCATCCCCGACGAGGGCGCCGAGTGGGTCGAGGCCGCGACCGGCCACGACCTCGACCGGGTCTTCCTCGTCGCGCCCTCCTCGACGCCTGCGCGGCTGGCCAGCACGGCCGCCTCCTGCCGGGGCTTCGTCTACGCCGCCTCGACGATGGGTGTCACCGGCGTGCGGTCCGCGGTCGGCGGCGCTGCCGCCCGGCTCGTCGCCGACACCCGTGCGGCGGGGGCGCAGCGGGTGTGCGTCGGCCTCGGCGTCTCGACCGCCGCGCAGGCCGCCGAGGTCGCCGGCTACGCCGACGGCGTCATCGTCGGCTCCGCGCTCGTGCGGGCCCTCGGCGACGGCGGCGTCCCGGCCGTCGGGGCGCTCGCCGCCGAGCTGGCGGCGGGGTTGCGCGGGTGAGCGGCCTGCTCGCGGCACCCGCCGCCGCCCTCCAGGGCGCCCTGGCGCCGGTGCTCGCCTCGATCCCCAGCCCGCCGACCGGCGTCTGGTACCTGGGGCCGGTGCCGGTCCGGGCCTACGCGATCGCCATCATCCTCGGCGTCGTCGCCGGCGTCCTCGTCGGCGAGCGGCGGCTGCGGGCCCGCGGCGCCCCTCCCGGTGCGGCCGTCGACATCGCGGTCTGGGCGGTCCTCGCCGGGATCGTCGGCGCCCGCATCTACCACGTGCTGTCCTCGCCGGCGGCCTACTTCGGCGAGGACGGCGACCTGCTGAGCGCGCTCTACGTCTGGAACGGCGGCCTGGGCATCTGGGGTGCCGTCGCCGGCGGCTTCCTCGGCGCCCTCGTGCCGATCCGCCAGCTCGGGCTGCGGGTCGGTGTCGTCGCGGACGCCCTGGCGCCCGGGCTGCTGCTGGCCCAGGCCATCGGGCGGTTCGGCAACTACTTCAACCAGGAGCTGTTCGGCCGGCCCACCGACCTGCCGTGGGGCCTGGAGATCTCGCCGGAGAACCGCCCTGCCGGCTACGCGGACGTCGAGACCTTCCACCCGACCTTCCTCTACGAGTCGCTGTGGTGCCTCGTCGCGCTCGGCGTCCTGCTCGTGCTGGAGCGGGTCCTGCGGCTGGGCCACGGCCGGGTCTTCATGACCTACGTCCTGCTGTACGTGCTGGGTCGCGGCGTCATCGAGACCTTCCGCATCGACGAGGCCGTCGTGGTCGGCGGGCTGCGGCTCAACGTGTGGACCTCCGTGGTCGTGGGGCTCGTCGCCGTCGTGCTGCTGCTCGTCAGCTCGCTGCGCCACCCGGGCCGGGAGGCGAGCGCGCTGCGTGAGCCGCGGCCGCAGACGGCGGCCGCCGCGGCGGAGGTCGAGGCGCTCGACGCCGGGGCCGACCCCGAGGAGGCCGCCGAGGCGGGGGAGCGCGCCGGCGCCCAGGCCCACCAGCGCCAGGCCCACCAGCACCAGGCCCACCAGCACCAGGCCCACCAGGACCAGGTCCACCAGCACCAGGCCCGGCCGTCGTCGGCCGCCGGGGACGACCCACCCGACCGCGGCTGACGCCGGGGCGAGGCAGCTCACCCGGGCCCGGCGAGGACGGCAGACCGGTCACGACCGCGGTCGCCGGGCCGGTGGTCTCGACCTGCGGCCCGAGCGCCGGAGCAGGGGCTGCGGCGGTGTACCTTTCCTCGACCTGGGGCCGCCACGCCCCGACCCGTCCCCCGTCCCGCCGACCGGCGGGGCACGTCGGCCGCAGCGCGGTCCCCGTGAGGATGGTGCGAGACCCATGAGCCCCGCACAGGCCCCCCGCCCCACCGCCACCGTCGGCGCCCCGGCCGAGACGCCGGTGCCACCGGCGCGTGCCCCCGGCACCCCGGCGCCGCAGGGCCTCTACGACGGCCGGCACGAGCACGACGCCTGCGGCGTCGCCTTCGTCGCGACGCTGCGCGGGACCCCGGGCCACGACATCGTCGACCACGCGCTCACGGCGCTGCGCAACCTCGACCACCGCGGCGCCGTCGGCGCCGAGGAGGACACCGGTGACGGCGCCGGCATCCTCACCCAGGTCCCCGACGAGCTGCTGCGCGCGGTGCTGGCCGAGGAGCAGGGCGTCGAGCTGCCGCCGCGGGGCGCCTACGCCGTCGGTCTGGCGTTCCTGCCGGTCGACGAGGACGCCGCCGACGAGGTGGCGGCCCGGCTGGCCGTCATCGCCGAGGAGGAGGACCTCGCCGTCCTCGCGTGGCGGGACGTGCCCGTGGCCGCCGAGCTCGTCGGCATCACCGCGCGCGCCGCCATGCCGCGCTTCCGCCAGGTCTTCGTCGCGGGCCGCTCGGCCCGGATCACGGGGATGGCGCTCGAGCGGCGTGCCTTCTGCCTGCGCAAGCGGGTCGAGCACGAGGCCGACGTCTACCTCGCCTCGCTGTCCTGCCGCACCATCACCTACAAGGGGATGCTGACGACGGGGCAGCTGGAGCCCTTCTTCCCCGACCTGTCCGACCGCCGCTACACGACCGAGCTGGCCGTCGTGCACTCGCGCTTCTCGACGAACACCTTCCCGTCGTGGCCGCTGGCGCACCCCTTCCGGCTGATCGCCCACAACGGCGAGATCAACACGGTCCAGGGCAACCGCGGGTGGATGCGCGCGCGCGAGAGCATGCTCGCCTCCGACCTCATCCCCGGGGACCTGGCGCGGCTCTTCCCCATCTGCACCCCCGGGGCGAGCGACTCGGCGTCCTTCGACGAGGTCCTCGAGCTGCTGCACCTCGGCGGCCGGTCGCTGCCGCACGCGATGCTCATGATGATCCCGGAGGCGTGGGAGAACCACGCCCAGATGGACCCGGCGCGGCGGGCCTTCTACGAGTTCCACTCGATGTTCACCGAGGCCTGGGACGGCCCGGCAGACGTCGTCTTCACCGACGGCACGCTCATCGGCGCGGTGCTCGACCGCAACGGCCTGCGGCCCTCCCGGTACACCGTCACCCAGGACGGGCTCGTCGTCCTCGCGAGCGAGACGGGCGTGCTCGACCTCGACCCGGCGACGGTGGTGCGCAAGGGCCGGCTGCAGCCGGGCCGGATGCTGCTCGTGGACACCGGCGCCGGCCGGATCGTCGACGACGAGGAGGTCAAGGCCGAGCTCGCGGCGGCGCACCCCTACGACGAGTGGCTGCTCGGGGGCATGCTGCGCCTGGAGGACCTGCCCGAGCGCGAGCACGTCGCGCACACGCGCGCCTCCGTGACGCGCCGGCAGCAGACCTTCGGCTACACCGAGGAGGAGTTGCGCCTGCTCGTCGCGCCGATGGCGCGGGCGGGGGCCGAGCCGATCGGCTCGATGGGCACCGACACGCCCGTCGCCGTCCTGTCCACGCGCCCGCGGCTGCTGTTCGACTACTTCACCCAGATGTTCGCGCAGGTCACGAACCCGCCGCTGGACGCCATCCGCGAGGAGCTCGTCACCTCGCTGACGACGGGGGTCGGGCCCGAGCAGAACATGCTGTCGGTGAGCCCGGCGCACTGCCGCCAGCTCGTCATCCCCTTCCCCGTCATCGACAACGACGAGCTCGCCAAAATCGTCCACGTCGACGCCGACGGCAACCTGCCGGGCTTCCGGTGCGTGCGGGTCAGCGGCCTGTACCGGGTCGACGGCGGGGGCGAGGCCCTCGCGGCCCGCCTCGAGGAGATCTGCGCCGAGGTGAGCGCGGCCATCGCCGACGGCGCGCGCTTCGTCGTCCTGTCCGACCGGGACTCCGACGCGCTCCTGGCGCCGATCCCCTCGCTGCTGCTGACCGCCGCCGTCCACCACCACCTGCTGCGGGAGAAGACGCGCACGCAGGTGGGACTCGTCGTCGAGGCCGGCGACGTTCGCGAGGTCCACCACGTCGCGCTGCTCGTCGGCTACGGGGCCGCGGCGGTGAACCCCTACCTGGCGATGGAGTCTGTCGAGGACCAGGTGCGTCGCGGCGTCGTCCGCGGCGTGGAGCCGGCCGACGCCGTCCGCCGGCTCATCTACGCGCTCGGCAAGGGCGTGCTCAAGGTCATGTCCAAGATGGGCATCTCGACCGTCGCCTCCTACCGGGGCGCGCAGACCTTCGAGGCGCTCGGGCTCTCCTCCGAGCTCGTCGACCGCTACTTCACGGGCACGACGACCCAGCTGGGCGGCATCGGCCTCGAGGTCATCGCCGAGGAGGTCGCGCGCCGGCACGCCACCGCCTACCCGCCCGGCGGCCAGCAGGCCGCCCACCGCCGGCTCGAGGTCGGCGGGGAGTACCAGTGGCGCCGCGAGGGCGAGCCGCACCTGTTCGACCCCGAGACGGTCTTCCGGCTGCAGCACGCCACCCGGGCCGGGCGCTACGACGTGTACAAGCAGTACACCCGGCGCGTCGACGACACCGCCGAGCAGCTCATGACGCTGCGGGGGCTGTTCTCCTTCGCGCAGGGCCGCGAGCCCGTCCCGGTCGAGGAGGTCGAGCCGGTCAGCGAGATCGTCAAGCGGTTCTCCACCGGGGCCATGAGCTACGGCTCGATCTCGGAGGAGGCGCACTCGACGCTCGCCGTGGCGATGAACCGGCTCGGCGGCAAGAGCAACACCGGCGAGGGCGGCGAGGACGTCGAGCGGCTGCTGGACCCCGAGCGCCGCAGCGCGGTCAAGCAGGTCGCCTCGGGCCGGTTCGGCGTCACGAGCATGTACCTGACCCACGCCGACGACCTGCAGATCAAGATCGCGCAGGGCGCCAAGCCGGGGGAGGGCGGGCAGCTGCCCGGCCACAAGGTCTCGCCGTGGATCGCCCGGACGCGCTACTCCACGCCCGGCGTCGGGCTGATCTCCCCGCCGCCGCACCACGACATCTACTCCATCGAGGACATCGCCCAGCTCATCCACGACCTCAAGAACGCCAACCCCTCGGCGCGGGTGCACGTCAAGCTCGTCAGCGAGATGGGCGTCGGCACGGTGGCAGCGGGGGTCAGCAAGGCGCACGCCGACGTCGTCCTCATCTCCGGGCACGACGGCGGCACGGGCGCGAGCCCCCTCACCTCGCTCAAGCACGCCGGCGGTCCGTGGGAGCTGGGCCTGGCCGAGGCGCAGCAGACCCTCATGCTCAACGGGCTGCGCGACCGCATCACCGTCCAGGTCGACGGCCAGCTGAAGACCGGTCGCGACGTCGTCGTGGCCGCGCTGCTCGGCGCCGAGGAGTACGGCTTCTCGACGGCGCCGCTCGTCGTGTCCGGGTGCATCCTCATGCGCGCCTGCCACCTGGACACCTGCCCGGTCGGGATCGCGACGCAGAACCGCGAGCTGCGGGCCCGCTACGGCGGCAAGGCCGAGTTCGTCGTCAGCTTCTTCGAGTTCCTCGCCCAGGAGGTCCGCGAGCACCTCGCGGCCCTCGGGCTGCGCTCTCTCGACGAGGCGGTCGGGCGCAGCGACCTGCTCGACGTGCGTCGCGCGGTTGACCACTGGAAGGCCTCCGGGCTGGACCTCGCGCCCGTCCTGCACCAGGTGGCGCTGACGCCCGGGTCCTCGCGCCGGCGCACGACCGCGCAGGACCACGGGCTGGAGAAGGCGCTGGACCACCAGCTCATCGCCATGAGCCGCGACGCGCTGGAGAACGGCACGCCGGTGCAGGTCAGCTCCGCCGTCCGCAACGTCAACCGCACCGTCGGGACGATGCTCGGGCACGAGGTGACCCGCCGGTACGGCGAGCAGGGACTGCCCGAGGGCACGGTCGACGTCACCCTCACCGGCAGCGCCGGGCAGTCCCTCGGGGCCTTCCTGCCCCGGGGCGTCGTGCTGCGGCTCGTCGGCGACGCCAACGACTACGTCGGCAAGGGCCTGTCGGGCGGTCGGGTCGTCGTGCGGCCCGATCCCGGGTCGCCCTTCGTGGCGGCCGAGAACGTCATCGCGGGCAACACCATCGGCTACGGCGCGACGTCGGGGGAGATCTTCCTGCGGGGGCGGGTCGGGGAGCGCTTCTGCGTCCGCAACTCCGGCGCGACCGCCGTCGTGGAGGGCGTCGGGGACCACGCGTGCGAGTACATGACCGGCGGCACCGTGCTCGTGCTCGGGCCGACGGGGCGCAACGTCGGCGCCGGCATGTCGGGCGGCACGGCGTACGTGCTCGACCTGGACGAGGGCGAGGTCAACCCCGCGGCCGTGCGCAGCGGCGAGCTCGGGGTGCACCCGCTCGACGCCGCCGACCGCGTCGTCGTGGGGGACCTGCTCGTGCGCCACCAGGCCGAGACCGGCTCCGAGGTCGCGGGCGCGCTGCTCGCGGCCGGCGACGCGGGCCTCGACCGCATCACCAAGCTCCTGCCCCGGGAGTTCTCCCGCGTGCTCGCCGTCCGCGCGGCGGCGCAGGAGGAGGGCCTGGACCCCGACGGCGACGACGTCTGGGCACGCATCGTGGAGGCGACCCGTGGCTGACCCGAAGGGCTTCCTCACCCAGCGCGAGCGCGAGCTGCCGGCGCGCCGGCCCGTGGACGTGCGGATCATGGACTGGCGCGAGGTCTACGAGCAGCGCGACGAGGGTGCGCTGCTGCGCCAGGCCGGGCGCTGCATGGACTGCGGCATCCCGTTCTGCCACCAGGGCTGCCCGCTCGGCAACCTCATCCCCGAGTGGAACGACCTCACGTGGCGGGGGGACTGGGCCGAGGCCGTCGAGCGGCTGCACGCCACGAACAACTTCCCCGAGGTCACGGGGAGGTTGTGCCCGGCGCCGTGCGAGAGCGCCTGCGTGCTCGGCATCAACCAGCCGCCCGTGACGATCAAGCAGGTCGAGGTGGCCATCGCCGACCGGGCCTTCGACGAGAGCTGGGTCGTCCCGCAGCCGCCGGAGCGGCTGACCGGGCACACGGTGGCCGTGGTCGGGTCCGGCCCGGCGGGGCTGGCCGCCGCGCAGCAGCTCACGCGGGCGGGGCACACCGTCGCGGTCTACGAGCGCGACGACGCGATCGGCGGGCTGCTGCGCTACGGCATCCCCGAGTTCAAGATGGAGAAGGACCTGCTCGACGCGCGGCTGGCGCAGATGCAGGACGAGGGCACGCGGTTCCGGCCGGGGACGCCCGTCGGCGGGGACTCCCCGCGGGCGGTGCCGGGGCAGGCGCTGGTCTCGCGGTACGACGCCGTCCTGCTGGCCGTGGGGGCCACGGCGCCGCGGACGATGCCGGTGCCGGACGCAGACCTGCCGGGGATCATGCCGGCGATGGACTACCTGGTGCCGGCGAACCGGGCCGCCCGCGGCGGCGGCGAGGGCGAGGACGGGCGCGGCGTGCCGGCGCACCTGGACGCGCGGGGCCTCGACGTCGTCATCATCGGCGGCGGGGACACCGGCGCCGACTGCCTGGGGACGGCGCTGCGCCAGGGCGCCCGCTCGGTGACGCAGCTGGCCCACGGCCCGCAGCCGCCCGCCGAGCGCTCGGCGGGGGAGCCGTGGCCTGTCGACCCCCGCCTGTTCGAGGTGACGAGCGCCCACGAGGAGGGCGGCGAGCGGCGCTTTACGGCGTCGACGACCCGCTTCCTCGCGGGCGAGGACGGTCGCGTGGGCGGGCTGGAGATCGTGCAGGCCGAGCGGGTGGGCCGCGAGACCCGACCCGTCGAGGGCACGGAGGAGGTCATCGACGTGCAGATGGTCCTCGTCGCCACGGGCTACACCGGCCCGGAGCAGGGGCCGCTGCTCGACGAGATCGGCGTCTCGCTCGACGACCGCGGCAACGTGGCGCGGGACGGCTCCTGGGCGACCGACGTCCCCGGGGTCTTCGTCGCCGGCGACGCCGGCCGAGGGCAGTCGCTCATCGTCTGGGCCATCGCCGAGGGGCGGGCGGCGGCCGCGGCCGTGGACGCCTACCTCACGGGCCAGCCGAGCACCCTGCCTGCACCCGTCCGCCCGACGGACCGCCCGCTCGTCGTCTGAGGCGCCGCCGGCGACCAGCGGTCGAGGTCGCGGTGACCGCCCGGGGACGGGCACCCGACGGCGCGACGACCCGTGGCGCGAGCAGGAGCTCGGGATGCCTGCGCTCTGTAGGCTGCGTCACATGCGCCGCGCCAAGATCGTCTGCACCCTCGGGCCCGCCGTCTCCGGCGACGACCAGCTCCGCGCCCTCGTGGACGCCGGCATGGACGTGGCCCGCTTCAACCTCAGCCACGGCTCGCACGCCGAGCACTCGGCCCGCTACGAGCAGGTCCGCCGGGCGTCCGACGAGGCCGGTCGGGCCGTCGCGGTCCTCGTCGACCTGCAGGGACCCAAGATCCGCCTCGGCAAGTTCGCCGACGGTCCGCACGCCCTGGGCGTGGGCGACGTCTTCACCATCACGACCGAGGACGTCCCCGGCGACGCACAGCTGTGCTCGACGACGCACAAGGGCCTGCCGGGCGACGTCGCACCGGGCGACGTCATCCTCGTCGACGACGGCAAGGTCACGCTGAGCGTGACGGCCGTCGAGGGTCCGCGCGTGGTCACCCAGGTCGTCGTCCCCGGGGTCGTCTCCGACAACAAGGGCCTCAACCTGCCGGGTGTCGCCGTCGGCGTCCCCGCGATGTCGGACAAGGACGTCGAGGACCTGCGCTGGGGCCTGCGCCAGGGAGCCGACATGGTCGCGCTGTCCTTCGTGCGGGACGCGAAGGACGTCGAGGACGTCCACAAGATCATGGACGAGGAGGGCCGACGGGTCCCCGTCATCGCCAAGGTGGAGAAGCCCCAGGCGGTCGAGAACCTCGAGGCGGTCGTCGACGCCTTCGACGGCGTCATGGTCGCCCGCGGCGACCTCGGCGTGGAGCTGCCGCTGGAGCAGGTGCCGATCGTCCAGAAGCGGGCGGTCGAGCTGTGCCGGCGGTCGGCCAAGCCCGTCATCGTGGCCACCCAGGTCCTGGAGTCCATGATCTCGGCGCCGCGGCCGACCCGCGCTGAGGCCTCCGACTGCGCCAACGCCGTGCTCGACGGGGCCGACGCGATCATGCTCTCGGGCGAGACGAGCGTCGGCCAGTACCCCGTCGAGGCCGTCCAGACGATGGCCAAGATCATCGCCAGCACCGAGGCCCACGGGCTCGACCGCATCCCGCCGCTGGGGACCAACCCGCACACCCGCGGTGGGGCCATCACCCGCGCGGCGCTCGACGTGGGCGTCAACCTCGGCGCAAAGTTCCTCGTCGTGTTCACGACGACGGGTGACTCGGCCCGGCGGATGGCGCGCCTGCGCTCGCCGATCCCGCTCATCGTCTTCTCCCCGGAGCCGCGGGTGCGCTCGGAGCTGGCGCTCACGTGGGGCGTGCAGACGTATCTCATGCCCTACGTCACCCACACCGACGAGATGGTGCTGGCGCTCGACGAGGTGCTGCTGGAGAGCAAGGTGGCGGCCGAGGGCGACCTCGTCGTCGTCGTCGCCGGTGCGCCCCCGGGCATCCCCGGGTCGACGAACGCGCTGCGGGCGCACCGGATGGGCGACGCCGTCAACGGCGTGACGCAGGCCTACCGCGACACCCGCACCCAGGTGGGCGCCCGCCAGGGCGAGCCGGCCTGAGACGTCAGCCCTGAGACGTCAGCCCCGAGACGCTCGCCGTGAGACGCCTCGGGCGGCCGGGGTGGTGACGGCGTGCTCCGTCGTCACCACCGCCGGCTGGTGCCCCGGGTGGGACTCGAACCCACACTGCGTGGATTTTGAGGCCACTTCCTCTGCCGATTGGGATACCGGGGCGCACCTCACGAGGCAGCGACACCGTAGCCGTCCGACGGCACGGACGAGGCGGCCGGGGCCGGCCGGGCAGCGGGCCGTCGGGTCTGCCCGCGGCGCGGGGGACGGGCGAGCCGGGGACTAGGGTGACGGGCGTGAGCGAGAAGACCAGCACGGGCGGCACCGGCAAGGACGCGGACGCGCAGGACGGCACCGACGAGCACGAGGGTCCGAGGCGGCGCGTCGTCGTCGCCGAGGACGAGGCGATCATCCGTCTCGACGTCGTCGAGACCCTCACCGAGGCCGGTTTCGACGTCGTCGGCGAGGCCGGGGACGGCGAGAGCGCCGTCCGCCTCGTGGAGGAGCAGGGCCCCGACCTCGTCGTCATGGACGTCAAGATGCCGGTGCTGGACGGCATCTCGGCGGCCGAGCGGATCGGGCGCAGCGGTCGCTCCGCCGTCGTGCTGCTCACGGCCTTCTCCCAGAAGGAGCTCGTGGACCGCGCGCGCGACGCCGGGGCCATGGCGTACGTCGTCAAGCCCTTCACCTCGGCCGACCTGCTGCCGGCCGTCGAAATCGCCCTGAGCCGGCACGCGGAGCTGCGGGCGCTGGAGGACGAGGTCTCCGACCTCACCGAGCGGTTCGAGACGCGCAAGCGGGTCGAGCGCGCCAAGGGCCTGCTGCAGCAGCAGATGGGGCTGTCCGAGCCGGAGGCCTTCCGCTGGATCCAGAAGACGTCGATGGACCGCCGTCTGACGATGCGCGAGGTCGCCGACGTCGTCCTGGAGCAGGTGCGCAAGGGCTGACGGCGCGCGGGCACCCAGCGGCGGGCGGTCACGATGTGGTGACGAGCGCGCGGGCTCGTGCTGCGGAGCACCCGAGCAGCTGAGGGCTCGACTACCTTCGCCCGGACCGTTGCGACCTCGGCGCCCCCGGGCGGCCGGGACGAAGGAGAGCCCTGCATGAAGCGAACCACTCTGGCCACCCGCGCCGTCGCCGTGGCGGGCGTCGCGGCCCTTGTCCTCGTCGGGTGCGGTGACGGCGGCGACGACGGTGCCGCCCCCTCGGACGAGTCCTCCGCGACCGGGTCGGTGGACACCCCCGACGAGGCGGCCACGGGCGGCAGCGAGGACTGCGAGCCCGAGACGCCCACCCCCGCCGAGGGCGACGGGGTGCTGACCATCGGCTCGCTGCTGCCGCAGACGGGCACCCTCTCCTTCCTCGGCCCGCCGGAGTTCGCGGGCGTGGAGCTGGCGGTCCAGGAGATCAACGAGGCCGGCGGCGTGCTGGGGCAGGACGTCGCCTACCTGGAGGGCGACTCCGGCGACACCACGACCGACATCGCCTCCCTGACGGTCCAGCGGCTGCTCAACGCCGACGCCGACGTCATCGTCGGCGCGGCCTCCTCGGCCGTCTCCCTCACCGTCATCGACGCCATCACCGGCGCCGGCGTGGTGCAGTTCTCCCCGGCCAACACCTCCCCGCAGTTCACCTGCATCTCCGACTCGGGCCTGTACTTCCGGACGGCGCCCTCGGACGTCCTGCAGGGCCGCGTCATGGGTGACCTGGTGGTCGGTGACGGCTTCCTGGACGTCGGGATCATGGCGCTCGACGACGCCTACGGCACCGGTCTGGCCGAGAACGTCACGGCCACCATCGAGGCTGGCGGCGGCAGCATCGCGGGCGGCTCGCCGATCATCTACAACCCGAACGCGGCGACCTTCAGCGCCGAGGTCTCCCAGCTGGCGGGCACCGACCCGGAGGCCATCGTCCTCATCGGCTTCGACGAGACGCTCCAGATCATCCCGGAGCTCATCTCGCAGGGCATCGGCCCGAGCGAGGTCCCGCTGTACCTCGTCGACGGCAACCTCGCGAACTACAGCGAGGACGCCCTCGAGCCGGGCGCCCTGCTCGGCACGCAGGGCACCCTCCCGGGTGCTGCGGCGACCGGTGACTTCCAGGACCGTCTCCTGGCGGTCGACCCCAGCCTGCAGGACTTCAGCTACGCGCCGGAGTCCTACGACGCCGTCATCCTCTCCGCCCTGGCCGCGGTGGCCGCGGACGACGACAGCGGGGCGAGCATCGCGACCGAGCTGCCCGGCGTGAGCCGCGACGGCACGGCGTGCAGCAGCTTCGCCGAGTGCGCCGAGCTGCTCGCGAACGGCGAGGACATCGACTACCAGGGCGTGTCCGGCCCGATCGAGCTGTCCGACCTCGGCGACCCGACCGAGGCGACGATCGGCATCTACTCCTACGTCGAGGACAACTCGTACGTGAACGAGCGGTACGTCGAGGGTTCGCTGGGCTGACCTCCGGCTGGACCCGAGTCACCGCACGCACCGGAGCCCCGGTCCCCTCGTGGGACCGGGGCTCCGGTGCGTCCGGTGGGCGATGTCGGTCCTGGTGCATCCGGAGGGCGAGGACTCGCCCTGACGTCGCCGACGCGCGGCTCAGGTGCTGAGCGTGCCGAGGTAGAGCTCGATGACCTTGGGGTCCTGGGCGAGCTCGCGACCCGTGCCGCTGTAGGCGTTGCGGCCCTGGTCGAGGACGTAGCCGCGGTCGCAGATCTGCAGGCAGCGGCGCGCGTTCTGCTCGACCATGACGACGGAGACACCGGTGCGGTTGATCTGGCGGGTCCGGACGAAGACCTCGTCCTGCAGGGCGGGGGACAGGCCCGCGGAGGGCTCGTCGAGCAGCAGGACGCTCGGCTCCATCATCAGCGCGCGGCCCATCGCCACCATCTGCCGCTCGCCACCCGACAGCGAGCCGGCCCGCTGGTTGCGGCGCTGGCCGAGCGTCGGGAAGAGGTCCACGACGGCGGCGAAGCGCTCCTTGAAGCGCTTGGGCGCCTGGTAGAGGCCCATCTCGAGGTTCTCGCCGATGGTGAGCGAGGGGAAGACGTTGTTGTTCTGCGGGACGAAGCCCACGCCACGGCGCACGAGCTTGTCGGCGCCGAGCCCGGTGATCTCCTCGCCCTCCAGGTGGACGCTGCCCGACCGGATCTTCACCAGGCCGAAGAGCGCCTTGAGCAGCGTCGACTTGCCCGCGCCGTTCGGCCCGATGATCGCGACGAGCTCGCCCGGCCGGACGTAGAGGTCGCTGCCGTTGAGGATGTTGACGCCGGGCAGGTACCCGGCCACCAGCTCGTCGGCGCGCAGGACGGCGCCCTCCGCCCCCGCCAGGTGGTCGGTGCGGTCGCCCTCGGCCGTCACGCGTGCACCGCTCATCGACCGGCCTCCTGCTGCTCCTGCGCCAGCCGGGCCTCGCCGGCGGCGACGATCTCGTCCTCGTCCTCCTCCAGGAGGGAGGAGTCGTGGTGCCCGCCCAGGTAGGCGTCGATGACGGCCGGGTCGGCCGTGACCGAGTCGGGGGGGCCCTCCGCCACGACCGAGCCCTGCGCCATCACGAGCACCCAGTCGGCGATGTCGCGGACCATGTCCATGTCGTGCTCGACGAAGAGGACGGTCATGCCCTGCTCGCGGAGGTCCTTGACGTGGCCGAGCAGGGACTGCGTCAGCGCCGGGTTCACCCCGGCCATCGGCTCGTCGAGCATGACCATGCGGGGCTCGGTCATGAGTGCGCGCGCCATCTCCAGGAGCTTGCGCTGACCGCCGGAGAGGCTGCCGGCGAAGTCCTCGCGCTTGGCGTCGAGCTTGAAGCGGCGCAGCAGCTCGTCGGCGCGGCGGGTGTTGGAGTCCTCCTGGCCGCGCCACAGCCCTCGGAACATCGCCGAGGCGAGCCGCTCGCCGACCTGCCCCGTCGCGCCGAGCCGCATGTTCTCGATGACCGTCAGCCGGGACAGGGCCTTCGTCAGCTGGAAGGTGCGCACCATGCCCCGTCGGGCCACGCGGTGCGCCGGGACGCGGGCGAGGCTGCGTCCCTCGAAGGTCCACGAGCCCTCGTCGGGCCGGTCGAAGCCGGTGAGCAGGTTGAAGAAGGTCGTCTTGCCGGCACCGTTCGGGCCGATGAGCGCGGTGATGGCGCCGCGCTGGATCTCGACGTGCTCGACGTCGACGGCGGTCAGCCCCCCGAAGCGGCGCACGACGCCGTCGGCCACGAGCACCGGGTCGGGCTTGGGGGCGCCGGGGACGCGCGGCACGTCCCGCAGCACCTCCCGGGCCCGCCGGGCCGCCGGGCCGGGGCCACCACCGGCGCCCGGGTCGGGGGTCGGCGGCGCGTCGTCCTCCAGGTCGGTGGCCGGCCGGCCCCCGTCCGGGGCGCCGTCGGCCGCGGCGGCGTCGTCGCCCCCGGCCAGCGGGGTCGCCGGTGAGGGGGGCGAGGGCTCGTGCCCCTCCGCCGCGCCCGTCGGGTCGGCCGAGCCGTGAGGCCTCTGGTCAGCGGGCATCGATGGCCAGCTCCCTCCGGTCACCGAAGATCCCTTGCGGTCTGAAGATCATGAGGAGCATGAGGGCGAGCCCCACGAGCATGAAGCGCACCTGCCCGACCTGCGTCGTGCTCATGATGGACGAGGGGATGTACCCGGCGCCCACCGCCTGGATGAGGACGTTCTCGGTGAGGACCAGGACGACCCAGAAGATGGCTGCCCCCACCACGGGCCCGAGCACGCGGGCCGCACCGCCGAGCAGGAGCACGGTGTACACGAAGAAGGTCAGCTCGGTGCCGTAGAGGTCTGGCTGCACCGACGCCCGTCCGACGCCGAACGTGAAGCCGGCGAGGGCGCCGATGACGCCGCCGATGACGAGGGCCTGCATCTTGTAGGCGTAGACGTTCTTGCCGAGGCTGCGGACGGCGTCCTCGTCCTCGCGGATGCCACGCAGGACCCGCCCCCAGGGGCTGCGCATGAGCAGGTAGACCAGGACGCAGCTGAGCGCCACGAGCGCCCAGCCGACGACGAGGATCCACGTCAGCCGGGAGCCGAAGACCCACGGCCCGAAGCCGTAGGACCGTCCAGGGTCGAGCGGGCTGAGGTCGTAGAAGGCCTCCGCGAAGCCGCTGAGACCGCCCGAGCCGCCGGTGTACTCCCGCAGCGTCGCGCTGCGGAAGACCAGCCTGACGATCTCGGCGGCGGCGATCGTCGCGATGGCCAGGTAGTCGGCCCGCAGGCGGAGCGTGGGGATGCCGAGGAGCAGGGCCAGCAGCACCGCCCCCAGCAGCCCGACGACGATGCCCAGCCAGAAGGGCAGGCCCGCGACCGTCACCGTGATCGCGATGCCGTACGCACCGACGGCGACGAACGCCGCCTGGCCGAAGTTGAGCAGCCCGGCGTAGCCGAACTGGACGTTGAGGCCGATGGCCGCCAGGGCGTAGATGACCGTCTCGAGCCCGATGGCCGAGCGCGCGGAGTTGCTGAGGATCGTCGACCAGTCCACGGGGGAGCTCCGCTCAGCCGATACGGGAGGCGCGGCCGAGGATGCCCTGGGGCCGCACGAGGAGGACGAGGATGAGGACGAGCAGGGCGCCGACGTTGCGCAGCTCGGTGGGGATGACGACCGTGCTCACCTCGAGGAAGACGCCGATGATGAGGGCGCCGGCGACGGCGCCGAAGGCCGTGCCGAGCCCGCCCAGCGTCACGGCGGCGAAGACGAGCAGCAGGATCTGGAAGCCCATCTGGAACTGCACCTGCTGGGCCAGGCCCAGCAGCACGCCGGACAGGCCCGCGAGGGCGGCGCCGGAGACCCAGACGATGCGGATGATGCGGTCGACGTCGATGCCGGAGGCCGCGGCCAGCGCCGGGTTGTCCGACACGGCGCGGGTGGCCTTGCCGAGCCGGGTGCGCTGCAGCGCGAGCCCGACGGCCACGAGCACCACGGCGGCGAGCGCCATGCTGATGAGGTCGATGGGGCGCAGGGAGAACAGGCCGAGGTCGACGCCGCGCTGGCCCTGGTACTCGGCGTAGGTCTGCCGGGACCCGCCGAAGATGAAGAGGTAGAAGTACCGCAGGAACAGCGCGAGACCGATCGACACGATCATCATCGCGATGAGCCCCGTCCCTCGTCGGCGCAGCGGCTGCCACAGGAGACGGTCGTTCGCCAGGCCGAAGAGGCCGCCCACCACCACGGCCAGCGGCGCCGCCACGAGGAAGGGCAGGCCCAGGGAGACGTTGAGGAAGTACGTCGAGATGGCACCGAGCGTGATCAGCTCGCCGTGGGAGAAGTTCGTGAGCCCCGTGGTGCCGAAGACCATGGACAGGCCGATGGCGGCGAGGGCGATGATGAGCCCGTAGCGCAGGCCGTTGGCGGTGAGCTGGGCCACCTGGCTGAGGCTGGTGCCGCCCGCGCTGCCGATGGCGTCGCCGTCCTCGGAGACCTGGAAGACGACGGGGTTGGCGCTGCCCGAGGTGACCGAGCGCTCGATCGGGTTCTCCTGCGGCAGCAGCCCCTCGGCCACGCCGGCGAGGCTGTCGGTGTCGAGCTGGACGGCGTAGGTGCCGGTGCCGGGCACCGTCAGCTCGACCACGCCGCCGGAGTCGGTGGTGCCCGAGACCGGGTCGTCGGCGCCGCTGGTGGCCGTCACCTCGGCGCCCTCGACGTCCTCGCGGTCGGCGGTGCGCACCCGGACCGTGATGGTCTCGCCGTCGACCTCGGCGGGGGCCGTGGCCCCCGGCTCGTTGGTCGGTGACGCCGGTGCGGTGGGGGCCGGCGGCGGCGTCGCCGCGAGCGCCCCCGCGGCGGGGGCGAGCACGGCCAGCAGCAGCGCGGCGACGACCAGCAGCCACCGCAGGGCGGTGGGTGACGGCGTCGCCCGGCACGGGACGGGCACGGGCGGGCTCCCCTCGGCAGGACGACAGGCCCCTCGCCGACGTGGGGCCGGCGGGTGAGCGCGGTCAGGAAACCACGGAGGGCCGACGGCGAGGGCCCGCCCCGCACGAACTGCTCGGTCACGGGCTGGTCACGACGGGTCTACGCTGCGGCGCGACGAGGTCGCGGCGGTCGCCCGGCCCGGGCGCGACGGGCCAGCGGGACGAGCCGCCGGGACCAGCAGCAGGGACGGACGAGACCGGGGAGAACGGCCGGGGAGCGCGAGGAGGAGGTGGGGCGTGAGCGGGTCGAGGCTCGCCGTGCGTGTCGCCGCCCCACCGGACACCGCCGCCGTGCTGCACCTCGTCGCCCAGGTGCGTGCCGGTGGGGCGCCCCGCGCGGACGGGCAGGTGCCTCCCGGCGCCCGGCCGGTGACGGGGGCCGCCCAGGACGAGCGCCTGCCGGAGGCGGTCGTGGCGGGCGCCCTCGAGCGCCGGGACGTCGTCGTCCTGCTCGCGGAGCGGCGGGGGCGCGCCGTCGGCGTCGCCGTCCTGCGCCGCGGGGAGGTGCTGCCCCTGTCCGAGCGCCCGGCCGCCCACGTCGAGCAGATCGCCGTGGCGCCCGACCACCGCCGCCGCGGCGTCGGCCGGGCCCTGCTCGCCGCAGCGGCCCGCGCGGCCGAGGAGGACGGCCTGGAACGCCTCGTGGTCTCGGCCCCGCCGAGCGGCCGCGAGGCCCAGCGCTTCCTCGCCCGTCTCGGCTTCAGCCCGCTCGTCGTCCAGCGCAGCGCCTCGGTCGCCGCGCTGCGGGAGACGCTCCGGCGCAGCGCCGCCCCGGCCCCCCCACCCGTGCTGGACGAGCGCGCCGACGTCGTCGCCCACCGCCGGGCCGCGGTCGAGCGTGTGCTCTCGCGGCGGCGCCGCGAGCGGGGCCTGCCGGCGTGAGCCGAGACCAGGCCCACGCCCACTCCCAGGCCTCACGCCCGGGCCGCCGGGCTCAGGCGCCGGGCAGGGGCACGAGCTGGCAGGTCAGCCGCGCGGTGCACACCCGGCGGTCGTCGTCGTCGGTGACGACGACCTCGTAGCTGACGACCCGCCGTCCGACGTGCAGGGGGTGGCCCGTGGCCACGACCGCCGCCGTGCGCCCGGGCCGCACCGCCCGGTGGTGGGTGGCGTTGAGGTCCACGCCGACCGCCGCGAGGCCCGGGCCCGCGGCGACGACCGCGCCGACCGAGCCGACCGTCTCGGCCAGCGCGGCGCTGGCCCCGCCGTGCAGGAGCCCGGCCGGCTGGGTGTTGCCCGCGACCGGCATCGTCGCGACCACCCGGTCGGGGCCGACGGCGACGAACGTCGTGCCGGTGCGCTCGGCGAGCGTGCCGCGGCACAGCGCCGTCGCGGCCGCCGCCGCGGCGGCGGGGTCGGTGCCGGCGAGGGCGTGCAGCGCCTCCCAGGCCTCGCGGGCCGTCTCCTGCCCACCCGCACCGGGCTCCTCACGTGCACCGGGCTCCTCACGTGCACCGGGCTCCTCACGTGCACCGGGCTCCTCACGTGCACCGGGCTCCTCACGTGCACCGGGCTCGCCGTCGGTCATGCCGCCTAGTCTGGCGGCGTGAGCGACAGCGCCCTCCTGCGACCCGGTGCCGACCTCGACGACGGGCTCGACGACGGCCTCGTCGCCCCGGTGGTGGACGGCCCGGCCGCCGGGGAGGCGGGTCTCGCGGTGCCCGACGGGCCCCGCCCCCGGCTGCTGCTCGTCGACGGCCACTCGATGGCCTACCGCGCCTTCTTCGCCCTGCCGGTGGAGAACTTCTCGACGACGACGGGCCAGGTCACCAACGCCGTCTACGGCTTCACGTCCATGCTCATCAACGTGCTGCGCGACGAGGCGCCCACGCACGTCGCCGTCGCCTTCGACGTCTCGCGCGAGACCTTCCGCACGCAGGAGTACGCCGAGTACAAGGCCGGGCGCAGCAAGAGCCCCGAGGAGTTCTCCGGGCAGGTGGCCCTCGTCAAGGAGGTGCTGGCCGCGCTGCGCATCCAGGTCGTGGAGAAGGAGGGCTTCGAGGCCGACGACGTCATCGGCACCCTCACCACGCAGGCCCGGGCGCAGGGCTTCGAGGTGCTCGTCTCGACGGGCGACCGGGACGCCTTCCAGCTCGTCGACGAGGCCACGACCGTGCTCTACCCCCGGCGTGGGGTCTCGGACCTGCTGCGGATGACGCCCGACGCGGTCGAGGAGAAGTACGGCGTGCGCCCGCAGCGCTACCCCGAGCTGGCGGCGCTCGTGGGCGAGACCAGCGACAACCTGCCGGGCGTGCCCGGCGTCGGGCCGAAGACGGCGGCCAAGTGGCTCACCGCGCACGACGGCCTCGAGGGTCTCGTGGCCGACGTCGACCAGCTGAAGGGCAAGGCGGGGCAGGCGCTGCGCGACCACCTCGACCAGGTGCTGCGCAACCGACGCCTCAACCGGCTCGTCGTCGACCTCGACCTGCCGGTGGTCGTCGACGACCTGGTCGTGGCGCCGTGGGACCGCGAGCAGGTGCACCAGGTCTTCGACGCGCTGGAGTTCAGGGTCCTGCGCGACCGGCTCTTCGCCACCCTGGCCACGCCCGAGCCGGAGGCGGAGGGCGGCTTCGCCGTCGACGTCGCGCGGCCGCGCGGGGCACAGGTGGCCGAGTGGCTGGCGGCCCGGGGTGGCGCCCTCGTGGGCGCCCACGTGCTGGGGCGCTGGGGGGCCGGGGCAGGGCTCGCGACCGGGCTCGCCCTGGCGGCCGAGGACGGCACGGCGGCGTGGTTCCCGCTCGCGGCGGCGCAGGACGGCGACGTGACGCCCGACGGGGCGGTCGACGGCGGCGGGCTGGACGAGGAGGGCCGGGCGGCGCTCGCCGCGTGGCTGGCCGACCCGGACGCACCGAAGGTGCTCCACGACGCGAAGGGGCCGCTGCAGGCGCTCGCGGGGGCCGGGCTCGCGCTCGCCGGGCTGGTCTCCGACACCTGCCTCGCCGCCTACCTGTGCCGCCCCGACCAGCGCTCCTACGACCTCGCCGACCTCGCGCTGCGCCACCTGCACCGCGAGCTGCGGGTGGAGGAGGAGCCCACGGGGGCCGTCGACGCGCGGGAGGAGGGCGAGCCGCAGCTGGCCCTCGACATGGGCCCCGCGGACGCCGACGAGCGTCCCGACCCGGCGCCCGGCGCCGCCGTGCGTGCCGCCGCCGTCGTCGAGCTCGCGGGGGTGCTGGCCGGCGAGCTCTCCGAGCGCGGCGGGACGGCGCTGCTGGAGGAGCTGGAGCTGCCGCTCGTCGGGGTCCTCGCGCGGATGGAGTCCCGCGGCGTCGCCGCCGACCGCGCGCAGCTGGAGGCGCTGGAGGCGCAGTTCGCCCGGACGGTCGAGGAGCAGGCCGAGTCGGCCTACGCCGTCATCGACCGGCGCGTGAACCTCGGCTCGCCGAAGCAGCTGCAGGAAGTCCTGTTCGACCAGCTGGAGATGCCCAAGACCAAGCGGATCAAGACCGGCTACACGACGGACGCCGAGGCCCTCGCCGACCTGCTCGTCAAGACCGAGGGGCACCCCGGCAGCGGCTTCCTCGTCCACCTGCTCGCCCACCGCGACGCGAGCCGGCTGCGCCAGACGGTCGAGGGGCTGCTGAAGACGGTCGCCCCGGACGGGCGCATCCGCACGACGTACATGCAGACCATCGCGGCGACGGGACGGCTGTCCTCGACCGAGCCCAACCTGCAGAACATCCCCATCCGCACCGAGGAGGGGCGCCGCATCCGTCGGGCGTTCGTCGTGGGGGAGGGCTACGAGTCGCTGCTGACGGCCGACTACAGCCAGATCGAGATGCGGATCATGGCGCACCTGTCCGCCGACGAGGGGCTCGTCGAGGCCTTCCGCTCGGGGGAGGACCTGCACTCCTTCGTCGGCAGCCGGGTCTTCGACGTCGAGCCCGCCGACGTCACGCCGGAGATGCGCAGCAAGATCAAGGCGATGTCCTACGGCCTCGCCTACGGCTTGTCGGCCTTCGGGCTCTCGCGGCAGCTGCGGATCGCCGTCGACGAGGCCCGCACGCTCATGGACGAGTACTTCGAGCGCTTCGGCGGGGTGCGCGACTACCTGCGCGGCGTCGTCGACCAGGCCCGCTCGACGGGGTACACCGAGACGATCCTCGGCCGGCGCCGCTACCTGCCCGACCTCACGAGCGACAACCGCCAGCGCCGCGAGATGGCCGAGCGGATGGCGCTCAACGCCCCCATCCAGGGCTCGGCCGCCGACGTCATCAAGGTCGCGATGCTCGGCGTCGAGGAGGCCGTCGTCGCGCAGGGCCTGCGCTCGCGGATGCTCCTGCAGGTCCACGACGAGCTCGTCCTCGAGGTCGCCCCCGGCGAGCGGGAGGCCCTCGAGGCCCTGGTCCGCGAGCAGATGGCTGGCGCCGCCGACCTCACCGTCCCCCTCGACGTCTCGGTCGGCGTCGGCACGTCCTGGCACGAGGCCGGCCACTGACCCTCGACGGCGCCTCTCCCGGGGGCGTCGGGTGGGCGGCTCCGACGACGTGCCGGCAGGGGCGGTGGTCAGCCGGGCAGGACGCAGACGAAGATCGCCGTCCCGGGCAGGAGACGGCCGCGCAGCGGGCTCCAGCCGCCCCAGACGACGTCGCGACCGGGCGGCCAGCGCGGCTCGACGACGTCGAGCAGCGTGAACCCGGCGCCCACGACCTCGCGGACCCGCTGGCCGAGGGTGCGGTGGTGCTCGGCGTAGAGCACCTCGCCGTCCTCGCCGGTCTCCACGTACGGGGTGGTGTCGAAGTAGCTGCTCGACGCCGTGAGCCCGGCCTCCCCGGGGTCGTCGGGGAAGGCCCACCGCACGGGGTGGGTGAGGCTGAACACCCATCGCCCGCCGGGGCGCAGGACCCGCGCGACCTCGGCGTGGACGCGCTCGGTCTCGGCCGTGAACGGCAGCGCCCCGTAGGCGGAGACGGCGACGTCGACGCAGCGACCGGCCAGCGGCAGCCGTGCCGCGTCGGCCTGCAGCAGCGGCAGCCGGCCGTCGGCGGCGCGACCGGCCGCCAGCATCCCCGCCGAGAGGTCCAGGCCGACGACGTCGGCGCCCGCGTCGGCGAGCCACCGGCTGCCCTGGGCCGCGCCGCACCCGACCTCCAGCACCCGCCGGCCGGCGACGTCGCCGAGCAGCCGCGCGTCCGCCTCCCGCAGGCCCTCCGGCCCCCACACGAGGTCCCGGTCGCCGAGGTGGCCACCGTGCTCGGCCAGGTAGCCCGGGGCGGCCTCGTCCCACCAGCCCCGGTTCGCCCGCACGGACGAGGGCGCGTCGAGCGGGCGGTAGCCCGCGGTGGCCAGGGGGCTGCGCGCGGCCGGGCCGGCGCCGTCCTCCGGCGCGGGTCCGGGCGGGGACGTCGTCATGCCCGCATCGTGCCCCTCCGCGGCAGGTGCGCTTTGCCCTCGCCCGCGGCACGCGCGTAGGCTTTGCGCGTGCGCGCCGTGCGCGCGGCCTCGTCCTCCTCGCCCGTCTGCCCCGGCCGGCTCGCGACGCTGACGTCACCGGTCGCGCGGGCGGGGCCGCAGATCTTGCCACGGCCGACCGGCCGTGGGAGGCGACACCGCACGACCAGCACCGGCCCGCGAGGTGCTGGACCTGCCCTGACCGAGAGAGGGCGCCGTCGACCGGCGCGCTCCCGACACCACCGTCCGCATCGGAGCCCACCGACTTCATGACCACCACCGCTGAGCGCACCTCGACCACCGCCTCGGGGACGCCCCAGGTCGCGATCAACGACATCGGCACGGCCGAGGACTTCCTCGCCGCGATCGACGCGACCATCAAGTACTTCAACGACGGCGACATCGTCTCCGGGACCATCGTCAAGGTCGACCGCGACGAGGTGCTGCTCGACATCGGCTACAAGACCGAGGGCGTCATCCCCTCGCGCGAGCTGTCGATCAAGCACGACGTCGACCCGGGCGAGGTCGTCGGCGTCGGCGACGAGGTCGAGGCCCTGGTCCTCCAGAAGGAGGACAAGGAGGGCCGGCTCATCCTGTCCAAGAAGCGCGCCCAGTACGAGCGCGCCTGGGGCACGATCGAGCGGGTCAAGGAGGAGGAGGGTGTCGTCACCGGCACCGTCATCGAGGTCGTCAAGGGCGGTCTCATCCTCGACATCGGCCTCCGCGGCTTCCTCCCGGCCTCGCTGGTGGAGATGCGCCGGGTGCGCGACCTCCAGCCCTACGTGGGCCAGGAGATCGAGGCCAAGATCATCGAGCTCGACAAGAACCGCAACAACGTCGTGCTCTCGCGGCGTGCGTGGCTGGAGGAGACCCAGTCGGCGGTCCGGCACAACTTCCTGCAGACGCTGCAGAAGGGCCAGGTCCGCTCGGGCAACGTCTCCTCGATCGTCAACTTCGGCGCCTTCGTCGACCTCGGCGGCGTCGACGGGCTCGTCCACGTCTCCGAGCTGTCGTGGAAGCACATCGACCACCCCTCCGAGGTCGTCGAGGTCGGGCAGCCGGTCACCGTCGAGGTCCTCGACGTCGACATGGACCGCGAGCGGGTCTCCCTGTCGCTGAAGGCGACGCAGGAGGACCCGTGGCAGCAGTTCGCCCGCACCCACGCCATCGGGCAGGTCGTGCCGGGCAAGGTCACCAAGCTCGTCCCCTTCGGTGCCTTCGTGCGCGTCGACGAGGGCATCGAGGGCCTCGTGCACATCTCCGAGCTGGCCGTGCGCCACGTCGAGGTGCCCGAGCAGATCGTGTCCGTGGCCGACGAGATCTTCGTCAAGGTCATCGACGTCGACCTGGAGCGCCGGCGCATCAGCCTCTCGCTCAAGCAGGCCAACGAGGGCGTGGACCCGGCCAGCGACGAGTTCGACCCCTCGCTGTACGGCATGGCGCAGGAGTACGACGAGGCCGGCAACTACAAGTACCCCGAGGGCTTCGACCCCGAGACCAACGAGTGGCTCGAGGGCTTCGAGGCCCAGCGCGAGGAGTGGGAGCGCCAGTACGCCGAGGCGCAGGCCCGCTGGGAGGCGCACAAGCGCCAGGTCAGCTCGGCCGCGCAGGCCGAGGCCGAGGCGGTCACCGCGGGCGACGCCCCGGCGACGTCCTACTCCTCCGACTCGGGCTCCTCCTCCTCGTCGTCCTCCGGCCAGGGCGACCGCCCGCAGCGCAGCGCTGCTCCGTCGGCGCCCGCGCAGGGCGGCGGCGAGGGCACGCTGGCCTCGGACGAGGCGCTGGCGGCCCTGCGCGAGAAGCTCACCGGCGCCGGGAGCTGACGACCGCGGCGCCGCGCGCCGCAGCAGCCCAGCACCACGGCAGCACCGCAGGGGCCCGACGTCACCGACGTCGGGCCCCTGCGGCGTCCTCGGGGTCGGGCGTGGTGGTGACGCCGTGAGCGGGCTGCCGGGGCAGCCACGACCGGCGGACGCGTCCGCGTGCCTAGGCTGGCGGCGTGCTGAGGGTCGGCCTGACGGGTGGGACGGGCGCCGGCAAGAGCACGGCGGCGCGACGGCTCGCCGAGCTGGGTGCCGTCGTCGTCGACGCCGACGCGCTGGCCCGCGAGGTGCTCGCCGTCGGCACGCCGGGCCTGGCGGCTGTCGTCGCCGAGTTCGGCGACGACGTCCTCGCGCCCGACGGCTCGCTCGACCGGCCGGCGCTCGGGCGGGTCGTCTTCGGCGACGCGGGGCGGCGCAGGGCGCTGGAGGCCATCACCCACCCGCTCGTGCGCGAGCGGCGCGAGGCCCTCGTGGCCGCCGCGCCCGTGGACGCCGTCGTCGTCGACGACATCCCCCTCCTCGTCGAGTCCGGGCGCGCGGCGCACTGGCCGCTCGTCGTCGTCGTCGACGCCCCGCTGGACGTGCGCGTGGCCCGGCTCGTCGCCACCCGCGGGATGGCCGAGGAGGACGCCCGCTCCCGCGCCGCCGCGCAGGCGAGCGACGAGGAGCGCCGGGCCGCCGCCGACGTGCTCCTGGACAACGCCGGCGACGAGCCGGCCCTGCGCTCGCACGTGGACGCGCTCTGGCACGAGCGGCTCGTCCCCTTCGAGCGGAACCTCCGCGCGGGTCGGCCTGCCCCCCTCCCGTCGGCGGGCGCCGCGGTCGACGCAGACCCGGCGGACCCAGTGGACCCGGCGCGGGCCGAGCGGCTGCTCGCCCGCGTCCGTCGGGCGGCGGGGGAGCGGGCCCGCTCCGTCGTGCTCGTCGGTCCGCGCCCCGCCGGAGGGGCCGCGCACGAGCTGCCGGAGGTCCTCGTCCTCGTCGACGACGCCGCGACGGCGGACGACGTGGCCGACGACCTGCGCGGCGCCGGCCTCGTCCGGCTCACCGGCGCCGCGGCGGACGAGCGGCGCGGTGGGGCGGGGCCGGGGGCGCTGGCCGTCGGCGCGGACCCCGCGGGTCCGGTCGTCTGCGTGGTCCGTGGGGTCGCACCAACCGGCTGACCGGCGAGGACGCCGGGACGGTGACCAGAGGCGAGGACGGCGGAGCCGTCTTCGGTGGCGGCGCCTACCGTGGCCTGCATGAGACCGGTGACCGACCTGCAGCGGACCGTCGCGCCCTTCGAGGTCGTCTCGGAGTTCTCCCCGAGCGGGGACCAGCCGCGGGCCATCGCCGAGCTGGCCGCCCGGGTGGAGGCGGGGGAGAAGGACGTCGTCCTGCTCGGCGCGACGGGCACGGGCAAGTCCGCGACGACGGCGTGGATGATCGAGAAGCTGCAGCGGCCCACGCTCGTCATGGCGCCGAACAAGACGCTCGCGGCGCAGCTGGCCAACGAGTTCCGCGAGCTGCTGCCGCACAACGCCGTCGAGTACTTCGTCTCGTACTACGACTACTACCAGCCCGAGGCGTACGTCCCGCAGACCGACACCTACATCGAGAAGGACTCCTCGATCAACGACGAGGTCGAGCGGCTGCGGCACTCGGCCACGAACTCGCTGCTGACCCGGCGGGACGTCGTCGTCGTGGCCTCGGTCTCCTGCATCTACGGCCTGGGAACGCCGCAGGAGTACGTCGACCGGATGCAGCGCCTGCACGTGGGCCAGCAGGTCGAGCGCGACGAGCTGCTGCGGCAGTTCGTCACCATGCAGTACACGCGCAACGACCTCGCCTTCACCCGCGGCACCTTCCGCGCCCGCGGGGACACCGTCGAGATCATCCCCGTCTACGAGGAGCTGGCCGTCCGCGTCGAGTTCTTCGGCGACGAGATCGAGGCGCTGTACACGCTCAACCCGCTGACGGGGGAAGTCGTGGCCGAGGAGAAGGAGATGTACGTCTTCCCGGCCACCCACTACGTCGCCGGGCCCGAGCGGATGGAGCGCGCCGTCGCCTCCATCGAGGCCGAGCTGGCGGGCCGGCTGGAGGAGATGGAGCAGCAGGGCAAGCTGCTGGAGGCCCAGCGGCTGCGGATGCGGACCACCTACGACGTCGAGATGATGCGCCAGGTCGGCGCCTGCTCGGGCATCGAGAACTACTCCCTGCACATCGACGGCCGCGAGCGCGGCTCGGCCCCCAACACGCTGCTCGACTACTTCCCCGAGGACTTCCTCCTCGTCCTGGACGAGAGCCACGTCACCGTGCCGCAGATCGGGGCGATGTACGAGGGCGACATGAGCCGCAAGCGCACCCTCGTCGACCACGGCTTCCGGCTGCCGAGCGCCATGGACAACCGGCCGCTGAAGTGGGAGGAGTTCCTCGGGCGCATCGGCCAGACCGTCTACCTCTCGGCGACGCCCGGGGACTACGAGCTCGGACGGGGCGACGGCCACGTCGAGCAGATCATCCGCCCCACCGGGCTCGTCGACCCCGAGGTCGTCGTCAAGCCGACGAAGGGCCAGATCGACGACCTGCTCGAGGAGATCCGCCGGCGCGCGGAGAGGGACGAGCGCGTGCTCGTCACGACGCTGACGAAGAAGATGGCCGAGGACCTCACCGACTACCTCCTCGAGCACGGGGTGCAGGTGCGCTACCTGCACTCCGAGGTCGACACCCTGCGCCGGGTCGAGCTGCTGCGCGAGCTGCGCCAGGGCGAGTTCGACGTCCTCGTCGGCATCAACCTGCTGCGCGAGGGCCTCGACCTGCCCGAGGTCTCGCTCGTCAGCATCCTCGACGCCGACAAGGAGGGCTTCCTGCGCAGCGGGACCTCGCTCATCCAGACGATCGGGCGCGCCGCGCGCAACGTCTCGGGCCAGGTGCACATGTACGCCGACACCGTGACGCCGTCGATGGCCAAGGCCATCGACGAGACCAACCGGCGCCGGGACGTGCAGCTCGCCTACAACCGCGAGCACGGCATCACGCCCACGGCGCTGCGCAAGCAGATCCGCGACATCACCGACATGCTCGCCCGCGAGGACGCCGACACGGCTGCGCTGCTCGGTGGCGGGGGCCGGCAGCAGTCCCGGGGCAAGACGCCGGTGCCGGGGATGGCCTCGCGGCAGGGCGAGGGCGCCGCCGAGCGCCGCGAGCGGCTCGGGCAGATGCCGGCGGCCGAGCTGTCCGAGCTCATCCAGAGCCTCACCGACCAGATGCACGCCGCGGCCACCGAGCTGCAGTTCGAGCTGGCCGGCCGGCTGCGCGACGAGATCGGCGACCTCAAGAAGGAGCTGCGCGGCATGCAGGCCGCCACCGGGTGACCGCTCGCCCCCCCGACGGCCGGGTCGGTTGCTCCGGGCGCCCTCGCGGCCGCATACTCCTCGACGTCGAGGAGGGGAGTATCCCTGCGCGACGGCCTCGTCACCACGACGGCGCCCGGCCGAGCCGGGGCCTCCGGGGCCGTCGGTCCTGCGTCGGCCGCCGAGCGCGGCCGGCGCCCGGGCGGGAGAGACCTCCGGTAGAGCACGACCAGCCTCCGGAGGACACCTGTGGACGTACCCCTGCTCGTCTGGGGCCTGACCGTCGCCGGCATCGTCGGCATGATCGCCTACGACTTCGTCGTGCACGTGCGGACGCCGCACAGCCCGAGCATCAAGGAAGCGGCGGTCTGGTCGTCGGCCTACATCGGCATCGCCGTCCTCTTCGGCCTGGGCGTGCTCCTGCTCGCCGGCCCGGTGTACGGCGGGGAGTACTTCGCCGGGTACATCACGGAGAAGAGCCTGTCGGTCGACAACCTCTTCGTCTTCGTGCTCATCATGAGCAGCTTCGCGGTGCCCCGGGAGTACCAGCAGAAGGTGCTCCTCATCGGCATCGCCCTGGCGCTGGTGCTGCGCACCATCTTCATCGCGCTCGGCGTCGCCGTCATCGAGAACTTCGCGTGGGTCTTCTACATCTTCGGCGCCTTCCTCCTCTACACCGCCTACGTGCAGGCCAAGGCCGGCCGCACGGACGAGCACGAGGACGAGGAGTTCAAGGAGAACCTCCTCCTGCGCGTCTCGAAGCGGGTGCTGCCGACGACGGACGACTACCACGGGGACCGCTTCACGACCCGCATCGACGGCAAGCGGTTCGTCACGCCGATGCTCGTCGTCATGATCGCCATCGGCAGCGCCGACCTGCTCTTCGCCGTCGACTCGATCCCGGCCATCTTCGGGCTCACGCAGGAGCCCTACCTCGTCTTCACGGCCAACGCGTTCTCCCTCCTCGGGCTGCGTCAGCTCTACTTCCTCATCGACGGGCTGCTGGACCGCTTGGTCTTCCTGCACTACGGCCTGGCGGCGATCCTCGGCTTCATCGGCGTCAAGCTGCTCATCCACGCGCTGCACGAGAACGAGCTGCCCTTCATCAACGGCGGCGAGGCCGTCTACGCCATCCCCGAGGTGCCGATCTGGATGTCGCTGTCCTTCATCGTGCTCGCCCTCGGCGTCACCACCGTCGCGTCGCTGCGGGCCGGCGCGAGGACCAAGGCCGCCCAGGCGGCCGTCGCCGACGGCCCGGACGTCGACGCCGCGGGCGAGGGTTCCCCGACGGAGGCGCCCAGCGCCACCCGCTCGCCCGTCGACGAGGGCCTGCGGGACGGCGGCGCCCTCGACCAGGTGCCCGACGACACGCCGACCGCCGCCGGTCGCAGCGGTGACGGGAGCGGCGAGCACCGGCGGTGACCGTCCCGGGATGGCTCTGGGCGGCGACGATCGGCGCGGCCGTGCTCTTCCTCGCGGTCGACGTCCTCCGCAGCCGCCGGGACCCCCACGAGCCGTCCCCGCGCGAGAGCGGTCTCCACCTGGCCGGCTTCGTCGCGGCGGCGCTCGTCTTCGGCCTCGGCGTCTGGGCCTTCGCCGGCGGGCGGTACGCGGGAGAGTTCTACGCCGGCTGGTTGACCGAGTACTCGCTGTCGGTGGACAACCTCTTCGTCTTCCTCCTGATCTTCCGCCGCTTCGGCGTCCCCCGGGAGCTGCAGCAGAACGCCCTGCTCGTCGGCATCGTCCTGGCGCTGGTGCTGCGGGCCGGTGTCATCGCCGTCGGCGCCAGCCTCGTCTCGGCCTTCAGCTGGGTCTTCTTCCTCTTCGGCGCCTTCCTGCTCTTCACCGCCGTCAAGCTGGTCCGCGAGGCCGGGCCCGGGGACGACGAGGACGCCGAGCAGGAGGTGGGGGAGAACCGCCTCGTCCGGCTGGTGCGCCGCGTCCTGCCCGTGACCGAGGACTACCGCGGCCCGTCGCTGCTGGTCCGCGAGGGCGGGCGGCGCGCGGCGACGCCAATGCTGCTCGTCCTTCTCGCCCTGGGGACGACGGACCTGCTCTTCGCGCTCGACTCGATCCCGGCGATCTTCGGCCTGACGAGCGAGCCCTACCTCGTGCTCACCGCCAACGTCTTCGCGCTCATGGGGCTGCGGCAGCTGTTCTTCCTCGTCGGCGACCTGCTCAAGCGGCTGGTCTACCTGGACCTGGGGCTCGCGGTGCTGCTGGCCTTCGTCGGCGTCAAGCTCGTCCTCGAGGCGCTGCACGAGAACACGTTGCCCTTCCTCAACGGAGGCGAGCCGGTCGAGTGGGCGCCGGTCGTGCCGGTCTGGCTCTCGCTCACCGCCATCGTCGTCATCCTCGGGGTGACGACGGTCGTCTCGCTCGCGGTGAGCCGGCGCCGTGACCGCTCGACGTCGGCGGGCTGACCTGCCTCTTCAGCACTGACCTGCCTCTTCAGCACTGACCTGCCTCACCAGCACTGACCGGGCCTCACCAGCACCGACCGGGCCTCACCAGCCGCGCCGCCGCCACTCCGGCAGGTGCACGCGCTCGGCCTGCAGCGTCGTCGGCTCGCCGTGGCCGGGCAGCACCTCGGTCTGGTCGGGCAGGACCATGAAGAGCCGGTCCTCGACGTCGTGGAGCAGCTGGGTGAAGCGGTCGGGGTCCCCGCCCGTCGCCCCGACGCCGCCGGGGAAGAGGCTGTCGCCCGTGAAGGCCAGCACCCGCCCCGACGGGTCGTGGTGGACGAGCGCCACCGAGCCGGGCGTGTGACCGCGCAGCGCGACGACGTCGAGCCGCAGGTCGCCGACCTCGACGACGTCGCGGTGGTGCAGCTCCCGGTCCGCCGGCACGGGCAGGTCGCCGGCGTCCGGCGCCCCGACGAGCACCTGGGCGCCGGTGGCGGCCACGACCTCCGCCAGCGCCCGGTGGTGGTCGGCGTGCCCGTGCGTCGTCACGACGACGTCCAGCCGGCCGTCGGCCAGCTCCAGCAGCCGCGGCGCGTCGTCCGCGGCGTCGACGAGCAGCCGCGCGCCGGTCGCCGTGCACTCCAGCAGGTAGCAGGCGTTGTCCATGCCCGAGACCCGCGCGACGTCGACGCGGACGGCCTCCAGCGGCGCGCGGTCCTCGTGCGGCAGGCTCGCGCTCGCGCTCATCGGGTGCTCCTCCTCGGCCGCGCGCTCACCGCGGGTCCTGGTGGTGGACGTCGCCGAGGGCGTCGGCCGCGCGGACGAGCGCCAGGTGGCTCAGCGCCTGCGGCGTGTTGCCCGCCTGCCGGCGCACGTCGGTGTCGTACTCCTCCGACAGCAGACCGAGGTCGTTGCTGCAGGCGAGGCACGTCTCCATGAGGGCCTCGGCGTCCTCGACCCGTCCCATCCGGGCGTACTGCTCCACGAGCCAGAAGGAGCAGGCCAGGAACGGGTGCTCGTCGCCCTCCAGCCCGTCGAGCCCCGGACCGGTGTCGTAGCGCAGCACCAGGCCGCCGCGCAGGAGGTCCTCCTCGATGGCCCTCACCGTCCCGACCATCCGCGGGTCGTCGGCGGCCAGGTAGCCCACCTGCGGGAGCATGAGCAGCGAGGCGTCCACGTGCGGCTTGCCGTACACCTGCGTGTAGGTGCCCCGCCCGGCGTCCCAGCCGTGCTCCTCGATCTCCGCGCGCACGCGCTCGCGCAGCTCCTCCCACCGCTCGGCGGGGCCCTCCATGCCACCCTCGCGGACGGCGCGGGCACCGCGGTCCAAGGCCGCCCAGACCATGGCCCGCGAGTGCGTGAAGTGGTGCAGGTCCCCGCGCATCTCCCAGATGCCGTGGTCCTTGCGCTCCCAGTGCTCCTCGACGTACCCGAGCAGCGCGCGCTGCAGCGGCCAGGAGAACTGGTCCTCGGCGACGCCCTCGCGCCGGGCCCGGTCGAGGGCCACGAGCACCTCGCCGAGCACGTCGGCCTGGTACTGGTCGACGGCGCCGTTGCCCGTGCGGACGGGCAGCGAGCCCTCGTACCCCGGCAGCTGCGGCTGCTCGCGCTCGGGCAGCTCCCGCTCCCCGGAGATGCCGTACATGATCTGGACGTCGGCGGGGCTGCCGGCGACGGCGCGCAGCAGCCACTCGCGCCAGCGCTCCGCCTCGTCGCGGTAGCCGTGCGTGAGCAGGGCCTCCAGGGTCAGCGCGGCGTCGCGCAGCCACACGAACCGGTAGTCCCAGTTGCGCCCGCCGCCGAAGTCCTCGGGCAGCGACGTCGTCGCCGCCGCCACGATGCCGCCGGTGTCAGCGTGGGTGAGCGCCCGCAGCACCAGCAGCGAGCGCTTGACGGCCTCCTCGTGCCGCTCGCCCGCCTCGGCCCGGTCGGCCCACTCCTGCCACCACGCGAGCGTCGTCTCGAGGCGGTGGTCGACGTCCAGGCGCGAGGGCATGTCCCGGTAGGAGCGGTACCACGTGAGGCTGATGTCGTGCCGGTCGCCCTCGGCGTGCTCCCACTGCCCGGCGTGGCGGTGGTCGACGGGTCCCGGCATGGGCCCGCCGCGCAGGAGGAAGGCGTCCGGCCCGGCGACGGCGAGCAGCCCGTCCAGGCCGTCGGGGTCGGTGACGCGCCGCACCCACGGCTCGACCTTGGCGTAGTCCGGGCGGACCACGAGCTCCTGCCGCATCGCCACGGTGCCGCTGACGCCCTCGACGCGGCGGACGACGTCGGCGCGCAGGTCGTTCATCGGCATGAAGTCGGTGACCGTCACGACCCCCGTGGACGTCGTCCACGTCGTCTCCAGGACGAAGGTGTCGCCGACGTAGCGACGCTGCGCGGTGGCGCCGTCGTCGACCGGGCGCACGAGCCAGCGGCCGTGCTCGTGCGTGCCCAGCAGCGCGCTGAAGACGGCGGAGGAGTCGTAGCGCGGCAGGCACAGCCAGTCGACGCTGCCGTCCCGCCCCACGAGGGCGGCGCTGTGGCAGTCGCTGATGAGCGCGTAGTCCTCGATGCGCAGGTCCGTCATGGCGGGAGGCTCCCACGAGCCGCCGCCCGCCACGACCGAGACCAGGGACGTGCCCCTCTGTGCTTGCGGCCTCTCCCGGTTGCCGGGAGGGTGACCTCCCCTGGAGCCGCGACGGCGCGCGCAGGACCGCCGCCCCCGACGTCAGGAGCCCCGCCGTGACCACCCTCGTCGTCCTCGGCGCCGCCGGGGACCTGACCTCGCGCCTCCTGCTCCCCGGCCTGGCCGACCTGCTCGTCAGCCACCACGGCGGGGACCTCGACCTGCACCTCGTCGGCGCCGACCGCGACGAGCGCGAGCAGGCCTGGTGGACGGGCGTCGTGCGCGCGGCCGCCGAGTCCGCCGGGGCGCGGGGGCCGGCCGTCGACGCCCTCGTCGAGAGCACCCGGTACGCCGCCGTCGACGTCTCCGAGCGGGGGTCCCTGGCCCGGCTGGTCCAGGAGGCCGGCGCCGAGGGGCCGGGCGGGCCCGGCGGGCCGGGGGACGAGGCGAGCTCGCGCGACGTCGTCCTCTACTTCGCCCTCCCGCCCGCCGTCACCGGGTCGGCCCTGCGGGCCCTGCAGCCCGGAGACCTCCCGCACGGCACCCGGCTGGTGCTGGAGAAGCCCTTCGGGCACGACCGGGAGTCGGCCGCCGAGCTCAACGAGCTCCTCACGACGCTGGTGCCCGAGGACCACGTGCACCGGGTCGACCACTTCCTCGGCAAGTCGACGGTGCTCAACATCCTCGGCCTGCGCTTCGCCAACCGGCTGTTCGAGCCGATGTGGAGCGCCGAGCACGTCGAGCGGGTCGACGTGGTCTTCGACGAGGACCTCGGGCTGGCCGGGCGCGCCGGGTACTACGACCACGCCGGTGCGATGGCCGACATGGTGCAGAGCCACCTGCTGCAGCTGCTGGCGCTCCTCGCGATGGAGCCGCCGTCGACCATCTCGCCCCGGGACCTCCGCGACGCCAAGGCGGCGGCGCTGCGGGCGACGCGCCTGTGGGACGAGGACGACCCGGCGTCCTGCACGCGCCGGGCCCGGTGGACCGCCGGCACGATCGGGGACGAGAAGCTCGGCGCCTACGCCGACGAGCCGGGCGTCGACCCCGAGCGCGAGACCGAGACGCTCGCCGAGGTCGTCCTCGCCGTCGACACCTGGCGGTGGGCGGGCGTGCCCTTCCGGCTGCGCTCGGGCAAGGCGCTGAGCACCCGGCGCAAGGAGGCGGTCATCACCTTCAAGCACGTGCCGCACCTGCCGACGGGGCTGCTCGGGACCCAGTCCCCGACCCGGCTGCGCATCGGCTTCGGGCCGGACGACGTCACCCTCGAGCTCGACCTCAACGGCGAGGACGACGCCTTCGGCCTCGAGCGCGCCGCGCTGAGCACCGAGCTGTCACCCGGGGAGCTGACGGCCTACGGGCAGGTGCTGCTCGGCGTCCTCAAGGGCGACCCGACCCTGTCGGTGCGCGGGGACACCGCCGAGCAGTGCTGGCGCGTCGTCGAGCCCGTGGTGAGGGCCTGGTCGCAGGGCCTCGTCCCCCTGGAGACCTACCCCGCCGGCAGCGGTGGCCCCCGCGGCACCGGGCTCATGGCCGACGTCGACGCCCAGGGCTGCGTCTGACCTCGTCCCGGGGGGCGGGCCCGCCGGCACGGACGGCGTCGTCGGGGGTCGCACCTACGATCGAGCCGTGCAGTCAGAGCTGGTCATCCGCGGCGCCCGCGAGCACAACCTCCGGGACGTGTCGCTCGACCTCCCGCGGGACGCGATGGTCGTCTTCACCGGGCTGTCGGGGTCGGGCAAGTCCTCGCTCGCCTTCGACACGATCTTCGCGGAGGGCCAGCGCCGGTACGTCGAGTCGTTGTCGGCGTACGCCCGGCAGTTCCTGGGGCAGATGGACAAGCCCGACGTCGACTTCATCGAGGGCCTGTCCCCGGCCGTCTCCATCGACCAGAAGTCGACGAGCCGCAACCCCCGCTCGACGGTCGGGACCATCACCGAGGTCTACGACTACCTGCGGCTGCTGTGGGCGCGCGCCGGGCAGCCGCACTGCCCCGTGTGCCGGGAGCCGATCGGCCGGCAGAGCCCACAGCAGATCGTCGACCGGCTGCTGGAGATGCCCGAGGGCACGCGCTTCCAGGTGCTCGCGCCCGTCGTGCGCGGGCGCAAGGGCGAGCACGTGGAGCTCTTCGCCGAGCTGCAGACCAAGGGCTTCTCCCGCGCCCGCGTCGACGGCGACGTCATCTCCCTCGCCACGCCGCCGCAGCTGGACAAGAAGTTCAAGCACGACGTCGAGGTCGTCGTCGACCGCCTCGTCGTGCGCGACGGCGCCAAGCGGCGCCTCACGGACTCGGTGGAGACGGCGCTGGGCCTGTCCGACGGCGTCGTGCTCGTCGACCTCGTCGACGCGGCCGAGGGCGAGCAGCGCGAGCGACGCTTCTCCGAGAAGCTGGCGTGCCCCAACGAGCACCCGCTCGCGCTCGACGAGGTGGAGCCGCGCACCTTCTCCTTCAACGCGCCGTACGGCGCCTGCCCCGAGTGCACCGGCATCGGCACCCGGCTGGAGGTCGACCCCGAGCTGCTGGTCCCCGACGAGGAGCTGACCCTCGCCGAGGGCGCCATCGCCCCGTGGGCCGCCGGCTCCGGCTCGGCGGAGTACTTCCAGCGCGTCATGGGCGGCCTGGCCGACCAGCTCGGCTTCTCGATGGACACGCCGTGGCGGGCCCTGCCGCAGCGCGCCACGAAGGCCCTGCTGGAGGGGCACGAGCACGAGGTGCACGTGCGCTACCGCAACCGCTTCGGGCGCGAGCGGGCCTACTCCACGGGTTTCGAGGGCGTGGTGCCCTTCGTCCGCCGCCGGCACGCCGAGACCGACTCGGAGTGGTCGCGCGAGCGGTACGAGGGCTACATGCGCGAGATCCCGTGCCCGGTGTGCCGGGGCACGCGGCTGCGCCCGGAGGTGCTCGCCGTCACGGTCGGCGGGCGGTCGATCTCCGAGGTGTGCGCCCTGCCGGTCGACGAGGCCGCGGCCTTCCTGCGCGACCTGCAGCTGGGGGCGCGCGAGCGGCAGATCGCCGACGCCGTCCTCAAGGAGATCAACGCCCGCCTCGGCTTCCTGCTCGACGTCGGCCTGGACTACCTCTCCCTCGACCGCGCCGCCGGCACGCTGTCGGGCGGGGAGGCGCAGCGGATCCGGCTCGCGACCCAGATCGGCTCGGGCCTCGTCGGCGTGCTCTACGTGCTCGACGAGCCGAGCATCGGCCTGCACCAGCGCGACAACCGCCGGCTCATCGAGACGCTCACCCGGCTGCGCGACCTCGGCAACACGCTCATCGTCGTCGAGCACGACGAGGACACCATCCGCGCGAGCGACTGGGTCGTGGACGTGGGCCCGGGCGCCGGCGAGCACGGCGGGCACGTCGTCCACTCCGGGCCCGTGCAGGGGCTGCTCGACCACGAGTCCTCGCTCACGGGCCAGTACCTGTCCGGACGCCGGTCGGTGCCGGTGCCGTCGTCGCGGCGGGCGCGGGACCGCTCGCGCCAGCTCGTCGTCAAGGGCGCCCGGCAGAACAACCTGCGCGGCGTCGACGTCGCCTTCCCGCTCGGCTGCCTCGTCGCCGTCACCGGGGTCTCGGGCTCGGGCAAGTCGACGCTCGTCAACGACATCCTCTACACCGTGCTCGCCAACAAGCTCAACGGCGCCAAGCGGGTGCCGGGGCGCCACCGCACCGTCACGGGCCTGGAGCACCTCGACAAGGTCGTCCACGTCGACCAGAGCCCCATCGGCCGGACGCCGCGCTCCAACCCGGCGACGTACACCGGGGTGTGGGACCACGTGCGCAAGCTCTTCGCCACGACGACCGAGGCGAAGGTCCGCGGCTACCAGCCGGGGCGCTTCTCCTTCAACGTCAAGGGCGGCCGCTGCGAGAACTGCCAGGGCGACGGCACGATCAAGATCGAGATGAACTTCCTGCCCGACGTCTACGTGCCCTGCGAGGTCTGCGACGGCGCGCGGTACAACCGCGAGACGCTCGAGGTGCACTTCAAGGGCCGGACGGTGGCCGACGTCCTCGACATGCCGATCGAGGAGGCCGTCGACTTCTTCGCCGCCGTCCCGGCCATCTCGCGGCACCTGCGGACGCTCGTCGACGTCGGTCTCGGCTACGTGCGGCTCGGGCAGAGCGCGCCGACGCTGTCCGGCGGCGAGGCGCAGCGGGTCAAGCTCGCGGCCGAGCTGCAGAAGCGCTCGGCCGGACGCACGGTCTACGTGCTCGACGAGCCGACCACGGGCCTGCACTTCGAGGACATCCGCAAGCTGCTCGGGGTCCTGCAGGGCCTCGTCGACAAGGGCAACACCGTCCTGGTCATCGAGCACAACCTCGACGTCGTCAAGAGCGCCGACTGGGTCGTCGACATGGGCCCCGAGGGCGGCGGGGGCGGCGGCCGGGTCGTCGCCGAGGGCACGCCCGAGCAGGTCTCGCGGCGGGTCGAGAGCCACACCGGGCGCTTCCTCGCCGAGGTGCTCGGCACCGGGGAGCACGCCGGCGGACCGACCCGATCGGCCGACGCGCTGCCGCCGCCGCGGCGCACACCGGCGGCGGCCACCGCCTGACCGTGGGCCGGTCGTCCGGTCGTCCGGTCGCCCGGTCGTCCGCCGACGCCCTGCCCGACTGCCGGGCAGGCGGTCCGGCGGCGGCGTGGGATGGGCCAAGATGCCTGCGCCCCCTGACCCGCCTGCGCCCCCTGACCCGCCTGCGACCCCCGGTCCGCCGGCGGCGCCCGGCACGCTCGTGCCCCACCCGACCTTCCTCACCGCGAAGGACCTCTGATGTCTGCTGCTGACGCCACCGTCCCCTCCCTCACCGACCGGCTCGACGCCGGCCCGGTCCTGTGCGCCGAGGGCTTCCTCTTCGAGCTGGAGCGGCGCGGGTACCTCACGGCCGGGGAGTTCGTGCCCGAGGTGGCCCTGGAGTTCCCCGAGGCGCTGCGCGCCCTGCACGTGGACTTCCAGCGCGCCGGCTCCGACGTCGTCGAGGCCTTCACCTACAACGGCCACCGCGAGAAGATGCGGGTCATCGGCAAGGAGGACCTGCTCGAGCCGCTCAACCGGGCCGCGCTGCAGATCGCCCGCGGCGTCGCCGACGCGAACCCCGGCGACCTCATGGCCGGCAACATCTCCAACACCAACATCTGGGACCCCGCCGACCCGGCCCGCCAGGCCGAGGTCCGCGGCATGTTCGAGGAGATGGTCGGCTGGGCCGTCGAGGAGGGCGCCGACCTCGTCATCGGGGAGACCTTCTACTTCGCGCAAGAGGCCCTCACGGCCCTCGAGGTCATCAAGGCCTCGGGGCTCCCCTCCGTCGTCACCCTCGCGCCGATGGCCTTCGAGGAGATGGCCGACGGCATGGGCATCGTCGAGACCTGCCAGCGGCTCGAGCAGGCAGGGGCCGACGTCGTGGGCATGAACTGCTTCCGTGGCCCGCAGACGATGCTGCCCTGGCTGCGGCAGATCCGGGAGGCCGTGTCCTGCCACGTCGGCGCCCTGCCCATCCCGTACCGGACGACCGACGCCGAGCCGACCTTCTTCAACCTCTCCGACGACCGCGCCGCCGTGCCGTCCCCGCACGGCCGGACCTTCCCCACCGCGCTGGACCCGCTGTACACCAACCGGTACGAGATCGGGGCCTTCGCCAAGGAGGCCTACGACCTCGGCATCCACTACCTGGGCGTCTGCTGCGGCGCCTCGCCGGTCCACCTGCGGGAGACCGCCGAGGCCGTCGGCCGCACCACGCCGGCCAGCCGCTTCTCCGAGAACATGAGCAACCACTTCATGTACGGCAGCAACGAGCGGCTCCCCGAGCACATCGTCGCCCTCGGCGACCGGGCCTGACCGTCGCCTCCGGCGACCGGCCTGACCGTCGCCTCCGGCGACCGGGCCCGGTCGTCGTCCCCGGCCGGGCGTGGCGGCGGCCGCCCGGACGCCGTCGGCCACCGCCGCGCCGCCGACCTAGTCTGGGGCGGTGGCCGACCCGTCCTCCTACCGACCGAGGCCGGGGGAGATCCCGGACACGCCGGGGGTCTACCGGTTCCGCGACGCGCACGGACGGGTCATCTACGTCGGCAAGGCCCGCAGCCTCCGGCAGCGGCTGAACAGCTACTTCGCCGACGTCGCCGGGCTGCACCCACGCACCCAGACGATGGTGACGACGGCCGCGTCGGTGGAGTGGACGAGCGTCGCGACCGAGGTCGAGTCGCTCCAGCTGGAGTACTCCTGGATCAAGGAGTTCGACCCGCGCTTCAACGTCAAGTACCGCGACGACAAGTCCTACCCCTACCTCGCCATCACGATGGGGGAGGCCATCCCCCGCGTGCAGGTCATGCGCGGCACCAAGCGCAAGGGCACCCGGTACTTCGGGCCTTACACCCACGCCTGGGCCATCCGCGAGACGGTCGACCTGCTCCTGCGGGTCTTCCCCATCCGCAGCTGCTCGGCCGGCGTCCTGCGGCGCGCGGCGCAGGTGGGACGACCGTGCCTGCTGGGCTACATCGGCAAGTGCTCGGCGCCCTGCACGGGGCAGATCAGCGAGGAGGACCACCGCGCCCTCGCCGAGGACTTCGCCGACTTCATGGCCGGGCGCACGGCGAGGTTCGAGCGCAGGCTCGAGGCGGAGATGCGCGAGGCCTCGGCGGACCTGGACTTCGAGCGGGCCGCACGCCGCCGCGACGACCTCGGCGCGCTGCGCCGGGCGCTGGAGAAGAGCGCCGTCGTCCTGCCCGACGCGACGGACGCCGACGTCTTCGCCCTCGCCGAGGACGAGCTGGAGGCGGCCGTCCAGGTCTTCCACGTCCGCGGCGGGCGCGTCCGCGGCCAGCGGGGCTGGGTCGTGGAGAAGGTCGAGGACGTCAGCACGGCCGGCCTCGTCCAGCACCTGCTGCAGCAGGTCTACGGCGACGCCGAGGCGGTGATGGCGGCGGCCGACCCCGAGGACCTCTCGGCCCGCCGCCCGGGGGAGGGGCGCAGCGCCCCCACGGGCGCCGTCCCGCGCGAGGTCCTCGTGCCGGTCGCGCCGCAGGACGCCGAGCAGATGACGGAGTGGCTCACGGGGCTGCGCGGGTCCGCCGTCGACGTCCGCGTGCCGCAGCGCGGAGACAAGCGGGCGCTCCTGGAGACGGTGGAGAAGAACGCCGGGCAGGCGCTCGCGCTGCACAAGACCCGCCGCGGCGGTGACCTGACCACCCGCAGCCTGGCGCTGCAGGAGCTGCAGGAGGCCCTCGACCTCGACGAGGCCCCGCTGCGGGTCGAGTGCTACGACGTCTCCAACCTCCAGGGCACCGACGTCGTCGCCTCCATGGTCGTCTTCGAGGACGGGCTGCCCCGCAAGGGCGAGTACCGCCGGTTCGCCGTCCGCGGGGACTCGGTGCGCGCCGGGGACGAGCAGGACGACACGGCGTCGCTGCACGAGGTCATGCTCCGACGCTTCCGTCGCCACCTGTCGGCGAGCGGCGCGGTCGCCGGCCCGCCGCCCGAGGGGCTCACCGACGACGCGGCGACCGGCCCGGCCGCCGGCGGGGCCGGTGGCAGCGCGGACGAGCCCGCGCACCAGCCCGTCGACCCCGACACCGGCCGCCCCCGCCGCTTCGCCTACCCGCCGCAGCTCGTCGTCGTCGACGGCGGTCGCCCGCAGGTCGACGCCGCGGCCCGGGCGCTGTCCGAGCTCGGCATCAGCGACGTCGCCCTGGTCGGCCTCGCCAAGCGGCTGGAGGAGGTCTGGCTGCCGGGCGAGGAGTTCCCTGTGGTCCTGCCCCGCCAGAGCGAGGGGCTCTACCTGCTGCAGCGGGTGCGCGACGAGGCCCACCGCTTCGCCATCGCCTACCACCGGCAGAGGCGCAGCTCGTCGATGACCCGCAGCGCCCTCGACGACGTCCCCGGGCTCGGCCCGGCCCGCCGCCAGGCACTGCTCAAGCGGTTCGGCTCGCTCAAGCGGCTGCGTGCCGCGACCGTCGACGAGGTCTGCGAGGTGCCCGGCGTCGGCCCCGCCACCGCGCGGGCGGTGCTGGACGCGCTGGCTCCCGCGGGCGAGAAGGTGCCGGCCCAGGCGAGCGCCGGACGCGCCGACGACGCCCCCCTGCGCGTCAACACGGCCACCGGCGAGCTGCTCGACGACTGAGCGAGCGCGCCACGCCCGCCCGCCTGCGACGTGGCGCGGGGGCTCGGCGTCGACGCCGGGCGGGCACGCTGCCAAGATCGGTGGGTGACCGACGAGCGCCGAGGAGGGGGAGCGACGCCCGTGCCGGGGCGTCCGAGCCCGTGGGGCAACCTCGAGGAGACCGGTGAGGTGCCGGTCGTGCGTCCGGCGAGCGACGGGCCCCACGACGCACGGCCCGACGGCGCGACCGCCGAGCCGCGGGGGTGGTCGAGCGCCGCGGGGGGCGGTGAGGGGCAGCTCCTCCTCCCGGCGGGCGGCGACGTGCCGGCCGAGGCGCCCGCCCCCGAGGACGGCGACCTGGCCGACGTCGAGGAGGCCACCGAGGGGGACCGGGCCTGGGCCCGCACCGGTGAGCACCGTGCCGCGCCACCACCCGCCACGGACGGTCAGGCCTCGCCGGCCCGGACGGCAGCGGCGCCGACGGTGCACGGGGAGAACGCGCAGGCCAAGACCGAGGTGCTCGTCATCACCGGCATGTCCGGGGCGGGGCGCTCGACGGTCGCCGACCGGCTGGAGGACCTCGGCTGGTACGTCGTCGACAACCTGCCGCCGCAGATGCTCGGCGCCCTCGCGGGGCTCGCCTCGCGCGCGCGGCGGGGCCTGCCGCGGGTCGCCGTCGTCCTCGACGTCCGCGGGCAGGAGTTCTTCCCCGAGGTGCAGTCCGCGCTGGGGGAGCTGCGCGGGCGTGGCGTCGTCGTCCGCGTCCTGTTCCTCGAGGCCTCCGACGAGGCGCTGGTCCGACGGTTCGAGTCGGTGCGGCGCCCGCACCCGCTCCAGGAGGGCGGCCGGATCCTCGACGGCATCCGCCGCGAGCGCGACCTCGTCGCCGCGCTGCGCGGTGGTGCGGACCTGCTCGTCGACACCAGCCAGCTCAACGTGCACCAGCTCGGGGCCCGCGTCGCCGAGGACTTCGGCGAGGTCGGGCGGGCCCGGCTGCAGCTGACGGTCATGTCGTTCGGCTTCAAGTACGGCATCCCGGTCGACGCCGACCACGTCACCGACGTCCGCTTCCTGCCCAACCCCTACTGGGACCCGGCGCTGCGCCCGCACACCGGGCGCGAGGACGTCGTCCGCGACTTCGTCCTCGCCCAGGAGGGCGCCCGGGAGTGGCTCGAGCGGTACGCCGCCGCCCTGGAGCCGGTCGTCGGGGGGTACCGGCGCGAGCACCGCGGCTTCGCCACCGTCGCGGTGGGGTGCACCGGCGGCAAGCACCGCTCGGTCGCCCTCAGCGAGGCGCTCGGCGGGCTCCTGGCCGGCGGGGACGTGAGCACCCGCGTCGTCCACCGCGACCTGGGCCGCGAGTGAGCCCGCAGGGCGGCGTGCACACCGGCGCCCACGCGGGCCCGACGACGGGGCCCCTCAGCCTGGGCGGCCTGCCGCTCACGGCGCCCGGCCGGTCCGGGGACGGCGCCCCGCCGCCCTCGGTCGTCGCCCTGGGCGGCGGCCACGGGCTCTCGGCGTCCCTGTCCGCGCTGCGCCACCTCACCGACCGGCTCACCGCCGTCGTGACGGTCGCCGACGACGGCGGCTCCAGCGGGCGCCTGCGCGCCGAGCTCGGCGTGCTGCCCCCCGGCGACCTGCGGATGGCGCTCGCCGCCCTCTGCGACGACGCCGACTGGGGCCGCACGTGGAGCGACGTCGTCCAGCACCGCTTCGCCGGGGAGGGCGAGCTTCGGGGCCACTCGGTCGGCAACCTCCTGCTCGTCGCGCTCTGGGAGCTGCTCGACGACACCGTCGCCGGGCTGGACTGGATGGCGCACCTGCTGGGGGCGCGCGGCCGGGTGCTCCCCATGTCGCTCGTGCCGCTCGTCGTCGAGGGCGACGTCACCCCCGAGGAGGGAGGACCCAGCCGGGTCGTCCGCGGCCAGGTGGCGCTCGCGACGGCGACCGGCCGCATCGACGCCGTCCGGCTCGACCCCGGCGCGCCGCCCGCCTGCCCCGAGGCGCTCGAGGCCGTGCACGAGGCCGACTGGGTCGTCCTCGGCCCGGGGTCGTGGTTCACGAGCGTCATGCCGCACCTGTGCGTGCCCGAGCTGGCCGAGGCGCTGGGGACGACGTCGGCGCGGCGGTGCGTCGTCCTCAACCTCACCTCGACGCAGGCGGAGACGGCCGGCCTGACCCCGGCCGACCACCTCGCCGCCCTGGCCCGGCACGCCCCCGACCTGCGCCTGGACGCCGTCGTCGCGGACGACCGCTGCGCCCGCGGCCCCGCCGGCGGCGCGCTGGAGCGGGTCTGCGCGGACCTGGGCGCCCAGCTCGTGCTGCGGCGCGTGGCCCGCTCGGCGACGGCCGACGTGCACGACCCGCTGCGGCTGGCCGCCGCCTTCCGCGACGCCTTCGAGGGGGCCGACGCGCTGCCGCGCTGACCGCGCGGGCCGGTAGGGGCGCCGGGCGCCACGCGCCGCCGGAGCCTCGTCGGCCGGCTCGAGGTGGCCGGCTCGAGGTGGCCGGTCGACGTGGCCGGTCGACGTGGCCGGTCGACGTGGCCGGCCCCGGGCCGGGGAGGCCGGCTCCGGTGCGAGGATGGGTGCATGGCACTGACGGCGCAGGTCAAGGACGAGCTCAGCCGCCTCCCCGTCACCCGTTCGTGCGACCGCAAGGCCGAGACCTCCTCGGTCCTGCGCTTCGCCGGCGGGCTTCACATCGTCTCCGGGCAGGTCGTCGTGGAGGCCGAGCTCGACACGGGGGCGGCCGCGCGGCGGCTGCGCAAGGACGTCAGCGAGGTCTTCGGCGCCTCGTGCGACGTCGTCGTCCTCTCCCCGGGGGGGTTGCGCCGCGGCACCCGCTACGTCGTCCGGGTCCTGCGGGAGGGCGAGGCCCTGGCGCGCCAGACCGGCCTGCTCGACACCCGCGGGCGCCCCGTGCGGGGGCTGCCGCCGCAGGTCGTCGGCGGGGCCGCCTGCTGCGCGGAGGCCGCCTGGCGGGGGGCCTTCCTCGCGCACGGCTCGCTCACCGAGCCCGGCCGCAGCGCCTCCCTGGAGATCACCTGCCCCGGGCCGGAGGCGGCCCTCGCGCTCGTCGGCGCGGCCCGCCGTCTCGGGGTCTCCGCCAAGGCCCGCGAGGTGCGCGGCGTCGACCGTGTCGTCGTCCGCGACGGCGACGCCATCGGCGCCCTGCTCACCCGCCTCGGCGCGCACGACGCGGTCATGGTCTGGGAGGAGCGGCGGATGCGCCGCGAGGTCCGGGCCACGGCCAACCGGCTCGCCAACTTCGACGACGCCAACCTGCGCCGCTCCGCCCGGGCGGCGGTGGCGGCGGGCGCCCGCGTCGAGAGGGCCCTGGAGATCCTCGGCGACGACGTGCCCGAGCACCTGCTCGTCGCCGGACGCCTCCGGTGCGAGCACCGCCAGGCCTCGCTGGAGGAGCTGGGCGCCATGGCCGACCCCGTGATGACGAAGGACGCCGTCGCCGGGCGCATCCGACGGCTGCTGGCCATGGCCGACCGGCGCGCCGTCGAGACCGGCGTCCCGGGCACGGAGGCCAACCTCACCCCCGACATGCTCGAGGCCTGAGGCCGGCGCCGCCCCGGGCGCCCCGCCCAGGCTGTGACCCGAGTCACATCCGGGGGCACCTCTCCGGTGCCCGCGAGGGCCGCATCCCCTAGGGTCGGTGGCGCAGGGCCGGACGCGACGAGCCACCCGCGAGGGCGCTCCCACCGCCGTCGGCCCGGACCGCCGTGCAGCACCTCCCGTCGGCCCGCCCCCGCGGGCCCAGCACCCCCTGGAGACTCGACGTGACCATCCGCGTGGGCATCAACGGCTTCGGCCGCATCGGCCGCAACTTCTTCCGCGCCGCCCTGGCCTCCGGCGCCGACGTCGAGGTCGTCGGCGTCAACGACCTCGCCGACAACCAGGCCCTGGCCCACCTCCTGAAGTACGACTCCCTCCTCGGTCGCCTGGCGCAGGACGTCTCCGCCGACGAGAAGGGCCTGACGATCGGCGGCCGGCACGTCGCGGTCTCCTCCGAGCGCAACCCGGCGGGCCTGCCCTGGGGAGACCTCGGGGCCGACGTCGTCGTGGAGTCGACCGGCATCTTCACGAGCGGCTCGAAGGCCAGGGCGCACGTCGACGCCGGGGCCAAGAAGGTCATCATCTCCGCGCCGGCCACCGACGAGGACGTCACCGTCGTGATGGGCGTCAACGAGGGCACCTACGACCCCTCGGCGCACACGATCATCTCCAACGCCTCGTGCACGACGAACTGCCTCGCGCCGATGGCCAAGGCGATCCACGACGCCTTCGACATCAAGCAGGGCCTCATGACGACGGTGCACGCCTACACCGCCGACCAGAACCTCCAGGACGGCCCGCACAAGGACCCGCGCCGGGCCCGTGCCGCCGCCCTCAACATCGTGCCGACGTCGACGGGCGCCGCGAAGGCCATCGGGCTGGTCCTGCCCGAGCTCAAGGGCAAGCTCGACGGCTACGCGCTGCGCGTGCCCGTGCCCACGGGCTCGGCCACCGACCTGACCGTCACGGTCGGGCGCGAGACCTCGGTCGCCGAGGTCAACGCCGCGGTCAAGGCCGCCGCGGACGGGACGATCCTGCGCTACACCGAGGACCCGCTGGTCTCCTCCGACATCGCCGGCGACCCGGCGTCGTGCATCTTCGACGCCGGCCTCACCAAGGTCATCGGCGACCAGGTCAAGGTCGTCGGCTGGTACGACAACGAGTGGGGCTACTCCAGCCGCCTCGTCGACCTCGTGAAGCTCGTCGGCGCCGACCTGTGAGGTCGCTGGAGCAGCTCGCCGCCGAGGTCGACGGCCTCGGCGGCAAGCGCGTCCTCGTCCGCAGCGACCTCAACGTCCCGCTGGCCGAGGAGGACGGCGTCCGCCGGATCACCGACGACGGGCGCATCCGGGCCTCGCTGCCCACGTGGCAGGCGCTGCTGGACCAGGGCGCGCGGGTCGTCGTGTGCGCCCACCTCGGCCGTCCGAAGGGCGAGCCGGAGGAGAAGTACTCCCTCGCCCCGGTCGCCGAGCGTGTCCGCGAGCTGCTCCCGGGCACCACGGTGCGGTTCGCGACCGACCTCGTCGGGGAGTCCGCGAGGGCGCAGGGCGACGCCCTCGGCGACGGAGAGCTCCTGCTGCTGGAGAACCTGCGGTTCGAGAAGGGCGAGACGAGCAAGGACGACGACGAGCGCGGCCGGCTCGCCCGAGACCTCGCCGACGGCGCCAGCGCCTACGTCGGTGACGGCTTCGGCGCGGTCCACCGCAAGCACGCCTCGGTCTACGACGTCCCGCGGCACCTGCCGTCGGCCGCCGGCGGGCTCGTGCTCGCCGAGGTGGAGGTGCTCCGGCGCCTGACGACCGACCCGGCCCGGCCCTACGTCGTCGTCCTCGGCGGCTCGAAGGTCTCCGACAAGCTCGGGGTCATCGAGGCCCTGCTCGGCGCCGCCGACAAGATCCTCGTCGGCGGCGGCATGGTCTTCACCTTCCTCGCGGCGCAGGGCCACGACGTCGGGTCGAGCCTGCTCGAGCGCGACCAGCTCGACCGCGTGCGCGGCTACCTGGCGACCGCCGCCGAGCGGGGCGTGCAGATCGTGCTGCCCACCGACGTCGTCGCGGCCACCGCCTTCTCCGCCGACGCCGACCACGCCGTCGTGGCCGCCGACGCCATCCCCGCCGACCGGATGGGCCTGGACATCGGGCCGGAGTCCTCGGCGGCCTTCGCGAGCGCCCTGGCCGACGCGGGCACCGTCTTCTGGAACGGCCCGATGGGCGTCTTCGAGATGGAGCCCTACGCGGGCGGCACCCGGGCCGTCGCCGAGGCGATCGCCGGCTCGGACGCCTTCTCGGTGGTCGGCGGCGGAGACTCCGCCGCGGCCGTCCGCGCCCTCGGGCTGTCCGAGGAGGACTTCGGCCACATCTCGACCGGCGGGGGTGCGAGCCTGGAGTACCTCCAGGGCGACGTGCTGCCCGGCCTGCAGGCACTGGAGGACTGACCCGTGGCGTCGCGCACCCCGCTCATGGCGGGCAACTGGAAGATGAACCTGGACCACCTGCAGGCGGCGTCCACCCTGCAGAAGCTGGCGTGGACCCTGCAGGACGCCTCTCACGACCACTCCAGCGTCGAGGTCGTCGTCCTGCCGCCGTTCACGGACCTGCGGACGGTGCAGACCCTCGTCGACGGCGACAAGCTGGAGATCCGCTTCGGCGCCCAGGACCTGTCCGCGCATGAGAAGGGCGCGCACACCGGCGAGGTGTCGGGAGCCATGCTGGCCCGGCTCGGCTGCTCCTACGTCGTCGTCGGGCACAGCGAGCGGCGCGAGGGCCACGGCGAGGCCGACGAGGTCGTCGCCGCGAAGGCCCGCAAGGCGCTCGAGCACGGCATCACTCCCGTCGTCTGCGTCGGGGAGGGTCTCGACGTCCGGCAGGCCGGGCGGCAGGTCGAGCACGTCCTCGCCCAGGTCGACGGCTCGCTCGCCGGCCTGGACGCCGCCGCGGTCGCGGGGCTCGTCGTGGCCTACGAGCCGGTGTGGGCCATCGGCACCGGCGAGGTGGCGACGCCGGCTGACGCGCAGGAGGTGTGCGGGGCCATCCGCGCCCGGCTGCGCGAGACGCACGGCGACGAGGCCGCCGAGGGAGTCCGCGTGCTCTACGGCGGCTCGGTCAAGGCGAGCAACGTCGCGGCCGTGATGGCCGAGACCGACGTCGACGGAGCCCTGGTCGGCGGCGCCAGCCTCGACCCGGGCGACTTCGCCGCCATCGTCCGCTACCAGCACCACCACGGCGGCAGCTGAGCGCTCCTCCTGCCCGACGGCCCCACCCGGTGCACCCGACCGGGTGGGGCCTCGGCGCACCCGGGTCGTGGTGGGGGTCCGGCGTGCTCACCGCTCGTCGCGGGCCGTGACCCTGGCCACATCCCGTACCCTGGGCGCCGCGCGGCCGCTCGCTGGACGTGAGCGCACGAGGAGATCGACCACGGCACCGGTCCGTGGGTCACCGAGGAGGAGAGCACCCTGATCGACGTCCTGAGGATCGTGCTGATGGTCCTCCTCGCCGTCACCGGCCTCTTCCAGGTCATGCTCGTCCTGCTCCACAAGGGCAAGGGCGGTGGCCTGTCGGACATGTTCGGCGGCGGGATGTCCGCCAGCGTCGGCAGCTCCGGCGTCGCCGAGCGGAACCTCAACCGGCTGACGGTGGGGATGGCGCTCGTCTGGGCGGCCGTCGTCGTCCTCCTCGGCCTGGTCGAGCGTTTCGACCCGACGATCTGAGAGAGGCCGACGACCCGGCCGGAGCGGCAGCGGCGGCCAGCAGCACGAGCAGCACGAGCACGACGAGCAGCACCGGGAGCACGACCACCAGCACGTCATGAGGGACGTGCCCGACGGCGTGCACGAACGAGGAGGGGTCCAGTGGCGGGAGGCAACGCGATCCGGGGCAGCCGGGTCGGGGCGGGGCCGATGGGAGAGGCCGAGCGTGGCGACAGCGCGCCCCGCGTGGTCATCTCCTACTGGTGCGCCAACGAGCACGAGGTCCGCCCGAGCTTCGCGCAGGACTCCGGCGTCCCCGTCCCCGAGACGTGGGACTGCCCTCGCTGCGGCTTCCCGGCCGGGCAGGACCGCGCGAACCCGCCGCAGCCCCTGCGCAACGAGCCGTACAAGACGCACCTCGCGTACGTGAAGGAGCGCCGCAACGACGCGGACGGCGCCGCACTGCTCGAGGAGGCCCTGGAGTCGCTGCGCGCCAGGCGGCTCGTGCCCTGAGCCCGCTCACCCACCACCGTCGACGGCCCGCATCCCCTCGGGGTGCGGGCCGTCGTGCGTGCGTGCCCGCCAGGGCAGGAGGTGCCCGCTCGGGCGCTACGCGTTCCCCGACAGCTGCGACGCCGCCGCCCGGTCGACCAGCCAGCGCGTGACCCGGCGGCCGCGCGCGGCGACGGCGGGAGTCCGCACGACGTCCTCGTCGGGGTCGAGGCCCCGGGCCACGCCCTGGGCCTTGTCCTCGCCGGCGACCACCAGCCACACCTCGGCCGCGGAGCGGATGGCGTCGACGCCCAGGCTGAGGCGCAGCGCCGGCGGCTTGGGCGCGTCCTCCTCGACCACGACGCTGACGCCCTGCTGCGACAGCGTCTGCCGGTCGGGGAACAGGGAGGCGACGTGGCCGTCCGGGCCGACGCCCAGCATCAGCACGTCGAAGGCGGGGACGCCGGGCAGCTGCCGGCCGTCGCCCTCGACGTCGGGCGCGCCCAGGTCCTCGGCGTGCTCGGCCAGCTCGGCGGCGTAGCGCGCCGCCGCGTCCACGGCGTCACCGCCGTCGTCCGCCGACGGCATCGGGTGCCAGCAGACCGGTGCGAGGGCGGGGGAGGAGGCCAGTGCCGCTCGGGCCTGGGCGTCGTTGCGGTCGTCGCTGCCCGCCGGGACGTAACGCTCGTCGCCGAACCACAGGTGCAGGCGGGAGAGGTCCCAGCCCTCCTCGCCGGCGACGGCGTCCCCGGCGAGCTCGCCGAGCGCCTGAAGCGTCCGGCCGCCGACCCGACCGCCGGTGAGGACGACGTGCACGGGCGCCGGGGCGGGCCGGGAGCCGAGCACCTCGCCCACGGCCGCGAGGAGCCGCCGTGCGGTCTGCTGCGCGAGGTCCTCGGCGTTCTCGTGCAGCACCACCTCGACGTGGTCGCTCATGCCCGTGCCCCGTCGCCGTCCGTGCCGGTCACCGGGACGGTCGGGCCGACGGAGACCACCTCGGAGCTGTCCGTCGGCTCCTCCACCGGCGGTGGGTCCGCCGGCTCGGCGTCGGCGACGGCCGCCGCGTGCGCACGGGCCTCTTCCTGGCGCTCGTCGAGCCGCTGCTGGGCGCCCGACCGCGAGACGCCGGCGCGGTCACCCGCCCGCCTCGCCCGCCCGAGCCGTCCGAGGCCCACGGTGAGGACCTCGCCGTAGACCTCGTCCGGGTCGAGCCGGCGCAGCTCCTCGGAGAGGCAGTCGCGCACCCCGCGGACGGGGAGGGCGACCTGCCGCTCGGGCTGGCCCGGCGCCGTGAGCAGCGCCGTCGAGCCCTCGGGCCGCACGAGCTCCACGTCCCCGCTGCGGCGCTCCAGCCGGACGCCGACGATGCCCGTGCCCGAGGCGCTGCGGACCCGGGCCGCGGGGCAGTCCAGGGCCATCCCGAGCCAGGCGGCCAGCAGGTCGGTGCTGGGGGAGTCCTCCGCCCCCGTGACCGTCGCCGAGACGACCGGGTCGAACGGTGGCTGGTCCAGCGCCGCCGCGAGGATCCCGCGCCACAGCGTGAGCCGGCTCCAGGCCAGGTCGGTGTCACCGGGGACGTGCCCGGCGGCGAGCGCCTGCAGGGCCTTCGACGGCCGCCTCGCCGCCCCGGAGTCGGTGATCCGCCGCTGCGCCATGGCCCCCAGCGGGTCCTGGCTCGGCGCCGCCGGCGGCTCGCCCGGCCACCAGACGACGACGGGCGCGTCCGGCAGCAGCAGCGGGACGACGACGGCGTCGCCGTGGCGGGCGAGCTCGCCGTACAGCCGGGCGACGACGACCTCGCTGGCGCCGGCGTCGCCGCCCACCCGGATCTGGCCGTCGAGGCGGCTGGCTCCGCGCCGGCTGCCGCGGGCGACGACCAGCACGCGGCACGGGTGCTCCCGGCTGGCCTCGTTGGCCGCGGCGATGGCCTCCTCGGCCTCCTCGTCGTCCGTCGCGATGACGAGCGTGAGGACCCGGCCGAGGGCGACGGCACCGCCGCTCTCGCGGAGGTCGACCAGACGCCGGTTGATCCGGCTCGTCGTCGTCGAGGGCAGGTCGATGATCACGGGCGCCTCCACTCGCGGCCGTCGCGCGCCATCATGGCGAAGGCGCCCTGAGGCCCCCAGCTGCCGGAGGGATAGGTCTCGGGGACCCCCTGCGCGGCCCAGTGCTCGATGACCGGGTCGAGGATCCGCCAGGACAGGTCGACCTCCTCGTGCCGCGGGAACAGGGGCGGGTCGCCGAGCAGGACGTCGAGGATGAGGCGCTCGTAGGCCTCGGGGCTGGACTCGGTGAACGCGTGCCCGTAGCCGAAGTCCATCGTCACGTCGCGCACCTCCATCGCCGTGCCCGGCACCTTGGACCCGAAGCGCAGCGTGACGCCCTCGTCGGGCTGCACCCGGATGACGAGCGCGTTCTTGCCGAGCTCCTCGGTCGCCGTCTGCTCGAAGGGCAGGTGCGGCGCCCGGCGGAAGACGACGGCGATCTCGGTGACGCGGCGTCCCAGCCGCTTGCCCGCCCGCAGGTAGAAGGGCACGCCGGCCCAGCGCCGCGTCTCCACCTCGACCTTGACGGCGGCGAAGGTCTCCGTCGTGGAGTCGGGCGAGATTCCGTCCTCCTCGAGGTACCCCTTGACCTCCGTGCCGCCCTGCCAGCCGGCGGCGTACCGCCCGCGGGCCGTCGAGGCGTCCAGCCCCTCGGCGGGGTGGCGGACGGCCGAGAGGACCTTCTCCTTCTCGGCGCGCAGGTCCGCGGCGTCGAAGGAGACCGGCTCCTCCATCGCGGTGAGCGCCAGCAGCTGCAGCAGGTGGTTCTGGATGACGTCGCGCGCCGCGCCGATGCCGTCGTAGTAGCCGGCACGACCACCGATGCCGATGTCCTCGGCCATGGTGATCTGCACGTGGTCGACGTGCTGGCCGTTCCACGTCGGCTCGAACAGCTCGTTGGCGAAGCGCAGCGCCAGGAGGTTCTGGACGGTCTCCTTGCCGAGGTAGTGGTCGATCCGGAAGACCGCGTCGGAGGGGAAGACGCGCTCGACGACGGCGTTGAGCTCGCGCGCGGAGGCGAGGTCGTGCCCGAAGGGCTTCTCGATGACGACGCGGCGCCAGGACCCGTCCTGGGAGCGTGCCAGCCCGGAGCGGTCCAGCTGCTCGCAGACGACGGGGAAGCTCGACGGCGGGATCGAGAGGTAGAAGGCGACGTTGCCGCCCGTGCCGCGGGCGGCGTCCAGGTCCTTGACCGTCCGGGCGAGCGCGTCGAAGGCCTCGTCGTCGCCGAACTCCCCGGGCAGGAAGCGCAGGCCCTCGGCGAGCTGGCGCCAGACCTCCTCCCGGAACGGCGTCCGCGCGTGCTCCCGCACGGCGTCGTGGACGACCCGCCCGAAGTCCTCGTCCGACCACTCCCGGCGGGCGAAGCCGACGAGGGAGAACCCCGGCGGCAGCAGACCTCGGTTGGCGAGGTCGTAGACCGCCGGCATGAGCTTCTTGCGCGCCAGGTCGCCCGTGACCCCGAACATGACGAGGCAGGAGGGCCCGGCGATGCGCGAGAGCCGCTTGTCGCGCGGGTCGCGCAGCGGGTTGGTCTCGGCCGGCTGGCCACCGCCCAGCAGCCCCGCCCGGACGGGACGTCGGGCGGCGCCCGACGACGTCGTCGTGCTCACGCGGTCCCCGCCGCGGGGGCGGACAGCACCTCGCGCAGACGGCTCAGATGGCCGCGGTCGGTGAGGTGCACCCGCAGGACCGGGCGCCCGTGGTCGGCGAGCACGGCGGCGTCGCCCGCGGCCTGGGCGCGCTGCAGGACCCCGAAGGTGAACGGCCGGTCGGGGATGGGCAGGTCCTCCCCGGCGGGCGCGGACGTCACCTGCAGGTAGACGCCCGTGGCCGGGCCGCCCTTGTGGTACTGCCCGGTCGAGTGCAGGAAGCGCGGGCCCCACCCGAAGGTCACCGGCCGGCCGGTGCGGGCCGCCAACGACTCGCGCACCTCCTCCAGCGACGCGTCGGCCTCCCGGTCCAGGTAAGCCATGACGGCGAGGTAGCCGCGGCCGCCCTCGACGTCCTCCAGCGTGGCGAGCAGAGCGGCGACGGCGCCCTCCAGGTCCTCGGCCCGATCGAGCAGGCCGGGCGTGGCCCGCAGCTCGACGCCGTCGTCGCTCATGTCGGCCGGCTCGGGCTCGGGGGAGCCCTCGAGGAGCTCGCGCGTGGCGGACTTGGCGCTCTCGACGTCGGGCTGGTCGAAGGGGTTGATGCCGAGCAGCCGCCCGGCGACCGCCGTGGCCGTCTCCCACAGCACCATCTGCGCGCCGAGCGAGCCGCTCGTCCAGACCGTCGCGTCACCCGCGGCCGGCCCGGCCGTGCTGGCGTCGGCGACGAGGTGGACGAGCAGCACGTCGTCCGCGGGGCTTCTCACCTCGGGGGAGCCCGTCCCGGCGACGACGACCGGCAGGAGCCCGGTGCCCTCCTTGCCCGTGGACTCGGCCACGAGCTGCTCGGCCCAGGCGCCGAAGCCCGGCAGCGGGCTGCCGTCGTCGATAAGGACGACCTTGTCCCGTAGGGGAGACGTGCCGCCGAGCGCCGCACCCAGCTGCAGCGCCGGGTTGCCGTCGTCGTCGGCCGCCAGCAGGGCGAGCGCCTCGGCGCCGTCCGCCAGCAGCCCGGCGACGTCGGCCCCAGCCAGGCCGGCGGGCACCAGCCCGAAGGCCGTCAGGGCGGAGTAACGCCCGCCGACGGTCGGGTCGGCCTCGAAGAGCGCGCGGTAGCCCTCGTCACGGGCCAGCTGGGAGAAGGGCGAGCCCGGGTCGGTGACCACGACGACCCGTGAGGCGGCGTCGACGCCTGCAGCGGTGAGCGCCTCGACGAACGCCCGCCGCTGGGAGTCGGTCTCGACCGTCCCGCCGGACTTGCTGGAGACGACGACGACCGTGCGGCCCAGGCCCTCGGCGAGAGCGTCGCGGACCTGGCCCGGGTCGGTGCCGTCGAGCACGACGAGCGGGACGCCGGCCGCCGCGGTGATGACCTCGGGCGCGAGCGAGGACCCGCCCATGCCGCACAGGACCACCCGGTCGACGCCCTCGGCCGCGAGCTCGGCCCGCAGCGCCTCGACCCGCGCCGGCAGGTCCGCGGACCGCTCGCCGACGGCGACCCAGCCGAGGCGCTTGCCCGACTCCTCCTCGGCCTCCGGTCCCCACAGGTCGGCCCGCTGGGCGGCGATCCCGCCGGCGACCCCGTCCGCGACGAGGGTCGGGACGTGCTCCGCGACGGCGGTGGCCGCGGCACCCGCGACGGCGAGCGCGAGCCCGGGCGCCGGGTCGCTCATGGCGGCGTCCGGCGTGGTGTCCAGCCCGGAGGTCACTGCCCGGCCTCGGCGTCGTCGGTCGTCGACAGCCGTGCCAGCTCGTCGGAGACGGTCTGCAGCAGCTCGTCCCAGGAGTCGGCGAACTTCTGCACGCCCTCGCGCTCGAGCTGGTCGACGACGTCGGCGTAGGAGACGCCCAGACGCTCCAGGTGGTCCATGACCTCGGTGGAGGCCTCGGCCGTCCCCGACATCGTGTCGCCGTGCACCTGGCCGTGGTCGGCGGTCTTGTCCATCGTCGAGCCCGGCATCGTGTTCACCGTGCCGGGGGCGACGAGCTCGGTGACGTAGAGCGTGTCGGGGTAGTCGGGGTTCTTCACGCCGGTGGAGGCCCACAGCGGCCGCTGCGGGCGGGCGCCCGCCTCGGCGAGCACCTCCCAGCGCGGCGTCGCGAACACCTCCTCGTAGGCGGCCCAGGCGAGCCGGGCGTTGGCGAGGCCGGCCTTCCCGCGCAGCGCCAGCGCCTCGTCGGTGCCCACCGCCTCCAGCCGCTTGTCGATCTCGGAGTCGACGCGGCTGACGAAGAACGACGCCACCGACGCGATCGACGACAGGTCACGCCCTGCCTCCCGAGCCTGCTCCAGCCCCGTGAGGAAGGCGTTCATGACCGCGCGGTAGCGGTCGAGGGAGAAGATCAGCGTGACGTTGACGCTGATGCCCTCGGACAGCGCCGTCGTGATGGCCGGCAGCCCCTCGAGCGTCGCGGGGATCTTGACCATGAGGTTCGGCCGGTCGACGGCCGCCCAGATGGCACGGGCCGCCGCGACGGTCCCCTCGGTGTCGTGCGCCAGTCCCGGCTCGACCTCCAGGGAGACCCGGCCGTCGAGGTGGCCGGTGCGCTCGTAGACCGGCATGAACAGGTCGCACGCCCGCCGGACGTCCTCGGTCGTCAGCTCGAAGACGGCCTCGTCGACGCCGACGCCCCGCTCGGCCAGACCGCTCGTCTGCTCGGCGTAGACGTCGCCCTTGGCGAGGGCGCTGGCGAAGATCGTCGGGTTGCTCGTCACGCCGACGACCGACTTCTCGGCCATGATCCGCGCGAGCTCCCCCGACTCCAGCAGCTCGCGGGAGAGGTCGTCGAGCCAGACGGAGACCCCCTCGGCAGAGAGCTGGGCGAGCGGGTCGGAGCCGGTCTGCGTGGTGCTTGTCACGGTGTCCTCCGGTGCGGTGGGCGGACGTGCTCTGTCAGCGTTCTGGGTCTTCCGGGTGCTCTCGTCGGGCGCTCAGGCAGGCCGGCTCACTGCTGGTCGCCGGTGCCGGGGTCGGTCGGCGTCGTGGCGGCGCCGCCGGGCGTGTCGCCGTCGGTCGCGGCGGCGATCGACTCCCGTGCCGCGGCGGCGACGGCCTCGGCCGTGAGGCCGAACTCCCGGTACAGCGTCTCGTAGTCGGCCGACGCGCCGAAGTGCTCCAGGGAGACGGTGCGGCCGGCGTCGCCGACGACGTCGCGCCAGCCCTGGGCGACCGCGGCCTCGACCGAGACGCGGGCCCGCACCCCGGCGGGCAGGACGGACTCTCGGTACTCGGCGTCCTGCTCGTCGAACCACTCGCGGCAGGGCATGGAGACGACGCGTGCGCCGACGCCCTCGCCGGCGAGGGCCTCCCGGGCCGCCAGCGCCAGGTGCACCTCGGAGCCGGTGGCGACGAGCAGGACGTCGGGCGTGCCGCCCTCGGGCGCGTCGGCCAGGACGTACGCACCCCGGGCGACGCCGGACGCCGCCCCGAGCGTCGTGCCCTGCGCCGCGCCGTCGCCGCGCTCCAGCGTCGGCAGCTTCTGCCGGGTCAGGGCGATGCCGGCAGGGCGGTCGGTGTGCTCCAGCACCGTCCGCCACGCCCACGACGTCTCGTTGGCGTCCGCGGGGCGGACGACGTCGAGGCCCGGGATGGCGCGCAGGGCCGCCAGCTGCTCGACCGGCTGGTGGGTCGGGCCGTCCTCGCCGAGGCCGATGGAGTCGTGCGTCCAGACGTAGATCGTCGGGATCGCCATGAGCGCGGCGAGCCGGACCGCCGGGCGCATGTAGTCGCTGAAGATGAGGAAGGTGCCGCCGTAGGCCCGCGTGCCGCCGTGCAGCGTGATGCCGTTCAGGACGGCGCCCATCGCGTGCTCGCGGATGCCGAAGTGCAGGGTGCGCCCGCCCTCGTCGCCCGGGAACTTCTTCGTGGCCCGCCCGGCCGGGACGAAGGAGCTGACGCCCGCCATCGTCGTGTTGTTGCTGCCGGCGAGGTCGGCCGAGCCGCCCCACAGCTCGGGCAGCACGTCGGCCAGGGAGGAGAGCACGTCGCCGGACGCCGACCGGGTGGCGACGTCCTTGCCCGCCGGGAAGTCGGGCAGCGCGTCGGCCCAGCCCTCGGGCAGCTCGCGCGCGGAGATGCGGTCCAGCAGCGCGGCCCGGTCGGGGTTGGCCGAGCGCCACGCCTGGTACCGCTCGTCCCACGCCTGGCGGACCCCCTTGGCGCGCTCGGTGCTCGCCCGGGTGATCTCCAGCACCTCGTCGTCGACCTGGAAGGTCTGGTCGGGGTCGAACCCGAGGGCCTCCTTGGTGGCGCGGATCTCCTCGTCCCCGAGGGCGGCACCGTGGGAGGCGCCCGTGCCCTGCATGGTCGGGGCGGGCCAGGCGATGACGGTGCTCAGCTTGATGATCGACGGGCGGGCGGTCTCGGCGCGCGCCTTCGTCAGCGCCGCGTGCAGCCCCTCGACGTCCTCGGCGTAGGTGCCGCCGCGGGTGAAGTCGACGTGCTGGGTGTGCCAGCCGTAGGCGGCGTAGCGGGCGAGCACGTCCTCGCTGAAGGCGATGTCCGTGTCGTCCTCGATGGAGATGCGGTTGTCGTCGTAGATGACGACGAGGTTGCCCAGCTCCTGGTGGCCCGCGAGGGAGCCCGCCTCGGCGGTGACGCCCTCCTGGACGTCGCCGTCGGAGGCGATGACGTAGATCGTGTGGTCGAAGGGGCTCTCGCCGGGCGCCGCCTCCGGGTCGAGCAGGTGGCGCTCGCGCCGGGCCGCCATCGCCATGCCGGTCGCGCTGGCCAGCCCCTGCCCGAGGGGGCCGGTGGTGATCTCCACCCCGTCGGTGTGGCGGAACTCCGGGTGGCCCGGCGTCCGCGAGCCCCAGGTCCGCAGGGCCTTGAGGTCGTCGAGGCCCAGGTCGTAGCCCGCGAGGTACAGCTGGATGTACAGCGTCAGGGAGGAGTGCCCGGCGGAGAGCACGAAGCGGTCACGGCCGTGCCAGTGGGAGTCGGCGGGGTCGTGGCGCATGACCTTCTGGAACAGGAGGTAGGCCGCGGGCGCGAGGCTCATGGCGGTGCCGGGGTGGCCGTTGCCGACCTTCTCGACGGCGTCGGCGGCCAGCACGCGGACGGTGTCCACCGCCCGCTGGTCGGCCTCGCTCCAGGTGAAGGTGTCAGGCGTCGTCTCGGTGTCCATGCGCTGCTCCTCGCTCCTCCCGGGCCGGCCGGCGGGGTGCCCCGCAGCGGTGGGCCGGTGCTCGTCTGCTCGTGTGCTGGTCTGGCGCGTGTGCTGGTCTGGCGCGAGCGCCGACCCAGGCGTCGGCCGGGCCGGTCTCCTGCTGACGTCGGCCCGCCGGCGCCAGGCCCCGGCGGCGTCCTCCCGGGTGACCCCAGCGTCGGGACCGTCCGTGCTCTTCCCCGGGCTCTTCCCCGGGTCCTCGCTCTTCCCCGGGTCCTCGGCCCGCCGTGGCGCGCGCGGGCGACGTCGTCTCCGGCCCTCGTCGAGGGCCTGCTCCTCTCGCGCCAGGACCCTAGTGGCGCTCGGCCCTCGTCGCCCCCCGCCGGTCCTCGTCGCCGCCCGCCGGTCCTCCTCACCCGCGCGGCGGCCGGTGCGGCGGCGAGCCCGCCAGCGGCGGGCCGCCGACCCGGGGCCCGGCGCGACGGCTACGATCGGCGGCGGTGGAGCGCGAGCGCCGGCGGCCGGGGTACCGGCGGCCGAGGCTCCGGCAGGCCCTGCGGGGCGGCCGGGCGCCCCGCGGACCCGGACCCCGGAAGGATCGGACGAGACCTCCTCGTGAAGATGCCGTGAGAGCGACCGACCCGGCGGGGGCGCGCACCCACGACCCCGCCCCCGCGACGTCGGGGCGGTGGCCGTCCGCAGAGGTCGCGGCCCAGGACGCCGCGCACGGCGTCTCCGGCCCCCTGCACCCTGGCTCGGCGGGGCGGGCGCGGCGTCCCCGGGCCGCGGCCTTCCTCGCGCTGACGAAGCCGCGCATCATCGAGCTGCTGCTCGTCACGACCGTGCCGGTGATGTTCCTGGCCGCCGGGGGCTTCCCCTCCTTCTGGCTCGTGCTCGCCACCCTGGTCGGCGGTGCGCTCGCCGCCGGCAGCGCCAACACCCTCAACTGCTACGTCGACCGGGACATCGACGCGCTGATGGACCGCACCCGCGAGCGGCCCCTCGTCACGGGCGAGGTGAGCCCGCGCGAGGCGCTGGTCTTCGGCGTGGCGCTCGGCGTCGTCGCCGTCGGGTGGCTCGCCACCCTCGTCAACGTCCTCTCGGCGGCGCTGGCGCTGGCGGCCATCGCCTTCTACCTCTTCGTCTACACCCTCGGGCTCAAGCGCCGGACCTCCCAGAACATCGTCTGGGGCGGTGCCGCCGGCTGCATCCCCGTGCTGGTCGGCTGGTCGTCGGTGACCGGCTCGCTGGCGTGGGCCCCGCTCGTGCTCTTCGGGGTCGTCTTCTTGTGGACGCCCCCGCACTACTGGCCCCTGTCGATGCGGTACGCGCGCGACTACTCCGCGGTCCACGTGCCGATGCTCGGCGCGGTCGAGCGGCCGGGCTTCGTCGCCCGCCGGATCCTCGCCTACTCGTGGGCGATGGTGGCCTGCTCGCTGCTGCTCGTGCCCGTCGCCGGCACCGGCCCGGTCTACACCTTCGCGGCGGTGCTGCTCGGCGCCTGGTTCCTCGCCGAGGCGCACGCGCTGCGTCGTCGCGCCGCTCGCGCCGAGGAGTCGCCCGAGCCGGTCGCGACCGCCGGCGCGATGCGCGTCTTCCACGTCTCGATCTCCTACCTGACCCTCCTCTTCCTCGCCGTGGGTGTGGACCCCTTCGTCGGCTGGTGGTGAGGGCCGGGCGGGGCCGCCGTCAGGCATCGGCCGCGGTCGCCAGACCGGTAGGGCCAGCCCGCGGCGGCCGCGCTCGCCGGGGCGTCTGCACCCCCGGGCCGGCGGGTCAGCCGCCGTACAGGTCGACGACCACGCGGGGCGGGTCCTGCAGGCGCGTGACGGTGTAGGGGACCTCCTGCGAGAGGCCGAGGAAGACCTGGCCCTGGCCCTCGTAGACCCCGCCGACGAGCATCTCCTGCAAGACCGAGGTGCCCTGGCCGGGGAAGGCGCCGAGGACCTCCTCCTGGCCGGTCTCGAAGGGGTAGCCCAGGCCGCGCACGACGACCACGAGGGTGGCCGCGCCCTGGACCTCGACCGGGTCGCCGGAGCCCTGCTGCGTCGGCTCGTCGGTGTACTGGACGAACCACCCGGGCTCGCCCTCCTCGCCCGCCAGCTCCAGGACGACGCGGTCGTAGCCCTCGCGGCGCGCCGAGCGCACGGCGACGACGGACATCGGGCCGCCGCCGGAGGCCTGCTCGGAGGTCCCGGTCGTCGCGTCCTCGGGCAGGCCGGTGGCCTCCTCGCTCGGCTCCTCGTCGGGCCGGGGGGTGCTCGCGGAGGCCTGCGACGGCGTCGTCGACGGCGTGGGCGAGACCGCGACCTCCGGCGTGGGCACGTCCGTGGGCGCCGGCGTCGAGGCGACCGCGGACTCCGCCGGCCCGGCGGTGACGCCGTTCCCGCCGCACCCGGCCCCGAGCAGCAGGGCGGCGGCGAGGGCGCAGGCGGCGCCGGCCCGGCTCCGGCGGGGGGCCGCGACCTCGGCGGCCGCGCGGGTGGCGGTGAGGCTCGCCGCGCCGGTGGTCGTGCAGCCGGTGGTCGTGCAGCCGGTGGTCGTGCAGGGGACGGGCGTCGTCATGGATGGATCATCGGCGCTCCGCGCGCGCACGTTCAGCGCAGCAGGGTCACGATCTGCTCACGCCTGCTGCGGGCTGTGCTCGACGGGCGAGCGCGGGGCCGGGGGGAGCGGCAGCGGGGAACGGCGTCGCTGGGACATCAGGAGCACCGTCGTCGCGATGACGAGGAGCCCTGCCCCGAGCATGTGCAGGGCGACGAGCAGCACGGGCAGGTCGGTGGCGTACTGCACCCAGCCGACGACGCCCTGGGCGAGGACGACGGCGAGCAGCGTCACCGCGCGGCGCTGCGCCCGCGCCGGCGCACCGGTGCGGTGCTGCGCCACGAGGAGGACGAGCAGGGCCACGACGAGCAGCACGACCGCGTCGGCGTGCACGCGGGAGACGACCGCGGTGTCGAAGCCGAGGCGGGCCGGCTGCTCGGCGTCGCCGGAGTGCGGGCCGGCGCCGGTCACGAGCGTCCCGAGGACCAGGACGGCACCGAGCAGCACGCCGCACGCCTGGGCGACCCGCCGGGGCGCCGTCGCCACGACGAGGCCCGCCGGTCCGTCGGCGCGCTCGCGCACCCGGACGAGGAGGACGGTCGAGACGGCGACCAGCGCCATCGAGACGAGGAAGTGGGTGGCCACCGTGACGGGGTGGAGGGACAGGTGCACGGTGATGCCGCCGATGACCGCCTGCAGGACGACCCCGACGAGCGGCGCGACCGCCCACGGGAGCAGGTTCGCCTCGCGCCGGCCCGTGACGACGAGCCGGGCGACGGCCGCGAGCGCCGCCAGGGAGGCCAGGGCGACCGCGAAGGTCAGCAGCCGGTTGCCGAACTCGATGTCGTCGTGCAGGCCCATCTCGGGGCTGTAGACCGGGGTGTAGGAGCCCTCCGTGCACTGCGGCCACGTCGGGCACCCCAGGCCCGAGCCGGTGAGCCGCACCGCGCCGCCGGTGACGACGATGCCGACCTGCGCGACGAGGTTGGCCACGACCGGGACGACGGCCCACCGGGGAGCGGCCACCGCGCGCGGCGCCGGCACGGGGTCCGAGCCCTCGGCCGCGCCGCCGGAGGGGTGCGGGCGCCGGCCGACGTCTGTGCTCACGTCACCAGGGTAGGTGGGAGGGGCGGGAGGGCAGCAGGGACCCGGCTGGCGCCGCTAGTCCCAGCGGAACCAGCGCCGGGCGGCCAGCGTGGCGGCGGCCGCCCACGCCAGGAGGACGAGGAGGGCGACGACGTCGAGGCTCCCGTCGGTCGAGGCCTGCCGCAGCCCCTCGCCCAGGGCACCCGACGGGAGGACGTGGACCAGCGCCCCCCAGGCGCCGGGCAGCGCGTCGGCGGGCACGACGACGCCGCCGCCGACGAGCAGGAGCGCCCAGACGAGGTTGGCGGCGGCCAGCACCGCCTCGGCGCGCAGCACCCCGGCCAGCAGCAGGGCCAGGGCCGTCAGCGCCGCCGTCCCCACGAGCACGAGCAGGGCCCCCGGCAGCAGGCCCAGCGGGTCGGGGCGCCACCCGACGGCCAGGGCGACGGCCCCGAGCACGAGCACCTGCACCACCTCCACGACGAGGACGCCGAGCACCCGCCCGGCGAGCAGGCCGCCGCGCCCGAGCGGCGTCGTCGCGAGCAGGCGCAGCACGCCGCTGCGGCGGTCGAAGCCGGTCGCGATGGCCTGCCCCGTGAAGGCGGTGGAGAGCACGGCCAGGGCCAGGACCCCCGGCGCGACGACGTCGACCGCCGCCTGGCCGGGGGCGAGCCCGAGGTCGACGACGGAGGTCACCGACAGCCCGACGAGGACGAGGGCGGGCAGCACCAGGGTGAGCAGCACCTGCTCGCCGTTGCGCAGCATCGTCCCGGCCTCCCACCGCGCCTGGGCGAGCACCCGCGCCGCGGCCCCTGCGGCCCGCGGCTGGGCGGCCGTCGGCGCCTGGGCCCGGGTGCTCACCGCAGGCTCCGGCCGGTGAGGTCGAGGAAGACCTCCTCCAGGCTCGGGCGCCCGACGGACAGCGCCTCCGGCATGACGCCGCGCTGGGCGCACCAGGACGTCACGCCGGCGACGACCTGCGGGTCCACCGCCCCCGACACGACGTAGCTGCCCGGCACCGGCTCGGTGGCGACGACGTCCTCGGACAAGGCCTGGCGCAGGGGGGCCAGGTCGAGGCCGGGGCTCGCCCGGAAGCGGACCGAGGCACCCGCCCCGGCCACCAGCTCGCTCGGCGCGCCGGTCGCGACGGCCCGGCCGCCGTCGACGATGACGACGGTCGCGGCCAGGCGCTCGGCCTCCTCCAGGTCGTGCGTGGTGAGCAGCACGCCCGCCCCCTGCGCGACGACCTCGCGCACCAGCTCCCAGACGACGAGCCGGGCGGCCGGGTCCAGGCCTGCCGTCGGCTCGTCGAGGAAGAGCAGGCTCGGACGGCCCACGAGGGCCGCCGCGAGGGCGAGCCGCTGGCGCTGGCCCCCGGACAGCCGTCGCACGCTCGTGCGGGCGAAGGCCGGGATGCCGAGGCGGCCGGCGAGCTCGTCGACGTCCCGGGGGGCGGCGTGCAGGCGGGCCAGGTGGCGCAGCAGCCGCAGCGGCCTGGCCGACGTCGGCAGGCCGCCGTCCTGCAGCATCGCGCCGACGGCGGCACGGTGGTCGGCGTCCGTGGCGGCCGCGGCGACGGGGCGGCCGAGGACCGTGACCTCACCGGCGTCGGGACGGCGCAGGCCGAGGCAGCACTCCACCGTGCTGGTCTTGCCCGCGCCGTTGGGCCCCAGCAGCGCGGTGACGGCGCCGGCGGCCACGTCGAGGTCGAGGCCGTCGACCGCGACGGCGCCCCCGTACCGCTTCACGAGGCCGCGCACGCGCAGCGCGGCCCCGCCGGACGGGGAGCCGCCCGGAGGACCACCCACGGACGGCGATCCTAGGTGCGCCGGCACGCGCCGCCGTCGCCGGGAGCGGCCTGCTGCGGCGCCGACGAGACAAGGGGAGCCTCACTGGACGAGCCGTGCGGGGTTTCGTCACACTCGTGTTGTGCAATCCCAGGTGCGGCCCGGCGAGGGCGAGGCGGTGACGACGCGCGAGCGCGTGCTCGCCGTCGTCACCGAGCACGGGCCTGCGACCGCAGGGGCCGTCGCCGACGTCCTGCGCCTGACGGCGGCCGGCGTCCGCCGTCACCTCGAGGCCATGGAGGCCGAGGGGCTCGTGCGGGCGCAGCCGGCCACGACCACGCAGGGCAGAGGGCCCGGGCGCCCCGCACGCGAGTTCGTCGCCGCCCCCCGCGCCTCGCGCGCCGACGACGGGTACGCCGACCTCGCGCTCGACCTGCTGCAGCACCTGGCCGCCACGGGCGGCGCCGAGGCCGTCCGGGCCTACGCAGACCACCGCGCTGCCTCGCTGCGCGAGCGCTACGCCGCCGAGGTGGGGGCCGCCGGCGACGACGTCGAGGCCCGGGCCGGTGCGCTGGCCGAGGCCCTGCGCCGGGACGGGTTCGCCGCCAGCACCCGGCCGGTGGACCCGGGAACAGGGGTGCGGGCGCTCCAGTTGTGCCAGGGGAGATGCCCGGTCCACGGCGCCGCACAGGCCTTCCCCCAGCTCTGCGACGCCGAGACGGCCGCCTTCTCCGACCTCCTCGGCGTCGGCACCCGCCGTCTGGCGACGCTCGGCTCCGGCGACCGGGTCTGCACCACGCACGTCCCGACCGCCGTCCGCCCCCGCAGCGACCGGAGCCCTGCAGACCGGACCCCAGCCGACCGGGCCCCAGCCGACCAGAGCGCACCAGGCCGGAGCGCAGAAGGTCGGCCGGCCCGCGGCCGGCCGCCGGCCAGCAGGCGCCACGCCCCCGCGCCCACGACCCCCACCACCCCGGAGGGACCTCGATGACCACCGACGTCGAAGCACTCAACCCCGAGCTCAAGGGCATCGGCACCTACAACTACGGCTGGGCCGACTCCGACGCCGCCGGCGCGAGCGCCCGCCGCGGCGTCGACGAGGAGGTCGTCACCGACATCTCCCGCCGCAAGGGCGAGCCTGACTGGATGCTGCGCACCCGGCTCAAGGCGCTGCGCATGTTCGGCCGCAAGCCGATGCCGAGCTGGGGCAGCGACCTGGACGGCATCGACTTCGACAACATCAAGTACTTCGTGAAGTCGACGGAGAAGCAGGCCACGTCCTGGGAGGAGCTGCCCGAGGACATCAAGTCGACCTACGACCGGCTCGGGATCCCCGAGGCCGAGAAGCAGCGCCTGGTCGCCGGCGTCGCCGCGCAGTACGAGTCGGAGGTCGTCTACCACCAGATCCGCGAGGACCTGGAGGAGAAGGGCGTCATCTTCGTCGACACGGACACGGGCCTGCGCGAGCACGAGGACCTGTTCCGCGAGTACTTCGGCTCCGTCATCCCGCCCGGGGACAACAAGTTCGCCTCGCTCAACACCGCGGTGTGGTCGGGCGGCTCGTTCATCTACGTCCCGCCGGGCGTCCACGTCGACATCCCGCTGCAGGCCTACTTCCGGATCAACACCGAGAACATGGGCCAGTTCGAGCGTACGCTGATCATCGCCGACGAGGGCTCGTACGTGCACTACGTCGAGGGCTGCACGGCGCCCATCTACAAGACCGACTCGCTGCACTCGGCCGTCGTCGAGATCGTCGTGAAGAAGGACGCCCGCGTCCGCTACACGACCATCCAGAACTGGTCGAACAACGTGTACAACCTCGTCACCAAGCGGGCCACGGCCGCCGAGGGCGCCACCATGGAGTGGGTCGACGGCAACATCGGCTCCAAGGTGACGATGAAGTACCCCGCCATCTTCCTCATGGGCGAGCACGCCAAGGGCGAGACGCTGTCCATCGCCTTCGCCGGCGAGGGCCAGCACCAGGACGCCGGCGCCAAGATGGTGCACGCGGCGCCGCACACGTCGTCCTCCATCATCAGCAAGTCCGTCGCCCGCGGCGGGGGGCGCACCTCCTACCGCGGTCTCGTGCAGGTGCTGGAGGGGGCCGCGCACTCGGCCTCGACGGTGCGCTGCGACGCGCTGCTCGTGGACCAGGTGAGCCGCTCGGACACCTACCCCTACGTCGACGTCCGCGAGGACGACGTCGTCATGGGGCACGAGGCCACGGTCTCCAAGGTGAGCGAGGACCAGCTCTTCTACCTCATGTCCCGCGGCATGGCCGAGGACGAGGCGATGGCGATGATCGTGCGCGGCTTCGTCGAGCCGATCGCCCGTGAGCTCCCGATGGAGTACGCCCTCGAGCTCAACCGCCTCATCGAGCTGCAGATGGAGGGCGCGGTCGGCTGACCGCCCTCCGGCGACCTCGTCGCGCCCGCCCCCGCCCGCCCCGCGCACCGTGCCGGGGCGCCGCGGGGGCTCGGCGCGGCGGGCGCCCCGCAGCACCGCACCGCCCGACCGACAGCCCGAGGAGCCCGCCATCAGCACCGCCGACACCGCCACCCCTGCCTCTCCCGGCGAGGACGTCACCGTCGAGGACGCCGCCCAGGCGCGGCAGGAGCATGCCGTCGACCACGCCGCCGGCGCGCCGGCCGAGGTGACGCTGGACTCCTCGGCGACCCCCGGCCCCGGCTACGACACCGCGGCGGCGCGCGTCGCCGCGGCCGGCGAGGCCGTGCTGGAGGCCACGCGCGGCGAGCGCCCCCGCTCCTTCGACCCCGCCGACTTCCCGGTGCCGACGGGGCGGGAGGAGGTCTGGCGCTTCACGCCGCTGGACCGCCTCGGCGGGCTGCTGGCGGACGCCGAGGTCGACGAGGGCGCCCGTGACGTCGTCGTGCAGGCCCCGGAGGCCGTCACCGTCGGCACGCTGGCCCGCGGCGAGAGGCCGCGAGGCGCCGCGCTCGTGCCCGAGGACCGCGCCGCCGCGCTGGCCGACGTCGCCGCCACCGAGGCCACGCACGTGCGGGTCCCCCGCGAGGTCGAGCTGGACGAGCCCGTGCACGTGTCGGTCGTCGGCCACGCCGGGCGTCGCGGCGCCGGGCACCTGGTCGTCGAGGCCGAGCGGCACGCCCGCGGCGTGGTCGTCGTCGAGCACACCGGCGGCGGGACGCACGCCGACGCGGTCGAGGTCGTCGTCGGGGACGGCGCCGACCTCACGGTCGTCAGCCTGCAGCTGTGGGACGACGACGCCGTCCACGTCTCCCAGCAGGAGGCCCGCCTCGGCCGGGACGCGCGCTACCGCCACATCGCGGTGACGCTCGGCGGCTCGGTCGTGCGGCTGTCCGCGACCTCTCGCTACGACGGCCCGGGCGGCCAGGCCGAGATGCTCGGCGTGTACTTCGCCGACTCCGGCCAGCACCTGGAGCACCGCTCCTTCGTCGACCACGCCCAGCCCCGCTGCTCCAGCGACGTCCGCTACAAGGGCGCCCTGCAGGGGGAGACGGCGCGGACGGTGTGGATCGGCGACGTCCTCATCCGCGCCGCGGCGGAGGGCACGGACACCTACGAGCTCAACCGCAACCTCGTGCTCACCGACGGCGCACGCGCCGACTCGGTGCCCAACCTGGAGATCGAGACCGGGGACATCGAGGGCGCCGGCCACGCCAGCGCCACGGGCCGCTTCGACGACGAGCAGCTGTTCTACCTGCGCTCGCGCGGCATCCCCGAGGAGGTGGCCCGGCGCCTGGTGGTGCGGGGCTTCTTCGCCGACGTCGTCGCGCGCATCGGCGTGCCGTCGGTGACCGAGCGCGTGATGACGGCCATCGAGGCCGAGCTGGACCTGTCGGTCGGCCCCGTCACCGGCAGCGCCGCGGTGGCCGACGCCGCCGCCGGGCCCGCGCTGGTCGGCGCCCCATGAGCCTCGTCCGCGTCCTCGGCGCGGGCGAGCTGGAGCCCGGCTCGCTGCGGGCCCTGGACGTCGCCGGCGCCGACGGCACCCTGCTCCCGGTCGTCGTCGTGCGCGACGAGGACGGCGGGTACCACGCCGTCGCCGACGAGTGCAGCCACCAGGCCGTGCTGCTGTCCGACGGCGAGGACGACGCCGTCGAGGGCTGCGCGGTCGAGTGCTGGCTGCACGGCTCGCGCTTCGACCTGCGGACCGGCAAGCCCTCGGGCCTGCCGGCGACCCGACCCCTGCCGGTCTACCGGCTGGAGGTCGACGGCGACGACGTCCTCGTCGACGTCGACGTCCGCCAGGACGTCGCGGCCTGACGCGACGTCCCGCGACACCTGCCAGACCAGACCAGACCTGACCGACCCGACCGACAAGACCTGGGCGCTGCGCCGGCGCCCGTCCAAGGAGAGCTGAGCGCCATGGCCACCCTCGAGATCCGCGACCTGCACGTGAGCGTCGACACCGACGGCGAGCCCACGGAGATCCTCCGCGGCGTCGACCTGACGGTCGACTCCGGCCAGACCCACGCCATCATGGGCCCCAACGGCTCGGGCAAGTCGACCCTGGCCTACTCCATCGCGGGGCACCCGAAGTACACCGTGACCGGCGGCACCGTCACCCTCGACGGCGAGGACGTCCTCGCCATGAGCGTGGACGAGCGCGCCCGCGCGGGGCTCTTCCTCGCCATGCAGTACCCCGTCGAGGTCCCCGGCGTCACCGTCTCGAACTTCCTGCGCACCGCCAAGACGGCGCTGGACGGGGAGGCGCCCGCGCTGCGGCACTGGGTCAAGGACGTCCGCACGGCCATGGCCGACCTGAAGATGGACCCGTCCTTCGCCGAGCGGAACGTCAACGAGGGCTTCTCCGGCGGGGAGAAGAAGCGCCACGAGATCCTGCAGATGCAGCTGCTCGCGCCGAAGTTCGCCGTCCTCGACGAGACGGACTCCGGGCTCGACGTCGACGCGCTGAAGATCGTGTCCGAGGGCGTCAACACCGTGCGCGAGAGCGGCGAGGTGGGCGTGCTGCTCATCACGCACTACACGCGCATCCTCAAGTACGTGCGCCCCGACGTCGTCCACGTCTTCGTCGCCGGACGCGTCGCCGAGACCGGCGGTCCCGAGCTGGCCGAGGAGCTCGAGGAGAACGGCTACGACCGCTTCGTCGCGGCCGTCCCCGCCTGAGCCGGCCCCGCCCCCCTCCGCACCTGCCCCGGGAGTGAGCATGAGCACGAGCCCGACCTCGACGTCCACCGACGACGCCGCCCCCACCGCGCCCTCGGGCGCGGCGACCGGTCCGACCCCGGCGCAGGTCGTCGAGGTCGAGGAGGCGCTGCGGGACGTCGTCGACCCCGAGCTGGGCGTCAACATCGTCGACCTCGGCCTCGTCTACGGCCTGTCCGTCGACGAGGCCAACCACGCCGTCGTCGACATGACGCTGACCTCGGCGGCGTGCCCGCTGACCGACGTCATCGAGGACCAGACCGCCGCGGCGCTCGCCGACGTCGTCGCCGGGCACAGCATCAACTGGGTCTGGATGCCGCCGTGGGGCCCGGAGAAGATCACCGACGACGGTCGCGAGCAGCTGCGGGCGCTCGGCTTCAACATCTGAGCAGGCGCGGCCACCGGGACGCGCTCACCCGGGACGCCCTGGTCCCGGTGGGGCGGGTCCCCGGCTGGCTGCAGCGCTTCGCGGCCTCCCACGGCGGGGTCACCGTCGTCGCGGGAGCCGGCGGAGCGGTGCACCTGGCCGCGCCCGACGGCACGCAGGCCTTCTGGCGCTGCCCCGGTCGTGACCTGGCCGGGGGAGCTCCGGCGGGCTCGCCGTTGCAGGCCGAGGACGTGCTCGACCGGCTGCTGCTCCCGCGGGTGGCGCTCGTGCTGCTGCTGCGGCGGGGTGGGGCGGTCGCGGGGGTGGTCGCCGTCGACCGCGACGGGAGCCAGGTGCTCGACGCACGGGTCCGGGTGGCGCGTGTGCAGGCCCGGACGGCCGCGGGCGGCTGGAGCCAGCAGCGTTTCGCCCGGCGACGGGCCGGGCAGGCCGCGGGCCTGGTCCGGGACGCCGCCGCGAGCGCCGCGACCGTCTGGGCACCGCACACCGGCCGCGCCGACCTGCTGGCCGTCGGCGGGGACCGCGAGCTGTGCGCCGCGGCGCTCGCCGCCCTGCCGGCGTCCGTGGCGGGCGCCGCGAACCTGGTCCGCCAGGACCTCGCGCTGACGGCCGACCCGCGCCGCCGGGTGCTCGACGACCTCGCCCGCGACGTCGGCGGCCTCCACGTCCGGGTGCAGGACCCGCCGCGCGGCTGAGCGCGGCGAGGCCAGCCCCGCACGTCCCAGCCCCGCACGTCCCGGCCCCGCACGTCCCGGCCCCGCATGTCTCGGCCCCGTACGTCCGTACCCTTGACCCGCCACCGCCGGCCGCCCGAGCGGCGGCGGCGCACCACCTGGAAGGCCTGCCCCCGTGATCACTGCCTCCGACGTCGAGCTGCGCGCCGGCGCCCGCCTCCTGCTCGGCGGCGCCACCTTCCGCGTCGGCCCGGGGGACCGGGTGGGCCTCGTCGGCCGCAACGGCGCCGGCAAGACGACGCTGACGAGGGCGCTCGCGGGGGAGACCCAGCCGGCCGGCGGCTCGATCAGCCGCAACGCGCCCGTCGGCTACCTGCCGCAGGACCCGCGCGTCGGGGACCCGGAGGTGCTGGCCCGCGACCGGATCCTCGCCGTCCGCGGGCTCGACCGGATCGTCGCGGGTCTGCGCACCGCCGAGATCGGCATGGCCAGCGAGGACGACGCCGTCCGCGAGAAGGCGATGAACCGGTGGGCGCGCCTGGACGCCGACTTCACGGCCCAGGGCGGCTACACCGCCGAGAGCGAGGCGGCCGCCATCGCAGCCAACCTGGCGCTGCCCCCGCGGGTGCTCGACCAGCCGCTCAAGACGCTCTCGGGCGGGCAGCGCCGGCGCGTCGAGCTGGCGCGCGTTCTCTTCTCCGGCGCCGAGACGCTGCTGCTCGACGAGCCGACCAACCACCTGGACGCGGACTCGATCAGCTGGCTGCGCGACCACCTGGCCCGGCACTCGGGCGGGCTCGTCGTCATCAGCCACGACGTCGAGCTGCTGGAGGACGTCGTCACGAAGGTCTTCCACCTCGACGCCAACCGCTCCGTCGTCGACGTCTACAACGTCGGCTGGAAGGCCTACCTGGCCGCGCGGGCGACGGACGAGAAGCGCCGGCAGCGCGAGCGCGCCAACGCCGAGAAGAAGGCGGCGACGCTCAACGCCCAGGCCGACAAGATGCGGGCGAAGGCGACCAAGGCGGTCGCGGCGCAGAACATGGCCAAGCGTGCCGAGCGGCTCGTGGAGGGGCTCGAGGCCGTGCGGGCGCAGGACAAGGTCGCCAAGCTGCGCTTCCCCGAGCCGGCCGCCTGCGGGAGGACCCCGGTGACGGCGGAGGACCTGTCGAAGAGCTACGGCTCGCTGGAGGTCTTCACCGGTGTCGACCTCGCCGTCGACCGGGGCAGCCGCGTCGTCGTCCTGGGGCTCAACGGGGCCGGCAAGACGACGCTGCTGCGGATGCTCGCGGGCCTGGAGCCGAGCGACGGCGACGGCCGGGTCGTCCCCGGCCACGGGCTGCGGCTGGGCTACTACGCCCAGGAGCACGAGACGCTCGACCCCGGCCGCACCGTGTTGGAGAACATGCGCTCGGCGGCACCGGACCTGGGCGACACCGAGGTGCGCAACGTGCTGGGCTCGTTCCTCTTCTCCGGCGACGACGCGGGCAAGCCCGTCTCGGTGCTCTCCGGCGGTGAGAAGACGCGCCTCGCGCTCGCGACGCTCGTCGTCTCGGCCGCCAACGTGCTGCTGCTCGACGAGCCGACGAACAACCTCGACCCGGCCTCGCGCGAGGAGGTGCTCTCGGCGCTGCGTCGCTACGCCGGCGCCGTGGTCCTCGTCACCCACGACGAGGGCGCCGTCGAGGCGCTGGAGCCCGAGCGCGTCGTCGTCCTGCCCGACGGCACCGAGGACCTGTGGAACCCCTCGTACGCCGAGCTGGTGCAGCTGGCGTAGCGCGACCGGTCGAGGGTCAGGACGCGCGAACCTCGCCGTGGGGCGATGATCTGCTCAGGGCAGACAGCGGGGAGACCGCGGGGGACGCCGAGGAGGACAGCCGTGGCCAGCACGACCGACGAGCAGGACCGGGGGACGGGCGACGCCGAGGCACCAGGACGGCGACGTCCGGGTCGTCGGCTCACCGAGCAGGAGCGTTCGGCGCTCGTCGAGAGGGTGGCGCCGCGGTACACCGGTGGCGCGAGCATCCGGCAGATCGCCGCCGAGGAGGGGCTCTCCTACGGCTTCGTGCACCGGCTGCTGTCCGAGAGCGACGTCGAGCTGCGCGGGCGCGGGGGCAGCACCCGCCGGGCCGCGGCGTCCTGAGACCTCCGCGCGACCTCGTCCCGGCGGCCCCGGCCGGTGACGTCGCGACCCGGGGGCAGACCGACGGCACCGGGCGATGAGCCACGGCTACACCTCCTGGCAGACGCTGCGGGGCTTCACGCGCGACCGCTCGGTCACCACGCAGGGCCGCAGGTCTGACACCTGGCGGCGGATCGGCGGGCTCGCCCGGCCCTACCGCCGCCAGCTGGCCGCCTTCCTGGCGCTCGTCGTGCTCAGCTCGGCCGCGGCGATCGCGACGCCGCTGCTGCTCGGCGCCATCGTCAACGCGGTCACCGACCAGGACCGCGGGCTCGTCCTGGCCCTCGCGGGCGTCGTCGGCGCCCTCGCGCTCGTCGAGGGCGCCATCACCCTGGCGCAGCGCTGGTACTCCTCGCGCATCGGCGAGGGCCTCATCTACGACCTGCGGACCGCCGTCTTCGCGCACGTGCAGCGCCAGCCGATCTCCTTCTTCACCCGCGCGCAGACCGGCGCCCTCGTCACCCGCCTGAACAGCGACGTCAACGGCGCGCAGCAGGCCTTCACCTCGACGCTGCAGCAGGTCGTCTCCAACGCCGTCCTGCTCGTCCTCGCCGGCGCCGTGGTCCTCAGCCAGGCGCCCGTGCTCCTGCTCGGGGTGGCGGTGCTGCTGCCGCTCTTCTGGGTCCCGGCACGCCGGGTCGGCAAGCGGCTCTCGGGCCTGACCCGCCGGTCGATGGAGCTCAACGCCGACATGGGCAACCGGATGACGGAGCGCTTCAACGTCTCCGGCGCGCTGCTCGTCACCCTCTTCGGCCGGCCCGCCGAGGAGGACGCTCAGTTCCGTGAGCGCGCCGACCGGGTGCGCGGGATCGGCGTCTCCATCGCCATGTCCAACCGGGTCTTCTTCACGGCCCTGACGACCGTGACGGCGCTCGCCACCGCGCTCGTCTACGGCGTCGGTGGACTGCTGGCCCTGGGCGGGCAGCTGGGCGTCGGTGACGTCGTCGCCCTCGCCGCGATCATGGCGCGGGTGTACGGGCCCATCACGAGCCTGGCCAACGTGCGCGTCGACGTCATGAGCGCCCTGGTGAGCTTCGAGCGGGTCTTCGAGGTGCTCGACCTGCGCTCGCCGCTCACCGAGGCCGACGACGCCGTCGACCTGCCGCCCGGACCGCTCGACGTCCGGCTGGACGACGTCACCTTCGCCTACCCGCGCGCCGCCGACGGGCTGACGTCGCTGGACGGCGCGGCGCCCGGGTCGCTGTCGGACCTGCTGGAGGAGCCCGACGCCGGCGCCGCGGCCGCCGCCGGGCCCGGCCCGCCCGACGGCCCGGCGCTGAGCGGGGTGGACCTGCACGTGCCGCCGGGGCGGATGCTCGCGCTCGTCGGGCCGAGCGGCGCCGGCAAGACGACGATCACGGCGCTCGTCGCGCGGCTGCACGACCCGCAGGAGGGGGCCGTCCGGGTCGGCGGGGTGGACCTGCGGGCGGCCCGCCTGGGGTCGGTGCACGACCGGGTCGGCGTCGTCACCCAGGACGCCCACCTCTTCCACGACACCGTGCGCGCCAACCTCCGCTACGCCCGGCCGTCGGCGACCGAGGCCGAGCTGTGGGACGCCCTGGGGGCGGCGCAGGCGGCCGAGGTCGTCCGCGAGCTGCCCGAGGGGCTCGACACCGTGGTCGGCGACCGCGGGCACCGCCTGTCCGGCGGGGAGAAGCAGCGCGTGGCGCTGGCCCGGCTGCTGCTCAAGGCGCCGGACGTCGTCGTGCTCGACGAGGCGACGGCGCACCTGGACTCCGCCTCGGAGGCGCTCGTGCAGAAGGCGCTGGAGACGGCGCTCGAGGGGCGCACGAGCCTGGTCATCGCGCACCGGCTCTCGACGGTCCGGGACGCCGACGAGATCGCCGTCGTCGAGGCGGGGCGGGTGGTCGAGCGCGGCACGCACGAGGAGCTGCTGGCGCGCGGCGGGCGGTACGAGGAGCTGCACCGCACTCAGCTGCGGGGCGCCCCCGGCGACGTCGCGGCGGCAGGTGGCCTCGCGTCGTAGCGCTCCCGGGCCTCGTGGACCTGCGTGATGTTGTCCTCGGCCCAGGACTTGAGTGCGGCCACGACGGAGAGGAGCGAAGCGCCGAGGTCGGTGAGCTCGTAGGTGACGGCGACCGGCGTGGTGGGGACGACCGCCCGGGTGACCAGGCCGTCGCGCTCCAGCCCGCGCAGGGTCTGGGTGAGCATCTTCGGGCTGACCCCGGCGACGGTGCGACGCAGCCCCGAGTAGCGAGCCGGGCCGTCGGAGAGGGCCTTGAGGAGGAGGACGACCCACTTGTCCGAGAGGGTCGCCAGCAGCTGCCGGCTCGGGCACGTCGCGAGGTAGGCGTCGTAGGCGACCTTCGCCTGCTGGCGGCGCTGGGCGGCCGTGGTCGTGGGCATGGGATCTCCCCTCGGCGAGCTCCTGGGCACCTGCGGGGTACCGGGGCACTCGCAGGTGCCTGCTACCCATCGGAGAGTAGCGCGGGCACGGTGGTCGACGACCGCTCCACCACCGAGCTCCCAGGAGGACCCGTGCGCGCCGTCGTCGTCACCACCCCCGGAGGACCTGAGGTCCTGCAGCTGGCCGACGTGCCCGACCTGCGCCCCGGCCCGGGCCAGGTCCTCGTCCGGGTCGAGGCGGCGGCGGTCAACCCCGTCGACCTGTTCACCCGCAGCGGCCAGGCCCACGAGGTGGGGTGGGTGACCAGGCCCACCGTCGGCCTCGGGTGGGACGTCGCCGGCGTCGTCGAGGAGCTCGGCGCAGGCGTCGGCGGAGACCTCGACGGGACCGGCGCGTCGGGCACCCCCTCGCTGCGGGTCGGGACACCCGTCGCCGGGCTGCACGCGGGCGTCGACAAGCCCGTCGGGGCCTACGCCGAGCATGTGCTGCTCGACGTCGGGGCGGTCGCCGAGCGTCCGGCCGGGCTGGACGCGGTCGCCGCGGCGACGGTCCCGCTCAACGCGACGACGGCGAGCCAGGCGCTCGACCTGCTCGGCCCGGCCGCCGGCCGGCGCCTGCTCGTGACGGGTGCGGTCGGCGCCGTCGGGGCGTACGCGGCGCAGCTCGCGGCCGAGCGGGGCTTCGACGTCACCGGCCTGGCCCGCGCGGGCGACGCGGCCTTCGTCGGCGGGCTGGGCGCAGAGCCCGCGGCGAGCCTCCCGTCGGCGCCGACCTACGACGCGGTGCTGGACGCCGCCGCCCTCGGCGACCCGGCGCTCGACGTCGTCGTCGACGGCGGCGCCTACGTCGGCGTCCTCCCGCCGGCGGTGCCCGAGCCGGTGCGCGCCACCACGACCACGGCCGTCATGGTGAGCCCGGACGTCGCCGTGCTGCGGCAGGTCCTCGCCCGGACCGCGGCGGGCGAGGTGCCCGCCCGGGTCGCGGCCACCCTGCCGCTCGCCGAGGCCGCCGAGTCGCACCGCCGGCTCGAGCGGGGCGGGTCGCGCGGGCGGGTCGTCCTCCTGCCCTGACGCGACCGGAGCGGCAGGCCCGCGCGGCCTACCGGTCGACCGCCGTCCTCCCGTGCCGCGTCTGGTCGTGGTGAGGCATCTCGTGGTGAGGCACCTCGACGACGGTCGTCTCGTGCTGGGCGGCGTCGAGGAGGGCGTCCTCCTCCTCCTCGGCGGTCGGCCGGCGCCGCGTGGGGCGCAGGTGGGTGCGCGGGCGCACGGCCCGGGCGCCGGTCGGCGTCCGCACCCGCACGGGCCCCGTCGAGGTGCTCGCGTCGTCGGGGGAGGGGGGTGGCGGGCCGCCGGCCGCTGCCTCCTCGCGCTCGGCGCGCAGGTCGGCGGCGTGCCGGCGGGCCACGACGCCGTAGCCGACGAAGCCGCCGAGGGCGAAGATCCACCACTGGAACGCGTAGGACAGGTGCGGGCCCGGGTCGACGGGCGGCGGCGGCAGGAGCGTCGGGGCGGGTGAGGTGGTCGGCTGCTCGCTGACCAGCTCGCCGTAGGCGGCGTCGACGAGCGACGCGTCGGCGGCGGCGAGGACCGGGGCGACGCAGCCGCTCGCGGCGATGGCGGTGAGGGCGACCGTCCTCGTCTGGCACGCCGGTGCCTGCCCGAAGGCGTCCTCGCCCGGGCGCAGGTGGACGACGAGCGTGACCTCACCGGTCGGGGGAGGGGGCACGTCCACGGAGCCGGCCTCGTCGCCGGCGGGAAGGAAGCCGCGGTCGACCAGCACGGCCGCCTCGCCACCTGCGAGCGGCTCGTCGAGCAGGAAGGGCACGAGGACGTGGAAGCCGTTGGTGCCCTCCAGCGGCCGCTGGCGCAGCAGCGTCGTCGCCCCGGTGAGGTACGCGCCGGTCAGCTCGACGGGCCGCCACTCGTCGTCGGCGCGGAAGGCGGTCCCGGGCGGCGGCACGAGCTCGCCGGCGGGGACCGGCGCCTGCGTGTAGTTCTCGACGACGAGCTGGTTGGCCTCCAGGCGGGCCAGGCGACGGTCCCACTGCCACAGGCCGAGGCCGACGCAGACGAGGGCGAACGCCACGGCGGCGGCCAGGCCCGTGAGCCAGCTGCGGGTCAGGAGGAAGCGCACGCGCTCAGGACCGTCCGCCGGTCAGCCCCGCCGCCGGGACGACGTCACGCAGGAAGCCGCGCACGTCGAGGTGGGTGGACAGACGCTCGCGGTGCTCGTCGCAGGCGAGCCAGGTCTTGCGGCGCTCGGGGGTGTGCAGGCGCGGGTTGTTCCAGCGCAGGCCCCACGCCGGCGCTGCGCGGCAGCCGCGAGCGCTGCAGACGAGCGGGGCCTGGTCGGCCCCCTGCTCCTGGCCGCGCTGGCCGCTCTGGTCGTGGTCGGCCGGTGGCGCCGGCCGTGCGCCGCTGCGGTCCTCCTCCACCGCCCCAGTGTCCACCCCGCGACGCGCGAGCACGTGGCGGGCTGCGTCGCGGGTCCCTCCCGGGACGCACGGCACTCCTGTGGGTCGTGGGTCGGGGGTCGCGGAGCCGTCGCGGCCCCTCCCGACCTCGGCTCAGGCGGCCCCGCGCCAGGGCTCGCCGTCCTGGCGCGCCTGCGACGGCGCGCCGGGCTCGCGCACCTCGCCGACCAGCGGCTCCTCGGACGTCGGGGCAGCCAGGGCCGGCTGGGCGACGGGCGTGACCTGCGTCGTCGTGGCCCGCACCGTCTCCCGGCCGGCGTTGGCCGCGAGGACGGCGAAGTAGGGCAGCACGATCGCCAGCACGAGGCACACCCACATCGCCCAGATGGAGAAGCTCGCGACGACGAGCGCGAGGACGAAGCACGCCGTCCGGATGCCCATCGAGACCATGTAGCGGCCGATGCGCTGCTGCTGGTGCTGCCGCTGGCCGACGGGCGCCGTCGTGATCCGCTGGACCTCCTCGTGCTGACGGCGTCCGCCGGAGGAGGACGCGGAGCCTCGCTGGCGGGGGGAGGAGGTCCCCGTGCTGCGGGCGCCGTCGGCGCTGGTGCTGGCCACGTCTCTACGGTACGTCGCGCGCGCGAGCAGGCGCGGGCGGGGAGGGGACGTGGGCGGGGGCTGCGGGAGCGCGCCGCAGGAGCCCGCCCGCCTCTGGCAAGCCGCAGCAGGGCGACGCGCCGCCGTGGGCGCAGAACGTCACGCCCCACGGGCGCTCGGGTAGCCTCCGCGCCGCGACGGCGGGTCGGTCGTGCAGGACGCCGGCGTCGGCGCCCGTGCCGAGCAGGCCGCCGCCAGACCCAGGAAGAACCGACCACCGAGGCGCCAGCCACCGAGGCGCCGCCCCGCCACTGCTCCCGCACCAGCCACTGCCGCGCCCTGCTCGCGGCCGACGTCCGGAGGACCCTCCCGTGCCCGAGCCCCGCAGCGTCCTGGTCACCGGGGGCAACCGCGGCATCGGTCGCGCCGTCGCGCAGGCCTTCCTCGCCGCGGGAGACAGGGTCGCCGTCACCACCCGCACCGGGGAGGCACCCGACGGCGCGCTGGGCGTGGCCTGCGACGTCCGGGACACGGCGTCGGTCGACGCCGCTTTCACCGAGGTCGAGGCGGCGCACGGCCCCGTGGAGGTGCTCGTCGCGAACGCCGGCATCACCAAGGACGGACTGGTGATGCGGATGAGCGAGCAGGACTTCACCGACGTCCTCGACACGAACCTCACCGGCGCCTTCCGGTGCGTCCAGCGGGCGACGAAGGGCTTCGTGCGGCTGCGGCGCGGGCGCGTCGTCCTGGTCTCCAGCGTCGTCGGCATGTACGGCTCGCCGGGCCAGGTGAACTACGCGGCGAGCAAGTCCGGCCTCGTCGGCATGGCCCGCTCGTTGACCCGCGAGCTCGGCGGGCGCGGCGTCACCGCCAACGTCGTCGCCCCCGGCTTCGTCGAGACGGACATGACCGCAGCCCTGCCCGAGCAGGTCCGCGCCGGGCACCTGGCGGCCATCCCGGCGGGCCGGCTCGCCCGGCCGGAAGAGGTCGCCGGCGTCTGCCTGTTCCTCGCCTCGCCCGAGGCGGCCTACGTCAGCGGCGCCGTCGTCCCCGTCGACGGCGGCCTCGGCATGGGGCACTGACCGCGGCCTCCACGACCCACGACCACCGACGGCGCACCACCACGTACGGCGACCACGACTGACGGCGCACCCTGACTGACGGCACCCTGGCTGTGGGCGCACCCTGACTGACGGCGCACCCTGACTGAGGGCGACCACCGGCACCACGAGAGGACGGACCACCCGCCATGGGGATCCTGGACGGCAAGCGGCTGCTCATCACGGGGGTCCTCACGGACGCCTCCATCGCCTTCCGCGTGGCGGAGACCGCCCAGCGCGAGGGGGCCAGCGTCGTCCTGACCTCCTTCGGGCGGCAGATGCGGATCACGCAGGCCATCGCACGGCGGCTGCCGGAGACGGCGCCGGTCATCGAGCTCGACGTCAGCAAGCAGGAGGACCTGGACGCCCTCGAGGGGCGCGTGCGCGAGCACGTCGACGGTCTCGACGGCGTCCTGCACTCCATCGGCTTCGCCCCGAAGGACGCCTTCGACTTCATGGGGGCCGGGTGGGACGACGTCGCGACGGCGCTGCAGATCTCCTCCTACAGCCTGAAGTCGCTCGCCGTGGCGACCCGGCCGCTGCTCTCCGGGGGCGGCAGCATCGTGGGGCTGACCTTCGACGCGAGCTTCGCCTGGCCGGTCTACGACTGGATGGGCGTGGCCAAGGCGGCGTTCGAGTCCGTCTCGCGCTACCTCGCCCGTGACCTCGGGCCGGAGGGCATCCGCTGCAACCTCGTCTCGGCCGGTCCGCTGCGGACGATGGCCGCGAAGTCCATCCCCGGGTTCGAGGCCTTCGAGAACAGCTGGCCCGAGCGCGCGCCCCTCGGCTGGGACCTCACCGACACCGGGCCCGCGGCTCGCGCCTGCGTGGCGCTGCTGTCGGACTGGTTCCCCGCGACGACGGGCGAGATCGTCCACGTCGACGGCGGCGTCCACGCGATGGGGAGCTGACCTGGCCACTCTCGTCGTCCTCCGCCACGCCCAGGCGGTCGCCGCCGGGGCGGGTCCCGACCACGCCCGCGTGCTGACCCCGACCGGCGAGGAGCAGGCCCGCGCCCTCGGCGAGGCGCTGCGCCGCCGCGGGCTCGTGCCCGACGTCGTCGTCACCTCCGACGCGGCGCGCACCCGGCGGACCACGGAGCTGGTCGTCGGCGGGGACGACTGGCCCGTCGAGGTCGACCCCGACGTGTACGAGGCCAGTCCTTCCCGCCTCGCCGCCGTCCTGGAGAACCGCGGCGCCGACGCGGGCGTCACGGTGCTCGTCTGCCACGAGCCGGGTGCCTCAGGCCTGGCCATCGCGCTGGCGGGCCCCTCGGCGGCCCCGGAGGCGCAGCGGCTCCGCGCGGAGGTCCTCAGCGGCCTCGGGACGGCGGAGGCGGCCGTCCTGCAGTGGGACGGCGACCTCGCCGAGTTGTCGCCGGCCGCCGCCCAGCTCGTCGACGTCGTCAGGCCCGACGAGACGACCTGACCGACGCGACCCGGCGGTCCCGCTGGTGCCCGACCCGTCGACGTCCCTGCTCCAGGACCCTCTGCGCGCTCCTCGCCGCGGCCCCTTGCCGCGATGTGACCTTGTCGGGACAGACGCGGTGGCCTCCCTCCGCGACGTGTGACCTTGTCGGGCGACGACGCCGGCGAGGTCACACGCCGCGGGGAAGGGGCCGCCACGCGTCCGCGACGAGGTCACACATCGGGGAAGGGGCCAGCCCCGGGGTGTCAGGGTCAGACGCCGACGAGGGGGACGAGCGCCGAGAGGTCGCGACGTCGCAGCACGACGTCTGCGGCCTCCACCAGCACGGGCCTCGCGCAGAAGGCGACGCCCGTCCCGGCTGCCCGGACCATCGCCAGGTCGTTGGCGCCGTCGCCCACCGCCACCGCCGCCTCCAGCGGCACCCCGTGGTCGGCGGCCAGACGCCGCAGGAAGGACTCCTTGGCGGCGGCGTCGACGACGTCGCCCTCGACCCGCCCCGTGAGCCGGCCCGCCGCGACCTCGAGCCGGTTGGCGCGGGTGTGCGGGACGCCGAGGGAGGCCGCCAACGGCTCGACGACCTCGGCGAAGCCGCCGGACACGACGCCGACGGGCACGCCGGCGCCCGCCAGCCTCCGGGCCATCACCTGCGCCCCGCGGGTGGGCACGACGTCGGCCAGCACCCCGGCCAGCACCGTGACGGGCAGCCCGGCCAGCAGCGCGACACGGCGGTGCAGGCTCTCGGCGAAGTCCACCTCCCCGCGCATCGCGGCGTCGGTGACCCGCGCGACCTCCGCCTCGACGCCGGCCCGCGCCGCGAGCATCTCGACGACCTCACCGGTGATGAGCGTCGAGTCGACGTCGAGGACGACGAGCCGGGGCAGACCTGACGCGCTCGCCGGGACGACGGCGACGTCGACCGCCCCCCCACCGTCGTCGCCGACCGTCCCGGGGCGGACGTCCGCGCCCCCGCCCTCGCGCCGGACGGCGCGCACGTCCCGGCGCAGGCGGGCGACGAGCTCCTCCTCGGCGTGGACGTCGTCCGTCGGCAGGAGCAGCTCGCCGACGGCCAGCGTCGCGCCGTCGCCCGCGTCGACCGACGCCTGAGCCGGCGACAGACGACCGCGCAGCTGCTCGACCGTCCGGTCGACGGCGGACGGGCGTCCGGCGTCACCGAGGACGAGGACCCGCGCGCCGAAGTGGCGGCCCTCCGCCGACGCGGCGCCCCTCAGGGCTGGACCACGGCGTTCTTGCCGACGACGGTGAGGCCCGAGTCGGTCACGACGAACCCGCGGGCGCGGTCGTGGTCGGCGTCGTAGCCGATCCGCGCGCCCTCGGGGACGACGACGTTCTTGTCGAGGATCGCCCGCCGCACGGCGGCGTGGCGCCCCACCTTGACCCCGTCGAGGAGCACCGAGTCGCTGATGGTGCTGCCCGAGCTCGTCCACACCCCGGAGGACAGCACCGAGCCCTCGACCGACGCCCCCGAGACGACGACGCCCGGCGCGAGGATCGAGTCGACGGCGGTGCCGGCCCGGCGGTCGGCGTCGTGGACGAGCTTGGCGGGGGGCAGCGGCCGCTGCTGGGACAGGATCGGCCAGCGGTCGTTGTAGAGGTTGAAGACGGGCAGCGCGGACGTGAGGTCCATGTGCGCGTCGTAGTAGGAGTCGATCGTCCCGACGTCGCGCCAGTAGCCCCGGTCGCGCGGCGTCGAGCCGGGCACGTCGTTGCGGGCGTAGTCGTAGACCGCCGCGGCTCCCCGGGACACGAAGTCGGGGACGATGTCGCCGCCCATGTCGTGCTTGGACCCCTCGGTGCCAGCATCACGCGTCACGGCCTCGACGAGCGCGTCGGCGTCGAAGACGTAGTTGCCCATCGAGGCGAGGATCTCCCCCGGGGAGCCGGGGATGGTCGCCGGGTCGCTGGGCTTCTCGCGGAAGGCGGTGATCCGCGGCGTCGTCGCCACGTCCTCGCCCTCGCCGACCTCCATGACGCCGAACTGGTCGGCCATCGCGACGGGCTGGCGGATCGCCGCGACGGTGCAGCCGGCGCCCGAGTCGACGTGCGCCTGCACCATCTGGGAGAAGTCCATGCGGTACACGTGGTCGGCGCCGACCACGACGACGATGTCGGGACGGGCGTCGTCGACGAGGTTGAGGCTCTGGTAGATCGCGTCGGCGCTGCCGAGGTACCAGTTCTTGCCCAGCCGCTGCTGCGCGGGGACGGGGGTGACGTAGTTGCCGAGCATCGTCGACATCCGCCACGTCATGGAGATGTGCTTGTCGAGGCTGTGGGACTTGTACTGGGTCAGGACGACCATCTGCAGGTAGCGCGAGTTCGCCACGTTCGAGAGGGCGAAGTCGATGAGCCGGTAGGTCCCGCCGAAGGGGACCGCCGGCTTGGCACGGTCGGCGGTCAGCGGCATCAGCCGCTTCCCCTCGCCGCCGGCGAGGACGATGGCGAGCACGCGCGGGTTGTGCATGCGCCGGACCCTAGGCCCGTAGCGCGCTGTCGGCACGGGAGCGACGCCTCGACCTCGCGGCGCGCGGCGACGTCCCCGGCTCGCGGACGGCCCGCGGGCCGCTCGGCTCGCGCGAGCGGCGGGGACCGCTACGGTCCGGCCATGGTCGCCGACGCCCAGTCCACCGCCGCGCTCCCAGGCACGGGGCCCGGGGCCGGGCCCGCCCCTGGCCCGGCCGTCAGCCCCACCACGGGGTCTCCCACCGGAGCGGCGACCGGACCCGCGGCTGGACCGGCCGACGGCGACCGGCTGCGCGTCGACCTCCTGACCCGCGAGTACCCGCCGGAGGTCTACGGCGGCGCGGGCGTCCACGTCGCCGAGCTGGCCCGCGCGCTGCGCTCCCTGGCCGACGTGCGGGTGCAGTGCTTCGGCGCGCCGCGCCAGGAGGACGGCGTCACGGCGCACCCTGAGCCGGAGACGCTCGCCGGGGCCAACGCGGCGCTGCGCACCATCGGCGTCGACCTCGGCATGGTCGCGGCGACCGAGGGCACCGACCTCGTCCACAGCCACACCTGGTACGCCAATCTCGCCGGCGTCCTGGCCGGCAAGCTCCACGGCGTGCCCCACGTCGTCTCGGCGCACAGCCTGGAGCCGCTGCGGCCGTGGAAGGCCGAGCAGCTCGGCGGCGGCTACGCCCTGTCCTCGTGGGCCGAGGAGCAGGCGATGACGACCGCGGACGCCGTCGTCGCCGTCAGCGCCGGCATGCGCGCCGACATCCTGCGGTGCTACCCGGGCGTCGACCCCGAGCGGGTGCACGTGGTGCACAACGGCATCGACTCCACCGACTGGCAGCGCGACGACTCCCCGCAGGCGCGCGAGCACGTGCGCTCCCTCGGGGTGGACCCCGACCGGCCGAGCGTCGTCTTCGTCGGGCGCGTCACCCGGCAGAAGGGCCTGCCGCACCTGCTGCGTGCCGCGCGCGACCTGCCGCCGGAGGTCCAGGTCGTGCTGTGCGCGGGTGCGCCGGACACCCCCGAGATCGCCGCGGAGGTCGACGGGCTCGTCGCCGAGCTGCAGGCCCGCCGCTCCGGCGTCCTCGTCATCTCCCGGATGCTGCCGCGCGCCGAGCTCTGCCAGGTGCTCTCGGCCGCGACCGTCTTCGTGTGCCCGTCGGTGTACGAGCCGCTCGGCATCGTCAACCTCGAGGCGATGGCCTGCGGGACCGCCGTCGTCGGGACGGCGACGGGCGGCATCCCCGAGGTCGTCGACGACGGGCGCACCGGCTGGCTCGTGCCCATCGACCAGGTGCAGGACGGCACGGGGGCGCCGACCGACCCTGAGGCCTTCGCCGCCGACCTGGCCCGCACCCTCACCGAGGCGACCGCTGACGTCGCAGAGGCCCGCCGACGCGGCGCCGCCGGCCGGCAGCGCGCCGTCGAAGAGTTCTCCTGGACCGCCATCGGCGAGCGGACGATGGAGGTCTACCGGGCGGCGCTGTCGCGGGTCGCCGGCTGAGCCACGCCCGGCGGCGGCGCGGCCCGGGGCTCAGCGCCGCACCGGCTCCAGCGCCGCGTTGACGGCGGCGACGACGGCGAGCCGCGCCACCGTCTCGACGCCCCGCAGAGCCTCGGTGCGCCCGGCGGCCTCCCACCCGGTGACGACGGCGCCGTCGTCCTCGGACGCCAGCGCGACGATGCCGCGCAGCCGCACCGCGGTGCCGAGCACGCGCTGCGCCCGCGGCGGTGCGGACGCCGGCATGGCGTCGCGGGGGAGGGCGCCGTCGCGGACCCGGGCGATGCGCTCGGCGGCGTCCTCGCGCCAGCGGGCGACGTCGAGGCGGTGCAGGGCGTCCAGCGCCGTGGACAGGGCCCGCTCCAGCTGGCGCTCGGCGTCGGCCAGCGTCGTGGACGGGGGAGCGGCCGGGCGCTGCACGAGCTCGGTGCGCCACGTGACCATCGCGCCGGGCTCGAGCGCCGAGCCGAACTCCGTGACGTCCGGCCACGCCCCCCAGCGGCGGCCGGCCTTGTCGGCGTCGTCGGTCAGGACCGCCTCGCCGACGTCGAGCGCCTCGACGTTGAAGGACGCCGGCCCGGGCAGCCCGCTGACGTCACCCGGCACGGGCAGCACCAGGCGCAGCCCGCGGTGACCGGCGGCGCGCCAGCCCTCCAGCAGCTCGCCGAGGTCGGTGGCCGGGGCGTCGCCGCCGGTCTCGTGCGGCTCGTCGTCGCGCTGGACGGCCCGGACGGCCGCCGGCACGGGCACCTCGCCGCGGCACGCCGCGGTCCCCCAGGCGGCCAGGCGCGCAGAGCGTGGCAGGTCGATCACGGGAGAAGGCTACGAGCCGGCGCCCGCGTGCCGCCCGCGAGCCGCTGGCGTCATGAGCGGTCGGGGCGGCGCCGCTAGGGTCGCCTGCCATGAGCCAGGGCAGCACCGGCACGGTCCGCGCGGGGACGGCGTCCGGCGTCCCGACGGCCAAGGGCACCCCCGAGGTGCCCGTCCTCGACCTCGACGGCGTCACCGTCGTGCGGGGCGGCCAGACGCTGCTCGACGACGTCTCCTGGGCCGTCGGGGCCGACGAGCGGTGGGTCGTCCTCGGCCCCAACGGCGCCGGTAAGACGACGCTGCTGCAGGTGGCCGCGGGCCGGGTGCACCCGACGCGGGGACGCGCGGAGGTGCTGGAGGAGGAGCTCGGGCTGACCGACGTCTTCGAGCTGCGGCCCCGCATCGGCCTGGCCAGCGCCGCCCTCGCCGAGCGGGTCCCGGCGCACGAGCGGGTCGTCGACGTCGTCCTGACGGCCTCGTACGGGATGGTCGGGCGCTGGCGCGAGGCCTACGAGGGCCCCGACCACGACCGCGCGCAGGCGCTGCTCCGCCAGCTCGGCGTCGACGGCCTCGGCCCGCGGGCCTACGGGACGCTCAGCGAGGGTGAGCGCAAGCGGGTGCAGATCGCCCGCGCCCTCATGGCCGACCCCGAGCTCGTGCTGCTCGACGAGCCGGCGGCGGGGCTGGACCTCGGCGGCCGCGAGGACCTCGTGCGCCGCCTGGGGGCGCTGGCGGCCGACCCGCTGGCCCCGGCGCTCGTCCTCGTCACCCACCACGTCGAGGAGGTGCCGCCGGGCGTCACGCACGCGCTGCTGCTGCGCGCCGGTCGCGTGGTCGGGCAGGGGCCGGTCGAGGAGGTGCTCACCGCCCCGGCGCTGGGGGAGACCTTCGGGCTGGCGCTGCGGGTCGAGCGCACCGGGAACCGCTGGAGCGCTCGCGCGGCCGCCGCGTGAGCGAGGCCGTCCTCGGCGACCTCACCGGGTGGCAGCTGCTGCTACTGTCCTTCGCCGCCGTCTGGGCGGGCTCGATCAACGCCGTCGTCGGCTCGGGGACGCTCGTCACCTTCCCGACGCTCGTGGCCCTGGGCGTCCCCCCGGTGTCGGCGACGATGTCCAACGCCGTCGGGCTCGTCGCCGGTGGCATCTCCGGGACGTGGGGGTACCGGCGCGAGCTGCGCGGGCAGGGCCGGCGGGTCGCCCTGCTCGTGCCGGCGTCGGTGGTCGGCGCCGTCGCGGGCTCGCTGCTGCTGCTGAGCCTGCCCGCGAGCGCCTTCGAGACGGTGGTGCCGGGACTCGTCGTCCTGGCCATCGTGCTCGTCGTGCTGCAGCCGCGGCTGCAGGCCCGCACGCGGCGGCGGATGCAGCGGCTGGACGCGGCGCTGCCGCCGGGCGAGGCGCGCCGTCCCGACCGCCGCGGGCAGGTGCTGCTGCTGATCGTCACGCTGCTCGTCGGCGTCTACGGCGGCTACTTCACGGCGGCGCAGGGCATCCTGCTGGTCGGCGCGCATGGGGCGCTGCTCGTCGAGCCGATCCAGCGGCTCAACGCGCTGAAGAACCTGCTCACGCTCGTGGTCAACGTCGTCGCCGCGACGATGTACGTCGTCATCGGGTTCGACCGGATCGTGTGGGCGGCGGTGCTCGTCATCGCCGTCGGGTCGCTGCTGGGCGGGCTCCTGGGGTCCTACCTCGGCCGGCGGCTGCCCGCCGTGGTGCTGCGCGCGACCATCGTCGTGCTGGGCGTGGTCGCGCTCGTGGCGCTGCTCGCGGGATGAGCGAGCAGGCGCTGACGCCGCCCGAAGGACTCGACGTCCCGCCCGGGGTCGTGCTCACGGCGGTCGAGGACGCCGGCGACCCGCGCCTGGGCGACTACACGGGCCTCACCGACGTCGCGCTGCGTCGGCGCAAGGAGCCGGCCGAGGGCCTGTACATGGCCGAGTCGAGCACGGTGCTCGCTCGGGCCCTGGAGGCGGGCCACCGGCCGCGCTCGCTGCTGCTGGCGCCGCGGTGGCTGCCCGACGTGCTGCCGCTGCTGGGTCGCCACAGCGCCCGGTGGGCGCGCGACGGCGACGTCCCGGTGCTCGTGGCGCCCGAGCCGCTGCTGCGCGAGATCACCGGCTTCCACCTGCACCGCGGGGCGCTGGCGGCGATGGCGCGGCCGGTGCTGCCGGCGCTGGAGGAGGTCCTGGCGGGCGCCCGGCGGGTCGCGGTGCTGGAGGACGTCGTCGACCACACGAACGTCGGCGCGGTCTTCCGCTCGGCCGCCGCGCTCGGCGTCGACGCCGTCCTGGCCGCGCCGCGGTGCGCCGACCCGCTCTACCGGCGGGCCGTGCGCGTGTCCATGGGCACGGTCTTCCAGGTGCCGTGGACCCGGCTCGACCCCTGGCCCGGCGGGCTAGACCTCCTGCGCGAGCGGGGCTTCACCGTGGCGGCGCTCGCGCTGGCCGACGACGCCGTGGGCCTGGACGAGCTGGCCGCCGACCCGCCCGAGCGCCTCGCGCTGCTGCTCGGCACCGAGGGCGACGGCCTGTCCCGCGCCGCGGTGGCCGCGAGCGACGTCGTCGTGCGCATCCCGATGGCCGGGGGCGTCGACTCCCTCAACGTCGCCGCGGCGTCCGCCGTCGCCTTCTGGGCCTTGCGCGCCCCCGCACGCCCCGACCGGACTTCGTAGCCTTTCTCCGCCTCCAGGGGCCCTTTGGGCGGACTTCGTAGCCTTTCTCCGCCTCCAGGAGCCCTCTGGGCGGACTTCGTAGCCCTTCTCCGGGCGGAGCGTCAGGCGGGGCGACCGAGGTCGGCGAGGACGACGGCGCCGGGCAGGCGGGCGAGCACCTCACCGGGCAGGGCGAGCTTCGAGCGCCGGACGCCGCTGCCGATGACGGCGCGGGGGAGCGCCGCGACGGCGCCGTCCACCAGCAGCCGCCACCCGGCCGGCAGCCCGAGCGGGGTGATGCCGCCGAACTCCATGCCGGAGGCCGCGACGGCGTCCTCGCGCGGCAGGAACGACGCCTTGCGCACGTCGAGCGTGCGCTTGACCAGGCCGTTGACGTCCGCGCGGTCGCTGCCGCGCACGAGCGCCGCCGCCACCCGCTGCTCGCCGTCCCGCCGGCCCGCCACGAGCACGCAGTTGGCGGACTCGGCCAGCGTGACGTCGGAGGCCGCCACGAGCGCGGCGGTGTCGGCGACGTCGGGGTCGATCTCGGCGACGAGCACCCGGTCGGCGTCCTCACCCATCGCCTGCAGCGCGGCGAGGACGGGGGCGGCGAGCAGGTCCGGGCGCGTGAGCGCCGGCGTCCAGTCGAGCGTCGTCATGGTGTCGGTACCCCAGGTGTCGGAGAAGAGCGACGAAGTCCGCCGTGGGGAGGGCTCACGACGGAGACAGGCTACGAAGTTCGCCCCCGGGGCCCCTGACGACGGAGAAGGGCTACGAAGTCCGGGAAGGGCGGGGACGGGCGCGGGTCAGCCGGTGTTGCGCATGCCCGCGGCGATGCCGTTGATGGTCAGGAGCAGGGCCCGGCGGACCGCCGGGTCGACGTCGTCGCCCTGCGCCCGGGAGCGCTGCAGCAGCTCGACCTGCAGGGCGTGCAGGGGCGCCAGGTAGCGGTCGCGCAGGTCCAGCGTGCGGCGCAGCACCTGCGCGCCCTCCAGCAGCTCGGACTGCCCGGTGACGGCGAGCACCTCCTCCCGCGTGCGCTCCAGCTCCGCGCGCATGTCCTCGAGCAGGGCGACCTGCTCGGGGTCGCAGAGGTTCTCGACGTAGCGCTGGGCGATGGACAGGTCGGTCTTGGCCAGCGTCATCTGCACGTTGCCGAGGAAGCTGCGGAAGAACGGCCAGGTCGCGAACATCTCGCGCAGCGCGTCGCCGCGGCCGGCCTCGCGCGCCGCCGCCAGGCCGCTGCCGACGCCGTACCAGCCGGGCACGTTGATGCGGGTCTGGGTCCACCCGAACACCCACGGGATGGCGCGCAGGTCCTCCAGCCCTCCGAGGCCGCCGGGGCGGCGGGCCGGCCGCGAGCCGATGTTGAGGTGCCCGAGCTCCTCGACCGGCGTCGCCTGCACGAAGAAGGGCACGAGCCGCTCGTCGTCGACGAGCGCGCGGTACCGCTCGCGCCCGGCGGAGGCGACGACGTCCATCGTCGCGTCCCAGACGTCGAGCACGTCGCGGGAGAGCAACGACGTCCGGTGCAGCACCGACGCCTCCAGCACCGCGGACAGGGCGACGTCGAGGTTGTGCACCGCCAGGCCGTGCATCAGGTACTTGTCGGAGATCACCTCGCCCTGCTCGGTGACCTTCATCGCGCCGTCGAGGCTGCCGTAGGGCTGGGCCAGGATCGCCTCGCCCGTCGGCCCGCCGCCACGCCCCACGGAGCCGCCGCGGCCGTGGAAGAGCCGCAGCTGGACGCCGTGCTCGCGGGCGACGTCGCGTAGCGCCCGCTGGGCCCGGTGGATCTGCCAGCGCGACGCCGCGATGCCGCCGTCCTTGGAGCTGTCGGAGTAGCCGAGCATGATCTCCTGCACGTCCCCGCGCGCGGCCACCAGGCGCCGGTAGGAGGCGTCGGAGAGCAGCTCGTGCAGCAGCGGGCCAGCGGCCTCCAGCTCGGTGATGGTCTCGAAGAGCGGCGCGAAGCCGAGGCGCGCCGTCGCCGGGACGTCGGGGTCGGCGGGCAGGTCCACGAGCCCGACCTCGCGGGCGAGCACCGAGACGGCGAGCAGGTCGTCGACGCCCTTGGTCATCGAGACGATGTAGGTCTCGACGGCGTCGTCGCCGAAGCGGTCCAGCGCCGTCCGCACGGCACGGAACAGCTCGACGACCTCGGCCGCCGTGCCCTCGACCGCGTCGAGCGTCGCCGCGCTCGCGAGCGGGCGCCCCCCCGCCAGCTCGGCGGACAGCAGGGCCTTGCGCTCGGCGCGGTCCAGCTCGCCGTAGGGGCGCTTCGACGCACGGGCCCGGTCGACGAGGGCGGCCAGGGCGGTGTGGTGGCGCTCGGAGTGCTCACGGACGTCGAGCACGGCCAGCCCCAGCCCCGACGCCGAGACCGTCCGCAGCGCGCGCGCGACGACGCCGCCCGCGACCAGCTCGCAGCCGTTCTCGGCCAGCGACCGCTGCACGAGCTCCAGCTCCGCCAGCAGCTCCTCGACGCCGGCGTAGTCGTGCCCCGGGACGTGCTCGCCGCCGCCCGCCACCCGTCGTCCGGTCGCGACGAGCCGCTCGCGGACGTAGCTGAGCTTGAGTCGGTACGGCTCCTCGGCGTTGAGCCGGTGGCGCAGGTCGTAGACGGCGGGCAGCGCCTCGCGGTCGCGCTCCAGGCTCGCGGCGAGCTCGTCGGAGACGCCGACGACCTGCGTCGAGGACGCGAGCTGGACGACCAGCTCGTCGACCGTCCGCAGCAGCACCGCGACGCCCGCCTCGTGCTGCTGGGCCAGGACCTCGAGCGTGACGGCGGGCGTGACGTTGGGGTTGCCGTCGCGGTCGCCGCCGACCCAGCTGCCGAAGCGCAGCGGCCTGGCCCGCGCGCGCATCTCGACGCCGAGCCCGGAGAGGCGGTGGTCGAGCTCCTCCAGCAGGTCCGGCAGCACCCCCGTGGCGAGGGAGGACAGGTAGTACAGCGCCGAGCGGGCCTCGTCGGCGGGCTGCGGGCGCCCGACCCGCAGCTCGTCGGTCTGCCACAGCAGGTCGACGAGCTCGACGACGCGCCGCTCGTCGGCCTCGGTGTCGGCGGCCCGGCGGCGCGGGTCGTCGGAGCGGTCGAGCGCCGCGGCGGTCCGGGAGAGCAGGTCCAGGACCGAGCGGCGGCTGGACTCGGTGGGGTGGGCGGTGAAGACCGGCCGCAGCTCCATCCGGTCGACGACGGCCTGCACCATCTCCAGGTCGACGTCGCCCTGCTCCAGCGCCTCGGCGATGCGCGGTACGGTCAGGGCCAGGCCGGCGCCGGGGCGGGTCGCGAGCTCGCGGGCGCGGTGCAGCTGCTCGGTGATGTTGGCGAGCTGGAAGTAGGCCGTGAAGGCGCGGGCCAGGACGATCGCCGTCCGGTCGTCGACGTCGGCCAGCACCCGGCTCAGCTCGGCCCCCTCGTCCGGACGCCGCGCCAGGTGCCGGACCCGCTCGACGAGCTCCAGCAGCTCGGGCCCCTCGTGCCGCTCCAGCGCCTCGCCGAGCAGGGCGGCCAGGTGCCGCACCGAGGCCCGCAGCTGGGTGTGCGCCTCGTCGGAGGAGACGCCGTCGCCCGCGGGGCCGGCCGCCCCAGCCAGGACGCCCGCCGGGGCAGGGTCCACGAGCGGGGAGGTGTTCGGGTCGGCCGACGGTGCGGTCGTGGTCATGGCGCTCCTCGGGGGCGGGGCCGGGACGCGCCGCGACGTGGCCGCGGGCGCCGGACCGGCCGGGTCCGGGTGACGCGCGCCAGTGTGCTGCACCTCACGGGGGCGGTGCGCGCGGTGAGCTGTGCAGGCCCGGTCGGTCGTGCAGGCCCGGGCTCAGCCACTGGGGCAGGTGCGCAGACCTGACCGTGCACGGTCGGGGCTCGCACCACGTCGGCCGGCGTACCTCCGGGGGTCGACGACGAAGAACGGCCGCCCCCAGCGGGAGCGGCCGTCATCGTGGTGTCCGGAGGGGGACTTGAACCCCCACGCCCGATAAAGGGCACTAGCACCTCAAGCTAGCGCGTCTGCCATTCCGCCACCCGGACAGGTGCCGTGCGGCGCACAGCGCCGCGAGCGGGTCGAAAACTACCACGCGGGGGGCCTCGCCCTGAACGCCAGAGCGCCCGGCGACCCGGTGCGAGCGCCCCCGCCGAGGACGTCGTGAGGCCTCAGACGGACGCCGCCGCCCGCCGCCTGCGCGCCCGCACGAAGGACTGGATGCCGGCGACGAGGTACCCCAGCAGCACGACCGCCATGAGCGTGCTGACGACGACGGCGGCCGGCCGCTCGGCCGTCCCGGCGACGACGTCGGGCACCCGCGCGACGTTCATCAGCGAGCCAAGCAGGCCCAGCAGCGCCACGACCAGCGCCCCGTGGACGGCGTGGCGGTGGAGCGAGGCCTTCCGGGCCAGCAGACCGGCGACGACGAGCAGGACCCCGACCACCGAGGGGATGAGCGCCGTCAGGCTCTCGGCGCCGGTGGCGGCGTAGGCGACGACGCCCATGGTGGACAGCAGGGCTCCGACGAGGAGGGTCAGGGCGGTCATGGCGTCCTCTCGCTGGGCTCGCCGGGCACTGGGTGGACCCGGGTCGCCGGCGGAGGGGCCGGGCGACGTCGTCACGGTATCGGCGGCCCCCGACAGCCTGTGCCGCCGGGGCCGGTGCCTGGCGAGGCCGGCAGCACGGCCCGTCGCGCGGCCCCGCCGGTACCGTGCTGGACATGTCGACGACCTCCGCCACGACGTCCGGCCCGACCACGGAGAGCGATCGCGCGGCCCTCGACCTGACCCCGGCGCCGGGGGTCCCCGCCGCCGCCGACGAGGTCGTCGACATCGCCCGCGACCTCATCCGCATCGACACCTCCAACTACGGCGACGGCCGCGGGCCGGGGGAGCGGGCGGCGGCCGACCTCGTCGTCGGTCTGCTCGAGGAGGTCGGACTAGCGCCCGAGGTGTTCGAGAGCGACCCGGGCCGCGCCAGCGTCGTCCTGCGCGTCCCCGGCGCCGACCGCAGCCGAGGGGCGCTCGTCGTCCACGGCCACCTCGACGTCGTCCCGGCGCAGGCGGCCGACTGGAGCGTCGACCCCTTCGCCGGCGAGATCAAGGACGGCTGCCTGTGGGGCCGCGGCGCCGTCGACATGAAGGGTATGGACGCGATGATCCTCTCCGTCGTGCGGCAGATGACGCGCGAGGGGCGGACGCCGCCGCGCGACCTCGTCGTCGCCTTCTTCGCCGACGAGGAGGCCGGCGGCGCCAAGGGCGCGCGCCACCTCGTCGACACGCGCCCCGACCTCTTCGAGGGCGCCACCGAGGCCATCAGCGAGGTGGGCGGCTTCTCACTCGACGTCGCCGGCCAGCGCTGCTACCTGCTGCAGACGGCGGAGAAGGGCATCGCCTGGGTCCGCCTCGTCGCGCACGGCCGCGCCGGGCACGGCAGCCAGGTCAACGGCGACAACGCCGTCACGCGCCTGGCCGCCGCCGTCGCCCGCATCGGCGAGCACGCGTGGCCGCTGGAGGTCCGCCCCAGCGTGCAGGCCTTCCTCGAGGGGGTCTCGGACATCACGGGTGAGCCCGTCGACCCCGAGGACTTCGCCCGGCTCACCGACCTGCTCGGGACGGCGGCCAACTGGGTCGGCGCGACCCTGCGCAACACCTCCAACCCCACCCAGCTGGAGGCCGGCTACAAGCACAACGTCATCCCGGGCACGGCCAGCGCGCTCGTCGACTGCCGGACGCTGCCGGACCAGGCCGACCACGTCCTCGACGTCCTCCGAGAGCTGGCGGGGCCGGGCGTCGACGTCGAGGTGCTCCACCAGGACAGGGCGCTGGAGACCGACCTCGAGGGCGCCCTGCCCGAGGCGATGGTCGCCGCGATGCTCGCCGAGGACCCCGGCGCGCGCGTGCTGCCCTACTGCCTGTCCGGCGGCACGGACAACAAGTCCCTCGCGCGCCTCGGCATCCGCGGCTTCGGCTTCGCGCCGCTGCAGCTGCCGGCCGACCTGGACTTCGCCGGCATGTTCCACGGCGTCGACGAGCGCGTGCCCACCGACGCCCTGCGCTTCGGCACCCGCGTGCTCGACCGGCTCCTGCGGACCTGCTGAGAGGCCCGACGCCGTCGGGCGGGGAGCGGGGAGTCGAGCGCGGACCTTGAGGGACGGCACGCCGACCGGTCCGGACGAGCGCGGAGATCGAGGGACGACGCGCCGACCGCTGGCCCGCGAGGTCCGCAGACGCCGTCGGAGGAGACGTCGTCGCGCTGACGGCGAGGGACAACCGTCGGTCGGAGGCGTCAGGCCAGCCGGTCCATCCGGATGATCCGGCGCCGCAGGACGACCCGACGTCGCCCGCCCAGGTAGAGCCGCACGCCGGCCAGCTCCCACTTGCCGTACTCGGCCTCCTCGGTGAGCCGGGCCCGCGCCTCGCCCCGGGAGGTGCCCCGGGGCAGCACGATCTCGCGGTACTCGTAGGAGGAGGCACGGGGCGTCCCGCGGCGCTGCAGACCCTGGTCGGGCCGGCGCGTCGCGTCGTCGCCGTCGAGGGGGCGTCGGCTCGCGTCCATCGCGCTCCATGCTGCCACGCGGGTCCGGCGCGCGAGGGGCCACGACCCGGCTACGGTCCCCCCATGAGCACCGAGCCGCGCGCGGCCCTGGCCCGCCTCGTCGGGGCGCTCGAGGGTCACCTCGACGCCGTGGAGCGCCGCCGTTCGGACAGCGACCCCGTCGTCAAGGACGCCTACCAGAAGCTCTCCGACGCCTTCGAGGCCTACGACGAGGCGCTCTACGAGGAGTTCGACGAGGTCACGCCGTTCATCCTCTTCGACGACTCCGACGAGGACGACGACGACGACGACCTCGACGAGGACGACGAAGACCTCGGTGACGACGACGACGAGGACGACGAGGACGACGACGAGCCCGACGACGAGCCGGACGACGACCGGCGCCCCCGGCTCTAGCGGGCCCGTCGGGGCGAGGGGCTCAGCGGCCCGGTCGCCCCACGCCCAGCCGCTCGCGCGAGACCTCGTCCAGCGCACCGCGGATCTGCGCCGGCAGGCGGAGGTCGGCCCCGGCCAGCAGCACCTTCAGCTGCGCGGCCGTCCGGGCCCCGGTGAGCGCGGCGGCGACGCCCGGGCGGTCGGCCGCCCACGCCAGCGCCACGTCGGCCGGTGAGCGCTCCAGCCCGTCGGCGGCCGTGCAGACCGCCTCGACGACACGCCGCGCGCCGCCGTCCAGGTGCGGGTCGACGACGCCGACGAGGTGCGGGGACGCCGCCCGCGAGTCCGCCGGCAGCGCGTGCCGGTACTTGCCCGTGAGCACGCCGCCCCCGAGCGGCGAGCGGGCCAGCAGACCCAGCCCGGCGATGTCGGCCGCCTCCAGGAGGTCGACGTCGGCCCAGCGGGCCACGAGGGAGTGCTCGGCCTCGACGGCGACGAGCGGGGCCTCGCCCGGCTCGGCCAGCGCGGCGGCTCGCGCGCTCTGCCAGGCCCCGGACTCGGCGACGCCGACGTAGCGCGTCCGCCCTGACCGCTGCGCCTGCGCCAGCGCCTGCAGCGACTCCTCTACGGGCGCAGCGCCCCTCGCGCCGGCTCCCTCGACCAGCAGCAGGTCGACGTGGTCGGTGCGCAGGCGCGCCAGGGCGTCGTCGAGGTCGGCCAGCACCGCCCGTCGTGACCCGTCCGCGCGGCGGCCCGACACCGGGCCGCGGGCCCCGACCCGCAGCGCCAGGACGACCTCGCGCCGCGCCACGACGTCCTCCATCAGGGCGCCGAGCAGCAGCTCGGCCTCACCGTGCGGCGACGCCGCTGCGGCGACGAGCGTGCCGCCCGCGTCGGCGAGGGCCCGCAGCTGGTCGGCGGCCTCGTGCTCGTCGGTGTCCCGACCCCACGTCAGCGTGCCGAGACCGAGCCGCGAGACGTCGAGGCCCGAGCGTCCGACACGCCGGGTCTCCATGGTCGGCGAGCGTATCGGCCGGTCCCGGCTCACTCCGGCGCCCAGGACGCGGGGGCCTCGACGGCGCTCGCACCCGGCCGCCGGTCGACGTCGTCCGCCGGCCCGGGCGCCCGTCGCCGCGACCCGGTTGCCTGGGAGTCCTCCGGGGGTCCCGCCGACGCGCCACGCTCGGTGCCCGGGCGGACGCCCGAGGGCGCGTGGCCTGGCTAGGGTCGCGGCGTGCACCTGGCCGTCGACCTCGGTCACCGCTCCTCGGCAGCCGGCGACGACGACCCCTGGGCACCCGTGCGCCTGGCCCAGGAGGCCGAGCGGCTCGGGTACCGCGTCGCCTTCGCGCCGGAGGCCTACGGCACCGACGCGGTCACCGTCCTCACCGCCGTGGCCGCGACGACCACGCGCATCGACGTCGGCAGCGCCGTCCTGCAGCTGCCCGCCCGCAGCGCCGCGATGACGGCGATGACGACGGCGTCGCTGGACGCCCTGTCCGGCGGGCGCTTCCGCCTGGGCCTCGGCGTCTCGGGCCCGCAGGTCTCCGAGGGCTGGCACGGCGTCCGCTTCGACGCCCCGCTGGCCCGCACCCGCGAGTACGTCGCCGTCGTCCGCTCCGCGCTGCGGCGCGAGGAGGTCCGCGCCGACGGTCCGCACCTGCGTCTACCGCTGCCCGACGGCCCCGGCAAGGCGCTGCGGCTGTCGGTGACGCCCCTGCGCGCCGACGTCCCGGTCTACCTCGCCGCGGTCGGCCCGAAGAACCTCGAGCTGGCCGGGGAGGTCGCCGACGGGTGGCTCGGCGTGCTCGTCGCGCCGGAGCACCTGCCGGAGAGCCTCGCCCGCATCGAGGCCGGGCGAGCCCGGGCGCAGACGCCGCCCACCCGCCCCTTCGACGTCGTCGCCGCCGTGCCCGCCCGCCCCTCGGGGGGCGCCTCGGTGGCCGAGGACGACGACGCCGGCCGCCTGGCGCCGCTGCGCGCCCGCCTGGCGCTCTACGTCGGCGGCATGGGCAGCCGCCAGCAGAACTTCTACAACGCCCTGGCCGTCCGCCTGGGCCACGAGCAGGAGGCCGCCCTCGTGCAAGAGCTCTACCTCGACCGTCGGCACCGGGAGGCCGCCGCCGCGGTCCCGCGCGGGCTGCTGGAGGCCACGTGCCTCGTCGGGCCGCCCGAGGCGGTGCGCGACCGGCTCGCCGCCTACGCCGCCGCGGGCGTCACCACGCTGTCCGTCGTGCCCGAGGGCCGCAGCACGGGCGAGAAGGCGGCGGTGCTGCGCGACGTCGCCGACGCCCTCGCCGCGAGCGGGGCGGGCTCCTGATGGGGTGGTTCGAGGCGCTCGTCCTCGGTGTCGTGCAGGGCCTCACCGAGTTCCTGCCGATCAGCTCGAGCGCGCACGTCAGCATCGTCGGCCAGCTCTTCTTCGAGGGCCGCGACCCTGGTGCCGCCTTCACCGCCATCATCCAGCTCGGCACCGAGGCCGCCGTCGTCGTCTACTTCTGGCACGACATCGTCCGGATCGTGCGGCAGTGGTCGCTCTCGCTCGTGGGCAAGGTCCCGAGGAACGACCCGGACGTGCGCCTCGGCTGGCTCGTGATCCTCGGCTCGCTGCCCATCGGCGTCCTCGGGCTGGTGTTCCAGGACGCCATCGAGAACCAGCTGCGGAGCCTGTGGCTCACCGCGGCGATGCTCGCCGGCTTCGGCCTCCTGCTCGGGGTCGCCGACGCCACCGCCCGCACCCGCAAGGACCTCACCCAGCTCACCTGGCGGGACGGCCTCGCCTACGGCTTCGCGCAGGCGCTCGCGCTGATCCCGGGGGTCTCGCGCTCCGGCGGCACCATCACCGCCGGGCTGCTGCTGGGCTACAAGCGCGAGGCCGCCGCCCGGTACGCCTTCCTGCTCGCCATCCCCGCCGTCGTGGCCTCCGGTGGCTACCAGCTGTTCTCCGAGCTCGCCGAGGGCGGCGCCGCCTCGGTGGCGTGGGGGCCGACGGTCCTCGCGACGGCGGTCTCCTTCGCCATCGGCCTCGCTGTCATCGCCTGGCTGCTGCGTTACATCAGCACCCACACCTTCCGGCCCTTCGTCATCTACCGGCTCGCGCTGGCCGCCGTCCTCGTCGTGCTGCTCACGACCGGCCTCGTCGACGCGACGCCGGTCGCGCCGCCGCCCGTGCAGCCGTGAGCCCGGCCGCGACGGCGTCGGCGCGGCGAGGGCGCGCGCTCAGAGCCACCCCGACCGGCGGAAGGCCCGCCACAGGGTCGAGCAGACGACGACCATGAGCAGCAGGGCCGCCGGGTAGCCGAAGCGCCATTCCAGCTCGGGCATGACGTCGAAGTTCATGCCGTAGATGCCCGCGATGATCGTCGGGACGACGGCGAGCGCCGCCCACGCCGAGATCCGCCGCGCGTCCTCGTTCTGCTGCAGGCCGACCTCGGCGAGGTGGGCGCTGTGGACGTCCCCGAGCTGGCGGTCGGTGCCCTCGACGGACTCGGCGGCCTGGACGACGTGGTCGGCGATGTCGCGCAGGAAGACCCGCGCCTCGGCCGGCACGAGGTCCAGCTCCTGCTGCCAGAGCCGGCGGGCGGGCTCGACGAGCGGGCGCACGGCCCGCAGCAGCTCCAGCGCCTCCCGCTTCAGCTCGTAGACGCGCGCGGTGGTGCCCTCCCCGCGGGCGTCGGGGGAGAAGACCTCGGTCTCCAGGGCGCTCACGTCCTCCTCCAGCTCCTCGGCGATGGCGACGTAGGCGTCGACGACGACGTCGAGCAGCGCGTGCAGGACGCCGGCGGCTCCCAGCTCCAGGCCTTCGAGCGCGACGCGCTCGCGTGCCCTGGCGACGACGCCCTCGTCGTCGCGGGCGACGGTGAGCACCCACCGGTCACCGAGGACCACGAGGACCTCGCCGGTCTCCACGGCCGAGCGGGCGTCGTCGTAGCTGGCCGGGCGGGTGCTGACGAGCAGCGAGCCGCCGTGCTCGCCCGTGTAGCGCTCCAGCTTGGGCCGCTGGCGGCCGGTGACGAGGTCCTCGACCGCGAGGGGGTGGACGCCGAGCGCCTCGTCGTAGCCGTGCAGGTCCTCCTCGCCCGGGTCCTCCAGGTGCACCCACACGAAGCCCTGCCCGCGGTCGCGGGCCGAGGTGAGCGCGGCCGCCGCCTGCTCCGGGGTGGGCGACCCGGGAGCGGGCTGCAGGCTCGTGCCGTCGGACGTGCGGACGCTCGTGGTCATGGCGGCCTCTCGGGGCGTGGGCCGCCGACGAGGAGGTCGGGCAGCGGTGGTCGAGGTCGGGCGGGGCGTGCGGCGCAGGGCCGGGGCAGGCCGGCGGCGGGATGCTGCCAGGGGCCGGCGCCTAGGGTGGCGCGTGTGCCGACGCTCCTGCTGGTCCGACACGGCCGCACCGCGGCCAACGCCACAGGTGTGCTGGCCGGGCGCAGCCCCGGTGTCGACCTCGACGAGAGCGGGCGGGCGCAGGCCGCCGCCCTCGCCGAGCGCCTGGCCGCGGTGCCGCTGGCCGCCGTCGTCGCGAGCCCGCTGCAGCGCACCGTCGCGACGGCGCAGGCGCTGCTCGCCGCCGGCGGCACCGCCCGCCGCCCGCGCCCGGCCCTGGTCGAGGAGCCGCGGCTGTTGGAGTGCGACTACGGCGCCTGGACCGGCAGGGCCCTGAAGGAGCTGGCGCGCGAGCCGCACTGGAAGGTGGTGCAGGGCCACCCCAGCGCCGCGCAGTTCCCGGGCGGGGAGTCGCTGCGCGACGTGCAGTCCCGCGCGCTGGCCGCCGTCCGCGAGCACGACGCGCGGGTCGAGGCCGAGCACGGCGCCGACGCGGTCTGGGTCGCCGTCTCCCACGGCGACGTCATCAAGGCCGTCCTCGCCGACGCCCTCGGCCAGCACCTGGACTCCTTCCAGCGGATCGTCGTCGACCCGGCGTCGGTCTCGGTGGTGCGCTACACCCCGCTGCGGCCCTTCGTCGTGCGCACCAACGACACCGGCGGTGACCTCTCCGGCCTGGTGCCGCCGCCGCGCCGACGTCGGCGGGCGGCCTCCTCCGACGCCGACGTGGGCGGCGGGGGCGGGGCTTCGGCGCCCTGACCCGCAGCTACGGCGTGCAGGTCTGCGCCGTCGGGCGCCGCACCCGGGCGCGGGCCCCCCTCCGGGCCCGCGTGGGTAGTCTCGAAGCCATGGCGTCGCAGGTGTTCGAGTACGACCCGCCGGACCGTTTCGTCGCCGGGACCGTCGGCCAGGCCGGCTCCCGCACGTTCTTCCTGCAGGCCCGCTCGCCGAGCACGGGCCCCGTGCCCGCCGTCGTCTCCGTCGCGCTGGAGAAGCAGCAGGTCGCCACGCTCGCCGAGAAGGTCGAGGAGCTGCTCGACGAGGTCGTGCGCCGCAGCGGCGGCGAGGCGCCGGTGCCTGCCGTCGTGCCCTTCGGCGCCACCGACGACGCCCCCCTCGACACCCCCATCGAGGAGGAGTTCCGCGTCGGCACCATGAGCCTGCAGTGGGACGGCGAGCGCGGCGTCGTCGTCATCGAGTGCTTCTCGGTCGAGGACGACGAGGACGCCGAGGGCCTGGGGGAGGGCCCCGAGCCGGACGCCCGCTCGGTGCTGCGCGTGAGCCTCTCCGGGGCCACGGCCCGCGGCTTCGCCCGCCGCGCGCTCGCGATCGTCGCCGCGGGCCGCCCGCCGTGCCCCTTCTGCTCCGGGCCCCTGGACCCCGAGGGCCACATCTGCCCGCGCGCCAACGGGTACCGCCGCTGACTCCGTCAGCTGGTCCGGCTCCGGCAGGCCCGGCCGGCAGCCCCGTGCCGCCCGACGGCGACGCCCTCGCGGCCCTGCTCGCGACGGGCGAGCTGGAGGTCGTCGGCCGCATCACCGGCTCGTCGAACGTCACGCTGCTGGCGACCTGCCGGGCGGGCGACGTCGACGTGCGGTGCGTCTACAAGCCCGTGCGCGGCGAGCGGCCGCTGCACGACTTCCCCGACGGGACGCTCGCCGGCAGGGAGGTCGCCGCCCACCTCGTCTCGCGGGCGGGCGGATGGGGCGTCGTGCCCACGACGGTGCTGCGGGACGGCCCCCTCGGGCCGGGGTCGGTGCAGCGGTGGGTGCACCCGCCGCGGGGGGCGCCGCTGGACGAGCAGGCGGCCGACGAGGGCGTCGTCGAGGACGCGGACCTCGAGGACGCCGAGCCGGACGAGGCCGAGCGGGAGGACGACGAGGCCCACGACGACGAGCCGCTGCTCGGCGAGCCCGGCGCCGGGCTCGTCGACGTCGTCCCCGAGGGCGCGGTGCCGCAGGGCTGGCACGGGGTGATGGACGCGTGGGGCCCGCGCGGGCAGCCGGTGACGCTCGTCCACGCCGACGACCCGCGGCTGCTCTCGGTCGCCGTCTTCGACGTCGTCGTGAACAACGCCGACCGCAAGGCCGGGCACGTGCTGCTCGGGCGCCCTGAGGCGGCGGTCCCGTCCGCCGACCGGCTGGGGGGCGGCCCGCCCGTCCACGGCATCGACCACGGCCTCGTGCTGCACGCGGAGGCCAAGCTGCGGACGGTCTTGTGGGGCTGGGCCGGGGAGCCGCTCCCCGACGTCGAGCTGGAGGCGCTCGACCGGCTGCGCGCCGCCCTGCGTGACGGCTTGGAGGAGCAGCTGTGCGCGCTGCTGACCGCCCGCGAGGTGCGTGCCCTGCGCACGCGCACCGAGCGGCTGCTGCGGGGCGCCGTCATGCCGCAGCCGCCCGAGAACCGCAGCGCCGTGCCCTGGCCGGTCTTCTGAGGCGCCCGGGCTAGGCTCGCCCGGTGAAGTCCTGGCCCCACCCCGCCCTGCCGTCGCTGCCAGGGCGAGGCGGACCGGTCTCGGTGCACGACACCGCTTCTGGGCAGGTCCGCGCGACGGCTCCGGGGGAGGTCGCCGGGTTGTACGTCTGCGGGATCACCCCCTACGACGCGACCCACATGGGGCACGCGGCCACGTACCTGGCCTTCGACCTGCTCGTGCGGGCCTGGCGGGACGCCGGCCACCAGGTGCAGTACGTGCAGAACGTCACCGACGTCGACGACCCCCTCCTGGAGCGCGCGGCGGCGACGGGCATCGACTGGCGCGACCTCGCCGTCCGCGAGACCGATCTCTTCCGCGCCGACATGACGGCGCTCGGCGTCGTCCCGCCCGACGTCTATCTCGGCGCCGTCGAGACGGTGCCGAGGGCGGCCGAGGCCGTCCGCGGGCTGGTGGAGCGCGGCGCCGCCTACCGGCTGGGGAGCTCGGGGGACGTGTACTTCGACGTCGCCGCCGACCCGCGCTTCGGCGACGTCGGCGGCTACGACGCCGCGACGATGGAGCGCCTGTTCGCCGAGCGTGGCGGGGACCCGGGGACGCCGGGCAAGCGCTCGCCGCTGGACCCGGTGCTGTGGCGCGCCGAGCGCGAGGGCGAGCCGGCCTGGGACGGCGGCAGCCTCGGCGCGGGGCGGCCGGGGTGGCACATCGAGTGCGTGGCCATCGCGCTGGACCACCTGGGCAGCGGCTTCGACGTCCAGGGCGGCGGCTCGGACCTCGTCTTCCCCCACCACGAGATGGGCGCCTCGCACGCGCAGGTGCTCACGGGCTCGGTGCCGTACGCCCAGACCTACGTGCACGCCGGCATGGTCGGGCTCGACGGCGAGAAGATGAGCAAGTCCCGCGGCAACCTCGTGCTCGTCTCGGCGCTGCGGGCCGCGGGGGAGGAGCCGGCGGCCGTGCGCCTGGCCGTCCTGGCCCACCACTACCGCGACGACTGGTCCTGGAGCGACGCCGGCCTCGCGACCGCCCGGGAGCGGCTGTCCCGCTGGCGGTCCGCCGCGGCGCGGCCCTCCGGGCCCGACGCCGGCCGCGTGCTCGACGGCGTCCGCAGCCGCCTCGCCGACGACCTCGACGCCCCCGGCGCCCTCGCCGTCGTCGACGCCTGGGCCGACGCGGCGCTGGCGCAGCCCGCCGACGCCGACGAGGCCGGGGGAGAGGGCACGACGTCGCTCGTCGCCGACGTCGTCGAGGCGCTGCTCGGCGTCCCGCTGCGTCCGGCGTCCTGAGCGACCTGGGCCCGGGGCGGGCCGGCGCGGGTCGGTGCCCCGCCACGGCGCCTCACCGGGTCAGCGTCGCGACGACCGCCAGGGCCAGCGTGATGACGACGGTGTTGAACGCGAAGGCGGCCACCATGTGGCCCCGGACGACCCGGCGCAGGGCGCTCGACGTCACCAGGACGTCGGACGTCGACACCGACGTCGAGACGGCGATGGCCAGGTAGGTGTAGTCGGCGAACACCCGCTCGTCCTCACCGGGGAAGGTGAGGCCGCCCTGGTGGACGTCGCGGCGCAGGTAGTCGACGGCGTAGGTCGCGACCACCGCCGCCCAGCCGCTGAGGACGAGCACGAGGGCGAGCGCGGTGATCACGGCCGGGGCGAGCACGCCGGGCGCCGCGAGCGCCAGGGGCAGCAGCGCCGCCGCGGCGACGAGACCACCGACCGCGCCCACCAGGGCGACGCCGCCACCGGGCTGGGTCCCGAGGAAGGCCGCCCGCCAGGAGCTGTCGGCGGGCAGCGCCTGCGCCGCGTCCTGCAGGGCCTCGCCCCGCAGACCGCCGAACGCGACCGCCGTGAGGAGGACGTACAGCACGAGGAAGGCCGCGAGGAAGACCCCGCCCGCCAGGACGCCGGCGACCTCGAGGGAGTCGACGACGACGGCCACGACCGCGGCGGGCAGGGCACCGACGAAGGCGGCCAGGCCGCGGACGAGCTCCGCCTGCAGCCGCCGACGTGCGTCGCCAGCGAGAGGTCCCACGGCCAGCTCCTTCTCGCGCCGGGTCTGGCGCCGGGGTCTCGCGCCGAGAGCGTCAGGCCGACGGCGCCGGCCCTCGCCGGGGCCCCTCGTCACCGCGTCGGCGCAGGTAGCGCTCGAACTCCCGGGCGATGGCCTCGCCGCTCGCCTCGGGGAGCTCTGCGGTGTCCTTGGCCTGCTCCAGCTGCTGGACGTACTCGCCGATCTCCTCGTCCTCGCCGGCGAGCTCGTCGACGCCGCGCTCCCACGCCTCGGCCTCCTCGGCGAGGTCCTCCATCGGCACGGGCGAGCCCACGACCTCCTCGACCCGGCCGAGCAGCGCGAGCACCGCCTTCGGGGACGGCGACTGGCCGACGTAGTGCGGGACGGCGGCCCAGAGCGACACCGACGTCAGCCCGTGGCCCGCGGCGGCGTCCGCGACGACGCCGACGATGCCGGTCGGCCCCTCGTAGCGGGAGGGCTCCAGCGCCAGGTGGTCCAGGGTCGGCCCGCCGTCCGCCGGGGTCCCGGTCGAGGTGACGGGGATCGGCCGGGTGTGCGGGACGTCGGCCAGGAGGGCGCCGAGGGTCACGAGGGTGCGGGCGCCCACGGCGTCGGCGTGGGCCAGCAGCTCGGCCGTGTAGGAGCGCCACCGCATCGACGGCTCGATGCCGTGCACGAGGACGACGTCACGGTCCGCGCCGGGTGGCCGCGCCCAGGCCAGGCGCGTGGTCGGCCAGGTCGTGCGCCGCCGGCCGTCCTCGTCGAAGCCCGTGACCGGCCGGTTGACCTGGAAGTCGTGGTAGTCCTCGGGGTCCAGCTCGGCGAAGGTCGTCTCGCCCCACACGCGGGCCAGGTGGTCCAGCGCCCCGCTCGCCGCCTCGGCGGCGTCGTTCCAGCCCTCGAAGGCGGCCAGCACGACCGGGTCCCGCAGCTCGGGGGCCCCCGGACCGGGTCGACCTGCCTGCTCGCTCACGCACTCCTCCTCCTGGGCCGGCTCCGCCCGACCCGTCACCACGACCACCGACCTGCGCACCGGCCGCCGTCGGCCTCGGCCGGGCCGCACCACCTTACGGGCGCGGCGACCGCCCGGGCGGTCCGTCGACGGGGAGCCCGGCTGGCAGACTGCCCGCCATGCCGGAGCCGCGGGATGACCTGCCCGCCGCCGTCCTGCTCGACATGGACGGCACGCTGGTGGACACCGAGCCGGTCTGGTGGGCGGCGCAGAAGGCGCTCGTCGAGGCCCACGGCGGCACGTGGACCGACAGCCAGGCGATGGCGCTCGTGGGCAACGACCTCTACGTCTCCGCCGAGGCGCTGCGCCGTGAGGGCGGTGTGGACCTGGAGCCGACCGCCCTCGTCGAGGTGCTCGCCGCGCAGGTCATCGCCGAGCTCCGGCGCGACCCCCGCTGGCGCCCCGGCGCCCGTGAGCTGCTGACGGCGCTGCACGAGGACGGCGTCCCGTGCGCCCTCGTGACCATGTCGTGGCGCTCCATCGCCGAGGCGATGGTCGCCCACCTGCCGGCCGGCACCTTCACCGCTGTCGTCGTCGGCGACGAGGTGACGCGCGGCAAGCCCGCCCCGGACCCGTATCTGCAGGCCGCTGCCGCCCTCGGCGTGGACCCCGCGCGGTGCGTCGCCGTGGAGGACAGCCCCACCGGTGTCGCCTCGGCGGTCGCGGCGGGCGTGCCGACGGTCGCCGTCCCGCACGTCGTCGGCATCGAGCCCGGCCCGGGCCGGACCGTCGTCCCGACGCTCGCGGGCCTCCTGCCCCAGGACCTGCTCCGCCTCACCGCCTCCGCGCCGACGCGGGGCTGACGCCGGGGGCGACGGGCTGGTGCCGGGCCGGTCTCCCGAGGTCTCGCTTCGGCACACCTGAGCGCCGCCTCCCCTCATCTGAGGCCCGCAGGGTTACGGTCCTGCCCGCTGCGCGCCGGACGGGTGCCGGCAGGAGGCCGGCCGCGACCCGCGCGCCGGCCACGAGGACGCGACACGCGAGGGGCAGACGATGAGGCGGAACGTCGCAGGACGGGCAGCGGCGGTGCTCACGGCAGGAGCGCTGGTGGCGGTGGCCGGCTGCGCCAGCGAGCGCGACGACACCGGCGGCGGCACGGGCGAGGGCGGCGACGGCGGCACCTTCGTCTTCGCGGCGAGCTCGGACCCGGTGGTGCTGGACCCGGCCTTCGCCAGCGACGGCGAGACCTTCCGCGTCGCCCGGCAGATCTTCGAGGGCCTCGTCGGCACCGAGCCCGGCACGGCCGACCCCGCGCCGCTGCTGGCCGAGTCGTGGGAGAGCACCGACGACGGGCTCTCCTACACCTTCGACCTGCGCGAGGGCGTCACCTTCCACGACGGCACGGTCTTCGACGCCGCGGCGGTCTGCTTCAACTTCGACCGCTGGTACGGCTGGACCGGGCTGACGCAGAACGAGAACATCTCCTACTACTACAACAACCTCTACCAGGGCTTCGCCGAGAGCGAGGACCCCGAGCGGGTGGGCGGGCTCTACGAGAGCTGCACCGTGGACGACGAGCAGACGGCGACCGTCACGCTCACCCGGCCCTTCGCCGGCTTCATCGCCTCCCTGTCGCTGCCCGCCTTCTCCATGCAGAGCCCCACGGCGCTGGAGGAGTACGACGCCGACAACCTGGAAGGCGACGCCGACGACGTCCGGTTCAGCGCCTACGGCACCGAGCACCCGACGGGCACGGGGCCCTTCGTCTTCGACAGCTGGCAGCGCGGGCAGTCGGTGACCCTCTCGCCCTACCCGGACTACTGGGGTGACGTCGCCCAGCTCGACAGCGTCGTCATCCAGACGATCTCCGACGGCAACGCCCGCCGGCAGGCGCTCGAGGGCGGCACCATCGACGGCTACGACCTCGTCGCCCCCGGCGACATCGACGCCTTGGAGGCCGCCGGGTTCCAGATCGAGGACCGCGACCCCTTCAACCTGCTCTACCTCGGCATCAACCAGGCCGTGCCCGAGCTCGCGGACCCGCTGGTGCGCGAGGCCATCGCCCACGCCATCGACAAGGACGCCGTCATCAGCCAGTCGATGCCCGAGGGCTCGACCGTCGCGACGCAGTTCATGCCCGAGATCGTCACGGGCTGGAGCCCCGACGTGGAGACCTACGAGTACGACCCCGACCGGGCGCGCGAGCTGCTCGCCGAGGCCGGCCAGAGCGACCTGACGATCGACTTCGTCTACCCGACAGGGGTCTCGCGGCCCTACATGCCCAACCCCGAGGACAGCTTCGTCGCGATGCGCAGCCAGCTCGAGGCCGTCGGCATCACGGTCAACCCCGTCGCGCTGCCCTGGTCGCCGGACTACCTCGACCGCGTGATCGGCAGCGCGGACCATGGCCTGCACCTGCTCGGGTGGACGGGCGACTACAACGACCCGGACAACTTCGTCGGCGTCTTCTTCGGCACGCAGTCGGACGAGTGGGGCTTCGACAACCCCGAGCTGTTCGCCGCCCTCGCGGCCGCCCGTGAGCTGCCCTCGGAGGAGGAGCAGGGGACCGCCTACGAGGCCATCAACCAGCAGGTCATGGAGTTCCTGCCGGGGATCCCGATCGCCTCGCCGGTGCCGTCGCTGGCCTTCGCCGAGCGCGTCAGCGGCTACGAGCCCAGCCCGGTGCAGGACGAGGTCTGGAACGGGGTGACGGTCAGCTGACCGGTGACCTCCGGCACGGCGGGCGCGAGGTGGTCGAGGTCCTCGACGTGGTCGACGTCGAGGCCGGGCAGCACCCGCCGTGCTGAGGCTCATCGTCCGGCGCCTGGCCCTGCTGGTGCCCGTCCTGCTCGGCCTGTCGGTGCTGCTCTTCGTGTGGCTGCGGGCGCTGCCGGGAGACCCGGCGGCCACCCTGCTGGGGCAGCGGGCCACACCCGCGGCCGTCGCCCGGATCACCGAGGCCTACGGCTTCGACCGCCCGCTGCCGGTGCAGTACGTCACCTATCTGGGCAACCTGCTGACCGGTGACCTCGGCACCTCCACCCGCACGGGGGAGCCCGTGGTCGCCAGCTTCTTCCTGCGCTTCCCGGCGACGGTGGAGCTGTCGGTCGCGGCGCTGCTGGTCGCCGTCGTCCTCGGCATCCCGCTGGGCTACCTGGCGGCGCGCCGGCACGGCAGCGCGCTCGACACCCTGCTTGTCGGCGGCTCGTTGCTCGGCACCGTGGTCCCCGTCTTCTTCCTCGCCTACCTGCTCAAGCTCGTCTTCGCCGTCCAGCTCGGATGGCTGCCGACCGCCGGGCGGCAGGACCCGCGGATCGACGCGACCCACGTCACCAACTTCTACGTGCTCGACGGGATCCTCACGGGGGAGTGGGACGCCGCCTGGGACGCCGTCGTGCACCTCGTGCTGCCGGCCGTGGCACTGGGCACCATCCCGCTCGCCATCATCGTGCGGATCACGCGCGCGTCCGTGCTGGAGGTGACCGGCCTGGACTACGTCCGGACCGCCGAGGCCAAGGGGCTCACGCGCTCCCTGGTGCGTCGGCGGCACGTGCTGCGCAACGCGATGCTGCCGGTGCTGACGACCGTCGGCCTGCAGACCGGCCTGCTGCTCTCGGGCGCCGTCCTCACCGAGACGGTCTTCGCCTTCAACGGCATCGGGCAGTACCTCTTCGAGTCCATCTCCGCGCTGGACTACCCGGTGCTGCAGGGCTACATCCTCTTCATCGCGGTCATCTACGCCCTCGTCAACCTCCTCGTCGACCTCTCCTACGGCGTCGTCGACCCGCGGGTGCGGGTCTCGTGAGCAGCGGGATCACGCCGCCGCCCGGGGCGGGCGCGAGCGGGGGCGCCCCGGACGACCGGCTGCAGGACGACCCCCCGGGCACGCCGGCCGAGCTCGCGCTGGAGCCAGAGGGCGAGGACGAGCGCGGCACCAGCCTGTGGCGCGGCGCGTGGCGCCGGCTGCGGCGCGACCCCGGCGCGATCGTCGGCGTCGTCATCGTCGGGCTCTTCGTGCTCGTGGCGCTGCTCGCGCCGGTCATCGCGCCCTACGAGCCCGCCGGGGCGCAGTGGGCGAGCCAGGTGACGCCGTCCTCGGTGCCCGGGCCGAGCGATGACCACCTGCTGGGGCTGGACAGCTTCGGCTCGGACCTCTTCACCCAGCTGGTCTACGGCGCCCGCCAGTCGCTCGTCATCGGCGTCGTCTCCACGGCCATCGGCCTCGTCTTCGGGGCGGCGCTGGGGGTGCTGGCCGGTGCCTTCGGCGGGTGGGTCGACACCGCGGTGATGCGCGTCGTCGACATCCTGCTCTCGATCCCCAGCCTGCTGCTGGCCGTCAGCGTCGCCGCCGTGGTCGGGCCCAGCCCGACGGCCCTGATGATCGCCATCGGCGCCGCCCAGGTGCCGATCTTCGCCCGGCTGCTGCGGGGGTCGATGCTCGGCCAGCGCGGCGCCGACTACGTGCTCGCGGCGTCCTCCCTGGGGCTGCGGCACCGGACGGTCGTGATGAGCCATGTCCTGCCGAACTCCCTCGGCCCCGTGATCGTGCAGGGCACGCTCACGCTGGCGACGGCGATCATCGAGGTCGCCGCGCTGTCCTACCTCGGCCTGGGGGACCCCAACCCCACCGTCGCCGAGTGGGGCCGGATGCTCGTGCGGGCCCAGGACCGGCTGGCCACGGACCCGCACCTGGCGATCTTGCCCGGCGTCTGCATCGCCGTCAGCGCGCTCGGCTTCACGCTCTTCGGCGAGGCCCTGCGCGAGTCCCTCGACCCGAAGCTGCGCCGGTGAGCCCCGCGGGCGGGACTCCCGGCGACCTGCGCGGCGGGGGCGAGAAGGGCCGCGCCGAGGCGCTGCTGGAGGTGCGCGACCTCGGCGTCGAGTTCCGCCGCCGCGGCGCCGAGCCGGTGCGCGCCGTCGACGGCGTGAGCCTGTCGGTGCGCCCGGGCGAGGTCATGGGGCTCGTGGGGGAGTCCGGCAGTGGCAAGTCGGTGACCTCGCTCGCGGTGATGGGGCTGCTGCCGCGGCGGTCGGCGCACGTCACCGGCTCGGTGCGCCTCGCGGGCCAGGAGCTGGTCGGGATGGCGCCGCGACGGCTCGCGGCGCTGCGGGGGGACCAGATGTCGATGGTCTTCCAGGACCCGATGAGCTCGCTGAACCCCGTCGTGCCCGTAGGGGTGCAGGTGACCGAGGTGCTGCGCACGCACACCGGCGCCACCCGGGCGGAGGCGCGGGACGAGGCGGAGGACCTGCTGCGCCGCGTCGGCATCCCCGACCCGCGGCGGCGGCTGAAGGACTACCCGCACCAGCTCTCCGGCGGCATGCGGCAGCGGGCGCTCATCGCCATCGCGCTGGCGTGCAAGCCGCGGCTGCTGGTGGCGGACGAGCCCACGACGGCGCTCGACGTGACCATCCAGGCGCAGGTGCTCGAGCTGCTGCGGGTGCTCGTCGCCGAGTCGGGGACGGCGATGCTGCTCATCACGCACGACCTCGGCGTCGTGGCGGGCCTGTGCGACGACGTCACCGTCATGTACAGCGGGCGCGTCGTCGAGACCGCTCGCCGGCGCGAGCTGTTCGGCGCGCCGGCGCACCGCTACACCGAGGGGCTCCTCGCCTCGGTGCCGCGCCTCGACGGCCCGCGCGGCGAGCCGCTGCGCCCGATCCCCGGCACGCCGCGCGACACGCTGCCGTGGTCGCGGGCGTGCGCCTTCGCCCCGCGGTGCGCGTACGCCGACGTCGCGTGCGCCGACCCGGGCATGGCGCTGCGCGAGCCACCAGAGCTGGGCGGCGGGCACGCCGTCCGGTGCGTGCACCCGGCGCTGCCCGCGGCCGCTGCCACGGCGGGGGCGAGCACGTGAGCGGGGTGGGCGCGAAGGACCGGGACGACGTGGAGAGCAGGAGCGAGATGGGCACGGGCGACGACGTCCTCCTGCGCGTGCGCGGCCTGGAGGTGCACTTCCCCCTCAAGAAGGGGCTGCTGCTGGACCGGACCGTCGGGCACGTGCGGGCGGTCGACGGCGTCGACCTGGACCTGCGGCGCGGGCAGACCTACGGCCTCGTGGGGGAGTCCGGCTGCGGCAAGTCGACGCTCGGACGGGCCCTGCTGCGGCTGGAGGAGCCGACGGCCGGCACCGTCGAGCTCGACGGGCAGGACGTGCTCGCGCTGCGGCCGGCGGCCCTGCGGTCGCTGCGTCGGCGCATGCAGATGGTCTTCCAGGATCCGATGAGCAGCCTCGACCCGCGCCAGAGCGTCGAGAGCCTGCTCACCGAGCCGCTGCGCGCCCACGACGTGCCGGGCGGCCCGCAGGCTTGGCGGGCCCGGGTGCTGGAGCTGCTGGAGGTCGTCGGGCTGCCCGCCAGCGCGGCCGCCCGCTACCCGCACGAGTTCTCCGGCGGGCAGCGCCAGCGCATCGGCATCGCCCGCGCCGTCGCGCTCTCGCCCGACCTCGTGGTCGCCGACGAGCCCGTCAGCGCCCTCGACGTGTCGGTGCAGGCGCAGGTGGTCAACCTCTTGGAGGAGCTGCAGGAGCGGCTGGGCCTGACCTACCTCGTCATCGCCCACGACCTCGCCGTCGTGCGCCACATCAGCGACGTCGTCGGCGTCATGTACCTCGGCGTCGTCGTCGAGCAGGCGCCCAGCGACGAGCTCTACTCCCGCCCGCTGCACCCGTACACCCTCGCGCTGATGTCGGCGATCCCCGTGCCCGACCCGGCGGCCGAGGACGCGCGAGAGCGGATCCTGCTCACAGGTGACCTGCCGAGCCCGGCCGACCCACCACCCGGCTGCCGCTTCCACACCCGCTGCCCGTTCCGGCAGGAGACCCGCTGCTCCGACGAGGTGCCGCGGGCGCGGGAGCTCGCGCCCGGCCACACCGTCGCCTGCCACTGGGCCGAGGACGTCCGGGACGGCCGCATCACCCCCCGCGCCGACGCCTCCGACCCGACCGCCACGCGGGAGGTGGCGACGGGCTCCTGACGCCAGCGGGGCGGGGCCGAGCACCGCTCGCGCCTCTCGTCGGGTCATCGGGTCGCCCTCGACCTGCGCCTGGCCGGCAGGCGCGCCGTCGGGGACCACGTCCATGCTGGCGGCCCTGTGGTTCGACGCGTCGGGAGCCCTCGTCTGCAGGAGCTCGTTGAAGCTGTCGTAGGCGCCGCCGGCTGGCCCTGCGATGTCTCGCCGACGGGTCAACGCCGGCGTCTCAGAATCTTGTCGCACTCATCACCGAACCACCGTGGCCGGCTCTTCAGCCGCGGGGCGATCGTCACGGCGGGGGAGTGGTCACCCGCCCTCACGCTCCCAGCAACCACGCGCGGCCCAACGTGCCGGCATGGAGGCCAGCCGAGGCCGATGACCGGCACGGAGAAGGCACCGCACCGCCCGCGCCCCCTGGAGGCGTCCCGCATGACGCACCTGCGCGGGACCTTCATCCGAACAGGGCTGTCGGGACGCCGACACCGAGGCGCTGCCTCGGCGCGGTCCTGACCTGCGGCGTCACCGGTAGGGGGTCGGCTGCTGGGACGATTGCTGGCCCATCAGTCTTGCCGATCGAGCTGGGGTCACCGGATTTGATCAGAGCGGTCGCTGTGGTGCTGTGGCATGGGCGAGTCGCCGTGCACGGCCTGTTCGCGAGGTGCACCCTTGACGTGTGAGGCTCAAGCAAGACGCCCGGGCTCTGAAGAAGAAGTCACTGTCTTCGATGCGAGCCGCGATGACGGCCTTCAACAGTCCGCACGACGACGGCAGGGTCACCGACGTCCTGCTGCGGCTTCAGCACGCTTTCGCCGGCCGCACCAACGATCCCCTGCTCCCCACCCGCACCGGCAGGGCCATGGACCGCCACGCCGTCTGGCGACTCCTGCGCCGCCTCGCTGCCAACGCCGTCCCCGACAAGGCCGGCTCCCTGCACCCCCACGACCTGCGGCACGCCTTCGTCACCCTCGCCCTGGACACCGGCGCCAGCCTCCGCGACGTCCAAGACGCCGCCGGCCACGCCAACCCCCGCACCGCCCGCCACAACCTCGACCGACACCCCACTTACGCCCTCGCCGGACTCCTGCCGTGAGGTGGGTCGAGGTGCTCGCATCGAGCCTCCGATGTGTCTACCCGACCGCGTGGGTCACCCCTAGGGGCCGCTTTCAGGCCCACCCCCACATCTGCACGGCAGCAACGGCTCCAGCACCGCCCAAGTCGCGTCGTCGATCTCAGCTGTGCGAGTCACCCGGCCAGCGTGGGCGGGACCTACCCCGGCGGTAGAAGGACACGCTCTAGCCTATATGGGTGACTGCGAGACGACGAAGTCCCAAGCCGCTTGACAGATTGACAGCCCTGGCTCACCCTGGCGCAATGACCCACAACCGGCGAAGCATCTCCGTGGCTTTTGCTGGCGCGGCGCTGCTCATCAGTTCTAGCGCAACAGGCGCGCAGGCCGCGACCGATGTTACCACCATTATTGTGCCTGCAGCGACGGACACGGCGGATTTAACACCCGTTGATCTACGAGACCTGACTACTCTGGCCAATCAGACAGACACTCCCCTGAGTGACATCGTTGAAGAGTACGGGCCAAATCACGACTTCAGCGTCGCTGTGGACACGATCGCAGAAAGATACCCGGACCAGTTCGCTGCGTCAGTATACGCGAATGGGCCCGGCGAGGTGTCGTCCGTCTCCTTCGTCGGAGCAGTTCCGCCGCCAGTCATCGACATGCTTGCCGGCTTGGCTGTTGATGTGAGGTTGGAGGGCGGCTACGCCTTGAGTGCCGTCGCCGCCGAAGAGGTCGCGGATGCCGCCGTGACAACACTACGGCGAGAGAGTAACAACACTGACTTTATCGCCGCTGGCAGTGCCGATCCTCGTACAGGGGTGGTCGACGTTAAGACGTCGGTTGTTATGCCGAGTGGAGCGCTTGCTCTCGCCGCCGAGAGCGCTCAGGACGTTGTCGACGCCGAGGGCCTGTCAGTCGAGGTGGACCTCGCCGCGCAGGTTGACGAGGACCTGTTCTTCGAGACCGAGTAACTTTCTGGCGGTACGGCACTCGGCCTCGGCGGCATCCCTAACGCCCCCCTTGCGTGTACGGCGGCCTTCGGGGTGTATAACGTGCGCGGCGGCAACGGGCTCATGACTGCTGGGCACTGCCGGAACCCCTTGAACTACGAGAACCGGTTGAACATGGAGTTCCTTGGGGATGCACTGCTGGGTAGCAACACGGATGCGCAGTGGCACAGGTCGCCTCAGGAGGGCCCCTCCAACAACATCATTTCGGATCGCTCGTCGAACGGCCAACTATTTACTAGGCGCATCCTCAGCACGGGCAACGCTCGCGTGGGCGACCTAGCATGCAAGTATGGCACTATTACTGGTGGGGGCTGCGCCTTCGTAGCCCAGGTGGGGGAGTCGAGGTCGGACGGTCGCTACACCTACTCTGGTCTTACTCTTATGGATCGTTCCATCACGGCGAACGGAGACAGCGGCGGCCCGTGGTTCGAGAACTCTCGGGCGCTAGGAGTTCACACTGGAGCGACTGTAAACGACGAGGGTCAAACCGTTAGCTTTTTTACGTCTCTCGGTCGCATCTACCGGACTACCGATCTGCGGGTGATCACGTCGTGAGAAGACGTGTGTAACTCAGGACCCAGAGCCTTACCGGCGCAGATGTAGCAGGCCGTAGGTGCTTCTACGCCGGACCGTAGAGTTGCCCGTGCCCAAGGACCCGTACGCGGGCCAGTCGCCTGCGGTGGTCGTCGACGAGTGCAGGGCCGGTGGGTCACCATTACCGCCACGGGCGCCGTCGTCGGCGACGGGGCCGTCGTCAGGGGTGGTCCAGGCGGCGGTTTTCTAGAACTTGCGGGGGGACGCCCACGCCCGGGTAGTTCGGGTCGTCGTCGGCGTTTTGGCGGAATGCTGCATCTGGTGGGCTCGACGAGGACTGCATGGCGGTGGCCAGCCAGCCGAGCACGACGCCAGAGGCGCCGGCTCGACGGCTCGCTCAGCGGTCTGGGGTCGACGCCAGGGACGAGGCGGTCGCCGGCGTGGTCGTGCACTGGTTGATGACGGTGGCGGCGGCGTGCAGCCAGGCTCGTTGGCTGGGGCGGCTGAGGGTTTCGTGGTCGATGCGTCCGCCGGCGGCTAGGTGTACTGCCCAGGGACGCTGGTCGCGTGGGTGCGACGTGAGCGCCTGAGCGCGTCGTGACGAGGGTGAGGACTTCCCGGTGTGGAGTGGGACTGCTGAAGGTTCCGCACCACGACGAGGAGGTCCTGGCGGCCGGGGAGCGGCGGCGAAGCCGTCGGGGGCTGTGCGTCTACCGGAGACGGTGCACCGAGCCGACGACGCCCACTTCCTGCTCGTCGAGGTGGATGACGACGACCTCCAGCTCGTCGACGTCCTGCAGCTCCTCAGGTAGGGGCACCGTCGACGACGTCGGCGCCCGGTCGGCAGTGCAGGCGCCGTCGGTCCCACCGTCGTACTCGGCCCACACCAGCAGCCGTCGTGGTTCCTCGAAGCGCGAGCCCGTGACGACCTGCGGGCAGCTGCTGCTGCCCCACAGCTGCACCCGCACGGCGGTCCGCCGCCGTTCGACCGTCGTCTCGGTCGTCAGCACCTCCTGCACGGCGGTCTGCGTCGGCCCAGGCCGACCGGTCACGGCTGGCTGCGGCGGTGGCTCGCTACGGGTAGGGACCGAGGCATCCCACGTCGGCCGGGGATGACCCGGGTCCGCGCCCGGGTCGTGCCCGCAGCCCGCGGCCATGAGCGTGAGGGCGGCGGTGAAGCCGACCACGGCTGGTAGCAGGCGGCGACGCATGCCCGTACGACGGCAGCTGGCGTGGTCGAGGTTCCCGCCTCTACGAGGCATCCCAGATCAGCGATCCCTTGTGGGCCCGCGACGGCCGGCTTCTGGGAGTCGGCGGCGTCGGAGGAGAGGCGGCCGTCGGTCGTCCTGACCGGCTGCACTCGATCGGTGGCCGTCGGTGGCATCGGGGGAGCATCGCGGTGTGGAACTCAGCGTGAGTCTGACGGAGGACGACGTCGCCACCCTCGACGAGTACGTCTGCATGGCAGGACTGCCCTCGCGGTCCGCGGCCGTGCAGCAGGCGGTGCGCCGGCTCCGGCACCAAGGACTGCAGCAGGCCTATGCCGAGGCGTACGCCGAGTGGGACATCTCCGGTGAGCGGGCCTGGTGGGAGACGACCACCGGAGACGGCCTCGACGATGCTGCGCGGTGAGATCCGGCTGGTCGACCTCGACCCAGCATCGGGCCTCGGGTGGGCGTTCTCGCTGTCCGCCGTCGGCAGCGTGGCAGGTGCCTGGACCGGTTACGGCCTCGACGCGGCCGAGGACCCGACGGGCGCGCTGGTCGCCACCACGGCCGTCGTCGCCGGGACGGCGCTGTGGGCGGTGTCGAGGGGGCGCCGCCAGGAGGTCGGTCGTCATCGGGAGACCTCCGACCGGGCGACCACCAGCCGGGTGATCCGTCGCCCGGTCCCCACGGGTCCGCGCCCGGCCGAGCGGGCGCGGTGTCGGGGGGCGCGTCCATGCTGGCCGCCATGTGGTTCGACGCGTGGGGAGACCTCGTCCGGGTGCTGCTGGTCGGCACGGCCGCGTACGCGGCACTGGTGGCGCTGCTGCGGGTCTCGGGCAAGCGGACGCTCGCCAAGCTCAACGCCTTCGACCTCGTCGTCACCGTGGCGCTGGGCTCGACGCTGGCGACCATCCTGCTCAGCGCCGACGTCGCCTGGACCGAGGGGGTCCTCGCCCTCGTGCTGCTCGTCGCGCTGCAGCTGGTCGTCGCGTGGACGACGACGCGGCTGCCCGGCACGCGGTGGGCGGTCACCTCCTCGCCCTCGCTGCTGCTCGAGCACGGGCAGGTGCGGCAGGCAGCCCTGCACCGCCACCGCATCTCGCCGGCCGAGCTGCGTCAGGCCGTGCGCGCCAGCGGCCTGGGCAGCCTCGCCGAGGTCGGCGCCGTGGTGCTCGAGAGCGACGGCACGCTCAGCGTGGTGCCGCTCGACGCCGTCGGCGACGGCTCCGCGCTCACCGACGTCGGGCGGTGAGCGCAGCGCCGGTGGTCCGTCCTCGTCTCGCGAGCTGCTCCTCGCCCGTCGGAGCACCGGCCAGCTCGGCGACGACGTCCAGGTGCCCCGACCTCGTCGAGGTCGTGCGCCGCCACGACCCGCCGTCGTCCTGCCCTGGGTCGCGAGGGGGTCGAGGAGCTGCCCCGGCGGTCCGGTCGCCGACGTCCCAGCGCCCGCCCGGCTGGTCCACCCACGGGTCGCCGACGTCAGTGGTCGTCGACGGGTACGGCGTCCTTGAGGTGGACCGGCACCTCGGGCTGGCTGCCGATCCACCGGCGGTGCTCGGGGTGCAGCTCGGCGAGCCGCTCGAGAGTGGCCGTGGTGACCGAGCTGCTCGTGGCGAGCGCCGCGGCGACATGGGTGTCGCCGGAGAGGACGAGGAGGTCGACGACCTCGTCGTCGAGATGGTCCTCATCCGCGAGCCTCTGCTTCTCGGCGGGCGGGCCGGACCGCGCGACGGTGGGCGGGTCCACGGTCGGCGGGAGCGGGCCGCCCCGGAAGAAGGCGACGACCCGCCCGGGCTCGCCGTGGTCGCCGCCGTGCTGCCCGCCGGTCGTCGTGCCGTCAGCATCGCGTGCCAGGTGCCCACCACGACACTCGTCCGGTGCACCGACGTCATCTGAGGGGACTCGCGACCGGGGCTGTCGGGAGGCGCCCGTACGCTCGTCCGGTGCACCCTGCCAGCGCCCGACCCGACCCCGCGGGGCCGCCCGCCAGCGGCCCGGCGCCGCGGAAGGGCAGCGAGGGCTGGAACCTCGGCAGCATCGCCGGCGTGCCGGTGGTGCTGGCCCGCTCGTGGGTCGTCATCGCCGTGGTCATCACGCTGCTCTTCGCGCCGACGGTGGCGCGGACCGCGCCCGAGCTCGGCGGCCCGGGCGCCGTCGTCGTCGCCCTGTCCTACGCGCTCGTGCTGGCCCTCTCGGTGCTCGTGCACGAGGTCGCCCACGCCCTGACGGCCCGCGCCGTCGGGCTCCCGCCGACCCGCATCGTCCTGACGCTCTGGGGCGGCCACACCACCTTCGCCTCCGAGGCCAGCACGCCCGGGCGCAGCTTCGTCATCTCGGCCGTCGGGCCGGCGTCCAACGCGGTGCTCGCCGGGCTCGGTGCGCTGCTGGTGCTGCTCGTCCCCTTCGGCGGGCTGGCCTGGCTGCTGCTCACGGCGCTCACCCTCGCCAACCTCTTCGTCGCCGTCTTCAACCTGCTGCCGGGCCTGCCGCTGGACGGCGGCCGGATGCTCGAGGCCGGCGTCTGGAAGGCCACGGGGGACCGGCTGCGCGCCACGGTCGTCGCCGCGCAGGCCGGGCGCGTCCTCGCCGTGCTGGCGGTGCTGGTGCTGCTCGGCGTGCCCGTGCTGCGCGGCGGCTCGCCGTCCCTGCTCTTCGTCGCCTGGGCCGCGCTCGTCGCCGGGACCTTGTGGACGGGCGCCAGCGCCGTGCTCAAGGACGCCCGGCTGCGCACCCGGGTCGCCGCGCTGCGGGCCGAGGAGCTGCTCGTGCGTGCCGTCGGCGTGCCGGCCGACGTCGTCGTCGCGCACGTGGCGCGGTCCGCGGACGCCGCCGGCGCCCAGGAGGTCGTGCTGCTCGCCCCGGACGGCCGCCCCGTCGCCCTCGTCGACCGGGACGCCGTGACCCGGGTGCCGCAGGAGCGGTGGCCGTGGGTGCAGGCCTCCTCCGTCGCCCGCCCGCTGCGCGGTGCGCCGCTGCGCCGGGACGCCGCCGGGCAGGAGCTCGTGCACGGCCTCGCCGCCGCTGGCGGGCACCCCGAGGCCGTCACGGGCGCCGAGGTCGCGGCCGTCGTCGACGGCGCCGGGCACGTCGTCGGGGTCCTGCGGGGGTCGGACGTCGTCGCGGCCGCCAGGGCTCGCCCGTGAGCGCGCCGACCGGCGCCGCGCTGCGCCGTGGGCCCCTGCGCGAGGGCGAGCGGGTCCAGCTCACCGACCCTCGCGGGCGGCTGCACACCATCACCCTGCGCGCGGGCGGGCAGTTCCACACCCACCGCGGCGTCCTGGCCCACGACGACCTGCTCGGCGGGCCCGAGGGCGTCGTCGTCACGAGCACCTCCGGCGTCGAGCACCTCGCCCTGCGACCGCTGCTGGCCGACCACGTGCTCTCCATGCCCCGCGGGGCCGCGGTCGTCTACCCCAAGGACGCCGGGCAGGTCGTCGCGATGGCCGACGTCTTCCCCGGCGCCCGCGTCGTCGAGGCCGGCGTCGGCTCCGGGGCGCTGAGCATGTCGCTGCTGCGGGCCGTCGGCGACGACGGCTGCCTGCACTCGGTCGAGCGGCGCGCCGACTTCGCCGAGATCGCCGTCGCCAACGTCGAGGGCTTCTTCGGCGGGCCGCACCCGGCCTGGCGCGTGAGCGTCGGCGACCTCGTCGACGTCCTGCCCGCGGCGGAGGAGCCCGGCAGCGTCGACCGCGTCGTCCTCGACATGCTCGCGCCGTGGGAGTGCCTGGACGCCGCCGCCACGGCGCTCGTGCCCGGCGGTGTGCTCATCGCCTACGTCGCCACCGCCACCCAGCTCTCCCGGATGGCCGAGGACCTGCGCGCCGACGGCCGCTGGACCGAGCCGTCGGCCTGGGAGTCGATGGTGCGCGGCTGGCACCTGGAGGGCCTGGCGGTCCGCCCTCAGCACCGCATGGTCGGCCACACCGGCTTCCTGCTGACGACGCGGCGGATGGCCGAGGGCGTCGCCGCGCCGCAGCGCCGCCGGCGGCCGGCCAAGGGCAGCTCGGTCGCCACCCCGGAGGCAACCCGCACGGGCGAGGACGCGCCCGCGGGGGACGAGCCGGTCGGCGGCAGCGCCTGGGCCGACGAGCAGGACTGGTCGCCCGAGGCGGTGGGGGAGCGCGCCGTCTCCCCCCGCAAGGTCCGCCGGGTCCGCCGCGACCTGGCGGCCCAGCGGCCCGGGCGGGCCGAGGTGGGCGACGTCGCGGCCGAGGACGGCGACCCGGACCCCGCCGACGGCGGCTAGAAGTCTGCGGGCGCCGCGGCCCTCGCCCCCGGGGCTGGCCCTACGCTGTGCCTAGGACGACCCGCCCCATGACGGCGGCCCGTCCTCCCCACCGACCGAGGAGCCTGTTGGACGACAGACCCGTGGCCCGCCCGAGCGACCTCGGCGCGGGCCCATCGCGCAGTGGACCGATCTGGCCCGAGGGGGCTCCGTGGAGGTCCTGACCGCCCTTCTCACGCTGCTCCTCGGCGTCGTGGTCATCGGCGTCATCATCGCCGCCAACGGCTTCTTCGTGGCGCAGGAGTTCGCCTACATGTCGGTGGACCGCTCGGTCCTCGGCGCGAAGGCCGACGCCGGCGACGACAAGGCCCGCCACGCGCTCGCGGTGACCAAGCGCACGTCCTTCATGCTCTCGGGCGCCCAGCTGGGCATCACCGTCACGGGCCTGCTCGTCGGCTACGTCGCCGAGCCGCTCGTCGGTAGCGCCCTCGGCACGCTGCTCGGGGGGGTCGGTGTCCCGGCGGCGGTGAGCATCGGTGTCGGCACGGTGCTGGCGCTCGCCGTCTCCACCGTCGTGCAGATGATCTTCGGCGAGCTGTTCCCCAAGAACCTCGCCATCGCCAACCCGACGCCGCTGGCGCGCACGCTGGCCCGGCCGACGCGCATCTACCTCGTCGCCTTCGGGTGGCTCATCACCGTGTTCGACCGGGCTGCGGCCGGGCTGCTGAGGCTGCTCAAGATCGAGCCGGTCGAGGACCTCGACGACAGCGCGACCGCCGCCGACCTGGAGCGCATCGTCGCGGACTCCAAGGAGAGCGGGGACCTCTCGGCCGAGCTGTCCGTCGTCCTGGACCGCATCCTCGACTTCCCCCAGCGCGACGTCGAGCACGCGATGGTCTCGCGCTCGCGCGTGGACGTCGTCCGCCCGACGACGACCGTCGACGAGGTCCGCAGCCTCATGGCCACCGCGCACACCCGCTACCCCGTCGTCGACGACCGGGAGCAGCCCGTCGGCGTCGTCCACCTCGTCGACGTGCTCGGCGCGCAGTGCCCGGGGCAGTCCCCGGTCACCGAGATCATGCGGGCGCCCGTCGTGCTGCCGACGCTCATGTCGCTGCCGGACGCGCTGACCCAGCTGTCACGCTCGCACGACCAGCTGGCCTGCGTCATCGACGAGTACGGCGGCTTCACCGGCGTGCTCACCACCGAGGACCTGGCCGAGGAGGTCGTCGGGGAGATCCACGACGAGCACGACGAGGGTGGTCGTGACCCGGAGGAGGTCACCGCCGAGGGCGACGGCGTCTGGCTCGTCGGGGGCGAGGCGCACGTGGACGAGGCCGAGCGGGCCCTGGAGCACGAGCTGCCACGCGGGGACTTCGAGACCGTCGCCGGCCTCGTCATCTCCTCCCACGGCGCGCTGCCGGCCGTGGGTGACGTCGTCGTCGTCACGCTGCCCCAGGACCCGGGCGACCTGCTCGAGGACGAGCCCGTGCGGCGGCTCGTCAACGCCGAGGTCCTCGAGGTCGAGCGGCACGTGCCGAGCCTGCTGAGGCTGTGCGTCGTCGAGGAGCGCGGCGAGGTGCTGGCCGAGCACGAGGCCGCGGAGCACCGTGAGCAGGAGGAGGCCCGTGCCCGTCAGCGCGAGGAGGTCGAGGAGGCCGAGCAGCGCGACGCCGCCCGCCGGGAGCGCCGGATGACCGCGGACAGCGCGGCCTCGGCGGAGGGGGAGCGATGAACCCGGCTGTCGTCGTGGCCACCACGGTCGGGCTGGTCCTCGCGAGCGCCTTCTTCGTCGTCGTGGAGTTCGCGCTCCTCGGCTCCCGCCGGCACCGGCTTGAGGAGGCCGCGGGCACGAGCCGCTCGGCGCGGGCGGCGCTGCGAGGGGTCAACGAGCTGACGGTCATGCTCGCCGGTGCCCAGCTGGGCATCACGGCCTGCACCTTCGCGCTGGGCGCCGTCACGAAGCCGGCCGTCGACGCATGGTTCTCGGACCTGCTCGGGCTCACGGGCATGCCGGGCTTCGTCTCCGGGGCCCTCGCCTTCGGTCTGTCCCTGGTGCTCGTGACCTTCTTGCACCTCGTCGTCGGCGAGATGGCGCCGAAGTCGTGGGCCATCGCCCACCCGGAGCGCTCGGCGACGATCATCGGGCTGCCCTCGCGCATCGTCGTGTGGCCCTTCCGGCCGTTGCTGGGCTGGGTCAACCAGGTCGCCAACCGGCTCGTCGCCGCGACCGGGGTCGAGCCCGTGGAGCGGGCGGCCGTGGGCGGTCGCGACGCCGCGACGATCCGCCACCTCGTGGAGCACTCGGCGCAGGTAGGCACGCTCGAGGCGGCGTTCCGGGAGCAGATCGCCACCGCCATCGACCTGCAGACCCTGACGGCGGGGGCCCTCGCCGAGGGGCGCAAGCCCCCGACCGCCGTCGGCGCCTCGGCCACCGTGGGCGAGGTGCACGCCGCGGCGCTGCGCTCGGGCCACCTGCGGGTGCTCGTCGGTCGCGGGCCCACAGGTGCCGAGCACCCCCGCGAGGTGGTGCACGTGCGCGACACGCTGCTGGAGCCGCCGGAGCGGCCGGCGCGAGAGCTGGCCCGCGAGGCGCTCACCGTGCCGGCCGACCTCCCGGTCCACGAGGCGCTGACCCGGATGCGGGGGGCCAGCGAGCAGCTGGCGCTCGTCGTCGGGCCGGACGACGTGCCCGTCGGCGTCATCACGGTCTCCGACGTCCTGGCCCGGGTCCTGCCCGGGGCCGAGGACGTCGTCGTCACGCCGGGCGCGCCGGCCTGACGGGCGGGCGCTGGTGTCTCCAGGCGCCTCACGGCACCGACTGGGGACGTCGTCGCTCGGGGTGTGCTGCTCATCCCGGGCGCCCGCGTCCCCGTCGCCTCCATTGCACCGATCGGGGGCGCGTGCGCCCGGCCGCGGCAGCCCGGAGGACGTCGACGCGTCGTCACCCGTTGGCCCAACCGGCGATGCAGGCGCCCGGAGGTGCGGGGCGCCGGACCTGGGAGCCGGTGCGCGGGTTACTGTCGCCGCTCGACGAGGTGCCCGCGCGGCCCCGGCCGCGCCCCCGTGAGGAGGCGTGCATGGACGTCCGACCCGACCAGCCCCGCGACGACGGCAGCGGCAGCGAGCCCGCCGATGAGCAGCGGCGCGCCGAACCACCGCGCACCTGGGCCACGAGCGCCGCGCGCGTCTCTGCCCTGCAGGACCAGGTCGGCGAGCTCGTCGCCCGCAACGAGCGGCTCGCCACCACGCTGACGCAGGCCCGTGAGCAGCTCCTCACCCTGCGCGGCGAGGTGGAGCGGCTGGCCCAGCCGCCCAGCGGCTACGCGACCTACCTGGGCCCCTCGGGGAAGGGAGTCGTCGACGTCATGCAGCAGGGCCGCAAGATGCGGGTCGCCCTGTCCGCCGCGATCGACGCCGACGACCTGCGCCCCGGCCAGGAGGTCGAGCTCAACGAGGCGATGAACGTCGTCGCCGTCCGCGGCTTCGAGCGCACGGGCGAGGTCGTCACCTTCAAGGAGGCGCTGGGGGAGGACCGGGCGCTCGTCGCCGTCCAGGGCGACGAGGAGCGCGTCGTCCGCCTCGCCGGCCCGCTGCTGGGGCGCACGATCAAGGTGGGGGAGTCCCTCACCATGGAGCCGCGGTCGGGGTACGTCCACGAGGTGGTGCCGAAGGCCGAGGTCGAGGACCTCGTGCTGGAGGAGGTCCCCGACATCGAGTACTCCGACATCGGCGGGCTCGGCGCGCAGATCGAGACGATCCGCGACGCCGTCGAGCTGCCCTTCCGCCACCCCGACCTCTTCCGCGAGCACGGCCTCAAGCCGCCCAAGGGCGTGCTGCTGTACGGCCCGCCCGGGTGCGGGAAGACGCTCATCGCCAAGGCCGTGGCGCGCTCGCTGGCCCGGCAGTCGGCCGAGCGCAGCGGCCGTGACGAGGCGCGCAGCTTCTTCCTCAACGTCAAGGGGCCGGAGCTGCTCAACAAGTACGTCGGGGAGACCGAGCGGCACATCAGGATGATCTTCGCCCGGGCCCGGGAGAAGGCGAGCGAGGGCCACCCCGTCGTCGTGTTCTTCGACGAGATGGAGTCGCTGTTCCGCACCCGCGGCTCGGGCGTCAGCTCTGACGTGGAGACGACGATCGTGCCGCAGCTGCTCGCCGAGATCGACGGCGTCGAGCGCCTGGACGACGTCATCGTCATCGGGGCGTCCAACCGCGAGGACATGATCGACCCGGCGATCCTGCGGCCCGGCCGTCTCGACGTGAAGATCAAGGTGGAGCGGCCCGACGCCGAGGGGGCCAAGGACATCTTCGCCAAGTACCTGACGCCCGACCTGCCGCTGCACCCGCAGGACCTGGCCCACCACGGCGGCTCCGCGCAGGACTGCGTGGACGCGATGATCCGGGCGACGGTCGAGCGGATGTACAGCGAGACCGAGGAGAACCAGTTCCTCGAGGTCACCTACGCCGGCGGTGACAAGGAGGTCCTCTACTTCAAGGACTTCAACTCCGGCGCGATGGTGCAGAACATCGTGGACCGGGCGAAGAAGACCGCCGTCAAGGACTTCCTCGCCACCGGGACCAAGGGCATCCGCGTCGACCACCTCCTCGTCGCCTGCGTCGAGGAGTTCAAGGAGAACGAGGACCTGCCCAACACGACCAACCCCGACGACTGGGCCCGCATCTCCGGCAAGAAGGGCGAGCGGATCGTCTACATCCGCACCATCGTCCAGGGCAAGAAGGGCTCCGACGCCGGCCGGACGATCGACACCGTCGCGAGCCCGGGGCAGTACCTGTAGCGCCCCGCCCCGCCGCCCCCTCCGCGATGTGTGACCTTGACGCTGGCGAGAACACCTGACCAGGACTCGACAAGGTCACACATCGCGGGCAGGGGCGGCGCGCAGGTGGTCCGGCGACGCGGCCCGTGAGGCGTCAGCCGCTGCGGCGTGCCGCCCGCCCGGCCAGCGCCCTCCAACCCAGCATGAGCACCGCCAGGACGAGCGTCGTGACGACGACGAAGGACGGCTCGGCGCCCTGGCCGGTGGCCAGGCGCAGCACCATGCCGAGGGAGACGGACGCCGCGAGGACGAGGACGCCGGCGGGCACGACCCGGGTGGGGTCGCGGTGCACCCGCGGCAGCGCCCAGGCGAGGACGACGCCCGCCCAGAAGGGCAGCGCGGTGCCGAGCACCTGGAGCAGGCCGAGGCCCTCGCCGTGGCTGGCCCGGCCGACGCCGGCGAAGACGAGGACGGCGACCAGGTCCACGGCCAGGCCGGCGACCGGCGGGCGTGCTGGGGCGCCGCCGGCCGGGGCGGGCTCGACGACGGCCTGCTCCTCGCGGCGCCGGCGCCGCGCCTGCTGCTGCGTCCGCCGCTGGGCGCGCTGCTGCGCGCTGCGCCGTCGCTCGTGCGGTCTGCTCACGGGGCCACCGTAGGCTCGCGGCGATGAGCACCGCTGCTGACGGCGCGACGCCGGGCGCCCGGCCCTCGGGGCCGGTGCGCTCGCAGGGGCCGTGGGGGCGCGACGGCGGCGTCCGCCGGGTCATGGGCCTGGAGACGGAGTTCGGCGTCAGCGCCCCGGGGGAGCCGGGCACCAACCCGATGCTGCTCTCCGGGCGCGTCGTGCACGCCTACGCGGCGCCGGCGCCGAGCGGGGTCACCGGTCGCGGCACCCGCAGCCGTCGCGGCACGCGCTGGGACTACGCGGACGAGGCCCCGCTGCGCGACGCCCGCGGCTTCGAGCTGGACCGGGCGCGCGCCCACCCCAGCCAGCTGACCGACGTCCCGCCCGACGTCGCCGCCGAGGCCTCGTCCCCGGCTCGGGCGACCCGGCGCGGCGACGCCGGCTCCGGCGTCGCCGTCGCCGAGGAGCTGGAGGACGCCGGACTGGCCAACACCGTCCTCACCAACGGCGCGCGGCTCTACGTCGACCACGCCCACCCGGAGTACTCCGGCCCGGAGGTGACGACGCCGCGCGACGCCGTCCTGTGGGACCTCGCGGGGGACGAGGTGGCCCGCGAGGCGATGCGGCGGATCGCCGCCTCGCCGGGGCTGGGCGACGTCGTGCTCTACAAGAACAACACCGACGGCAAGGGCGCCTCCTACGGCACGCACGAGAACTACCTCATGCCGCGCTCGGTGCCCTTCGGCGACATCGCCCGCGCCCTCGTGCCCTTCTTCGTCAGCCGGCAGGTGGTCACCGGCGCCGGTCGGGTCGGGCGCGGCCAGGAGGGCGGCGAGGACGGCTTCCAGCTGAGCCAGCGCGCCGACTTCTTCGAGACCGAGGTAGGTCTGGAGACGACGCTCAAGCGACCGCTGGTCAACACCCGCGACGAGCCGCACGCGAGCGCGGACGCCTGGCGCCGGCTGCACGTCATCGTCGGCGACGCCAACCTCTGCCAGGTCGCGAGCCTGCTGAAGACGGGCACGACGTCGCTCGTCCTGGCCATGGTCGAGGCCGGGGAGATGCCGGACCTCGCGGTCGAGAACCCCGTCGCGGCGGTGCGGGCCGTGAGCCACGACCCGTCCCTGCGGCACCTGCTCACGCTGCGCACGGGCGAGCGCCTCACCGCCGTGCAGCTGCAGTGGCGGCACCTGGAGGCGGCGCAGCGCTTCGTCGCCCGACGCCAGGGCCAGGACGTCGACACGGACACCGCCGAGGTGCTCGGCCTGTGGGAGCAGGTGCTCACCGACCTGGAGGCCGACCCGCTGCGGTGCGCCCGGCAGCTGGACTGGGTGGCCAAGCTCCGCCTGCTGGAGGGCTTCCGGAGCCGGGAGCAGCTGTCGTGGGATGCCGCGCGGCTCGCGCTCATCGACATCCAGTACGCCGACCTGCGCCCCGAGAAGGGGCTGCATGCCCGGCTCGTCGGCCGCGACGCCGTGGACGTCCTGCACGAGCCGGCGGACGTCGCCCGCGCCGTCACCACGCCGCCGGAGGACACGCGGGCGTGGTTCCGCGGGGAGTGCGTGCGCCGCTACGGCGACGAGGTCGCGGCCGCGAGCTGGGACTCCGTCGTCCTCGACGTCGCCGGCCGGGCGTCGCTGCAGCGGGTGCCGATGCTCGAGCCGCTGCGGGGCACCCGGGCGGCCACCGGGGCCCTGCTGGACCGGTGCCCGACCGCGGTCGAGCTGGTGCACGCCCTCACGGGCGGGCGCTGAGCCAGGCGGCCGAGGCCGCCGACCGAGGCCTCCCGCTGCCGCGGGAGCAGGTGCGGCGCCTACCATCGCCAGGAGCGGAGCCGCGCGAGCGGCTCGCGAGGGAGCCCGCAGCGGCCCGTGGGGCCCAGGGCCCGAGCAGCAGGGAGCAGCCATGGCAGCCCAGGAGCAGCGCCGGCACGACCGCCGCGACGAGGAGCCGGACGAGGCGCCCGCGCCCCCGCCGCCCACCGCGACGGGGGCACAGACCTCCCAGGGCGACACCGAGGTCGACGACCTCCTCGACGAGATCGACGACGTCCTCGAGGCCAACGCCGAGACCTTCGTCCGCTCCTTCGTCCAGAAGGGCGGCCAGTAGCGGGCGCCCGCGTCCCCAGAGGTCCTGACCGGTCCCGACCGGGGACGTCGCCGCCCGGCCCCAGCACCGCCGTCGGCACCGCTGGTTAGGGTCGGCCCGTGACGTCAGCGACGCCAGCCCCGCCGCCGGGAGCTCTGCCCGGTCGCCTCCCGGCGCCTTTCCTCGTGCCGGGCGCCTCGTCCTTCACCGACTTCGTCGGCGGTCACGACCCGTCGCTGCTGCCGGGCCGCCGGCCGTTGCCGGCCGGCACGCTGGCCCCCGAGCTCGACCCGCCGCACGCCACGACCATCGTGGCGCTCACCTACCCCGGCGGCGTCGTCATGGCCGGCGACCGGCGGGCGACGGCGGGGGCGATGATCGCCCACCGGGAGATCGAGAAGGTCTTCCCCGCCGACACCCACTCCTGCGTCGGCATCGCCGGCACGGCAGGCATCGCCGTGGAGATGGTGCGGCTCTTCCAGGTCGAGCTGGAGCACTTCGAGAAGATCGAGGGGGCCGTGCTGTCCCTCGACGGGAAAGCGAACCGGCTCTCCACGATGATCCGCGGCAACCTGGGTCTCGCGATGCAGGGCCTCGCCGTCGTCCCGCTCTTCGCCGGGTACGACCTCGCCGCCGGTCGCGGGCGGATCTTCAGCTACGACGTCACGGGCGGTCGCTACGAGGAGCGCGGGCACCACTCGGTCGGCTCGGGCTCGGTCTTCGCCCGCGGGGCGCTGAAGAAGCTGCACCGGCCCACGGGCGACGCCGACGAGGCCGTCGCCACGGCCGTCGAGGCCCTCCACGACGCCGCCGACGACGACTCGGCGACCGGCGGCTCCGACCTCGTCCGCGGCATCTACCCCGTCGTCGCCGTCGTCGACGAGGCCGGCTACCGCCGGGTGGGCGACGAGCGCCTCGCCGCGGTGGTCGAGCAGGTGCTCGCCGACCGGACGTCGACCAGCCGGCAGGTCCGCGGCGCCCTGGGCGGCGCAGCCGGGGGAGGGGAGCAGCCGTGAGCCAGCCGTTCTACGTCTCGCCCGAGCAGCTCATGCGCGACCGGGCCGACTTCGCGCGCAAGGGCATCGCCCGGGGGCGCTCCGTGGTCGTGCTCGGGTACGCCGGCGGCATCGCGCTGGTCGCCGACAACCCCTCGCGGGCGCTGCACAAGGTCAGCGAGGTCTACGACCGCATCGCCTTCGCCGCCGTCGGCAAGTACAACGAGTTCGAGAACCTGCGCGTGGCCGGTGTCCGCTACGCCGACCTGCGCGGGTACTCCTACGACCGGGCCGACGTCACCGCCCGCGGGCTCGCCAACGCCTACGCGCAGACGCTCGGCAGCGTCTTCACGACCGAGAGCAAGCCGCTGGAGGTCGAGATCGTCGTCGCCGAGGTCGGTGCGAGCGTCGAGGCCGACCAGGTGTACCGGCTCACCTACGACGGCTCGGTGGCCGACGAGCGCGGCGCCGTCGTCATCGGCGGGGCCGCCGACGCCCTCTCCGGCCCGCTCACGCAGGGGTGGCGCCCCGACCTCACCCTCGTCGACGCGCTGTCGCTGGCCCACCGGGTGCTGGCCACCGACCCCGCGGCCCCCGCCGCCGGACCGGCCCGCGAGCTGGGGGCCGAGTCGCTCGAGGTCGCCGTGCTCGAGCGGGGCAGGCCACGGCGATCCTTCCGCCGGGTCACCGGGACCCTGCTGGCGGCCCTGCTGTCGGCGCAGGACGGCACGACCGACCTGCCACCGGCCCCGGACCTGCTCGCGCCGGCCCGACCGCAGGGGTCCTGAGGGCGCCGAGCCCGCGCGGGAGCCGCTGAGCCGGAGCGGGGTGAGGTGCCGGGCGCGCCCGGCCCGTGCGGGGGGCCCGACGTAGGCTCTCGTCATGGAGCGACGCATCCTCGGCCTGGAGACCGAGTACGGCGTCACCTGCACCACGCAGGGGCAGCGGCGGCTGTCGGCGGACGAGGTGGCGCGCTACCTCTTCCGCACCGTGGTCGCCTGGGGGCGCTCGAGCAACGTCTTCCTCGCCAACGGCGCCCGGCTGTACCTCGACGTCGGCTCCCACCCGGAGTACGCGACGCCGGAGTGCGACGACGTCGCGCAGCTCGTCGCGTGCGACCGGGCGGGGGAGCGGGTGCTCGAGGGCCTCGTCGCCGACGCCGAGCAGCGGCTGTCCGACGAGGGCGTCCAGGGCGAGATCTTCCTCTTCAAGAACAACACCGACTCGGCCGGCAACTCCTACGGCTGCCACGAGAACTACCTCGTGCCGCGGGCCGGGGAGTTCAGCACGCTGGCCGACGTCCTCATCCCCTTCCTCGTCACGCGCCAGGTGCTCGTGGGGGCGGGCAAGGTGCTGCAGACCCCGCGGGGGGCGACCTACTGCTTCTCCCAGCGCGCCGACCACATCTGGGAGGGCGTCTCCAGCGCGACGACGCGCTCGCGGCCCATCATCAACACCCGCGACGAGCCGCACGCCGACGCCGAGCACTACCGGCGCCTGCACGTCATCGTCGGCGACTCGACGATGGCCGAGCCGACGACGACCCTGAAGGTCGGCGCCGTCGACCTCGTCCTGCGCATGCTCGAGGCGGGGGCGCCGCTGCGGGACATGGCGCTGGAGAACCCGATCCGCGCCATCCGCGAGGTCAGCCACGACCTCACCGGCCGGCGTCTGCTGCGGACGGCCGGCGGCCGGCAGGTCACCGCGCTGGACGTGCAGGGGGAGTTCTGCGAGCGGGCGCGAGCCTTCGTCGAGCGCGGCGACGCCGGGGAGGTCACCGCGACGACGAAGGCGGTGCTCGACCTGTGGGAGCGGGGGCTGCGCGCCGTCGCGACCCAGGACCCGACGCTGGTGGACCGCGAGCTCGACTGGGCCATCAAGCAGCGGCTGCTCGACCGGTACATGCGCAAGCACGACCTCACCCTCGCCAGCGCCCGGGTCGCCCGCCTCGACCTCGCCTACCACGACATCTCGCGCACCCGCGGGCTCTACCACCAGCTCGCCGCCCGCGGCCTGGTGGACCGGACGACGACCGACGACGACGTGAGCGCGGCGACCGAGCACCCGCCGCAGACGACGCGCGCCCGGCTGCGCGGGGACTTCGTGCGCGCCGCGACCGAGCACGGCCGGGACTTCACCGTCGACTGGGTGCACCTGAAGCTCGGCGACCAGTCCCAGCGGACGGTCCTGCTCAAGGACCCGTTCGCCGCCGTCGACGACCGGGTGGAACGGCTCATCGCGAGCATGTGAGCGGCTCACCCGCGGCGCCGGCCCGCCGTGCCGGCGGGGGACCCAGGGACGAGCCAGGGTCAGCGGTTACCGTCGGGGTCGCGCCGGGAGCCCCGGCCGACGACGACGCCGGGCGACCGGCCCGACGAGAGGTCCTCGTGCGACACCTGCCACACCCCGCCCGCGCGCTCGCGGCCGCGGCGTCCTGCCTGCTCCTCGTGGCGGCCTGCGGCAGCGGGGAGTCCACCTCCACCCCCCTGGACCGCGTCGACGTCGTCTCCGACGGCGGTGACGGCGAGGCGCCGGAGCTGCAGCTGGAGACCCCCGTCACCGTCGCGGAGACCTCGGTCGAGGTCCTCGAGCAGGGCGAGGGGCGCACCGTCGAGGAGGGCGACCTCGTCGCCCTCGACGTCCTGGCCGTCGACGGCGGGTCGGGCGAGGTGCTGTCCTCCACCTTCGAGGGGCCGACACGCCTGACCCTGCTGGCCGACCCGTCGACGACCGTCCAGGGCCTGCTTGCCGGTGTCATCGGGCAGCAGGAGGGCTCGCGCGTGCTCGTGGCCGTCAGCCCGGCCGACTTCCCGAGCGCCCAGGGCGGTGCGGCGACGCCGGAGGAGGGGGACGGCTCGGTCGTCCTGCTGGTGGACGTCCAGGGGTCGGTGGAGGTGCCCGACCGGGCCTCCGGCGTGGCGCAGCCGCCCGTGGACGGGCTGCCGCAGGTGACGCTGGCCGACGACGGCGCGCCGACCATCGCCGTGCCGGAGGGCGACCCGCCGACGGAGCTGCGCGTCGAGACGCTGGTCGAGGGCGAGGGCGAGCCCACCGCGCCCGGCGACACCGTCGCCGTGCAGTACCAGGGGGTGCTGTGGAGCGACGGGTCGGAGTTCGACTCGACGTGGAGCTCGCAGCGGCCTCCCTTCGTCTTCACCCTGGGCGCGGGCCAGGTCATCCCCGCCTGGGACTCCGGGCTCGCCGGCGTCCCCGTCGGCAGCCAGGTCCTCGTCGTCGCGCCGCCCGACCAGGCCTACGGCGACCAGGAGAACGGCGGCATCCCCGGCGGCTCCACGCTCGTCTTCGTCGTCGACGTCCTCGCGGCCCTGCCCGCCGTGCGCTGACGCGAGCGCTCGCGGGCCGGGCCGAGGCCCGCCTCGCACCAGCCGCCTCTCGCGGCGTCCTCCATCGTCCCTGACTTACCTGCGACTCCCAGGAGCTGCCCCGTGGCCGACAAGCCCACCGTCGAGATCCCCGCGACCGACCCGCCCGCCGCGCTCGAGCTCGAAGAGCTGGTCGTCGGCGACGGCGAGGAGGCCGTCGCCGGCGCCACCGTCTCGGCGCACTACGTCGGCGTCTCGTGGTCGACCGGCACCCAGTTCGACGCGTCGTGGGACCGCGGCCAGCCGCTGTCCTTCCGCCTCGGGGCGGGGCAGGTCATCGAGGGCTGGGACACCGGCATCCAGGGCATGCGGGTCGGCGGTCGCCGCCGCATCACCATCCCGCCGCACCTCGGCTACGGCGACCGCGGCGCCCCGCCCGTCATCGCCCCCGGCGAGACCCTCGTCTTCGTCGTCGACCTGGACGCGGTGCGCTGAGCGGCCCGCAGCGCTGACGAGGACGCGCCGAGCGGGCGTCCGGCGCCAGCCGCAGCGTCCCGGCGACCGACCGGGGGCAGGGAACCGGGCCGGTCAGCTGGTCGCCGCGGCGTCGCAGGCCGCCCAGCGGCCGGCGGCCGCGGCGGCGAGGAAGGGCGCCGGGTCGACGTCGACGCCGCGCCCCATGGTCGACAGCCGCACCGGGCTGACGGCCAGGGCCTCGTCCAGGCCGTCGACGCCGACCTCGACCAGGCGGTGCCGCCCGGCCAACGTCGCCGCCTGCTCGCGCACCCGCTCGCCCAGCGCACCGCCCAGCACCGGCACGACCACCTCGGCCGGCGCCAGCGCCACCCGTCCGTAGGCCGTCAGGCTGTGGTGGGAGACGCCGAGGTGCCGCTCGCGCCCGTCGGCGCCCGAGACCCGCAGCGAGGCGACGGCCCGCCCCCCGAGCACCGACGTCGCGTTGACGGCCTCGCCGCACGCGACGCCGGAGAAGCCCCACCGCGTCCCGGACCCGAGGTTGCCCGGGCCCTGGGCGACGACGACCAGGTCGGCGTCGAGCACGTGCCGGGCGGCGAGCAGCCCGGTGTGGAGCGTGACCGCCTCGTGGTCGCCGCCGAAGGCCTGGCCGGTGGTCACGACGGCGTCGAGCCATCCTGCGCGGCGCAGCCCGGCCGCGGCCCGGGAGAGCGCCGCGGGCAACGCCCCGCCGTCGGTCATGACGTAGACGCAGCGCCCGGGCGGCAGGCCGACGCGGGCCCTGGCCTCGCGCCAGCCGGCGAGGACGGCCGGCAGCGCCGAGTGCAGGTCGGCCACGACGACGGGCAGCCCCGCGAGGTCGTCCGCCTCCGCCATCACCCCGTGGTGCGGCGACTCCTGCTCGTCGACGCCGAGCACCATCGCCTGCAGCGGGGTGTACCGCGCCTTCACGAGGTGCCCCGGGGAGGGGGGCGGGTCGGGCGGCAGCCGGCCCGGGACGGCCACGACACCGGCCGACCCGCCCGTGCCGAGCCCGCGGGCGAGGGCAGAGACCGACAGCAGCACCTCGTCGCCGACCTCCGGGGCGCCGACGAGGTCCGTGAGCGCCGTCGCCCGCACCTCCTCGGCGTCCCCGCCCCGCTCGCCGGCACCCGTCGTCGCTGCGGTCCCTGGGAGCGACGCGTCCAGGCGCGCAGCCACCTCCCGCACCCCGGGCCACTCACGGACCACGTCCGTCACGACGCCGCGGCGCCAGTGCACGGTGCCTCGCCGGTCCGAAGTCTCGACCTCAGCCTGAGGGTGAGGGACGCCGGTGCCGTCCGTCGTGGCGACGCCGTCACCGTCTGCTCCCGGCGCGTCGCCCTCGGTCATGCCCGCGACGCTACGGGTAGCGTCGCGACGTGGCCGCCGCCCAGCGCACGGAGCGCCTGCTCAACCTGGTGATCGCGCTGCTGTCGACCCGGCGGTGGCTGCAGAAGGCCCAGATCCGCCAGGCCGTGCCGCAGTACGCCGAGGCCCGCAGCGACGAGGCCTTCGACCGCATGTTCGAGCGCGACAAGGAGGAGCTGCGCGACCTCGGCGTGCCGCTCGTCACCGGCGCCGCGGACGCCTGGTTCGACGACGAGCCCGCCTACCGCGTCGACCGCGAGGCCTGGGAGCTGCCGGCGATCGACGTCACGCCCGCCGAGCTCGCCGTCCTGGGCCTGGCCGCCCGGGTCTGGCAGCAGGCCAGCCTGGCCGGTCCCGCCTCCCGCGCGCTCGTCAAGCTGCGCGCCCTCGGCGTCGAGCCGGACGACGCCTCGCTCGTCGGCGTCGAGCCCCGCGTGCGCACGGCCGAGCCCGCCTTCGGCCCGCTCTACGCCGCCACCCGCGACAAGGCGCCCGTCGCCTTCGCCTACCGCACCGGGTCGACGGGGGAGACGGCCCGGCGCACGGTCGAGCCCTGGGCCATCACCTCCTGCTACGGCCGGTGGTACCTCGTCGGGTACGACCTCGACCGCAGGGCGCCGCGGGTCTTCCGCCTGGACCGGGTCGCCTCGGGCATCACGCGGACGGGCGCGGGCGCCACCGAGCCGGTGCCCGCCGACCTGGACGCCCGCGCCCTCGTCCGCGGCCGCACGAGCGCCCCCGCCGAGCGCACCGCCTCCCTCGCGCTGACCGGCAGCGCCGGGGCCGCGCTGCGCCTGCGTGCCGGCGCCCCGGCCGACGCGCAGCAGGTGGAGGTGCCCTTCGCCGACGTCGAGGAGCTGGCCGACGAGGTCGCCGGCCTCGGCGCGGACGTCCGCGTGCTGGCTCCGCCCGACCTGGCCGAGGCCGTCGTCGCGCGGTGGCGCGCCGTCCTCGCGGCGCACGCAGCGCCCGGGGCGGCGTCGTGAGCCCTGCCGCCCGCGCCTCAGGACGCATCGCCGGGCCCGCCGCGACGGCGCCCGGAGCGGGTGCCGCCGACCGGCTCTCGCGGCTGCTGGCGATGGTGCCGTGGCTGCTGGAGCGCCAGGGCGTCGCGCTGGAGGAGGCGGCCCGCCACTTCGACGTCTCGACCGACCAGCTCGTCACCGACCTGGAGCTCCTCTTCGTCTGCGGCACGCCGGGTCACATGCCCGGCGACCTCATCGAGGCCGAGTGGGAGTCAGGGAGGGTCTACCTCGGCAACGCCGACGCCATCGCCCGGCCGCTGCGGCTCGGCCAGGACGAGGCGCTGGCCCTCCTGGTGGGCCTGCGAACCCTCGCCGACCTCCAGGGCGTCGAGGACAGCGCGGCGCTCGAGGGCGCGCTGGCCAAGCTCTCCGCGGCCGCCGGTGACGCCGTCGCGGCTGCCTCCTCGGTGCAGCTCGACCTCGCGACCGGAGCCGACACCGGCGTCCTGGCCACCGTGCGCGGCGCCCTGCGCCGCACCCGCCGCCTGCGGCTGCGCTACCTCACCGCGGCCCGCGACGAGACCACCGACCGCGACGTCGACCCGGTCCGGCTCGACTCCCGCGACGGCCACTTCTACCTCCAGGCGTGGTGCCACCGCGCCCAGGACGTGCGCAGCTTCCGGCTCGACCGCGTCGTCACCGCCCGCGAGCTGGACGAGGACGGCACCCCGCCCGCCGACGTGCTCGCCCCGGAGCTCGACGACCGCCTCTTCGTCCCCGGGCAGGACCTCCCGCTGGTCGTGCTGGACCTGGCCCCCTCGGCCCGCTGGGTCGTCGACTCCTACCCGCTGGAGGACGTCGCCCCGAGCCCACGCGCCCGGGCGGGTCAGGAAGGGCCGTGGCTGCGGGTGCGCCTGCGGGTCGCCGACGACGCCTGGCTGCGGCGTCTCGTGCTCCGCCTGGGGGGCGCGGCCGTCGTCGTCTCGCCACCCGGGCTCGCCGGGGAGCTCGCCTCGGCCGCCCGGGCCGCCCTGGCCCACGCGGCTAGGGTCGAGCAGTGATCACGTGGTGGATGTGGGTGCTGCTCTGGACCGCGGTCGTCGTGGTCTCCGCCGTCGTCCTCGTCCGCCTCGGCCTCGCCCTCTGGCGCAAGGTGCTGGCCCTTCTGGGTGAGGTCGGCCGCGCCGGCGAGGTCTCCGCCGCCCTCTCGGAGCAGGTGGCGCGGCTGCGTGCCGAGCAGGAGAAGGAGCCGGTCGTCGCGACCGCCTTCGACGACCCCGTCGCCCTCCGCCGCGTCCGCAACCAGCGGTTGGCCCAGCGGACGCGTGCCCGTCGCCGACAGGCCGGAAGGGCGCGGCGTACCATCCACTGAGTCCCTGGGCCGCCCTCGTGGCGGCCGTGTCGTCCGAGGAGCCCTCGATGCGCCCCGAACCCTGGCACCTGCTCGTCCTGCTCCTCGTGGTCCTCATCATCTTCGGTGCCAAGCGTCTGCCCGACGTGGCCCGGAGCGTCGGCAAGTCGATGCGGATCATGAAGACCGAGGTCAAGAGCCTGCGCGACGACGACTCCGACGAGCCGAGTCCCTCCCCGGGGAGCACCGGGACGTCGAGCCCCGCCGAGCCGCCCCGCCCCCTGGAGGGTCGCGCGGTCGACGAGGCGCGCGAGCACCAGCGCGAGGCAGACCAGCAGCACCGCCCCTCCTCCTGACCGGTGGCCATCCGGACGCCCAGCCGGCGACGGCGCAACCCCGAGGGACGGATGCCCCTGGGGGCCCACCTCAGGGAGCTGCGGAACCGGGTCGTCGTGGTGGCGGTCGCGGTCACCGTCCTGTCCGTCGTCGGCTGGGTCTTCTACGACGAGGTCTTCGCCGTCCTGGGCAGGCCGCTGGCCGTCGCCGCCGCAGAGGCTGGGCGTGAGGACGACGTCACCCTCAACATCGGCAGCGTCGTCGGTGTCTTCGACCTCAAGGTGCGCGTCTCGGTCTTCACCGGCGTGCTGCTCGCCAGCCCCGTCTGGCTGTGGCAGCTGTGGGCCTTCATCACCCCAGGCCTGACCCGGCGGGAGAAGCGGTACGCGACCGCCTTCGTCACCGCGTCCGTCCCGCTCTTCCTCGGTGGCGTCGCCCTCGCCTACACGGCCCTGCCCCGCGCGGTCACCTTCCTCGTCGAGCTGACGCCCGAGGGCATCGTCAACCTGGTCGACACGAGCATGTACCTCGGCTTCGTCATGCGGATCCTGCTCGCCTTCGGCATCGCCTTCCTCCTGCCGGTGGTGCTCGTGGCGCTCAACGTCATCGGCGTCCTGCAGGCCCGGAGCATGCTCAGGGCGTGGCGATGGGTCGTGGTCGTCAGCTTCGCCTTCGCCGCCGTGGCCACGCCGAGCCCCGAGGTGACGGCGATGTTCTTCCTCGCGGTCCCCATGACGCTGCTCTTCTTCGTCGCCATCGGCATCTCCGCGCTCAACGACCGCCGCCGCGCGCGCCGGGACCGCGAGGAGGGGTACGGCGGGCTCGCCGACGAGGAGGTCAGCCCGCTGTGACCGGCGCCGTGCGAGCATCACGGGCGTGAGCGACCCGGCCCTCGTCTGCCTGCTCACCAACCCCGCCTCAGGCGCCGGTCGCGGCCAGGGCGCCGCCGACGCCGCCCGCCACGTGCTGAAGGCACTCGGTGTGCGTGTCTTCGACGCGACCGGCAGCAGCGCGTCCCGCTCCCTGCGGCGGGCGCACGTCGCCGCGGCCGGGGCCGACGCCGTCGTCGTCGTCGGCGGGGACGGGATGGCCCACCTCGGCGCCGAGGTGGCCACCGCTCACGACCTGCCGCTCGGCATCGTCCCGGCGGGCACGGGTGACGACGTCGCCCGCGGCCTCGGCCTGCCCTCGGGCGACCCGGCGGCGTCGACGAGGCGGGTCGTCGCCGCCCTGCGGGAGGGCCGGGCCCGGTCCGTCGACGTCCTCGGCGTCGCGGGTGGCGACGGCGCCGGCGCGCCCGAGGCCAACGGCTCCCCGGCCGACGACGGCGAGCGGGTCGTGCTCGGCGTCGTCTCCGCCGGCTTCGACGCCGCCGTCAACGCCCGCGCGAACAGCTGGCGGTGGCCCCGGGGCGGCTCCCGTTACGTCCTCGCCGCCGCCCGCGAGCTGCCCGCGCACCGGCCGCTGCGCTACCGCCTCGTCGTCGACGGCGTGGTCGAGGAGCGCGAGGCGTTCCTCGTGGCCGTCGCCAACACCTCCTCGATCGGCGGGGGGATGCAGATCGCGCCCGACGCCGACCCCGGCGACGGCCTGGTCGACCTCGTGACCGTCGACGCGCTGCCCGCGCGGGAGGTCGCCCGCGTCTTCCCGCGGGTCTTCAGCGGTCGTCACGTCGAGCACCCCGCCGTCACGGTGCGCCGGGCCCGGGAGGTCGAGCTGTCCGTCGAGGCGGGCGGGGGGTACGGGCCCGACGCCCCCCGCAGGGCCACGGCCGGGCGGGACCGCCGCGGGCGCCCGCACGGCCCGGCGCCGGCGTTCGGCGACGGCGAGCGGCTCGGTGACCTGCCCCTGCGGGTGCAGGTGCGCCCCGGGGGCCTGCGCGTCCTGTCCTGAGCGCGCGCCTACGCTGGCCGCATGCCGTCACGACGACGTCGCTCCGGCAGCACCGGCCCCAAGGGCAGCCCCGGCGGGCGGACGAAGCGCCCCGCGCCGGCCCGGGACGCCGAGGTCGACGAGCTGCCGCCGGCCGCGCGCTACGCCGCCGCCCGCCGCCGCGCCGAGGCCGACGTGGGCGCCGGCGTGGCGGCCGGCCAGGCCGACGGGGCCGGGCCGGCCACCGGCGGTCAGGGCACCGGCAGGGCGGAGGTCACCGCTCCCGACGAGCTGACCCGCTTCCGCGAGGCGCTGCCCTTCCGCCTCGACGACTTCCAGGTGCGCGCCTGCCGGGCGCTGGAGGCCGGTCGCGGCGTCCTGGTCGCCGCGCCGACGGGCGCGGGCAAGACGGTCGTGGGGGAGTTCGCCGTCCACCTCGCGCTCGCGACCGGACGCAAGGCCTTCTACACGACGCCGATCAAGGCGCTGAGCAACCAGAAGCACGCCGAGCTGGTCGAGCGCCACGGCGCAGACCGGGTCGGGCTGCTCACCGGTGACGTCGTCGTCAACGGCGACGCGCCCGTCGTCGTCATGACGACCGAGGTGCTGCGGAACATGCTGTACGCGTCCTCCCCGGCGCTGGCGGGCCTCGGGTACGTCGTCATGGACGAGGTGCACTACCTGGCCGACCGCTTCCGCGGACCGGTGTGGGAGGAGGTCATCCTCCACCTGCCCCGTGAGGTGCTCATCGCCTCGCTGTCGGCCACCGTCAGCAACGCCGAGGAGTTCGGCGCCTGGCTCGACACCGTCCGCGGCGGCACCGAGGTCGTCGTCTCCGAGGTGCGGCCCGTGCCGCTGTGGCAGCACGTGCTGACCGGACGCTCGGGGCTGCTCGACCTCTTCGTCGGCGCGCAGGACCAGGCCGTCGCCGGCGGCTCGGTCGACGCCGAGGAGGCCGGCGACGTCCGGCCGGCCGTCAACCCCGAGCTGCTGGCCATCGCGCGGGACGAGGACCGCAGCGCCCGGGCGCTGGGCGGGCGCGGTGCCCCACCGCCCCGGGGCGGCCGGCGGCGCCGGGGCGGCTACCCGCCGCACCGGCCCCGCGGGCAGGGCGGCCACGGGCAGGGGGCGCAGGGGAGCGGTCCGGTGGGTTCCTCCCACCGCGCCCCGAGCCGGGCGCACGTCGTCGCCGCGCTCGACGACGCCGACCTGCTGCCCGCCATCACCTTCGTCTTCAGCCGCAACGGCTGCGACGCCGCCGTGCGCCAGTGCCTGGCCGCCGGGCTGCGGCTGACCACGCCGGAGGAGCGGACCCTGATCCGCGCCACCGTCGAGGCCGCGTGCGCCGACATCCCCGACACCGACCTCGCCGTGCTCGGCTACTGGGAGTGGCTGGAGGGCCTGCAGCGCGGCGTCGCCGCCCACCACGCCGGGTTGCTCCCGCGCTTCAAGGAGGTCGTCGAGGACCTCTTCAGCCGCGGGCTGGTCCGCTGCGTCTTCGCGACCGAGACGCTCGCCCTCGGCATCAACATGCCGGCGCGCTCGGTGGTGCTGGAGAAGCTGGTCAAGTTCAACGGTGAGTCCCACGCCGGCATCACGCCGGGGGAGTACACCCAGCTCACGGGCCGCGCCGGGCGCCGCGGCATCGACGTCGAGGGCCACGCCGTCGTCCTGTGGCAGCCGGGGCTGGACCCCGAGCAGGTCGCCGGCCTCGCGAGCCGGCGCCTGTACCCGCTGCGCTCCAGCTTCCGGCCGACGTCCAACATGGCCGTCAACCTCGTCGACACGGTCGGGCGGGCCCGGGCGCGCGAGGTGCTGGAGACCTCCTTCGCCCAGTTCCAGGCCGACCGCGCCGTCGTCGGCCTCGCCCGCAAGGCGCGCACGCAGGAGGAGGCGCTCGACGGGTACGCCGAGGCGATGGCGTGCCACCTCGGGGACTTCACGGAGTACGCCGCCCTGCGCCGTCGGCTCTCGGAGCTGGAGAAGGAGGGCAGCCGGGAGGCCTCACGGCGTCGGCGCGCGCAGGTGCTGTCCTCCTTCGAGGGCCTCGCCGTCGGCGACGTCGTCCGCGTCCCGGGCGGCCGGCGCGCCGGCACCGCCGTCGTCCTGGACCCGGGCGCCGCCGGCGGCCTGGAGGGCCCGCGGCCCACGGTCCTCACCGAGGAGCGCGAGGTGCGCCGGCTGTCCGCGCACGAGGTGCCGGGCGCGGTGGAGGTGCTCGGCCGGGTGGAGGTGCCCACCGGTTTCGCCGCCCGCGACCCGGGGGCGCGCCGTGAGCTCGCCGGTGCCCTGCGCGCGGTGCTCGCCGAGGGCGGGGAGGCGGTGCGCCGACGCCCGCGGGCGGAGGGCCGGCGCCGTGACGGCCGGCCCGAGGGCCCGGGTGACGAGGCGGGCAGGGTGCGCGAGGACACGCTCGACGACCTGCGCCGCCGGCTGCGCCACCACCCCTGCCACGGCTGCCCCGACCGCGAGCACCACGCGCGCTGGGCCGAGCGGTGGTCGACGCTGCGCGGGGAGACCGACGGGCTGGTCCGCCGCATCGAGGGTCGCACCAGCGGCATCGCGCGGGTCTTCGACAAGGTCTGCGACCTGCTCCTCGAGCTCGGCTACCTCGCGGAGGTGCCTCCCGCCGAGGCCGACCTGGCGCCCGACGGCACCCGCGTCACGGGGGAGGTGGAGGTCACCGGCGCCGGGCGGCGCCTCAAGCGGGTGTACGCCGAGAAGGACCTGCTCGTCGCCCAGTGCCTGCGCGAGGGGATCTTCTCCGGCCTGGACGCCGCGGGCCTGGCCGCCGTCGCGACCTCGCTCGTCTTCGAGGCCCGGCGCGAGGAGGTCGGCGTCGGGCCGCGCACCCCGCCCGGGGCCGTCGGCGCCGCGCTGCGGGAGGTCGTCGGGCTGTGGTCGGACCTGGAGGACCGCGAGCGGGCCCACGGCCTCACGCCCACGTCGGCGCCGGACGTCGGCCTCGCGGTGCCGATGCTGCGGTGGGCCCAGGGTGCCCCGCTCGCGACGGTGCTCGAGGAGGCCGAGGGCCTGGAGCTCGGCGCCGGCGACTTCGTGCGCTGGTGCAAGCAGACGGTCGACCTCCTCGACCAGGTCGCCGGGGCGGCAGGGGAGGACAGGGCCCTGCGCGCGGCCGCGCTGGAGGCCGTCGAGCGCGTCCGTCGGGGCGTCGTCGCCTACTCGGTGGTCGCCTGACCGGGTCGCCCGGCCGGGTCGTCCGGCCGGGTCGCCCGGCCGGGTCGCCTGACCGGGTCGCCTGACCGGGTCGCCGGAACAGTCGCCTGAGCGGGTCCCCGCCGCCGGGCCTGACCCTCAGGTCGAGGGTCAGCGGCGCCGGTCGGCGTCGTCGACGGCAGCCGTCGGCAGGTCGAGGGCCCCCAGCAGGCGGCGCAGGCTGGAGGCGATGCCGTAGCGCCCCGCGAGGCGGGCGAGCGCTGCCGGGTCGGCCGGTGCGGACGGCAGGCCGTCGTCGTGGTCGGGCAGGTCGGCGTCCCGCAGGACCCGGACGACGGCCGGCGCGGCGTCGAGGTAGCCGGCGGCCTCGGCCAGGCGGGTGCGCTGGGCCGGTCGCAGCGACGAGCCGGGGTCCTCGGCGGCGGCCCGGACGCCGTCGAGGTCGCCGAAGCGCTCCAGCAGCGTGGCCGCCGTCTTCTCCCCGATGCCGGGCACGCCGGGCAGCCCGTCGCTCGGGTCCCCGCGCAGGACGGCGAGGTCGGCGTAGCGGTCCCCATCGGCGACGCCGTAGCGCTCGACCAGCCGAGCGCCGTCCACGACCTCCAGGTCGCGGACGCCGCGGGAGGTGTACAGCACGAGCACGCCGCCGTGGTCGTCGTGCTCGCCCGTCCGGGCCCCCAGCCCGGCGAGCTGGAACAGGTCACGGTCGCCCGTGACGACCTCCACGGTGCGACCCTCGCCGAGCGCGCGGGTCGCCAGCGTGCCGATGACGTCGTCGGCCTCGCAGCCGGGCGCGCCGACCCGGGCGAGCCCGACGGCGGCGAGCGCCTCCGCGATGACGGGGACCTGCGGCCCGAGGGTGCGCGGGGCCTCCTCACCGCCGTCGGCGCCCACGCGATGGGCCTTGTACGAGGGCACGGCGTCGACCCGCCACTGCGGGCGCCAGTCGTCGTCCCAGCACGCCACGAGCCCGCCCGGGCGACGCTCGGCCACGAGCCGGGCGGTCATGTCGAGGAAGCCGCGCAGGGCGTTGACCGGCGTGCCGTCGGGGGCCGCCACCGAGTCCGGGATGCCGTGGTAGGCGCGGAAGTAGAGCGACGCCGCGTCCAGGAGCAGCAGCGGCCGGTCAGGGCGGTCCATGCGCGCGAGCCTAGGGCTGCCCAGCCGGGCCCCCGCCGCTCCCGGCGGCCGCGCGCGGACGGCACGCCCCGGTCGAGACGACCACCACGCCGGCGGGTCAGCGGCTCCCGGGCGCACCCGGCCGGCGCACCGGGCACCCGGCTCCCCGGTGGGCGTGCGGGAGCGGCCCGCGCGAGTCGACGACGACCGGGGAGGGGCCCGGCGCGACGGCACGGGCAGACTCCACCCGTGAGCAGCGACGCACCGAGCCCTCTCGCCGACGGGCGCCCCGCCCGCGTCCTGTACCTCGCGGCGTCGGTGTACTCCCCGGCGGACCCCTTCGCGACGGCGCTGCTCGTCGAGGGCGACCGGGTCGCCTGGGTCGGCTCGCACGAGGCGGCGCTGGCCCGGCGCAGCGGCGTCGACGTCGTCGTCGAGGCCCCCGGGGCGCTGCTGACGCCGGCCTTCGTCGACGCCCACGTGCACGTCACCGAGACCGGCCTGGCCCTCGGCGGTCTCGACCTGGAGGGCGCCCGCAGCGCCGTCGACCTTCTCGAGCGGGTCGCCGCGGCCGCGGCGCGGACGCCCGGGGCGACGGTGCTCGGCCACGGCTGGGACGACGGCGGCTGGCCCACGGGGCCGGCCGGGAGGGCGCTGCCGTCCCTGGGGCAGCTCGACCGGGCCGCGGGCGGCGCGCCGGTGCTGCTCTCGCGGACCGACGGCCACAGCGCCCTGGTCTCCTCGGCGCTGGCCGCCCGCGCCGGGCTGGACGGCCGGCCGGAGGAGGGCAGCGCCGTCCTCGTCGGGGCGGCGCACGCGGCGGCGCTTCGGGCCAGCCGCGACCTGGACCCCGCCACCCTGGACGCCGCCCGCCGCCGGTCCCTCGGCGCCGCCGCGGCCGCCGGCGTCGCAGCCGTCACCGAGTGCGGGGCGCCCCACCTGTCCACCCCGGACGACCTGAGGGCGCTGCGGGCGCTGTCGGAGACCGGCGAGCACCCCGAGGTGCTCGCCTACTGGGGCGCGCTCGCGGCCGACGAGGGCCAGGTCGCGGCGCACCTGGCCGACGTCGAGGGCGCCGGCGTCCTCGGCCTCGCCGGCGACCTCTGCGTCGACGGGTCGCTCGGCTCCCGCAGCGCCGCGCTGCGCGAGCCCTACGCCGACCTGGCCGCTCCTGACGCGCGCGCCCGGGGCCTGCCCGCCGACCACCGCGGCGACCTGCACCTGGACGCCGACGCCGTCGCCGCCCACCTCGTCGCCTGCACCCGCGCCGGCGTCCAGGCGGGCTTCCACGTCATCGGCGACGCCGCCTGCGACGCCCTCGTCGACGGGCTGCTGGCCGCCGAGGCCACGCTCGGCACGCCCGCGCTGGCCTCCGGCCGTCACCGCGTCGAGCACCTCGTGGCCCCGGACGCGCGTGCCGTCGCCGAGCTGGCCCGCCTCGGCGTCCTCGCGAGCGTCCAGCCGGCCTTCGACGCCCGGTGGGGCGGCCCCGGGGGGCGCTACGAGCAGCGGCTGGGGCCCGAGCGGGCCGCGCGGCTGGCGCCGCTGGCCGACCTCGCCGCCGCCGGCGTCCCGCTGGCGCTCGGCTCGGACGCGCCCGTCACGCCCTACGACCCGTGGGGCGGGGTCCGGGCGGCCTCAGCCCCACGGCCGGACGGCGACCCTCGGCCGGCCGGGCTGTCGGCCCGTGCCGCTTTCCTCGCCTCCACGCGGGGCGGCTGGCGCGCGGCCCGGCGGGACGGCGAGGGCGTGCTCGTGCCCGGCGCGCTCGCCACCCTGGCGGTCTGGTCGGTGGGCGACCTCGTCGTCCAGGCCGCCGACGCCCGCGTCTCCACGTGGAGCACCGACCCGCGCTCGGGCGTGCCGGGGCTGCCCGACCTCACCGCCGGGGCCCCCGAGCCGGTGTGCCTGCGCCTGCTGCGGGCCGGGCGGGTGCTGGCCGACACCGGCGACCTCAGCTGAGCAGGACGGTGCACCCGTCGGCCCGTCCGTGGGGAGGACCTGGTGAGCCCGGCGAGGTGGTCGCCCGCGGCGACCAGGCACCGCCCCTGACCTGCGACGACGCAGCGTCGTCGCAGGTCAGGGCGGTAGACGCCCACCCGTCGAGGCAGTTGACAGCCAGGCGGGCGCGAGTACCTTCGTCAGCGGCCACCGCGCCTCGTGGTGGAGCAGCGACGGGCCCGTCCGCCCCGTAGACAACGTCCGCAGACCCCGGCCCCACCGAGGCTCGGGCGGCCCGAAGGGCGGGCGGGTCCGCCCCCTCGCGGGACCTACCCTGGCGTGGTGGTCCTTCGCCTACCCGTCCTCGTCCGCGTCGTCGCGGCGCTGAGCGGTGGCGTGGCGCTCGCGGCCTCCTTCCCCGAGCCGGGGTGGTGGTGGCTCGCCGCCCCCGCCGTCGGGCTGCTCGTCGCCGCCGTCGCCGGCGTCGGCGTGCGCACCGGTGCGCTCGTCGGGATGGTCTTCGGGCTGGCCTTCTTCCTGCCCCTGCTGCGCTGGACCGCCGAGTACGTCGGCCCGGTCGCGCACTCGCTCGCGGTGCTGCAGGCCGCCTTCTGCGCCCTCGCGGGGGCGCTCCTCGTGCTCGTGCTCCGATGGACGCCGGGTGCCGGCGCCGTGTCGGCTCAGGGGCCGGTCCCGGGCTCCGGGTGGGCCCCGCCGCCCTCCGGGGTGCTCGTCCTGCAGGCCCTCGCGGCCGGTGGTGCCTGGACCGGCGTGGAGGCCCTGCGCGCCCGCATCCCCTTCGGCGGCTTCGGCTGGGGCCGCGTCGCCTTCTCCCAGGCCGACGCACCCACCCTCGGCCTCGCCGCGGTCGGCGGCGCCCCGCTCGTCTCCTTCGCCGTCGCGACGACGGGAGCGGCGCTGGCCCTCGTCGCCCTGCGCCTCCTCGTGGCCCTCGCCGGCCGGCGGAGTGCTGCGGCCGGCACGGCGCCGCCCCCGCGCACCCGGGCCCTGGCTGCCCTCGCCGCGCCCGCGCTGCTCGCCGTCGCCGCCGGCGGCGGGGGAGCGCTCGTCCCCCGGCCGGTCGAGGCGGAGGCAGGCACCCTCACCGTGGCGGCGGTGCAGGGCGACGTGCCCGCACCGGGCCTGGAGTTCAACGCCGAGCGGCGCGCCGTCCTCGACAACCACGTGCAGGGCACGCTTCGCCTCGCCGAGGCCGTCGCGGCGGGCGAGGTGCCCCAGCCCGACCTCGTCGTCTGGCCCGAGAACGCCAGCGACATCGACCCCTTCACCAACGCCGACGCTTACCGCACGATCGACGAGGCCGCCCAGGCCGTGGACGCCCCGCTCCTGGTCGGGACGCTCGTGCGCGGCAGCCGCGGCACCGGGCTGGCCGCGCCGGAGGGCGCGGCCGGGGCGGAGGAGGACGCCTTGCGCAACGTCGTCCTCGCCTGGGACCCCCAGACCGGTCCGGGGCAGGTCTACGCCAAGCGCCACCCGGTGCCCTTCGCCGAGTACGTCCCCTACCGGGACTTCTTCCGCACCTTCAGCCCGGCCGTCGACCTCGTCCGCGCCGACATGGTCCCCGGGCAGGTGCCCGGCCTGCTCGAGGTCGCCGGGACCAGCGTCGGGACGCTCATCTGCTTCGAGCCCGTCGTCGACGGCCTCGTGGACGACGTCGTGGCCGGCGGGGCGCAGCTGCTCGTCGTGCCGACCAACAACGCCACCTTCGGCTTCACCGACGAGAGCGTGCAGCAGCTGGCGATCTCCCGCGTCCGCGCCGTGGAGGAGGGGCGGGCTGTCGTCCACGCCTCGACGGTCGGCGTCTCCGCGGTCATCGCCCCGGACGGCAGCACCGGGCGCCGCACTCATCTCTTCACGCCCGACGTCCTCGTCACCGAGGTGCCGCTGCGGACGACCCGGACCCTGGCGTCCCGGCTGGGGGCCTGGCCCGAGGTCGGGCTGTCGGTCCTGGGCGGCGTCGTCGCGCTCGCCGGGGCGCTGGGTGGGCGGCGGCGCCGCGACGACGCACCGGCCGCCGAGGGCGCCGGCACGGACGTCGACCCCGAGCCGGTCGCGGTGGCCCCCGGGAGCGCACGGTGAGCACCTCTCGTCGTCAGCCGGGGCGTCGTCCGCCGGGGCGAGGTCAGCCGGGTCGGCGGCGGTGGCTGGCCGCCGTACCGCCCCTCGTCGTCGCCGTCGAGCTCGTCGGGATCCTGCTCGTCGGAGACCTCGTCGGCGCCGGGTGGACGGTGCTGCTCCTGCTCGCCGGTGTCGTCGTCGGCGGGCTCGTGCTCGTACGCGGCGGGCTCGGCGGCCTGCGCCGCGTCGCCGAGGGAGCCCGTCAGCGTGCGGCGACGGCGTCCTCTCCCGCCGACCTCGAGGGTGCCCGCACGGGCCGCGAGCTCGCCGACGCCGGTCTGGTCGTCCTCGGGGCGCTGCTGCTGATGGCGCCGGGCTTCGTCTCCGACGTCGCGGGCCTGCTCGCGGTGCTCCCACCGACGCGACCTCTCGTGCGACGTCTGCTGGGTGCCCTCGCCGGGCTCGTGGCCCTGCGGGTCACCGGGCTGCGCCGCGGCGACGTCGTGCCCGGCCGCGTCGTCGTCGACGAGGCCGGTCGGGGTACCGGTGCTCCCGGCCACGGGCAGGAGGCGCCGGGCGGCACGGGTGACCCGCTGCGAGGCCGGGTCCTTCCCCCCGCGGACCAGGACGACCCGCCCCACGGGTGAGACCCGCCCCGCGGGGTCCGGGACCAGGCGCGCGGCACGACCAGGACCCGAGGCGCCGGCACGACCACGGCCCGAGGCGCCGGGACGACGACGGCCGCCCCACCGTCGGGTGGGGCGGCCGTCGTCGTGGGCGCGCGCTCAGGCGGTGCGCTTGGCGTGCAGCATCCCGTTGCGCAGGAGCTCCAGCCGCTCGTCGAGCAGCACCTGGAGGTCGTCCTTGGAACGGCGCTCCAGGAGCATGTCCCAGTGCGTGCGCGGCGGCTTGCCGGGCTTCTCGTCGGGGCGAGAGGCGTCGCGCAGCAGGGCCTGCTCCCCGCACCGGCACTCCCACAGCGGGGGGACGTCGGCCTCCACCGACAGCGGGACCACGGTGCGGTGGTCGTTCGAGCACACGTACTCGCGCATCTGCCGGGGCGCCGGCTCGACGCCGGTGTCCGACTCCAGGCTCGCTGCGCCCAGTCGGGTGCCTCTCAGGCTCCGGTCGGCCATGGTGAGCCACCTCCATCCTCATCTGCAGCCGGCGCCGCAGGGTGGGGGCGCCGGTGTACTCCCGCCGTCAACGGACAAGGGGGTCCAGTGTGTTCCTGCCGTGGCTGAGTGTCACCTGGCAGTACACACCGTCACTCCAACGAGTGTCCGCCCCACTGACGACTTCGGTACCAGACCCTGTCCCGGATGCCGCGGACCGGTGCTGGGTCCTCAGACCCGCCGCGGCTGGTCGCGCCCGGCGTCGGCGATGCCACGGCGGACGTCGACCCGCAGCAGCAGCACACCCCCGACGACGAAGAAGGCCACGAGCGAGGCGATGGCTGGTCGGTAGGAGCCGGTGAGCTGGAAGACCAGCCCGAAGACGAGCGTCCCGAACCACGAGGTCCCCCGCTCGGCCGCCTGGTAGAGCGCGAAGTACTGCGCCTCCCGGCCCAGCGGCACCAGCTGGCTGAAGAGCGAGCGCGAGATCGCCTGGGTGCCGCCCAGGACGAGGCCGATGGCCGTGGCCAGGGCGAGGAAGAGGCCGAAACGGCCGGGAGGGAGCAGGAAGCCGGCGGCGACGACGCCCGTCCAGGCGACGAGCGACCAGAGGATGGTCCGCCAGGCCCCGAAGCGGGTCGCGAGCCCGCCGAAGACCAGGGCGCCGACGAAGGCGACGGCCTGGACCAGGAGGATGGCGGTGATGAGCTGCGTCTGCGGCAGCCCCAGCTCGACCGTGCCGAAGAGGCTGGCTGCGTAGATGACCGTCTGGATGCCGTCGTTGTAGAAGAGGTAGGCGACGAGCATGAGCAGCGTCATCGGGTAGCCGCGGGCGTGCCGGAAGGTCTCCGCCAGCTCGCCCACGGTGCCGCCAAGAGCCCCGCGGCTGCGCGCCAGGGCCCCGCCGTCACCCGTCCGATGGCGCCGCGGCGTCGAGGGCGCCGTGCGCAGCGGCCGGTCCCGCAGGCCGAGCACCGGCACGAGGCTGAAGCCCCCCCACCACAGCCCGGCGGTGAGCAGGCTGATCCGCACCGCCTCGGACTCCGTCAGCCCGAGGGCGTCCCGACCGGAGACCAGGGCGAGGTTCGCGGCGAGCAGGAGAAAGCCGCCGAGGTAGCCCAGCGCCCACCCGCGGCTGGAGACGGCGTCGCGCTCGTCGGGCCCGGCCAGGTCCAGCAGCAGGGCGTTGTAGACCACGAGCGAGGCGCCGAGGGAGGCCCCCGCGACGACCTGCAGGACGACGCCGAGCTGCCAGTCGGTGCCCGTGACCGCCACCATCGACGCCGCGGCCGTGGCGCCGACGAGCGCGAAGGCGCCGAGCAGGAGGCGCTTGCGCACGACCCGGTCGCACAGCGCCCCGACGAGGGGCAGCAGCAGCGCGGACAGGGCCGTCGAGACCGTCGTCGTGTACAGGGCGAGCGAGCCCGGCGCGACCGGCACGCCGAGCACCGAGAGGGTCTGGTCGCAGCCGGCGCCCGCAGGCAGGTCCGGGCAGGCCGCCGCCGTGGCCACGGCCGTGAGGTAGGGGGCGAAGAGCACCGTGCCGGTCGTCGTCACGTACGCCGAGTTCGCCCAGTCGTAGACGTACCAGGCGCGTCGCTCCCGCCGCAGCGCGGCAGAGGGCCCGGCCGGTGGACCGGCGGGGGAGGGGCCCGCGGCGTCCCGGCTCACGCGGGACCACCCGCGCCGCCGGCACGTCCTCGGGCCGCGAGCACCTGGGCGGCGAGGTCGGTGCGGTCGGTCATCACGCCGTCCACCCCCAGGTCGAGGACGGCGTGCAGCCCGGGGACGTCGTCGACCGTCCACACGTGCACGAGGACCCCGGCCTCGTGCACCGCCCGCACCAGCGCGGGCGTCGCGACGCGGACGGGCACCTGGAGCACGTCGACGCCGGCGAGCGCTCGGGCGAGCACCGCCCGGCGCACCGGCGGCGGCAGCGGCGCGGTGGCCGCGGCCACGACCGCCGCCACGACGGGGGCGCCGCCGGAGGTCGCCGTCGTCGGCGGCAGGGCGCGCACGACGGCGCGGCGGCGGCGCTCGGAGAAGCTCGCCACGACGACCCGCTCGTGCGCGCCGTCCCGGCGCAGCAGGTCGACGAGGGGGGCGACGGCACCCGCCGTCTTGACGTCGACGTTGAGGACGACGCCGGGGAAGGCCTGGAGCACGTCCTGCAGCCGGGGCACGGGCTCGGTGCCGCCGATACGGGCCCGGCTGACCTGCGCCCAGGTGAGGTCGGCCACGGCGCCCCGGGCGTCGCAGACCCGGTCGAGCCGGTCGTCGTGGAAGGCCACGACGACGCCGTCGGAGGTGACGTGCACGTCGGTCTCCAGGACGTCGGCGCCGAGGTCGAGCGCCGCCGCGAAGGCGGCGAGGGAGTTCTCGTGGCCGGCGGGGGAGAAGCCGCGGTGCGCGACGAGCAGCGGGCCCGGCGCCGCGAGCGCCGGAGGCAGCGGCCGGGCGCGCCTCACGCGCCGACGGCGCGCTGGGCGAACTCGAAGTGCCACGGCTCCGGCTTGGCGCCGCCGGCCTTGGCCCACGAGGGGTGGAAGAAGCCGTAGAGCGGCGCCCGCGAGACCATCCACTCGTGCTGGGGGGTGCCGAAGGTCTGGACGCCGCCGCACAGGTCGACCGCGCGGCCCAGGCCGTGCTTGCTGGTGCCGGGCGTGGCGGCCAGCGCGGGCTTGCGGGCCTTCACCGAGATCTGCTCGGGCAGCGACCGGTAGGAGTCGGTGACGCAGATGGGCGTCCCGAAGACCGTGGCGTAGTCCCGGCTCATGGCGTCGAAGGCGCGGGCGGCGTCGCCACGCAGCTGGTGGCCGGGTGCGCTCTGCAGGGGGCACAGCGCGGAGGCGGGGATCTCCCCGTTGGGGTAGGCGCTGAGGTCCGTCGTCGAGCACCCGCCCGCACCCGCCGGCAGGTCGGCCAGCACGGCGCTGGCCGCCCGCTGGGCCGCCGGGTCGCGCGAGGAGTCGAAGGCGGAGCCCGCGGCGGGGTCAGGGGCCAGGCGAGCACCGGCGCCCGGCGCCGACGCGCCGGCGGGCAGGCCCAGCTCGGCGCGCGTCGCGGCCAGCCGGGCGTCCAGGGCCGCGGCCAGGTCGCGCTGCTCGGCGAGAGCCGCCTCGGCCGCCGCCGCCTGCGTCTCCGCGTCGGCCTGCGCGGCGACGGCCTCCTGCTCGGCCGCGGCGGCCCGCGCGTGCGCCTGGTCGGCCAGCGTCTTGGCGTCGAGCGCGCCGCGGACGCTCTGGTTGCGGTGCCGGCCCACCGCGTCGTAGAGGCTCAGCTGGTCGCCGACCTCCGCCGTCGTCCGGCTGCCCAGCAGCGCGGCCGCGACGGGCAGCGCGGTGACGTCCTCGGTGCCCCGGTAGCTCGCGCTGGCCCAGCGGCCGACGGCGGAGCGCTCGCGGGCGACGACGGTGGCGGCGGTGGCGGCCACCAGGCGCTGGCGCTCGACCTCGGCCACGGCCTCGTCGTGCCGCACGCGGGCGGCGTCGCGGGCCTCGAGGGCGGCGCCCGCCCGGCCCGAGACGGCGAGCAGCTCGGTCATCGCCTCGGCCGACGCGGCCATCGCCGTCTCGTAGGCGGCCAGCGCGGCCGGGTCCGGGCCCGGGGCGCTCGGCGTGCCGGTCGAGGCCTCGCCGTCGGCGCCCTCCGGCACCTGCCCGGCTGGCGCCTCCTCGACCGGGGCCTCCTCGAACGGGGCCTCCTCGACCGGGGCCTGCTCGACCGGGGCCTGCTCGGTGGGTGCCTGCTCGGTGGGCTCGGGCGAGGGCGGGGTGGTCGGCGACGGCGACGGCGCCGGGGCGGGCGCGGGCCCGGGGGCCGGGCTGGGCGAGGCCGTGACCGGCGCCGGTGCTGGAGGAGCAGCTGACGACGCGGGGCCAGAGGTCGGGCTGGCCGTCGAGGTGGCCGAGGGGACGGCGGCCGAGGCGCTCGCCCGGGCCGGTGACGCGGTGGCGGTGGGGACGAGCGCGCCCGCGCAGAGCACCGCGGTCGCGAGCGGGGCCACGGCCCGCCAGGACCGGCGCGTGCGGGCACCGTCCGGTGCCGTCGTCCGGGCGCCGCCCAGAGGCCCGTCCCCGTGGGTGTGCCCGTCGTGCCCCTGCCGCGCCCTGCTCACCGCTGCTCCTCGACCTGTCCGACCCTGCCGCCCGATCCCGTCCGACCCAGCATCGGCAGGCCCCTCGACCTCCTGGAGCCGGGGCACCGACGCGGGAGCCTGGCCCACGTCCGCGGCCTCCCGGTGACGACCGGGTGACGGCGGGGTGGGGCTGGGGCCGCCTCAGCGGCGGGAGCGGTACATGGCCTCGACGTCCTCGGCGAACTCCTCCAGGACGACCGGCCGCTTGACCTTCATGCTGGGGGTGAGCTGGCCACCCTCCTCCGTGAGGTCGACGGGCAGCACCCGCACCCGCTTGATGCCCTCGGCGGAGGAGACGGTCTCGTTGGCCGCGTCGACCGCGGTGCGCAGCTCGGCGAGCAGGTCGGGGTCCTCGGTCAGCTCGGCCACCGGGGTGGCGGGCCGGCCCTGCTGCTCCAGCCAGGCCGCGACGGCCTCCTCGTCGAGGGTGATGAGCGCACCGATGCTGCTGCGGCCGTCGCCGACGACGACGGCCTGGCTGACGAGCGGGTGGGAGCGGACGGCGTCCTCCAGCGGGCCGGGGGAGACGTTCTTGCCCGAGGACGTCACGAGGATGTCCTTGGAGCGGCCGGTGATGCGCAGGAAACCGTCGGCGTCGAGCTCGCCGAGGTCACCGGTGGCGAACCAGCCGTCGGCGTCCAGGACGGCGCTGGTGGCCTCCGCGTTGCCGAGGTACTCGCGGAAGACGTGCCCGCCGCGCAGCATCACCTCGCCGCCCTCGCTGATGCGGACCTCGAAGCCGGGCAGGGCCTTGCCGACCGTGCCGACGCGCTGCTCGGTGGGGGTGTTGCAGGTGGCCGCCGCCGTCGTCTCGGTGAGGCCGTAGCCCTCGAGGATGGTGACCCCGATGCCGCGGAAGAAGTGGCCGAGGCGCTCCCCGAGCGGCGCGCCGCCCGAGACGGCCCACTCGGCCTGGCCGCCGAGGGCCGCCCGGAGCTTGCCGTACACCAGCCGGTCGAAGAGGGCGTGCTGGGCCCGCAGCAGCAGGCCCGGACGACCGGTGTCCTGGGCCTTGCTCCACGCCGTCGCGACGTCGGAGGCGCGCTGGAAGATCGCACCCTTGCCCTCGGTGGTGGCCCGCCGCCGCGCGGTCTCGTAGACCCGCTCGAACACGCGGGGGACGGCGAGCACGAAGGTCGGGGAGAAGGTCGGCAGGTCCCGGGTGATGCGGGCGACGTCGCTGTGCCCCATCCGGGAACGGGCCATGAGGACGGCCACCTGGATCATCCGGCCGAAGACGTGCGCCAGCGGCAGGAAGAGCAGCGTCGAGGACCTCGGGTCGGTGAACAGCTCGGGCAGCCGCTCGACGGCGGTGCCGCACTCGACGAGGAAGTTGCCGTGCGTGAGCACGCAGCCCTTGGGGCGACCGGTGGTCCCCGAGGTGTAGATGATCGTGGCGACGTCGTCGCGCGTGAGCGCGGCGCGGCGGCGGGCCAGCTCGGCGCGGCCCTCCTCCGCCCGCTCCGTGCCGGCGGCGACGAGGTCCCCGAGCGTCGGCAGCACGCCGGTGGCACCGCCGTCGACGACCCACGAGGTCCGCAGCTCCGGCAGGTCCCCCCCGACCTGGGCGAGGGTCTTCGCGTGGCTGGGGGTCTCGACGAAGCAGGCGACGGCGCCGGAGTCCTGCAGGATCCACCGCAGCTGGTCGGGGGCGCTCGTCTCGTACACCGGCACGGTGGCGGCGCCCGCGGCCCAGATGGCGGCGTCCAGCAGGGTCCACTCGTAGCGGGTGCGGGCCATGAGGGCGACGCGGTCCCCGGGGGCGATGCCCGAGGCGAGCAGCCCGAGCGCGACCTCCTCGACCTCCTCGGCGAAGCGGGCGGCGGTGACGGGCTGCCAGCCGCCGCCGGCCCGGCGCGAGAGCAGCTCGCGCTGCGGCTCCTGCTCGGCCGCCCGCGCGACCACCTCGACGAGGCTCGCCGGCGGGTCGACCTGCCACCACCAGGTGCGGCTCGTCGCGGCCGAGGCGGTGGAGGGCTTCGCTGCGCTCATGCGGGCAGCCTAGGAGACAGGCAGGGGCCGGTCGCCGGCATCGGCCACGTGCTTCGCCCGCCGTCGCAGCGTCGCGGCCGGCGCGTCGCGGCCAGGTGCGTTGGCCCGCCCGCGAGGCAGGCCCCACAGTGTCCCCGGACCGGCCGGACGGCCGGGGCCGTGAGGAGACCCTGAGATGACCTTGCTCGAACGTCTGCGCGACGCTCGTCGCCCCCAGCGCGTGGCCGTCGTCGACGACGCCGAGACCGTCCACGAGCGCGCGGTCGACGCGGTCGTCGAGATGCGCCCGCCGCGGATGCACCCGAAGAGCCGGTTCGGCCGCCTGGAGCAGGCCGCGACGGCCGTGGCGCTGTGGGTCCTGCGGGTGCTCGTCATCGTCGTCGGCATCGTGGCGCTGCTGTGGGTCGTCCAGCAGCTGTGGGTGATCGTCCTGCCCGTCATCCTCGCGCTCATCCTCTCCACGATCCTGTGGCCGGGGGTCAAGGTGATGCGCAGGGTCATGCCGGCGGCGCTGGCGGCCGCCATCGCGCTGCTCGCCTTCCTCGGGGCCATCGTCGGGCTCTTCGCCCTCATCATCCCGCGCGTCATCTCCCAGGCCGCGGGCCTGCAGGACCAGGTCGTGGGTGGCTTCGAGACCGTCCAGCAGACCATCACCGACGCCACGGAGAACGGGCTCCTCGGCGTCGAGGGCGACCAGATCACCCAGTGGATCGACCAGGGCGTCGAGCGCATCCAGTCCAGCGCGGAGGACATCGCCGGGTCCCTCGGCGGCGGGCTGCTGACGGGCCTGACGACGGTCGGCTCCGCCCTCATCACCCTGCTGCTCGTCCTCGTGCTCGCGTTCCTCTTCACCAAGGACGGCCCCCGCTTCCTGCCGTGGCTGCACCTGTGGAGCGGCAGCAAGGTCGCCGACCACATCGACGAGCTGCTCGGACGGGTGTGGAAGACCCTCGGCGGGTACATCGGCTCGCAGGCGGCCGTGGCTCTTGTCGACGCGGTGTTCATCGGCCTGGGGCTGTGGGCCCTCGGCGTGCCCTTCCCCTTCCCGCTCGCCGTGCTCGTCTTCTTCGGCGGGTTCATCCCCATCGTCGGTGCCGTGGCGACCGGCATCATCGCCGTGCTCGTCGCGCTCTTCGCCAACGGACCTTTCACGGCCCTGCTGGTGGCCCTTCTGGTCCTGGCGGTCCAGCAGGTCGAGAGCAACGTCCTGCAGCCGATCCTCGTCGGCAAGACCCTCGCGCTGCACCCGGCCGTCGTCATCCTCGCGGTGACGGCGGGCGGCACGCTGGCCGGGATCATCGGCGCCTTCCTCGCCGTGCCCGTCGTCGCCGTCACCACCGTGGTGCTCCGCTACGTGCGCGAGGCCGTCATCGACGAGGAGCCCGACGGGGGCGGCGGCAAGCCGCCCATGTCCCCTGGGCAGAAGAAGGAGGTCGAGCGCCTGGCTGACGAGGGCGAGGACACGACGAAGGCGACCGAGGGCGCGACGCCCTGAGCCCGGGTCCTGAGCCGGGGTCGTGAACCGGGCGCACGTGCTCGCCGGTGGCGGGACGCCTCGTGCATGCCGTGGCCGGCTCGCCCGGGGGTGAGCCTCAGGAGCCGACGCTGACCCGGAAGAGGCGGCGCGGGTCCTGCAGCGCTGCGGGGGGCTGGGCGGCGGCGCGCGGCAGACGCCCGCCCCAGCGCACCGCCCGGCGGTGCGGGGCTGGGGCACCCTTGCGCGGGACGAAGGTGTAGTCGCCGACGACCTCGCCGACGAGCAACGCCTGCTCGCCCTCGATGGGCAGCCCGACCTCGTCACCGATCTTCAGGTCGTGGACGAAGGCGTCGAGCTGGCGCAGCTCCTTGCCGGGCCGACGCTCGGGGTGGATGCGCTTGAGCAGCGCTCGCACGTCGGGCTCGGGCAGGTCGCCGGGCTCCTCGCCCTTGGCCGACGCCCGGGCGGCCTCGGCCTCACGGGCCAGCCGCCCGGTCTCGGCGAGGCCCTCGACGACGTCGACGTCGACCCCGGAGCCGGTCGAGAGGCCGATGACGCCGTCGGCGAGGAAGGCCGCGAGGGTGGCGGCGTCGCCGGGGCGCACCACCCACAGGGGCTGCCCGTCCCGCTCGGGCCGCACGAGCGGCTCGCTCGGCTCGGGCCAGGCGTAGGGCAGGTCGTCGGGGTCACCCGCGAAGACCTCGCCGTAGGTGTCGGGCTCCTTGCGCAGCAGCGCGGAGCGGTGGCTGCGGTGCACGACGTCGTCGCCCAGCCACGGCGGCAGGAGGTCCGCACGCGCGAGCTCGTCCTGGGGGAGACCCACGACTTTGGGCGCGAACTCGCCGATGAGGTCGGCCGTGCCGTCCGCGTGCCCGCGCCGGCACCACGCGTCCACGCACGCCAGCCCGTAGACGACGAGCGCCGGCGTCCACCCCCGCCACATCAGCACGGCCGGGTGGTTGGCCCAGCCGTAGTCGGGCAGCTCCAGCGCGCGCAGGATCTGCAGCGTCTCCACCCTCTGCTTGCCCAGCCTCGGGGAGTCGAGGACCTCTGCGCTGCGGGCGAAGTCGGGGTAGGGGAGGAAGGTCTGCACGGAGCCATCCTCGCCGGTGACGGCAGGAGGGGCCTGACCGCGGGCCTGCCCGGACGTCGCGGCCCCGACCTCCCGGCCCCGAGGCCCCGCCCCGTCGTCCCAGCCCTGAGGCCCCGCCCCGTCGTCCCGGGCCGGCCACGTCCACCTAGGTGGCGCTCGTCAGCGCCTCGCTGGCGACCCACAGCTCGGCGGCGAGGCGCTCGTCGTAGGAGGTCACGGACGACCGCGCCGGGGCCAGGACGCCCTCCTTGCACTGCAGGTACGTCCCCGACGCCTCGGTGAGCCGGGGGTCCGCGGCGACGCCGGCGAGGCTCTGACCGGCGAAGCTCGCCGTGCTGCTCGTCACGCCCGCGCGCCTCATCGCCCACTTCACCGCTCGGGTGCGCGCGACGCGCTGGGCAGCGGGTGGCATGGTGCGCAGCAGCCCTGTCTCGGGGACGGAGCCGGGGTCGAAGGCGATGGCGCTCCGGGCGCTGCCGGTGCTCCGCATCCGGCGGTGCAGCTCGTAGGCGTACATCACCTCGCAGAGTTTGGCGGTGGAGTACCGCTTGCCGAAGGGCGGCAGCGACCGGCCGTCCTTCCCGGCGTGCGCCAGGGCCTGCGCGTCGGGGAGGAGGGCCCGCCCGACCATCCTCCCGTCCGTGGTGTCCGGGTCGTGGGTCCCGCTGGCGGTGAAGACGACGCGAGCGGTGTCGGTGAGGACGGGGAGGAGCGTCGTCGTCAGGAGGAGATGACCGAGGCAGTTGGTCGCGAAGGTGAGCTCGTACCCGTCCGGGCTGTACCGGACCGGCCCGCGGAACTGCGCGCCCGCGTTGCAGAGCAGCGCAGCCGGCGCCCCACCGTCCCGGCCTGGACCATCGCGGTCAGCTGCTGGCTGCCCTCGCGCACCGAGACGAGGGACGCGACGTCCATCTCCACGCTCGTGACCTGCACGCGGTGCTGGGCCTGGAGGTCCGCGGCGAGGAAGTGCATCGCCGGCAGGTCCCGACCGGCCAGGACCAGGTCCCAGCCGTAGTGGGCCGCCAGGTGGCGGCTTGCCTCGCGGCCGATGCCGCCGTGGCCTCCGGTGATCAGGGCAGTAGGCATGAGAGCTCCTCGAAGCTGGGGAGACGGGTGTCGCGGGGCAGGTGGCCCGTCGTCCCGGGCAGCTGGAGCCGGCCGGGGACGTCGCCTGGTCGATCCTGGTCCGGCCGCGGACGGGCGGTGTGGCCCTGCGAGGGCCAGGCTCGGGGCTGGTGGTGCGGGCACACTGCTGGCCGTGAGCACCGTGACGCTGGGCCAGGCGTTGCGCGCCTGGCGCGAACGCCTGAGTCCTGTGGACGTCGGGCTTCCCCGGCCGAGGAGCGCGCGGCGGACCCCCGGTCTGCGTCGCGAGGAGGTGGCCTGGCTGGCTGGCGTCTCCGCGGACTACCTCCAGCGCCTGGAGCAGGACCGCGCCACGCCCAGCGCAGCCGTGGTCGACGCGCTGGCGAGGGCGTTGTGCCTCACCCGCGAGGAGGCCGACGAGCTGTCCAGGCTGGCCGGGCACGCCCCGCGAGGTCGGGGGGTCGTCAGCCGGCACGTCACCCCAGGCGTCCAGCGCATGGTGGACCGCCTGCGTGACGTGCCGGTGGCCGTCTACGACGCGACTTGGGACCTCGTGGACGCCAACGACCTCTGGCTGGCCCTCTTCGACGACCCGGTCGTGAGGACACGGCGAGGGACGGTTCGGTCGGAAGACCTGGAGGGCAACGTGCTGTGGCGGCACTTCACGGGCGGCAGCCGCATCGTGCACGCCGACGTCGACGCGCACGAGCGCTCACTGGTCAGCGACCTGCGGGGCACGGCCCTGCGGTACCCCCAGGACCCTCGGGTGGTGTCGTTGGTCGAGGCGCTGGTGGCGAGCAGCCCTCGGTTCGAGCACCTGTGGCACCAGCCTGACGTCGCCCGGCACGCCGGCCAGCGCAAGACAGTCACCGGTACGTCGGTGGGTGACCTCAAACTCGACTGCGACGTCCTGACCGCGCACGACTGCGACGTGCGCCTGGTCGTCTTCACCGCCGCCGACCACGCCGCGGCGGGCGCCCTCGACCTGCTCCGGGTCACCGGCCTGCAGGTAGGACTCCTGGGTGCCTCCTCGAGACCGCCGACGCCTGACGGCGTGGACGTCGTGCGGCCCGGGTCATGAGCAATGCGCACCCTCGACCGCTTGGCGGGGTCTTAAGCCGATAATCGACGTTATGACATGACTAGTCGACGCCGACGTGAGCGACGCCGCCGGCGGGGCCGGGGTGCAAGCCCTGCGAGGGGGGCCTCAGCCTTGCGGCCGCTGGTTGCCTCAAGGTGCTCCTCCTCCACGCCGAGTCCCCAGCAGGTGCCACCCTTCGGCGGAGCACATCGTGGACTTGTGAGGGGGGCGCATGCCGAGACGGCAGTCGGACCGCGGGCGTGGCAGTCGTCGCTGGACGACGCGACGCCGCACGTCGGTGCTCACCGTCGTCCTGAGCGCCGTGCTCATGGTTCTGGCAGCTCCGGCCCTGGCGCAGCCGCAGGACTCCACGGTGTTGACCTCACCCGACGGCCGGTACCGGCTGGCCGTCCAGGCCGACGGCAACGCCGTCGTCTATGCCGGCGCCCGGCCGGTGTGGGCGACCATGACCTTCTCCCCGGAAGGGGTGGCCCTTCGGCACCAGTCGGACGGCAACCTCGTCCTGTACTCGACATCCGGACGTCCTCTGTGGAGCTCGCAGTCCTACGGCTCCACGCGGCTGCTGCTCCAGGACGATGGCAACCTCGTGGCGTACGCCGGCAGCACGCCCGTCTGGTACAGCGGCTGGGACCGCGGGCTCGTCCTGTCTCCCGGGCGGTCTGACCAGCTCGCAGCAGGGATGCAGCTGTCCCCCGGTCAAGAGCTGCGCAGCCCGGACGGCAGGACGAGGCTGTCGCTGCAGCAGGACGGCAATCTCGTCGTCTACCGCGCGGACGGCACGCCGCAGTGGAACAGCGGCACCTTCGTCCGTGGCGTCCGCCTCGTGCAGCAGGCCGACGGCAACCTCGTCCTGTACACGCCCGCCGGTCGGGCGGTCTGGCACTCGGGGACCTACGGCGGCGCCGCCCGCCTGGCCGTCCAGGACGACGGCAACCTCGTCGTCTACCGGGGACGAACGCCCGTCTGGTACACGGGGTGGGCCGGCGCCCGCACCACACCGGGCCTGCCCTTCTTCGACGTGACCACCCTGACGGTGACGCGAGACCAGCTCGGCGCCACCTGGCGTCCCGGCTGCGTCGACCCGACCAATCTGAGGCGGGTGCTCCTGCCGTACTACGGCGCCGACGGCGTCGCCCACCGCGGCGAGCTGGTGCTCCATCGTTCCGCCGTCGAGCCGGTGGTGCGTGCCCTGCGGACCGCCTACGAGGGACGATTCCCCATCGAGCGGATGGAAAGCGCGGCCCGCTACGGCGGTGACGACGAGGCCTCGATGCGCGCCAACAACACCAGCGCCTACAACTGCCGCCCGGGCGAGCACAGCAACGGGACGGCCGTCGACATCAATCCTCTCGTCAACCCGTACGTCCAGGGCGGCACCATCCAGCCGGCGACGGCCGGCAGGTACGTCGACCGCGACCAGAACGTCCCGGGGATGATCAAGCCTGGCGACGTCATGGTTCGGGCCTTCGCCGCACAGGGGTGGGGTTGGGGCGGCTCGTGGCGGAGCCTCAAGGACTACCAGCACTTCAGCGCTAACGACCGGTGAGCGGCGCGAGAGCCCCGACGACCTCCGCCGACGCCTCGACCTGCAACAACGGTGCGCCGTGCCCTCGCCGACGGAAGCGGGAGCGGTTGACAACGGCCCTGCCCCGGCGGCGTATCACTCCTCCGGCTCCCCCGCCGTCGGCTGCGGGTCGAGCAGGAAGCTCTGCTCCGCCTCGCGCCGGGCGATCCGCCAGCCGGCGTCGGTCCGCACGTAGGTGTCCCGGTACACGCCGCCTCCGCGCACCCAGGACTCGTCGGCGAGCTGCGTGGTGACGCTGACGTCGGCCTCGCCGTACGCCTCGTCGCCGTCCAGGGTGACCACCAGGTTGGCGGTCCAGTGGTGCATCTGCAGGAAGGTGCTCCACTGCCACTCGACGGCGGCGCAGATCTCCTCGACGCCGGAGAAGGACTGCGTCGGCGAGACCTGCCAGACCGCGTCGTCGGCCCAGACGGCCGCGAATCGGTCGCGGTCTCGCTTGTCGGCGCCGTGGCAGTACTCGTGCCCCAGCCGGCGGATCTCCGCCTCAGCCTCCAGCCGGTCGAGCCGCTCCAGGACGCCGCCACCCATCGCCATGACGAAGACGCTACCCAGACCCCCCGACGGTGGCGTGACGTGACGGACGCGGGTACCGCCACGCGGACATGCGATCGCACGTCTTGGCCGGGTGAGAGCACCAGGGCGACTGATCCGTGAGGCGCGGCGACGCGCCGGGCTGCGGCAGCGAGACCTGGGCGAGCTGGCCGGGATGCCCCAGAGCGCGGTGAGCGCCTACGAGAGCGGCCGGGTCCAGCCGTCCCTCCCCGTTCTCCGACGTCTGGTGGAAGCCGCCGGCCTGGAGCTCGAGATCTCGCTGCGACAGGTCACCCCGCCGGCCGGAGCGGTCTTCACCGGGCCTGTCGGCCGACGCCTGCAGGAGCACCGGGACGACGTGCGAGAGGCGCTGCGCCAGGCCGGGTACGCGCGGCCTGAGATCTTCGGCAGCGTGGCGAGAGGCGAGGACGGCCCCGACAGTGACGTCGACGTCCTGGTCGACGTACCGGTGGGTACTGGCCTCGTGGGGCTTGCCGGGATGACCCGTGCCGCCTCGGGGGTCGTCGGCGCACCCGTCGACCTCCTCCCGAGGGGAGGCCTCAGGCCAGAGGTCGCTGCGACCATCGCCTCGGACCTGGTCACCGTGTGACGCGTCGTCGGACCGTGCGCGGCTGAGCACCACGGCATTCCACGAGCACCTGGGGCGGCCGTCCCTGAGCCCTCCCCCACGCACCGAGCGGCGACATCAGGCGTCGGCGCCCCTTCGCGCCCTCGCCCAGGCGAGCGGACGCCGGACGAGGGAGAAAGGCCCGAAACCGCGCCGGTAGGAGCTGGTGCGGGTGGAGCCGACCTGGAAGACGACGAAGGCCGGCAGCCACAGCAGGCGGGCCTGCGCGGGGTCGACGACCAGCAGGACGACGAGGGCGAGCGCCAGCGCAGCCACCTCGACGGCCACGACGGCGGCCAGCGAGCCGACGGCGAGCCAGGGCGGTCGGGCGTCCCAGGGGCCGGCGCCGGGGCGGCTGCGCAGGTGCAGCACCGAGGGTGCAGCGACGCTGAGCAGCGCCGCAGCCGCCAGGACGGCCCAGCCGAGCGTGTCCGCTCCCCCGGCGACGCCGGCCGCGGCGTAGGCGCAGAGCAGGCCGAGGGCGGCGGCGACGTCCCACGCCCGCAGGTCGAGCGCCGAGCGGGCGGGGCGGTCCCTGGCGACGACGACGTCCGGGCCCGGCACGGGCCGGCGGGCGGTGCCCTCGACCACCAGCAGCCCGGCGTGCGAGAGCAGCACCGCGAGGTGCGCCCGGCGTCCCAGCCCGGCCGCGGGCGGCTCTCCTCGACCCCGCAGGAAGGTCGTCGCCTCCAGGGCCCAGGCGACGAGCACGCTCGCCGCGAAGGTCGCGAGGACGGTGACGACGAGCAGCAGCCCGAGGAGCGCGGGCAGCTCGCCGGCCGCCATGGCGTGGTAGCCGGCCCACACCCGCAGCCCGTAGCCCATCGGCACCCACACGAGCACCGGGACGCCCAGCGAGCGGGCGCGGGTGCCGCCGGGCTCGACCGCCGGGGACCGCCGGATCCGCTCGCGCAGGGCCTCGTAGGTCCCCGAGACGACGACGAGGACCACGAGGAAGACCGTGGCGGCTTGGCCGGCGGCACCGGGCAGGAGCACCGCGAGGACGACGGCGAGCGCGACCCGGACGACCACGCTCGTCCACACCGCCACCGCCCGGGCCGGCGTCCACGGGAAGCTGAGACGCCCGCGCGAGGCCTTCTCGGGGTGCGCCGCGTCGGCGGCCCGGTCCCGCAGGTCGTTCAGCTGGTAGCGGGCCTGGTAGGCGAGCAGCTCGACGAGCACCCACAGCACGAGCAGCTGCCCCAGCGCGGCGGCGGTCGGCAGCTCGCCGCGGGCCACGACGGCGGTCAGCGCCCCGAGGGGCACCAGCGGGAGCTTGAGGAAGATCTCGCGGGCACGGGGCAGCAGCAGGCGGGCCAGCAGCTGGCCCCGGCTCGCGGCGAGCTCCTTTCGGCCGGGCCGGCCGTCGCCCGGGCCGGCCGGCGTGACGCGCCGGACCGCCGTCTGCACCTGCGTCATCGCTCCCCCAAGCCCGTGCGCCGTGCCTCCTGGTCGCGACCGTAGGGCACGAGCACCGCTGCCCGGAAGGACGTCGTCGCAACGGGTGACCTCAGGGCGCCGCTTCCGCCGTCCGGCCCAGTGGTGCGTCACGCTCCGCCAGGATCGAGGCTGACCCGCGACGTGCTCGACGACAGGAGGACCCGTGCCGGTGCCCCGTGAGCTGTTCACCACCGACGTCTTCGACACCGTCATCACCCGGGCTCTCGGGGAGCCGCGCCAGGTGGGCTACCTCGTCGCCACCCGCCTGCGCGGCGAGGGACTGATCGACGTCGACGCGGAGGTCTTCGTCGAGACCCGCGAGCGGGCCGAGCACCTCGCGCGCCGACGTCTCGGGCCCGGCCGCACGCTGGCGGACGTCGTGCGAGAGCTGGCCGGGCTGCTCGGCCTGCCGGCTGCCGACGCCGACCGCCTGCTCGCCGTCGAGCTGGACGTCGAGCTGTCCCTCACCCGTGAGCTGCCCGGGGCCGGCGCGCTGCTGGCCGCCGAGCGCGGCCGTGGGGCGCAGGTCGGCTTCCTGTCCGACACCCCGATGACCGCGGAGCAGGTGCGGACCCTGCTGGCGCGCTGCGGCGTGGTCGAGCAGGGCGACCTCGTGTGGACCTCCAGCGACCTGGCCGCCGAGAAGGGCGAGGGCGAGGCCTACGCCGCCGTCGCTGCCGCCCTCGGCGGTCGGCCCCGCGCGTGGCGTCACCGCGGGGACAACCGCCGTTCCGACGCCCTCATGGCGCGGCTGTCGGGCGTCGAGGGCACGTGGGCGCCGGCTGGCCGCCTCACGCGCGACGAGCAGCGTCTGGACCGGGCCGCGCCGGCCACGGGCGGCACCTCCTCGGCGCTGGCCGGCGCCTCCCGCCGGGCGCGGCTGCTGCTCGCGGCGGACGGCGACGAGGACCCGCGGACGCCGAGCGCCACCGGGGTGCTCGCCCCCCTGCTCGTCGGCTACGCCCTCTGGGCCGTGCAGCGGTGCCGGACGCGCGGCGTCCCGGGCCTGCGGGTGACCGGTCCGGCCGAGCGGACGCTGCGCGAGGTGCTCGCGCCGCTCGTCGCGGCGCTGGCGCCGCAGGTGGCCGTGCTCGCCGGCGCCGACGCCCCCCTGGCCGGCGAGGTGGTGCTCCACTCCCCCGGTGCGACGTCGGGGCCCGGCCTGCACCTCGTGCGCGTCAGCGGCGAGGCGGACGAGGAGTCGGCGGGATGGCTGCGTGACGACGTGGCGCGGACGGGGTCGGTCGAGGCGGACGTCGACGCCGCGCTGCTCGTCGCGGCGCTCGCGGCGGGCCAGCACCCCGGGCCGGCTCTCGTGGCCCGGGAGGTCGCCGGCGTGCTGCCGCTGCTGCCGTGGGAGACGGACCTGCGCGGCGCCGCGCTCGGGGTGGCTCGACGTCTGGCCTTGGAGCCGACGGCCGCCGAGGCGCGGCGGTGGGCAGGGGAAGCACTCGCGCCGTGGCCGGCAGCCGACGTCGTGCTCGCCGGCCCGGGGCGGCGAGCCGCGCTGGTGGTCCGCCGGCAGGCGCAGACGGCGGTCGGGACGCTGCGGCACAAAGGGTCTCGCGGCATCGTGCTCGTCCGTGGCCGGCTCACCGCCCACCGGCCGTGACCACGGGCGCGGACACCCGCCGGGCAAGCCCCGACGGGGTCCGCGCCCCAGGCCGTCCTAGTGCTTCTCGGCCGCCGAGCGCGCGACCCGGTCGACGAGGCCGACGGCCTTCGCGGGCGGCCGCTGCAGCTCCCCCAGGTAGGACGTGACGCCGATGATCGAGCCGGTCAGGGAGGGCACGACCCACTGCAGCGCGGCCAGCTGGCGCTGGGCGTCGGCGACGTCGGGCGGGGTCTGCGACGACGGCGTCGTCCCGCCCCGCACCGCGACGTCCTCCCGCTCGGCGACCGTGGCGCCGAGCTTGCGGGCGTAGGCGCTGGCTCCCAGGGCGGCCACGGTGAGCACGGTCTTGACGGCGCTGGCCGAGCGGACGCTGGGCTGAGACCTGACACGGTCCTTGTTGTCGGCCAGCTGGCCGACGGCACCGGTGAGGTGGACCCCGATGGCGACGGCGTTGACGGCCGTCCACCGCTTCCAGCCGGCGTTGACGACCCGGCCGGACTCCTTCGGGTCCCCCGGCGTGGAGGCGGCGTAGTTGAGGGCCACGGCGTTGGCCAGGGTGCCGCCGAACCAGGCGGCGAGACCGACGTCGTGCAGGACGCGGGAGAGGGTGGATGCCACGGTGCGCTCCTCCGGTGGTGCGGGTGGGTGCGGACCCACCCACCCTGCGGGCCCGGGAAGCGCAGCGCACGACGGGCGCAGCTCCCCGCTCTCGCCCCGAACAGCCTCGCCCGCCCTCGAGGAGCAGAGTCCGTCCCCGAGGGGCGCGGTCAGTCCTTCGCCCGCAGGTGGGTGCGGCGGAGCAGCTGGCCGTCAGTCGTCTGCTGACGACGGCGCAGCACGAGCACCAGGGCGACCGAGGCGAAGGTGACCGCCGCCCACCCCGAGTAGTTGGTCGGCTCGAGGAGGATGAACACCGTCCCTCCGAGCAGGGCGAGGGCGGCGAGGGCGGCGAAGAGGCGGCGCACGAGCACCGTCGTCGTGGACTGGTAGACCTCGTTGGTGCTCACCTCGCGCAGCGTAGTGGGCGCTCCTGCCCCGGTGCGGGAGCAGGAGGCGCCGCGGTGCGCGCTCCCGCGCGCACCCCTACGGTCCGGCCATGACCGTGAAGCTGACCGTCGTCTACGACAACCCCGAGGACCCGCAGAAGTTCGAGGAGCGCTACGCGAGTACGCACGCCGACCTCGCCGGCAAGGTGCCCGACGTCCAGCGGGTCGAGACCGCCAAGGTCTTCCCGAAGGAGGACGGGTCCGACACCCCCGCCTACCGGACGGCGGACCTCTACTTCGTCGACTACGCCACGGCCTGCGCCGCCCTGGCCTCGCCGGAGGGCCGGGCGCTCGTCGACGACGTCAGGTCCATCGCCACCGGCGGCTGCCGCCTGCTGCTCTCCCAGGTCGGCGCCTGACCAGGGCGCTCCGCAGGGCGCACCCCGCACGCGCACGACCTCCCGCCCTGGACCTCTCGAGGGGTCACCGGGGTCCTCGGACGCCGCCCAGGCCTCGGCCCCCGGACGGCGACCGGGCAGGACGTCGCACGCAGGCGACTGGCGTGCCTCGGGCCCGGTAGGGCTGGTCGCGGGCAGGGTCGGGCGCGGCGGACCTCGACGTCGGGCCGGGGGCGACGGACGCGGAGGTCACCGGGCTGACCGAGCTCGGTGCCGTCGAGCAGCACCGGGTCGACGAGCCCAGCGGCGTCCGCACGACCATGGCCGGCCCCGGGGCCCCCGGTGCTGCGGGCAGCGGGGCCTGGCCGCGGCAGCCCCCGCCTCAGACCGGACGGCGCGGCCGCTGGGAGCACAGCCACCACAGCCCGAGCACGGGCAGGACGAGCGGGACGTAGCCGTAACCTGCGCCGAAGCCCGACCACACGGTCTCGTCCGGGAAGGCCTGCGGGTCGCCGACGCTGAGCGCCCCGACGGCGAGGACGCCCACCAGCTCGGTGGTCACCGACACGAGCGCGACGCGGCGCGAGCGCTCGCTGGAGCGCACGAGCGCGACGGTCGCGACGACGTAGACCGCCGCGGCGAGCGCCGAGAGCAGGTACGCCAGCGGCGCCACCGAGAAGCTCGTGACGATCTGGACGCCGGCCCGGGCGCTCGCCGAGATCGCGAAGACGCCGTAGACGGCGACGAGCAGCCGGCCCGGGCCCGAGCGCAGCGCGGGCCGGAGGTCGGACGGAGGCCCCGCGGGCCTGCCAGAGGTCGGGGACATGCCGCTCACCGGTTCCAGATCTGTTCGAGCCTCAGCACGAGCACGGCCGTGGTGACCGCCGTGATGGCGAGGACGCCGTTGCCCCAGCGGCTCCGGTCGGCCAGGCCCCAGAACACCCCGACCGGCAGGAGCAGCACGATGGTCAGCAGGTAGCCGACGAAGGTCGCCGTCGACAGCGGCGGGGTGCCGACGACCATGAGCACGACGGCGACGACCGCCTGCACGAGGATCAGCACCTCCAGCACCGCGGCGAGGAGCAGCTGCCCGCCCGAGGGACGCACCGCGCGCAGCGCACCCACGAGGGACCAGGCCGCGAGAGCCAGGGACACGGCGCCGAGCAGCACCGCGAGCGGGAGGAGCACGGCCGCAAGCCTAGGACGACGGTCCTCCACGTCGACCCGCCTCCACGGCCGGCCCCCTCGACCGGCCTCCGCGACCGGCCCCCGCGACCGGCCTGGCCCTCGCCACGGTCCGTCCGGCGGGTGCGCCGTGAGCGGCCCCCCTAGGGTGCGGCCGCATGAGCACCTCCGACGACGACGTGGTCGCCTCCGCCGACGGGGCTGGCGCCGTCCTCGGCCCGCCACCGGCCGGCGCGCACGCCATCAGCACCGGTCCGGGCCCGCACCCGCTGCTAATCGTGCGGCACGGGGAGACCGAGTGGTCCAAGGACGGCCGGCACACCGGGCGCACCGACATCCCCCTCACCGCCGAGGGCGAGGAGCAGGCACGGGCGCTGCGGGACCTGCTCTCCGGGTGGGACATCCACGCCGTCCGGGTGAGCCCGCTGCAGCGGGCCCGACGGACGGCGGAGCTGGCCGGCCTCGGCGAGACCCACGAGCTCGTCGAGGACCCGGATCTCGTCGAGTGGGACTACGGCTCGTGCGAGGGGCGCTCGACGCCGCAGATCCGCGAGGAGCTCGGCTACGAGTGGAAGATCTTCGACCACGGCGTCGCCCCCGGCGCGACCCCCGGCGAGCTGGTGCAGGACGTCGCCGCCCGCACCGCGCACGCCCTCGCCCGCGTGCGCCCCCTGCTCGACGAGGGCCCGGTCTGCCTCGTGGCGCACGGGCACTCGCTGCGCATCCTCGCGGCGACCTACCTCGGCCTGCCGCCATCGGCGGCGGCTGCGCTCGAGCTGAGCCCGGCCTCGCTCAGCGTGCTGGGCGAGAACCACCACGTGCCGACCGTGCGGCGGTGGAACCTGCTGCCGCTGTGAGCGGGCGCCTGGACGGACGCCGCGATGACGGGTGGTCGTCGACGACACGACCGCCGGGCGACGGCGCGGCGCCACCGCGGTGGCAGACTCCTCGCCCGTGCGTCGGGCGGGAGGCCGCCCGCCCGCTCCCGCCGGTCGGGCACCAGCACCGTCGGACCGCCGGGCGGGCGTGAGCGAGCACGGAGAAGGGATGCACGTGTCGGGCAACAGCACGATCCACCACGAGCGCACGGCCCTGCTCGCGACCAGCGCCGTCGAGGCGCCCGTCGTGGTCACGTCCGACTCCCTGGAGGAGCGGCTCGAGCCGACCCTGCGGCGGCTGCGTCTGCGGTCGGGGTCGCTCGCCACCCTCGCCGGCATCACGGAGCGGCGCTGGTGGGGGCCGGACGAGGACGCCGCCGGAGGGGCCGCCCGGGCAGGGCGCCAGGCGCTCGAGGCGGCCGGCGTCGAGCCCGGCCAGGTGGGCCTGCTCATCAACACGTCGGTGTACCGCGCGAACCTCGAGCCGTCGGTCGCCGTCGGCATCCACCACGAGCTCGGGCTGCCCACCTCGGCGCTGAACTTCGACATCACCAACGCGTGCCTGGGCTTCGTCAACGCCCTCACCGTGGCTGCGGCGATGATCGACGGCGGCGCCGTCCGCTACGCCCTCGTCGTCGACGGCGAGGACGCGCGCCCGGTGCACGAGTCGACGATCGCCCAGCTGTCGGCCGAGGACGCCACCCGCCGCGACTTCGTCGACGCCTTCGCCACCCTGACGCTCGGCTCGGGCGCCGCGGCCGCCGTCCTCGGCCCCGCCGACGACCACGCCGGGGCGCCGCGCGTCCTGGGGGGCGTCTCGCGCACGCACAGCGCGGCCCACCGGCTGTGCGTGGGCGGCAACGACGGCATGGTCACCGACGCCAAGGGCCTGCTCGACGAGGGCGTCGGCATCATCGGGGACGCGTGGGACGACGCGCTCGCCGAGGGCTGGTCCTGGAAGGACATGGACCGCTACCTGTTCCACCAGGTCAGCACCGTCCACACCCGTGCGCTCGTCGAGCGGCTCGGCGTGGACACCGACCGCGTGCCGCTGACCTTCCCGCGCTGGGGCAACGTCGGCCCGGCTGCGCTGCCCATGACGCTGGCCATGGAGGCGCCCTCGCTGCGCTCAGGCGACCGGGTGCTGTGCCTGGGCGTGGGCTCGGGGCTCAACACGACGCTCACGGAGATCCAGTGGTGACGGCGCGCCTCCCCCGGCGCGGCGACCGGCGGCCCGCGGCGGTCCGGCCGTGAGGCCTCACCGCCGATGACGGCGCTGACCACGGCGCCGACCTCTCCTGCCCCCGGTGCTCGTACCCGCGCGCCGGGTGCTCCGGACGTCGACGTCGCCGCCCTGCCCGGCGTGGACCCGCGCTGGTCGCGCCTCGTCGAGGCCCCCGCCTCCGACGGGACACGGCGCACGTGGCACCTGCTGGACACCGGCGCCGTGCTCGCGGCCGACGAGCACGCCGGGGGGGCGACGGCGGGGACGGTGCTGGCCGTCCACGGCAACCCCACGTGGTCCTACCTGTGGCGCGACGTCGCCGCCGCAGGGCTCGCCGGGGACGCGGCCGGCCGGCGGTGGCGCGTCGTCGCCGTCGACCAGCTGGGCATGGGGCTGTCCGACCGGCGTCCTCGCGCCGACGGCGAGCCGTGGCTGCTCGCCGACCGGGTCGCCGACCTCGCCGCGCTCGTCGACGTCCTGCGCACGGACGTCGGCGACGGCTGGGCCCCGGTGCAGGGACAGGTCGTCGCGCTCGGGCACGACTGGGGCGGCGTCGTCGTCAGCGGCTGGGCCGGGCAGCACCCCGAGCAGGTGGCGGCGCTCGCCCTCACCAACACCGCCGTGCACGCGCCTGCCGGGGACGCCCTGCCGCCGGTGCTGCGCGTCGTCTCGGCCCCCGGCGCGCACGCGCTGATCACCTCCCGCACCGCCGGCTTCGTCCGGGCCGCACTCGCCCAGACCCGCCCGGTGCCCCCCGCCGACGTCCGCCGGGCCTACGCGGCGCCCTACCGCACGGGCGAGGACCGCCGCGCCGTGGCGGACTTCGTCAGCGACATCCCCTGGCGCGCCGAGCACGTCAGCCGACCGGAGCTGGAGGGGGTGGCCGCCGGCGTCGACGAGCTCGGCCGCACCGACGTCCCGGCGCTGCTCGTGTGGGGCCCGCGCGATCCCGTCTTCGGCGAGCGCTACCTGCGCGACCTGCGCGCACGGCTGCCGCGCGCCGACGTCCACCGCGTCGAGGGCGCCGGCCACCTGCTGCCCGAGGACGTCGACCTCGGGCCGCTCCTGCTGCGCTGGCTGGCCGCCCGCGAGGTCGGGGCGGGAGCCGCACCGGTCACCACGCCCCGGGCCCGCCCGGACGCCTGGCCGTCAGGCCGCCCGCTGTGGGCGCACCTCGTGGCGCGCGCCGAGGACGACTCCCCCGCCGTCGTCGAGCTGGCCGAGGGCGGCGGCGACCCGCTCGTGCTCAGCTGGCGCGAGCTGGGCCACCGCGTCGCCGAGCTCGCCGCGGGGCTGGCCGAGGACGGCGTCCGTCCCGGGGACCGGGTGAGCCTGCTCGTGCCGCCAGGGGCCGACCTGACGACGGCCTTCTACGCCTGCCTGCGGCTCGGCGCCGTCGTGGTCGTCGCCGACGCCGGCCTCGGGGTCGGCGGCATGTCCCGGGCCGTCCGCGGCGCCGGGCCCGCGCACCTGCTCGCCGTCGAGCGCGGACTGCTCGCCGCTGCGGCCCTGGGGTGGCCCGGGCGACGGGTCGGCGTGGGAGCGCTCGGCCCCGCGGGGCGCAGGTTGGCCGCCACGACCGTGGCCGCGACCCGCGAGCGAGGACGGCGTTCCGTCGTCGGCGGGGCCGCTGCGGGCGAGCGTCCGACGCTCGCGTCGCTGCGGCTGCCCGAGCCGTCGGCAGCCGCCGACGTCGCCGTGCTCTTCACCTCCGGGTCCACCGGGCCAGCGAAGGGCGCCGTGTACACCGGGGCGGGGCTCGCGGGCATGTGCGCCGCGGTGGCCCGCGCCTACGGCGTCGACCGCGGCACGGCGCTCGTGGCCGCCTTCGCCCCCTTCGCGCTGCTCGGGCCGGCGCTCGGGGCGTTGTCGGCGAGCCCGGCGATGGACGTGACGGCCCCCCGCACGCTCACCGCCTCGGCCCTGGCCGACGCCGTCGCGGCCGTCGACGCCTCGGTCGTCTTCGCCTCTCCCGCGGCGCTCGCCAACGTCGTCGCGACCGCTGACGCACTCGACGGGCCCGCGCGGACGGCGCTGGCCGGCGTCGGCACGCTGCTGTCCGCCGGCGCCCCGGTGGCCCTGGGTCTGCTGCGGGGCGTCGCCCGGCTGATGCCGTCGGCGAGCCTGCGCACGCCGTACGGCATGACGGAGGTGCTGCCCGTCAGCGACGTCGACCTCATGACCCTGGGGGCCGCGGCCGAGGCGGGCGTGGCGCGCGACGGCGTCCTCGTCGGTCACCCCCTCGCGGGGGTGAGCGTGGCCGTCGCGCCCCTCGACGCCCGGGGCGCTGCCGGTGGTGCGCCGACGCAGGCCGCAGGTGTCCTCGGCGAGCTGCTCGTCGACGCCCCGCACGGCAAGGACCGCTACGACCAGCTGTGGGCCACCGAGGACGCCAGCCGCCTGGTCGAGGCCGACGGCCGTCGCTGGCACCGCACGGGGGACGTCGGCTACCTCGCCGAGGACGGGCAGGTCGTCGTGCAGGGCCGCCTGGCGCACCTCGTGCGGACGCCCGGCGGGGTGGTCACGCCCGTCGGGCCAGAGCTCGCCGCGGCGTCGGTGCCCGGCCTCGCGCGCGCGGCCGTCGTCGGCGTCGGCCCGGCGGGCACGCAGGCGCTGGTCGTCGTCGCCGAGACCGACCCGCCGACGGCGAGGGCGGGCGGAGCGCCCGACGACCTCGTCCGGGCGGTCCGGGCCGCGGTCCTGGCCCTCCCGGGGCGGCCTGACGTCGCAGCCGTGCTGCTCGTGCCCGAGCTGCCGACCGACGTCCGCCACGACTCCAAGGTCGACCGGGCGGCCGTCGCCGCGTGGGCGGCCCAGCGCCTGTCCGGACGGCCGGTCAGCCCGCCGTGGACGCCGACCACCCCTCCGTGGGCGACGGGCGCGGCCGGGGCGTTGCGGCGGGTGGGCACCTCGGTGCGGCGACGCCCCGCGACGCGGGGCCTGTCGTGAGCGCGACGAGGGGGCTCGTCGTGGTCACGGGCGCCAGCGGGATGCTGGGCCGGAGGACGGCGCGGGCCCTGGCCGTGGCCGGACACCCGGTCCGCACGCTGCAGCGCAGCCCCAGCGGGCTGGTGGGCGCCGACCTCGGCCCGGGAGCCGGGCCGGTGCAGGACGCCGCCGTGGACCTGTCCGCCGACGACAGCGGACCCGCTCTGGCGGAGGCGCTCTCGGGCGCGGCGGCGGTGGTCCACTGCGCCGCCAAGGTCTCGGTCTCGGGGCCGTGGGCGCAGTACCGGCGGACCAACGTCGAGGGCACCGCACGGATGCTGCAGGCCGCGCGGTCGGCCGGCGCCCGCCGCTTCGTGCAGGTCTCCTCCCCCTCGGTCGCCCACGCCGGGGACCCCCTCGTCGGCGCGCCCGCCGGGCCGGCGGATCCGGAGGGCGCCCGCGGCCGCTACGCGCGCAGCAAGGCGCTGTCCGAGCAGCTCGCGCTGGCCGCCGACGGCCGCGGCCTCGCCGTCGTCGCCGTCCGCCCGCACCTGGTGTGGGGGCCGGGCGACACCCAGCTCGTCGCTCGGGTCGTCCAGCGCTCCCAGCAGGGGCGGATGCCGCTGCTGTCGGGCGGCACGGCGCTCATGGACTCCACGTACGTCGACGACGCCGCCGACGCGCTCGTCGCCGCGTGCGCCCGCGCGCACCGCCCCGACGTGCACGGCCGCGCCTTCGTCGTCAGCAGCGGCGAGCCGCGCACGGTGGCCGAGCTCATCGCCTCGCTGTGCCGCACCCACGGGGTCGAGCCGCCGTCGCGCTCGGTGCCGGCGGCGCTCGCCCGGGCGGTCGGTGCGCTCGTGGAGGCGCTCTGGGCCCTGCGCCCCGGCCCGGACGAGCCGCCGATGACCCGCTTCCTCGCGGAGCAGCTCTCGACGGCCCACTGGTTCGACCAGCGCGAGACCCGCCGCGCGCTCGGGTGGGCTCCCCGGGTCGGGCTCGACGAGGGCTTCCGGCGCCTGGCGGCCTCGGCCCCCTGACGCTCCGAGGCCGGTCGCCGGAGCCCGGGGGCACGGCATGGGTAGCGTGCCGGGCATGCCGCAGATCGCCACGTCGACGTCGGTCAGCCGCGAGGAGATGCTGGACTTCGCGCGTCCGCGCCACCGGGTCGTCCTCATCACCTACCGACGCTCCGACGGCGGACCGCAGGCCTCTCCGGTCTCGTGCGGCGTCGACGAGCAGGGCCGCTTCGTCATCTCCACCTACCCCGAGCGGGCGAAGTCGGCGAACGTCCGCGCCGCCGGGCGCGCGAGCGTCCTCGTCCTGTCCGACGACTGGGACGGCCCGTGGATGCAGGTCGACGGCGACGCGGAGCTGCTCGAGATGCCCGAGGCGCTGGAGCCGCTCGTGGACTACTTCCGCTCCATCTCCGGCGAGCACCCCGACTGGGAGGACTACCGCGCGGCGATGGCCCGCCAGGGCAAGGCGCTCGTGCGGATCACGCCGACCCGGTGGAGCCCCGTGGCCACCGGCGGCTTCCCCGCGCGCCTGGCCTGAGCACCTCTGCGTCGGGGCGGCCCTCTCAGCCCGCCGGCCACGTCCCGACCGGCTCGCCCTCACGCATGAGCTCGGCGTAGCGGTTGAGCATGCCGTGCAGCGCCTCTCGACGGTCGATGCCGCGCTCGGCGGCTGCGGCGACGCCGTCGTGCTGCCACTGCGCCCCGTTCCGGCCGCTGGTGGCGCGCTGCTCGAGGACGGTCAGGTAGCGGTCGCAGACGTCCTCGGCGACGCCCCAGCCGCTGAGGCCCTCGTGCACGAGGGGCAGCAAGGTACGGACGACGAGGTCGGCGGCGTCGCGCTCGACGACCTCTCCGCTGCGGGCGTCGGGCCACGGCAGCCTCGAGCGCAGGCCCGAGCGGGCGCCTGCGGTCAGCGAGCCGGCGACGACGTCGAAGGGCAGCCTGTCCCCCTCCCAGGGTCGGTGGTCGCCGAGCGCGAGCGCCCGGACGGCGCCGAACCAGAAGGCGGCGTTGGCGGCCATGTCGACGACCGTCGGCCCCGAGGGCAGCAGGCGGTTCTCCACCCGCAGGTGCGGCGAGCCGCCGTGGACGTCGTAGACGGGGCGGTTCCAGCGCCAGACGGTGCTGTTCTGCATCCGCAGCTCGGGCAGCCGGGGGACGTCGCCGCGCTGCAGGCTCCGCAGCGCGTCCTCCTCCCCGAGCTCGGGCAGCAGGGGCGGGTAGTGCCGGACGGCGTCCTCGAAGAGCGCGTACGCCGACGTCGTCCACTCGTGCCCGAGCAGCACCCGCTGCCGGACGCCCTGGGCAGCCAGCTCCGGCGGGCGGGAGTCGGTGGACTGGGCGAAGACCGGCAGCCGTGACTCGTCCCACAGCCGGCGACCGGCGTAGAAGGGCGAGTTGGCGGCCAGCGCGACCTGGGGTCCGGCGAGCAGCTGCGCAGCGTTGTGGACCGCGGCGAAGGTCTCGGGCGAGGCCTGCAGGTGCAGCTGGACCGACGTGCACGCCGCCTCGGGCGCGATGGACGGCAGGTGGGCCAGCAGCCGCTCGTCCTCGCCGCGGATGTCGAGCAGCAGGTCCTCGCCGCGCTGGGCCCGGACCGCCTCGTCGAGGGCCTGGTAGCGGGGCGAGCGGGTCATCCACCCCTCGCTCTGGTCGTCCGGCAGCAGCGTCGGGACGATGCCGATCATGACCACGCGCGCGCCGTGCGCCCGGGCGGCGACGTCGGCCGCCTCCATCCGGGTGCGCAGGTCCTCCTCCAGCGCCAGTGCGCCGGTGCCCTGCAGCCGGGCGGGAGGGACGTTCAGCTCGATGGTGTGCGAGCCGAGCTCGGTGGTGACGTCGGGGTCGCCGAGCGTGGCGAGGACCTCCCGGTTGGCCCGGGACGGACGCGCCGCGGGGTCGACCAGCGCGAGCTCGACCTCCATGCCCGTCAGGGCGTCGTCGACGGTGAAGAGTCCCGCGTCGAGCATCTGCCGCAGCACCTCGAGCTGGCTGCGCAGGCGCTCGCGGTAGCGCCGCCGGCCCTCCGCCGTCGCGACGATGCCCGAGACCTCGTCACCCATCCCGCGATCCGACCACCCGCGAGGCCCGCGCGCCAGCCCCGCCGCACGGCGCTCGGGCCGCCGGGTCGGCGAGGGCCGCTGCTCCGGCGCCTACGGTGGTGCGATGGGTACCGCCAGGGCCGCCTTCGCCGTCGGCGTCGTCGCGGTCGTCGGCGTGCTCGTGTGGTCGGCGGCGGTCCTGCCGGAGCAGGTGCCGCGGCTCTTCGACGCGGACGGGTCGGCGACGGCCTACGCGTCCCGGGGGGTGTGGCTGGCCGGGATGGCCGGCACCGCGGCCGTCGTCGTCGCCGTCCTGCTCGGCGCCGTCCCGGCGGTACGGAGGTGGCCTCGGCTGGCGAACGTCCCGAACGCCGGCGTCTGGCGCCGCCCCGAGCACCGGGAACAGCTCGTGCGGCTGCTCACCGAGGACATGCTCCTGCTCGCCGGCGCCGCGCTGCTCCTGCTCGCGGGGGTCTGCGCCCTCTCGGCCTCGGCCGCGCAGCAGGCCGAGCCGACCATCGGCCCGTGGGGGTGGCTGCTGAGCGCCGTCTTCGCCGCCGTCGTGGTGGCCCGGGTGGTGTGGATGCTCACCCGCCGGTACGCCGTCCCCGAGGACGCCCGCCGCTGACGAGCCCACGGAAGGCTCATCCGTCGAGCCGCTGCGTGCGGGCGACGGCGACGTCGCGGTAGCGCCGCGGCTCGCAGGTGAGCACCACCACCTGGCACGAGCGGCCCGCCTGCGTCAGCGCGCGGGCCATCCCCTCGACGCGGCGGGGGTCGGAGGAGCCGAGGGCGTCGTCGACGAGCACGGGCACGCCCGTCCCGCCGCTCACCAGGACGGCGCAGGCCAGGCGTCCCAGCAGCGCGAGCTGCTCGCGGGCACCGGTCGAGAGCTGCTCGAACGGCACGGTGACGCCGTCCAGCGTGCGCGACGTGATGCGCAGGTCGGGGCTGATCTCGACCTGGACCTCGGCGCCGAAGACCGGGGCGGCCAGGCGTTGCAGCTCGGCCCGGAACGGCGCGACGTAGGCCGTGTGCGCCGCGGCCCGAGCGGTCTGCAGCGCCTCGTGCAGGGTCCTCGCCGCGGTGGCCCGACGGTCCCAGGTCGCCAGGGCGCGCCGGGCCCGCTCGTGCTCGGCGCGGGCCTCGGCGAGCTCCTCGACCAGCCCGCTGCCGCCCTGGGCGTCGAGGACGGCCGCCAGCGCGGCCACGGTGTCCTCGAGCCCGCGCAGGCGCTTGCGCCCGCGGTCGGCGCGCTCGCGGGCGAGCGTCAGGTCGGCCTCGACGTCCTCGACGCCGGCGCCCATGACCTTCGCCCGCGCGAGAGCCAGAGCACCGCCGGCCTCGACGAGAGCCTGCTGGACGGCGGCGAGCCGCTCGGCGAGCGTCCCGTCGGACGCCTCCCGCCGGGCCTGGGCGACGTCGGCCTGGGCCGCCGCGGCCCGGACGCGGACGACCTCGGCCCCCTGGTCGGCCTCGGCGAGGCGTCGCCGGGCCTCGTCGAGGCCGGTGCCGGCCGACTCCTCGCGGGCTGCGGCGCGCACCCGCTCCTCGACCGCTCGGGCGAGAGCCTCGGCGGCTGCCGTGCGGCGCACGACGCCGTCGTCGAGGTCCTGCGCCGGCACCGCTCCCGCAGGTGCCGGCCCCTGCCCGGCCGTCGCCGGCGCCTCCGCGGCCTCGTCCCAGCGCTGCACGCGCCGTCGGGCGGCGTCGAGGTCCTCCCCCGCGCCGGCCGTCCGCAGCTGCTCGTGGGCCCGCTCGAGCACGGTCCCGGCGCGGCGCCGGGCGGAGGCGGCGGCGACGGCGTCCTCGAGCCCCTCGACGCCGAGCCGGGCGCAGACCGCCCGCAGCGCCGCCTCGGTTCGGGTCTCCTCCGCCTCGGCCCGCTCCTGGTCCGCCGACGGCTGGGCCGCCACCCGGACGCCGCCGACCTCGAACCAGGCGGCGCCGGCGAGCCGCAGCTCGAGCGGGGCGTCGCCGACCACCTGCTCGCCGTCGGCGGTGAGGACCCGTCCGGCACCGGACAGCACGACGACGGGGGCCGCCGCCGCGGCCCGTGCGGCCGCACCCGCGTGGGCGCGGTGCGCCGCCTCGACCTCGGCCAGCGCCTCCTCGTCGACCGTCAGGCCCACCGACGCGGCCTCGGCGGCGGCGACCTCCTCCGCCGCGGCGGCGTGCCGGGCCAGCACCTCCCGCAGCCGGACGACCTCGACCGCCTCGCGGAGCACCTCCTCGGCGCGGCGCGCCGCGTGCTCCTCCTCCCGTCGGGAGGCGAGCGCCTCGTCCGCTCCGGCCAGGTCCTCGGCGGCGCGCCGCGCGCGGGCCTGCGCCTCGTCGACCTCGGCGCGGGCCGCCGTGACCGCGACCTCGCGCCCGACGACGTCCGCGGCGAGCTCCTCGGCCCGCGCCACCAGCCTCTGGCGGCCGGTGCAGACCTCGTCGGCGAGGGCCAGGGCCCCCTCGGCCGTCGTCACCGCCACCTCGGCCGCCTCGGCGTCGCGCACGACCTGCCGGAGCTCTTCCAGCCGGGCCTGCGCGCTCCGGACGGCGGCGGCGTCCTCCTCCGCCTCGGCCCGCTCGTCGCGGGCCTCGGTGCGGGCCCGGTCGAGCCGCTCGACCGTGCGCTCGAGGTCGGCTAGACGGGCGGCGAGCCCCGCGGCGCGCCCGTCGGCCTCCCGCACGGCGTCGTCGAGCCCCTGGCGCTCCTTGCGCGCAGCGCCCGTGGGCGTCCAGTACCGCTCGAACTCCTCCTGCGCCCGCTGCACGAGCGTCTCCTCGCGCTCGCCGCCGACGCTCGCGGCGACGCCGGCGTCGAGGGCCTGGGCGAGAGAGCGCCGAGCGTCCAGCTCCGCCTGCGCGAGCGGCACCCCCTGCTGGAGCCGCAGCGCCCGCCACAGCGGCAGGTCGACCTGCTCGCCGAGGACGCGCAGCACCTCCTCGTGCGCCTCCCGGCCGCCCAGCTGCAGGGCGGCCGGCTCGTGGACGACCAGCCGCGTGGAGGTCTGCCGGTGGAACTGCTTGCGGTAGGTGAACAGGTGCTCACCCGCACGGATGTCGGCCTCGACGACCGTCGGCACGTCGCGCCCGACCGGCTGCGTCGCCTTGACCGAGCGCTTCGACGAGCTGTCGTACTGGTCCAGCAGGAGGTCGAGGGCGTCGACGACGCTCGTCTTGCCGACCTCGTTGCGCCCGTGGACGAGCGTGACGCCGGACTCGGCGAAGGAGATCTCCGCGCCCTCCACCCCGCGGAAGTTCTCCAGCCGCATCCGCAGCACCCTCATGCCGACCTCGCCCCCGTCGCCGCGAGCCGGTGCAGCAGCTGCAGCGCGTCCTGCGCGGCGACGGCGTCCGCCGTCACCGGCACCGGCCCGCGCTCGCCGCCCGTGCCGCCCGCGGCGAGGTCCGCGGCGACGGCGGCCTGGGCCCGCACGGCCAGCCCCTCGGCGGCGTCGCGGGCGAACCCGGAGAGGGCGAGCGCGTCGAGGTCGGCCTCGTCGGGGACGACGACGAGGTCGCTGCGGCGCTCCCACACCTGCAGGGCGCCGAGCAGGTCGCCGTAGTGGTCGAGCAGGGTGTCGACGCGCGCCTTCTGCGCCAGCGACAGGCTGCCCACGACGCTGAGCTTGAGCGCCGTCCTCGACTTGTCGGGCAGGCCGGCGAGCAGCCGCTCGAGGTCGTCGACGTCCTCTTCACGGCTGAGCTCGACCCGGTGCCGCCGGAACCGCCAGCGCCCGACGGGGACCCGCGTGACGACCAGCGGCGGCCGGCCTGCCCCGTCGCGGCCAGCGCCCGCCGTCCTCCCCGGCTCGCCGAGGTCGACGACGAGCACGTTGCCCGGGTCCTGCTCGTCGTGGTCGGTGGGCTCGGGCGCCCCGGCGTACCAGACCCGCCCCGTCCGTCCCACCTCCGTCGTGGAGTGCCGGTCCCCCAGGCAGACGGCGTCCAGCTGCCCCGCGTCGAGCCGCCGCTCCAGCGCGGCGAGGTCGATGACCGCGGGGTCGGGCGAGGAGGCGCCGAAGGCCTCGACGGCGCCGTGGGCGACGAGGACGTGCGGGAGGCCTGCGCGCCGGTCCCCGGTGCCGTCGTCGAGGTCGGCGCACGCGCGGGCGGCGAGGTCCTCCACCGGGCGCTTGCTGCGCCACGGCGCCGAGAGCACCTGCACGCCGGCGACCTCCACGGGCGTGCCGTCCAGCACCCGCACGTGGTCGGGCGCCAGCCGGGTGAAGCGCTCGGAGGTCAGCACGCTGCCGGCGTCGAGCGGGTCGTGGTTGCCCGGCAGCAGCAGGACGGGGACCGGGACCTCGGCGAGGGCCTCGCAGGCGCGGGCGACGACGTCGCGGCCCACCTGGTTGGTCTCGAAGACGTCGCCGGCGACGACGACGAAGGCGCAGCCGTGCTCGGCGGCCACCCGTCCGAGCGCGCGGACGGCCTCGAGCCGGGCCTCGGCCGAGCGCGCCTGCGCCTCCGGCTGCAGGTAGTGCCGCGTCATGCCGAGCTGCCAGTCGGCGGTGTGCAGGAACCTCACGCGCGCCTCACCCTCCTCGCTCGACGGGGCGCGGTCGGCGCCCCTGCCCGGCGGTGCGCCCGACCCCTCCGACGCTAGACGCGGGGTCCGACGACGTCCCGGAGCACACGCGGCGGACGGTCCCCGCGGCGGCGGGTCACCCTCCGCTCACCCGGTCGGGTGGACCGGTCCCCCGTTCCGGCGACCCACCAATCGTGCCGCGCGGCGACGGCGAAACCCGGACGAGAGTGCACGGCGGTCGCGGCGACGCCCGGGAGCCCCGGGGTCGGTTCTCAGGGCCCAGGGGAGGAGGAGGTGGCACAGTGAGCACCGTGTCCTTCCTCCGGCCCGAGCGTCGTCGCTCGCGCTCCGAGGAGCCCGAGGGTTCGACGGACGCCCTCGGCGCTCTCCTGCGCCGCGTCGCGCGCGGCGACGAGCAGGCCTTCGAGGCGCTGTACGACGCCGTCGCCGGGCCGGTCTACGGCGTCGTGCTGCGGGTCCTGCGGGACCCGGCGCAGTCCGAGGAGGTCACGCAGGAGGTCATGGTGGAGGTCTGGCGGCAGGCGCCGCGCTACGACGCGGAGCGCGGCAGCGCGCGGGGATGGGTGCTCACGGTGGCCCACCGCCGCGCGGTCGACCGCGTCCGCTCGGCGCAGGCCAGCACCGACCGCGAGGACAAGGTCGCGGCCCGTGACCACGACCGGGCCTTCGACGTCGTCGCCGAGGAGGTCGAGCACCGGCTCGAGGCCGAGCGCGTGCGTCGCTCCCTCGACGTCCTCACCGACCTCCAGCGCGAGTCGGTCGAGCTGGCCTACTACGGCGGGTACACCCACCGGCAGGTGGCCGAGATCCTGGGCATCCCGCTCGGCACCGTGAAGACGCGGCTGCGCGACGGGCTCATCCGTCTGCGTGACGAGATGGGCGTGGTGGCGTGATGACGACCGTCCCTCCCGGCGTCCGCCGCGGTGACGACGACGCCCTCGACGTGCGCGATCTCCTGGGGGCCTACGCCCTCGACGCCGTCGACGACGTCGAGCGCGCCCGCGTCGAGCGGTTCCTGCGCGCCGACGACGTGGCGGCCGCCGAGGCTGCCTCCTACGCCGAGACCGCCTCTCGCCTGGCCGTCGCCGTGGTCGCCGCTCCCCCGCCGCGGCTGCGCACCGCTGTGCTGCAGGAGGTCTCGCGGACCCGTCAGGTCGCGCCGATCGCCGCCGAGCCCGTGCGGCACGCTGCGCAGAGCGCGGGTCGCCAGCGCCGCACCGTGCGGCTGCTCGCTGCTGCCTGCGGCGTCCTGCTCGCCGGGACGGTCGGGCTCGGCGTCACGCTCGCGACGCGGGGCGAGCCGACGCCGACGCTCGTCGCCGCGGGTGACTTCGCCACCGGTACAGCCGCCCTGGTCGAGGTGGACGGGGGGTACGTCGTCCTCGGCCAAGGGGTCGCCGACCTGCCGGCCGACCGCGTCTACCAGCTGTGGTCCCTGCAGGACGGCGGCGACCCCGTGCCCGAGGGCTTCCTGACCGCCGAGGACGGCAGCCTGGTCGGCGACGTCGGCGACTGGCCGGCCGGCGCCACCCTCGCCATCACCGAGGAGCCCGCCGGCGGCTCGCCGCAGCCCACGAGCGACATCCTCGCCACCGTCTCGACCTGACGCCGCCGGCGCGGGCGGCGTGCGAGCACCGCGCGACGTCGATGCCCCACCCCTCCGCACGTCCTGACCTGCACTTCGTCGCCGAAGTGCTGCCTGCGGCCCTCCCTTCCCGGCACTTCGTCGCCGAAGTGCCGGGAAGGATCGTCTCCGCGAAGCACTTCGACGTCGAAGCGCCGGGAGGGAGGCGTCGGGAAGGCAGGTAGTCGTCGAAGTGCCATGGGGGATCGCGGAGCTGGAGCTGGACCTGGAGCTGGGGACGGCGGGAGCGGCGGTCAGAGGCCGGCGAGCTCCTCGACGGGCGGGCAGGAGCAGACGAGGTTGCGGTCGCCGTAGGCACCGTCGACGCGTCGGACCGGCGGCCAGTACTTGCGCTGGGGGCTGACGCCGGCGGGGTAGACGGCGCGGGCGCGGTCGTAGGGGCGGTCCCACTCCCCCGCGAGCATCGCCGCGGTGTGCGGCGCGCCCCGCAGCGGGGAGTCCTCGACCGACCAGCGGCCGTCCTCGACCTCGGAGATCTCGGCGCAGATGGCGATCATCGCGTCGCAGAAGCGGTCGAGCTCGGCGAGGTCCTCGCTCTCGGTCGGCTCCACCATGAGCGTGCCGGCGACGGGGAAGGACATCGTCGGGGCGTGGAAGCCGTGGTCGACCAGCCGCTTGGCGACGTCGTCCACCGTGACGCCGGTGGCGGCGGTCAGCGGCCGCAGGTCGAGGATGCACTCGTGGGCCACGAGCCCGCCCTCGCCGGTGTACAGCACCGGGAAGTGCTCCCGCAGCCGGGCCGCGACGTAGTTCGCCGTCAGCAGCGCCACCTCGGTGGCCCGTCGCAGGCCGTCGGGGCCCATGAGGGCGAGGTAGGCCCACGAGATCGGCAGGATGCCGGCCGACCCGAACGGCGCCCCGGCGACCGCGCCGACGCCCTGCGGCCCGGCGCCGCCTGCCGCGCTCGCCCCGGCGCTCGCCCCGCCCGCGACCTCCCGCGAGGGCAGGAACGGCGCGAGGTGCGCCCGGGCCGCGACCGGCCCGACGCCGGGCCCACCGCCGCCGTGCGGGATGCAGAAGGTCTTGTGCAGGTTGAGGTGGGAGACGTCGGCACCGAAGGCGCCCGGCCGGGCGACGCCGACGAGGGCGTTGAGGTTGGCGCCGTCGACGTACACCTGCCCACCGGCCTCGTGCACCAGCTCGCACAGCCGCGTGATGCCGGCCTCGAAGACCCCGTGCGTCGAGGGGTAGGTGACCATGACGCCGGCAAGCCGCTCGCCGTGCTGGGTGACCTTGGCCTCGAGGTCGGCGAGGTCGACGTCGCCCGTGGACGTCGTCGCGACCGTCACCACCCGCAGCCCCGCCATGATCGCGCTCGCGGCGTTCGTGCCGTGCGCCGACGTCGGCACGATGCAGATGTCGCGGCCCTCGTCGCCGCGGCTGCGGTGGTAGGCGCGGATGGCGAGCAGCCCGGCGAGCTCGCCCTGGCTGCCGGCGTTCGGCTGCAGGCTCACGGCGTCGTAGCCGGTGATCTCGGCGAGCTGGGCCTCCAGCTCGGCGACCAGCGCGTGCGTGCCGGCGAGGTCCTCGGCCGGCGCGAACGGGTGGGTGTCGGCCAGCTCGGGCCAGCCGATCGGCTCCATCTCCGCCGTCGCGTTGAGCTTCATGGTGCACGAGCCCAGCGGGATCATGCCCCGGTCGAGGGCGTAGTCGGCGTCGGCGAGGCGCTTGAGGTAGCGCAGCATCGCCGTCTCGCTGCGGTGCAGGGCGAAGACGGGGTGGGTGAGGTACTCGCTCGTGCGGCGCAGCCCCTCGGGCAGGCCGACCACGACGTCGTCCGCACCCCCGACGCCCTCCGGCAGGCACGCGACGACGCGCTCGAGGTCCTGCGGCGTCGTCGTCTCGTCGCACGCCAGGCCGACGACGTCCTCGTCGACGAGCCGCAGCCAGTAGCCCGCCTCCCGGGCGGCGGCCACGACGTCCCGGGCCTGCCCGGGCACGCGGACGAGCACCGTGTCGAAGACGTCGGCGTGGACGACCTCCAGGCCCCGCTCGGCGACCATGCCGGCCAGGGCGACCGCCCGCTCGTGCACCGTCGCCGCGATCCGCCGGAGCCCGTCGGGCCCGTGGTGGACGGCGTACATGCTGGCGATGACGGCGAGCAGGACCTGCGCGGTGCAGATGTTGCTCGTGGCCTTCTCGCGCCGGATGTGCTGCTCGCGGGTCTGCAGCGCCAGGCGGTAGGCGGGGTTGCCGTCGGCGTCCTTGCTGACGCCGACGAGGCGGCCGGGCAGCGTGCGCTGCAGCCCCTGCCGCACCGCCATGTACCCCGCGTGCGGCCCGCCGCCGCCCATGGGGACGCCGAAGCGCTGGCTCGTGCCGACGGCGACGTCGACGCCGACCTCGCCCGGCGGGCGCAGCAGCGTCAGCGCCAGCAGGTCGGCGGCCACGGTGACCAGGGCGCCGCGACCGTGCGCCTCCTGGACGAGCGCCGCGTCGTCGCGCACCAGCCCCGAGGCGCCCGGGTACTGCAGCAGGAGCCCGAACAGGTCGCCCTCGGGCAGGCCGTCGCGGGTGTCGTGGACGAGCAGCGGCAGCCCGACGGCCTCGGCGCGGGTGCGGATGACGGCGAGCGTCTGCGGCAGCACGTCCGCGTCGACGACGAGCGCGGCGTCCTTCGGCGCCTTGCTGGCCCGACGCATGAGCGTGACGGCCTCGGCGGCCGCCGTGGACTCGTCCAGCATCGAGGCGTTCGCGATCTCCAGGCCCGTCAGGTCCGTGACGACGGTCTGGAAGTTCAGCAGCGCCTCGAGCCGGCCCTGGCTGATCTCCGGCTGGTAGGGCGTGTAGGCGGTGTACCAGGACGGGTTCTCCAGCACGTTGCGCCGGATCACCGGCGGCAGGACGGTGCCGGAGTACCCGAGCCCGATCATCGGGCGGCGCACCGTCGTCCGGTCCGTCATCGCGCGCAGCCGGGCGGTCACCTCGGCCTCGCTGCCCGCGGCGGGCAGGTCCAGCGGCTCCCCCGACCGGCCGGTGCGCAGCGGCTCGGGGACGGCGGCCTCGACGAGCGCCTGCAGGCTGGGCTGCCCGACGACGTCGAGCATCCGGGCGACCTCCTCGGCGGAGGGGCCCACGTGCCGGTCGGCGAAGGCGAGGGCGCCGGAGGTGCCGGTGGTCAGCGGGGCATCCCCGGACGGCGCCGGCGTCGCTGCGGCAGGTGCGGTCTCAGGGCGGACGTGCGTGGTCATCGACGGCTCCGGGGTGACGGCACCGGCGGAGGGCCGGCGCGGACGACGTCGCCACGCCTGCAGGCGGGGCTCCCCCTCTGTCGCCGTCGGCTCCAGAGCGCCTCACCCGTGCGGTCCTGGCGCCTGAGAGGTTCCGGGGAGTTGCCCCTTCGGCGCCCCGTGCTCCCGCCACGACGAGCGGGTGCGCGGGGACTCTCCCGCACGGGGTCGATCAGCGGGTCGAGACTACCCCGGGTCCAGCGGGCAGGGCGGGTGCGCCGCCCGACCGGTGACCTGGGATCAGCCAGTGGCGCGGGCGGCGCGGCGGGCCGAGAGCTCGTCGGTCGCGACGACCGGCGACTCGGCGGGCTCGTCGGCCCGCTCCCCCGGCAGCGTCGCGAGCGTGCCCTCGACCTCTCGCCAGACCCGCCCCACGGCGATGCCGAAGACGCCCTGGCCACCCTGGACGAGGTCGATGACCTCGTCGGCGGAGGTGCACTCGTACACGCTCGCGCCGTCGCTCATGAGCGTGATCTGAGCGAGGTCGTCGACGCCACGCTCCCGCAGCGCGCCGACCGCGGCGCGGATCTGCTGCAGGGAGACGCCGGTGTCGAGCAGCCGCTTGACGACCTTGAGCACGAGGATGTCGCGGAAGCCGTAGAGCCGCTGCGTGCCCGAGCCGGTCGCCGGGCGGACGCCCGGCTCGACCAGCCCGGTGCGTGCCCAGTAGTCCAGCTGGCGGTAGGTGATGCCGGCGGCGCGGCATGCCGTGACGCCGCGGTAGCCGACCTCCTCGTCGAGCTCGGGCAGGTCCTCGGAGAACAGGACGCCCTGGGCGGCGACTGCGGCCGCGGGTCGGCGCCTCGCCGCCCCGCTGGCGTCACCCGTGGTGCTCACAGCCGCCTCCATCGCGCGCCGCGGGCGGGGGCCGGCTGCTCGGGGCCCGAGCATCGGGGCCTGGTGCCCGCCGCGGTCGTCTGCGGGCGAACGTACGCACCCCCTCCGGGCGGGTCAACGACCGCGGACCCGGCGCCGACGGCGTGTCGCGCCGTCCTCCCTCGAGGGGCACCGGCGTCCAGGCTCAGGGTCGCTCGCCGCCGGAGGCCGGGCCCGGGCCGCTCTCCCCGCCCGGGCCCTCGAAGTCCTCGGCGCTGACCTGGTCGAGGAACTCGCGGAAGCGCTCGACCTCCTCGTCGGCCTCGCCCTCCTCCTCCGGGACACCGACCGAGCTGGACTCCAGCACGTCCTCGGCGCCGAGGATGCTGCAGCCGGACCGCAGGGCCAGGGCGATGGCGTCGGAGGAGCGGGCGCTGACGACGACGCCGCCGTCCAGCACCAGCTCGGCGTAGAAGACGTTGTCGCGCACCGCGACGATGCGCACCTGCTCGAGCTGGCGCCCGAGCGCCCCGATGACGTCCTTGAGCAGGTCGTGGGTCAGCGGCCGGGGCGGGACGACGCCCTGCTGGGCGAAGGCGATGGCGCTCGCCTCGGGCGCCCCGATCCAGATGGGCAGGTAGCGCTCGCCGCCCTGCTCCCGCAGCAGGACGATCGGCTGGTTGCTGGGCATCTCGACCCGGACTCCGACGACCTCGAGCTCGCGCACCCGCTCACGGTAGCCCTCCCCCGCCGAGCAGGACGTCGAGGGCGAGCAGGACGGTCGAGGCAGAGGCGTCGGGGCGCGTCCTCAGACCAGCCGGTCCAGCCCCGAGCGCACCAGCGAGCTGTGCAGGCGCAGGCACAGGGCCGCCAGCTCGCCGGCGGCGGCGTCCGCCCGAGCCGTGGCCCCCGGCGCGGGGTGGCGGCGCATCGGGGTGACGACCTGCTCGACGAGGCCGACCTCCCGCTCGGCGGCCGTGCGGAAGGACCGCAGGTGGCGGGCCTCGATGCCGTAGCCCGCGAGCGCCCCGGCGGTCCGGGCGACCTCCAGGTCGTCGGCGCTGAAGTGGCCGTCGACCGCCGCCACGAGCCCGTAGCGCTCCAGGTCGCCGAGCAGCTGCTCGTCGAGGTCGGCGGCCTGGAGCAGCTCGGCCCGCCGCAGCCGCAGGCGCGGCATCGGCGACAGGGCTCCCGTCTCCTGGTCGTCGACGGGCCGGGGGGCCAGCGTCGGCCGGCCGGGCTCGGCGGACGGCGCGAGCCCACGGTCGAGCGCGTCCAGGTGCTCGGCGATGGCCTTGAGCGGCATGTAGTGGTCCCGCTGGAGGGCGAGCACCGTGCGCAGCCGGTCGACGTCGCCCGCCGTGAACTTGCGGTAGCCCGAGGCCGTGCGCTGCGGCGCCACCAGCCCCTTCTCCTCGAGGAAGCGGATCTTGGAGACGCTGACGTCGGCGAAGTCGGCGACGAGCTCGCCCAGCACCTCACCGATGCTCAGCAGCCGCGCCGTCGCCGCGGTCTCGGGCGCCGCTCGCGCGGCCGAGCTCATGCGTCACCGTCCGCGGCGTCGGTGGCCTCGGGCGAGGGGTGGAACACGAGCCGGTACTTGCCCACCTGCACCTCGTCACCGGCGGACAGCTCGACCTGCTCCACGCGGTCACGGTTGACGTAGGTGCCGTTGAGGCTGCCTGCGTCCCGGACGAGGAAGCGGGCAGCCGCTCCCGCGCCCTCGCGCAGGAACTCCGCGTGCCGTCGGGAGACCGTGACGTCGTCGAGGAAGATGTCGCTGTCGGGGTTGCGGCCGGCGCTCGTGCGGCTCGCGTCGAGCAGGAAGCGCGCGCCCTGGTTGGGCCCGCGCTGGACGACCAGCAGGGCCGACCCCGGGGGGAGGGAGCCGACGGCGGCGTGCTCCTCGCCGGCGGCCGACCCCTCCGCCTCCTCGAGCGCGGGCTGCGACGACGTGGTCGGGCCGGGCACGGGGTGGTTGGTCGTCGTGGCGTCCGCCGGGTCCCGTGGCCCGGGGTCCTGCGTGCTCATCGCCTCTCCTCGCTCGTGCCCGCGGCGGCAGCATGGACGCGCCCCCTCGCGGGCCCGTCACTGTAGTGCCGGCGCCCCACCCCCGCGGTGGTGCACCGCGCTCAGCCGGACGTGGTCGCCCGGTAGCCCTCGGCGTCGAGCAGGGCCTCCACCGCGTCGGCGGGCACACCCTCCAGCTCGAACATCCAGCCCTCGCCGTAGGGGTCGGCGTTGACCAGCTCGGGGGTGGCGTCGAGGCTCTCGTTGACGGCCGAGACGGTGCCGGCCAGCGGGGCGTAGACCTCGCTGACGCTCTTGGTCGACTCGACCTCGCCGATGCTCTCCCCGGCCCCGACCTCGGCGCCCGCGTCGGGCAGCTGGACGAAGACGACGTCACCGAGCGCGTCCTGGGCGAAGGCCGTGATGCCGACCCGCACGACCAGCCCCGAGTCTCCCTCGGAGAGCGTGCGCACCCACTCGTGCTCGGCCGTGTACCGCAGGTCCGCGGGCAGGTCGGTGGGGCTGGTGGCGTCGGCCACGGGGGCTCCTCGGGTCGTGTCGGCTGAGGTAGGTCGGCTCAGGTGGGTCGGGTCGGGTGGGTCGGGTCGGGTGCCGCTCCGCTCGTGAGGGTCCCTGCCCGGCGCCGGGCATGATGCCAGCCCCCGGCAGGCCCGCGGCGCCGCGGCCGCTCAGCCGTCGTCGGCACCGGCGTCCGGCTCGCCCCCCGGCTCGGCCTCGAGCAGCCCCGCCGAGGGGGCGTCGACGACCGCCGTGACGCGGATCTCCTCGCGCGGCTCCACGGTCACGCTCGCGCCCTGGTTCTCCAGCAGGTCCAGGACCCCGCCCGGGATGTCGATGGTCGCCGACAGCCGGGCCGGGTCGCCGATCGCGAGGACGGTGAAGGGCGAGGTCACCGGCTCGCCGTCCACCTGCACCCCGTCCGCGGTGTCGACGACGGCGGAGGAGGCGACGAGCCGGACGCCGCCGACGGAGATGACCTCCGCGCCGGCGTCGCGCAGCTCGTTGATGACGCTGAGCAGGCGGACCCGCCCGACCCCGCCGGAGGGGTCGGTGACGGTCACCCGGACGCCGGGGCCGACGGCGGGCACGGTGCCGGCGAGCAGCTCGAGCGCCTCCTGGCGCTGCTCCGCCGAGCGCAGGGCCTCCTCGCGCAGGTCGCCCTCGCTCTCCAGGCCGCGCCGGGTCTCCTCCAGGTCGGACAGCTCGGCGGCCAGGCGCTGGCGCTGGTCGCCCAGCTCGTCGGCGGTGCGCACGAGGTCGGCCTCGCGCAGCCCGTCGAGCCCGGACTCCTGGGTGACCTGCAGCTGGACGACCAGCGCGAAGCCCAGCGCCGCGCAGAGCACGCCGGCGAGCACCTGCCCCCTCGAGCCCCGTGGGCGCAGCGCCGACCGCAGACGAGCCAGCGCCGTACGGCGCGGGGACGGCGCCGGGACGGCGGGGTCGGGGAGCCCGTCGGAGGCGCTCATGCGCCGAAGAGGTGCCGCCGGATCGCGGCCGCGTTGGAGAAGATCCGGATGCCGAGGACGACGACGACGCCGGTCGACAGCTGCGAGCCGACGCCCAGCTGGTCGCCGAGGTAGACGACGAGCGCGGCGACGACGACGTTGGACAGGAAGGAGACGACGAACACCCGGTCGTCGAAGACGCCGTCGAGCACGGCTCGCAGCCCACCGAAGACGGCGTCGAGGGCGGCGACGACGGCGATCGGCAGGTAGGGCTGGACGAAGACCGGGACGGTCGGCTGGAGGACCAGGCCGAGGACGACCCCGACGACGAGGCCGAGGACGGCGATCACGAGCCGTCCTCCCCGCCGAGCGGGCGGGCCAGCTCGGGCCGGAGCCCGCTCGCCGCGGGCAGCAGGACCTCGTCCTCGCGGGTGACGTCGACCGTGATCCCGTACTCGGCGAGCGCGACGGCGTAGCGCCCGCCGGCCGAGCGTGCGAAGCCGGCGGCCAGGTCGCCCGGGGCGCCGACGGCGAGCACCTCGTAGGGCGGGGCGAGCGGCTGGTAGCCCACGAGCACGGCCTCACCGGCACCGCGGATCGCCGTGCGGGCGCTGAGCCGCTGGCCGCCGACGGAGACGGCCTGGGCGCCGGCGCTCCACAGGCCGTCGACGAGCACCTGCAGGTCTCGGTCCCGGACCCGTCCCGCGTCGGCCTGCGCGTCGGTGCGCGGGGACCCGGAGGCGTCGGCGCCGGCGCTCGGGGCGTCGTCGACGACCAGCCGCAGGCCGGGGCCGACGACGGCGACCTCGCCCGTCGTCAGCGCGAGCGCCTGCATGCCGTCGGCCCCCGGTGCCGGGCCGAGGATGGCGTCCTCGGCCCGGCGCACCGCGGTGCGCGCCTGCGCCACCTGGCCCTCCAGCACCCCGACCTCCCCCTGCCTCTCCTCGACCTGCGCCCGCAGCGCCGCCGTCGTCCCCGCCGCCGACGGGGCCCTCAGGTCGACGACGCCCAGCACGGTCACCAGCCCGGCCGCGACCCCCAGCGCCACGGTCAGCACCACCGCGCGCCGACTCCGGCCGGAGGTGGACCCGGCGGCCCCCCGCCGGGCGGCCGCCGCGGCGTACGCCGGGTCCAGCGGCCGCTCCATCACCTCCTGCAGCAGCACCATGGAGGCGTCCGGGCGGCGCACAGGGCGCACGTCCTCCGGCTCCTGCCCGGCGGCGTGCCGTCCCGTCACGAGCCCGCCGCCTGCGGCGCCGGTCCCGGCCTGGCCACCCCGGGCGCGTAACGGTCGTCGCGCACGAGCAGCCGGACCTGGTGGGTGTACTGCAGGCCCGCCCACCAGTACAGCGCGGTGCCCCACCAGGCGAAGGCCCAGCCGATCGGCTCGGCGACCGCGCCCACGGTGCCCCCGACCTGTGCCAGGAGGATGAGCGGGAAGGCGTACAGCAGGCAGAAGGTCGCGGCCTTGCCGAGGTAGTGCACCTCCAGCGTGCCGTAGCCGTGGCGGGAGAGGACGGGGACCATGGCCGCGAGCACGACGTCGCGCAGGGCGATGAGCCCGACCAGCCACCACGGGACGATGTCGCGCCAGGCCAGGCCGACGAGCGTGGCGGCGATGTAGAGGCGGTCCGCCGCCGGGTCCAGCACGCGGCCGAGAGCCGACGTCTGCTGCCAGCGCCGCGCGAGGTACCCGTCGACCCAGTCCGAGGCACCAGAGACGGCGAGCACGAGCAGAGCCCAGCCGTCCCGCTCGGTGACGACGAGGACGGCGAAGACGGGCACGAGCAGCAGGCGTGCGGCGCTGATCGCGTTGGGGACGGTGAGGACCTCCTCGGTGTCCACCGGCGCCGCCACCGGCGCGGTGTCGCCCGACGCGCCCACAGCACCTCCTCGATCTGTCCTGCGCACGCGGCCCACCCCACCCGCCGTCCGGTCACCGGCGCCACCCGCGGCGCGTCGCCCGGCCAGCCTACGGGCCTGGCGAGCCACCTCCGCCGCCCGCGGCGGGTGGCGGAGGTGGTCGGCTACCCGGCCGTGCGTGCGGCCTCGGGCCGCTCCGAGCCCTCGGCCTGCGTGGCGTCCTCGCGCTCCGCCTCGGCGGCCACGAGCTCGGCGCGGGCCTGGCGACGGCGACGCTGCTCCTCCAGGTCCGGCACCGGGACGGCCGCGATGAGCCGTTGGGTGTACGGCTGCTGCGGGTCGGTGACGACCTGCTCGGAGGGTCCGACCTCGACGAGCGTCCCCTGGTGCAGGACGACGATCCGGCTGGCGAGCATCTCGACGACGGCCAGGTCGTGGGAGATGAACAGGCACGCGAAGCCGTGCTCGCGCTGCAGCTCCTGGAACAGCTCGAGGACGCGCGCCTGCACGGAGACGTCGAGGGCGGACGTCGGCTCGTCGGCGACGAGCAGGTCAGGCCGCAGGCCCAGCGCCCGCGCGATGCCGACGCGCTGGCGCTGGCCGCCGGACAGCTCGTGCGGGTAGCGGTTGCGCATGGCCCGCGGGAGCTGCACGTCGTCGAGGAGCTCCTCGACCCGCTTGGCCAGCCCGGCGCCCTTCAGGCCGCCGTGCAGCAGGAGCGGCTCCCCGATCGACTCCCCGATGGGCAGGCGGGGGTTGAGCGAGGCGCCCGGGTCCTGGAAGACGAAGCCGACGCGCCTGCGCAGCGGCTTGAGGTCCCGCGGCTTGGCGTCGCGCATCTCGACGCCGCCGACCTCGAGCGAGCCACCGGTCACGGGCAGCAGCCCCACCGCAGCCCGGCCGATCGTCGTCTTGCCGGACCCGGACTCGCCGACGAGACCGACGACCTCGCCCTCGGCGATGGTGAGGTCCACACCGCGCACGGCCTTGAACGCCGGGGTGCGTCCGCGCTTGGGGTAGCTGATCTCCAGGTCCCGGGCCCGCAGGACGGCGGGCGCGGCCTCGAAGGCGGCGAGCTGGCGCTCGCGCTGGTCGCGGGCACCTGCGGTGGCGGCCGTGTGCGCGCCGAGGTGGGGCACGGCGGTGAGCAGCTCGCGGGTGTACTCGTGCTGCGCGTTGCCGAAGATGTCGTCGGCCGTCCCGGACTCCACGACCTTGCCGTGCCGCATGACGATGATGCGGTCGGCCATGTCGGCGACGACGCCCATGTCGTGGGTGATGAGGACGATGCCGGAGCGGATCCGGCTGCGCAGGTCGCGCATGAGGTCGAGGATCTCGGCCTGCACCGTGACGTCCAGGGCCGTCGTCGGCTCGTCGGCCACGAGCATCCCCGGGTCGTTGGCGAGGGACTGGGCGATCATCGCCCGCTGCCGCTGCCCCCCGGACAGCTGGTGGGGGTAGGAGTTGAACTTCTCCTCCGGGGAGGGCATCTCGACCAGGCGCAGCAGCTCCAGCGCCCGCTCCTTGGCCTTGGCCGGGCCGAACCCCTGGTGCACCCGGATGGCCTCGACGATCTGGAAGCCGATCGTGTAGACGGGGTTCAGCGCCGTCATCGGCTCCTGGAAGATCACCGCGATCTCCTGGCCGCGGATCTTGCGCAGCTCGCTCTGCCGCATGCCGACGAGCTCGCGCCCGCGCAGGCGGGCCGAGCCGCGGGAACGGCCGTTGCCCGGCAGCAGGCCGAGCAGGGACATCGAGGACTGCGTCTTGCCCGAGCCGGACTCCCCGACGATGGCGAGCACCTCCCCGGGGCGGACGTCGTAGGAGACGTCGACCGCGGCCGGCGCCCACTCCCCGTCGACGAAGAAGTCCACGCTCAGGTCGCGGACCGCGAGGATCGGCTCGGCGTCCTCCTCCGGGCCCAGGTTCTCGATCGTCTTCTGGCTCATGCGGACCTCTCGGTGTGCCGGTGCGACGATCGCACCATGGCGAAGCAGGAGGCGGACGGGGTGATGGTCTTCCGGACCGTCGCCGGGCGGGTGGTCGCCGGCGGCGTCGTGGTCGTCTGCGCGACGGCCCTCGTGTCGACGGCCGTCAGCGGGCTCGCCCCGCTGGTGGGCTCGGGTGGGGTGTTCGCCCTGGTCGGGGTGCTGGCGTGGGCGCTGTTCTGGCGGCCGTCCGTCGAGGTGAACCCCGCCGAGGTGGTCATCACCGACATCCTGCGCACCGTACGGATCCCGTGGGTGACGGTGACGGCGTTGGACTCCCGGTGGTCCTTCAGCGTCGAGACGACGCACGGCACCTTCGCGGCGTGGGCCGCGCCGGGCCACAGCGGGATGGGCTCGCGGCTGCGGCCGCCCCGGCGTCGCCGAGGCACCGACGGCTCGCAGGAGCAGGACGACGCCCGGGCGGAGGCCAGCGACGCCGAGGTGACGCTGGCGCACGGCAACGACGCGTCCGCGGTCGCGCTGGCGGCCGGCGGCGTGCTGCGCGACCTGCAGGCGCGCGGCTTCCTCGGCGCCCCGCGCGAGGACATCCCGGTCGAGCGCAGCTGGAACGTCAGCGTGCTCGTCGCGCTCGGCGTCGCGCTCGGCTGGCTGCTGGTCGGCCGGCTGGTCGGCTGACCCTCGCGCCCGGCGGCCTGCCTCACGCCCCGGCCTCCGGGCCGCGAGGAGCCCCGCCGCCGCCGCCCTGACGGGCGACGACCTCGCGGCGGGCGGCTGCGCGCATCTTGCGGGCCGACGGCATCTTCTTCTGCCGCGGGTCGAAGGCGTCACGCAGGCCGTCGCCGACGAAGTTGACGCACAGCGCGATGACGATGATGAACAGGCCCGGCCACCAGAACAGCCACGGGCGGGTGGAGAAGGCCGACTCGTACAGCGAGATCAGCGTGCCCAGGGAGACGTTCGGCTCGGTGATGCCGAAGTCGAGGTAGGCCAGCGTCGTCTCCAGGAGGATCGCCTGGCTGAGCAGCAGCGTCGTGTTGACGATGATGACCCCCATGGCGTTGGGGATCATGTGCTTGAAGATGATGCGGGCGTTGCTCGCGCCGGCGACCCGGGCCGCGTCGACGAACTCCCGCTCACGCAGGGAGAAGAACTCCCCGCGCACGAGCCGGGCGAGCGGCGGCCACACGAGCAGCCCCAGCGCCAGGGCCAGCGGCAGGGGGTTCGCCGCACCGAAGGCCAGGCCGAGGATGGCCCCGACGACGATGGTCGGGAAGATGATGATGAGGTCGGTGAAGCGCATGAGGACGGGGTCGACCTTGCCGCGGAAGAAGCCGGACAACGCCCCCATCAGCAGACCGATGACCGTGGCGACGAAACCCATGACGATCATGACGACGACCGACGTCTGGGTGCCGCGCATCACCCGGGCGAAGATGTCGCGCCCGATCTGGTCCTGGCCGAAGGGGTGCTCGCCGGCGACGAACCACAGTCCCCCGGACCCGCCGAGCCAGGAGGGCAGGAGCAGGGTCGGCGCGCCCCCGGTGATGACCGGGTAGCGGCTGCTGAAGTTCTTGTCCCACCAGCCGCTCCACCCCCAGAAGCCGATGGAGGTGAAGGCGAGCAGCAGGACGAGGACGAAGACGACGAGGCCGACCATGGCCCCGGTGTGGCGGAAGAACCGCTGCCGCACGATCTGCCCCTGGGAGAGGCCGGCGGTCTCGCGCATCTCCAGGTCTTGCTCGTCCTGCTCCTCGGGCCTCTGCTCGTCCCGGGAGGTGGTCGGTGCGCTCATGTGTCCACCCTGATCCGGGGGTCGAGGACGGTGTAGATGACGTCGGCGGCGATGTTGGCGATGATCGCCAGGGCGCCGACGATGATGAGGTAGGCCATGATCGGGTCGATGTCGCCCTCGTCCAGCCCGCGCAGGAAGACGGTGCCCATCCCGGGCCGGTTGAAGATGCGCTCGGTGATCAGCGCCCCGCCGAGCAGCGTGATGATGTCGACGGGGACGATCGTCGCGAGCGGGATGAGCGTGTTGCGGAAGCCGTGCCGCATGACGACGGTGCGCTCGTTGAGGCCCTTGGCGCGCGCCGTGCGCATGTAGTCCTGGTTCAACGTCTCCAGCATCGAGCCGCGGGAGTAGCGGGTGTAGCTGGCGAAGGAGATCAGGAGCAGCACGATGGTCGGCAGCACGAGGTGGGTGTACGCGTCGATCGCCCCGATCCAGAAGTTGCCACCAAGGCCTGGCGTCGCGTCGCCGATCGTCGCGATGGGGCGTCCGTTGAGGGCCTCCGAGTACGCCGGCCAGGCCTGCATCATGCGGTCGAGCCCGAGGTAGAGGGCCATGAACACCGCGACGATGGCCGCCGTGCGGGCCGCCTGCCCCTTGTCCGGCCCGCCCCACGCGTACCCGACACCAGCCCCGACGACGGCGCTGAGCGCTCCGAGGCCGACGAGGAGCGGGTAGCTCATCACCGCGGTCACCGGGTTCCACAGCTGGAAGGGCGTCAGGAGCACCCAGGCCAGGACACCGAGGGCGACGACCGTGAGCGAGGCGCCCAACGCCCGTCGGTGCCCGAGACCGGTCGAGAGCGCCGTGATGACGACGGCGGTGAGGACGCCGAGCGGGGCCAGCAGGGACGGGTTGATGTGCGGCGTGCTCCACCAGCCGGTGAGCTGCAGCAGCAGCAGCACGCCGACGGCGGAGGCGGCGCCGGCGACGAAGACCGCAAGCCGTCGTGGCGGCGAGCCGCCGACCGCCAGCATCCAGAAAGTCCCTGCCGCGAGTCCAGCGAGCGCCAGCACGACGAGCCCGAAGAAGGGGTCGCCCAGGAAGTTGTTGAAGCCGATGGCGCCCCACTGCTTGAGGAGGACCGCCACCCAGAAGATCGGGAGCGAGAAGAACAGGAAGGCGGAGAAGGTGATCGAGTAGTCGAAGGCCGTGTACTGCCGCAGCGCCGAGGCGATGCCGATGCTGACGCCGAGCAGGATGGCCACGACCGTGGCGACCGTCAGCAGCTGGACGGTCGAGACGACCGCGCCCTGGAGAATGGTCGTGACGGCCTGTCCCGTCCGGAAGCTGGAGCCGAGGTCGCCGGTGACGAAGGCGCCGAGCCAGGACAGGTAGCGGATCTGCGAAGGGGTGTCGAGGTCGAGCAGGGCCACCCGTTCGGCGATGAGCTGCTCCTGGTTGGGATCTGTCGTGAAGCGCAGGTCCTCCAGGGGGTCGATGACGGCGGCGATGGCGACGTAGTACAAGAAGCTCGCCACGAGCAGCACGGCGAGACCGGTGAGAGAGCGACGGACCAGGAAACGCAGCATCAGGTGGGGGACCTCCCTGGCGCGGACGTGGCTGCGGACTGGATGGTGCGGGCGTGGGTCGTGCTGGCCTGAGTGGTGCTGGCCTGGGTGGCTGGCGGACAGAGGTGCGCACGACGACGGCACCGGGCCGGTGACCCGGTGCCGTCGTCGGTGTCGTACCTGCGTCAGTGTGGTGCTCGACCGTTGACCGGTGGTGCTCGCCGCGCCGATCCGCACGCTCTCCGGGGGGAGGACGCGGCGGACCGGCGCGGCGCCGATCACCTAGCCAGGGTCAGCTGGTGCCCCACTCCCAGTAGTTCCAGAAGACCGTCGGGCTCAGCGCGATGGGGGCGATGCCGGTGAAGTTCGTCCGGTACACGTCCACCGCCGGGTGCTGGTAGAGCACCGTGCCGAAGGCGTCCGACCACAGCTCGGCCTCGGCCTGGGTGAGCAGCTCGACCTGCCGGTCGGGGTCGGTCGTCACCGCGAGCTCCTCGAGCAGGGCGTCCACCTGCTCGTTGGAGTAGCCGTAGAAGTTGTTCGACGCCCCGGTGATGAAGTTGGGGTTCGAGCCGGTGACGGCCGTCGAGGTCGACTGCCAGCCGAACATGGCCGCGTCGTAGAGCGACGTGTCGGCCAGCTCCTCGCCCCACGTGGCGCTCGAGGCGTCGACGATCTGGAAGAGGCCGGTCTCGTTGACCGTCTCCGAGATGATCGCGACCTGGTTCTGCCGCCGGGGGTTGTCGGCCGCCGTCAGCAGCCGCACGTCGATCGGCGTCTGCACGCCGGCGCTCTCGAGGAGGTCAGTGGCGCGCTGGATGGACTCGTCGGTGACCTCGACCGGGTAGGCGTCCGAGCCGTTGCCCGCCACGATCTCGTCGTAGCCGGGGCTGCCCGGCACCGTGGTGTGCGACTGGCGGACGACCGCCTCGGGGTTCAGCGGCTCGATGAGCGTCGTGAGGATGTCCTCGCGCGGGATGAGCAGCAGGAAGGCCTCGCGGACGTCGCGGGCGATGTCGGCGTCGCCCCCGTACGTGGCGGGGTCGAAGGGGCCGGCGTTGTCGAAGGCGAGGTCGATGTGCTCGAAGGTCGCGCCGTCGCCCAGGATGGTCTCGAAGCCGTCGCCGAGACCCTCGGCGGCCTGGACGATGTCCGTGGTCGCCTGCGGCTCGATGACGTCGACCTCGCCGTTCTCCAGCGCCTGGACGGCCGCCTGCGGGTCGCTGATGTACCGGACGGTCACCGTCTCCAGCGCCGCGGGGCGGTCACCGGTGTAGTCCGGGTTGGCCTCCAGCGTCAGGAACTGGTCGCGGTTGAACTCGGTGAGCAGGTACGCGCCGTTGGAGAGGTAGAGGGCCTCGTTGTCGGGCAGCGTCTGGTCGAACTGGAACCCGGTGTTGTAGAACTCCGAGATCGGCGCCAGGGCGGCCGTGTCGTTGTTCTCGACGGCGTCGAGCAGGGCCTGCTTGGCCTCGGCCGGGTCGTCGATGCCGAGGGCCTCGCCGGCGACGACGTGGGCGGGGACGCCGACGCCGAAGTTGACCTCCCAGTCCGCGTACTCGCGGTCGTAGGTCAGGGTGACGCCCTGGCCGTCCTCGGAGACCTCGACGTCCTCGATGTAGCTGACGCCGGGCAGCGTGGAGTTGAAGTAGACCTCGTTCTCGACGTTGAGCGCCTCGCCGGTCTCCGCGTCGACCTCGACCTCCTCGTCGGCCAGGGTGTTGAAGCGACCGGACAGCGAGGCCCAGTAGAGGACCATGTCGGCGGCGTCGACGGGCGTGCCGTCGGACCAGGTGACGTCCTCGTTGATCGTGTACTCGACGGTCAGCGGGTCCTCGCCGACGAGCTCGTAGGTGCCGAAGCTCTCGTCGCGGACGAGCTCGAGGGAGTCGTCGTAGTAGTTGAAGCCGCTGTTCATCAGGTACAAGATGATCGCGTTGGCGGTGGCGTTGCCGGTCGCGGTGTCGTCGTTGTACTCGTAGAAGCTCTGGTTCCACGCGATCTGGATGCTGGAACCGGTGCCCAGGCCATCGCTGTCGTCGGCCGCCCCGCCGTCGCCCGTGCCGCAGGCGGTCAGGGCGAGGGTGGTGGCGGTCGCGGCAGCGCCCAGGGCTGCTAGTCGACGACGGGTGGGTCTCACGGTGTGCTCCTCCGAGGGGGACTGCTGCGGGCCGGCGGTGCGGCTCCAGGACATCGCGGAGACAACCACGGGTCGAGGGGTCCAAGGGGTCCCGCGGAGCCCATTCGACCCCTTCCGTTACCGAACCGGTACCACCGGACGACGGGAGGGCCGGCGCCTGGGTCCTGCCTGTGCGTCGAGCCCGATCGGAGGTCTCGTGACCGTATCCGGACACTGGCCGATGACGGCCGAACAGGCCCGTGACCTGGGCGCGAGGTCCGGGCCTGAGGTCCGAGGAGGAGACCAGGGCCTGACGCCGTCAGGGCACGGGGCCGAGACACGGCTCGGCCCGTGCACGAGAGATCCGAGCACGAGAGGTCCGAGCACGAGAGGTCCGGACATGACGAAGCCCTGACGAGGACAATGCCTCGTCAGGGCTTCAGCGTCGGGATGACAGGATTTGAACCTGCGACCCCTTGACCCCCAGTCAAGTGCGCTACCAAGCTGCGCCACATCCCGAGCTGCCGCACCGGGTGGCCTGCGCCGCAGGGGCGCCGGTCGACCTGCATCGGCAGGCGCGAGACTACCGCACGGGCGGCGGTCGCCCGGCACGTCCGACGGCGGCCCCGACGGCCTCGGCCGGTCGAGGTACGCCTCGTCGTCGTGGCCTGGTGGGCGGACCCGCCCGCTCCTAGGGTCCCCGCATGAGCCGACGCCGTCTCGCCGTCCCGGTTGCCCGTGCTGCCGCCGCCCTCGCCGTCACCGGCCTCGTCGTCGCCGGGTGCGGCGGGGACGACGCCCCGACCGTGCCGTCACCTCCGGACGAGGGCACCGCCAGCACCACCGACGCCACCGACGGCGGCGCTGCCCCGACCGACGAAGGCACGGCCACCGGCGGCAGCACCGGGGGTGAGGGGACCGGAGAGGTCACGGGCACCGCCCCCGCTGACGAGGCGCTCCTCGCGGCCATCGGCCTCGCCGAGCAGGACGCGGGCGGCACGGCCTTCGAGGTCGACGACGGTGACGACGACGGCAGCTGGGAGGTCCACGTCGCCGTCGGGGCCGAGGAGGTCGAGGTCGAGGTGAGCGCCGACGGGTCCGCCGTCCTCTCCCGCCAGCGGGAGGGCGACCTGGACGACGACGACGCCGCCGCTCTCGACCTCGCCGGCGTCGGGCTGGCCGAGGCGGTCGGGCTGGCCGCCGCCGGGCGCGAGGGGACCGCCGACGTCGACGACGCCGGGTTCGCCGACGAGGGCGGCGGCACCTACGCCTGGGAGGTCACCTTCACCGACGACGTGGAGGTCTACCTCGACGTCACCGACGGGTCGGTGCTGCGGGTCGAGGACGACTGACTCGTCTCGTGCACCCCGACCGGGGACGTGCCGACCGGGGCGTCAGCGCTTGCGGCGCTCGCGCACCCGGACGGCGATCTCGACGGGTGTGCCCTCGAAGCCGAACTCCTCGCGCAGCCGGCGCTCCAGGAAGCGGCGGTACCCCGCCTCGAGGAAGCCCGAGGCGAAGACCACGAAGCGCGGCGGCTGGGTCGAGGGCTGCGTGGCGAAGAGGATCCGCGGCTGCCGGCCGCCGCGCACCGGGTGGGGGTGCTCGGCGACGACCTGGCCGAGGAAGCTGTTGAGCCGCCCCGTCGCCACCCTGGTGCCCCACGACTCCAGCGCGACGTCGAGGGCCGGCACCAGCCGCTCCAGGTGCCGCCCGGTGCGGGCGGAGACGTTGACGCGCGGGGCCCAGGGCACCTGCACGAGCTCGCGGGCCAGCTCCCGCTCCAGGTAGTGGCGCCGTTCCTCGTCGAGCAGGTCCCACTTGTTGACGGCGAGCACGAGCGCCCGGCCGGCCTCGACGACCGTCGAGATGATGCGGACGTCCTGCTCGGCGAGCGTCTCGGACCCGTCGACGAGCACGACGGCGACCTCGGCCTTCTCCAGCGCCGCCTGCGTGCGCAGCGAGGCGTAGAAGTCCACGCCGCTGGCCTGGTGGGTGCGACGGCGGATGCCGGCGGTGTCGACGAACTGCCACTCGCGGCCGGCGAGCTCGACGACCTCGTCGACGGGGTCGCGGGTCGTGCCGGCGACGTCGTCGACGACCACCCGGTCGCTGGCCGTCAGCTTGTTGAGCAGGCTCGACTTGCCGACGTTGGGCCGCCCCAGCAGGGCGACCCGGCGCAGACCTGACGGGCGCTGGTGCTCGGCCACCAGCTCCTCCGGCACGGCCGCAAGGACGGCGTCGAGCAGGTCGCCCGTGCCGCGGCCGTGGATCGAGGAGACGGGGTAGGGCTCGCCGAGCCCCAGGCTCCACAGCAGCGCCGCGTCGGCCTCGCCGCGCGCGTCGTCGACCTTGTTGGCGGCGAGGACCACGGGCTTGCCCGAGCGGCGCAGCAGGCGCACGACGGCCTCGTCGGTCGCCGTCGCCCCCACCTGCGCGTCGACGACGAGGACGACGACGTCGGCGAGACCCACAGCCGCTTCCGCCTGCGCGGCGACCCGGGCGTCCAGGCCCGCGGCGTCCTTCTCCCAGCCACCGGTGTCGACGAGGGTGAAGCGCTGGCCGGACCACTCGGCGGGGTAGCTGACCCGGTCCCTCGTGATGCCGGGCACGTCCTGGACGACGGCCTCGCGGCGGCCGAGGACCCGGTTGACGAAGCTCGACTTCCCGACGTTGGGGCGCCCCACGACGGCGACGACCGGCAGGACCTCCTCCGGCTCCGGGACGAGGACGTCGTCCGGCGCGCCGAGGAGCGCGAGGTCCTCCTCGGAGAGCTCGTACTCCTCCAGGCCGGCGCGCAGCGCGCCGGTGCGGTCGAGGCCCGAGGTGGCGTCGAGGGCCCCTGCCGTCATGTCCTCGGCCGTCATGTCCTCGGCCGTCACGTCGTCGGCCAGCTCGTCGGCCAGCTGCTCGTCCTGCGTCTCGTCGAGCGCGTCGTCGCCCGGGACCACTCAGGCCTCCCCGGAGCCGGGTGGCCGCTCGACGTCGTCGGGCAGCGGCATGCCGGTGCGCTCGACGGCGTCGTGGACGTGCGCGGTCATGGCGGCCTGCAGCTGCTGGGTGGCGGCCTTCAGGGCCTCACGGCGAGGGACGCCGGTCGGCGCGCTGAGGTCGAGCGGCTCGCCGAAGACGACGTGCACGGGCTGGCGGGGACGCGGCAGGCTCGACAGGCTCGAGGCGGCGCCGCCCTTGGCCCGGGTGCCGAGCAGCGCGACGGGCACGACGGGCGCGCCCGTCTGCAGCGCCAGCCACGTGACGCCCGACTGCATGGCCTGCACGTCACCGCGCCCGCGGGTGCCCTCGGGGAAGACGCCGACGGAGCCGCCGCGGCGCAGGACGCCGACGGCGGTGGTGAGCGCCGCCCGGTCCCCGGTGCGGTCGACGGGGATCTGCCCGCACCCGTGCAGGAGCGTCGCCATGGGACCGACGAACATCTCCTTCTTGACGAGGAAGTGCGTGCCGCGGGGGGCCATGCCCATGAGCAGCGGGCCGTCGAGGAAGCTGAGGTGGTTGCTGGCCAGCAGGACCGGTCCGTCGGCCGGGACGTTCTCGGTGCCGTGCCGGGTGACGCTCCACAGGCCTCGGGCGAGGACCCAGCCGACGGGCTTGCCCCACCGGGGGCCGAAGGTGCCGGGGACCTGCCGCGTCCCCGCGCCGGGACGACGCGAGGGCGACGAGTCCGCCGCCCCGCGCCTGGCCGAGCCGTCCTGGGTCTGGCCGTGCCGGGTCTGGCCGTGCTGGGTCTGGCCGTGCTGGGCGCTCACCGTGCCCCCGCCCTCGCGGCCCGCTCGGCCACCCCCTCGGCGACCTCGCCGGCAGGGACCAGGTGCGGGGCCGCGGCCTCGACGAGCGAGAGCACGGCCTGCACGGTCTCCTCCAGCGTCATCGCGGAGGAGTCGACGGTGACGACCCCGTCGGCGGCGACGGAGAACTCCGAGACGGTCGCGTCGTCGCGGTCGCGCCGCACCACCTCGTCGCGGGTGCGCTCGCGGGCTGCGGCGTCGTCGGAGCCGTGGACGTCGCGGGCGCGCCGGCGCAGCCGGGCGTCCTCGTCGGCGACGAGCAGCACCCGCACGTCGGCGTCGGGCACGACGACCGTCGTGGTGTCGCGGCCCTCGGCGACGACGCCCCGGTCGCGGCGGGCGAGGTCGACGACGGCCCGCTGCCGGCGTCGCAGCTCGGCGCGGACGTCGAGGTTGGTCGCGACGGCGCTGACCGCGCTCGACACCCGGCTCTCGCGCAGGGCGTCGGTGACGACGCGCCCCTCGATGCGCACGAGCGGCTTCGTCGGGTCGGTGCCCAGCTCCAGGTCCAGCTGGCGGGCGGCCTCGGCGACGGCGACCCGGTCGGACAGGTCGACGTCGTGCTCCAGGCACCACCAGCACACGGCGCGGTAGGTGGCGCCCGTGTCGAGGTAGGCCACGCCGAGCCGCTGGGCGACCGCCCGGCTCACGCTCGACTTGCCGGAGCCCGAGGGGCCGTCGACGGCGACGACGACTCCTCCGGCGGTGGTGCGGGGCGCAGGCATGGCGGTCCAGACGTGGGAGCGAGAGGTGACGGGCGCGACGCCGGCCGGCGCGCTGCCGAGCTGCCCCGGGGGCCGGGCACGGCGACGCGGACGGCGGCCGGGCGGCCCGTCCAGGTCGGCCACAGGGTAGACGCTCCCTGCCGTCGTCCCGTGCCGGCCGAGGGGGGCGAGTCGTCGCCGGCTCCTCCGCGGCAGAAGACGCGGGAGAGGGGCGTCGCCTCCTCAGCCGGCGACGCGCCACCCCCGCCGGGGCAGCTCGGCCTCCAGCCGCGGCCGGTCGGCGGGCTGCACCGAGACCTCGGCGAGCCCGACGGGTCGCCCGCGGGCGTGCTCCAGCACGAGGTCCTCGAGGTTGACGCCGATGTCGCTGACGTCCGCGAGCAGCCGCGCGAGCCGGCCGGGCTGGTCGGGCACGAGCACCGTGACCACCTCGTAGGCCGTCGGCGAGGCGCCGTGCTTGCCGGGCACACGGGCGACCCCCGCCCCGCCGGTGTCGATGGCGCGGGCGACCCGGGCCCGCGCCCCCACCGCCTCGCCGTCCTCGGCGAGCGCGTCGAGGGCGCCGAGCACGTCGTCGAGGTCGGCCCGCAGGGCGTGCAGCGCCCGGGCGACCGGGCGGGCGTTGGCCCCGAGGATCTGCACCCACAGCCCCGGGTCGCTCGCGGCGATGCGCGTGACGTCGCGCAGGCCCTGCCCGGAGAGCGCGACGGCCTCGTCGGCCGCCCCGAGCAACCGGGCGGCGACCAGGCTCGCCGCGACCTGGGGCACGTGCGAGACGACGGCGACCGCCTCGTCGTGCTGCTCGGCGGCCATGACGACCGGGACGCCGCGGCAGTCGGCCACGAGGGCGAGCACGCGCTGCAGCGAGGCCTCGCCCGCGGCGCTCGCACCGGGCGGCGGCACCAGCACCCAGGGCCGGCCCGTGAACAGGTCGGCGCGGGCGCTCGTCGCCCCCGAGCGCTCCCGCCCGGCCATCGGGTGGCCGCCGACGAAGCGGGACGCCACCTCTGGCCCGGCGCCCGCACGCCCCAGCGCCCGGTGGACTCCCTGCAGCACAGCACCCTTGACGCTGGCGACGTCGGTGACCACCGCGCTCGGGTGGGCGAGCAGCTGCGCGGCGACGACGTCGGCCGTCACGTCCGGCGGTGCTGCGACGAGGACGACGGCCGGCCGCTCGTCCGCGCCGGCGACGCGTCCCGCGCCGACGTCGCGGGCCAGCGCCACGGCGGTCGGCGAGGGGTCGGCCAGGGCGACGTCGACCCCCCGCGCCCGCAGGGCGAGCCCCGCGCTCGCCCCGAGCAGGCCGCTGCCGACCACGAGGACCGACCCGGCCGTGCGGGCCGGCGTGTCGGGGTCCGCCCGGGCGCCCGACGGCTCGCTCACTGGGCGATGTCCCGCCGCAGCGCGACCGCTCCCCGCAGGTAGACGTGCCGTACGTGCGCGCGGGGCACGTCCAGCTCGGCGTGGGCCATGAGGCGCACGACCCGGGGCATGGCCCCCGGGACGTCGATCTCGGTGCAGCACAGCAGCGGGACGTCGCCCAGGCCCAGCTCGCGCGCGGCGAGCGCGGGGAACTCCGAGCGAAGGTCCGCGGTCACCGTGAAGACCATGGAGATGAGGTCGTCCGGTCCCATGGGGTTGGCGGCCAGGACCGCCTCGACGAGCTCCCGGGTCGAGCTCAGCAGGTGCTCGCGCTCGTCGACGTCCAGCTGAGTCGCCCCCCGGACCGCCCGTACCGCCACCACGCACCCCTCTCCGCCGGCCCGCGCCGGCTCGCCGCGGGCCCCGATGCTCTCTGGCGCCCGCGCGAGGCTACCGGCGGGCGCGGGAGGGGCCGCGACGACGGCGGACCCTGGCGACGGCGGAGGCCCGCTAGAGCCCGACCGACGACATCAGGCTGCCCAGCTCGGGGCGGGCGAGGGCGCGCGAGCGGCCGGGCAGCATGTCGCCGAGGACGACGGGGCCGATGCGGGTGCGCACCAGCTGCTCGACGGGGTGGCCCACCTCGGCGAGCAGGCGCCGCACGATGTGGTTGCGGCCCTCGTGGAGCACGAGCTCGACGAGCGCACGCCCCGGCTGGGAGTCCACGAGGCGGAAGGAGTCGACCCGCACCGGGCCGTCCTCCAGCTCGACGCCGTCGCGCAGCCGCCGGCCGAGGTCGCGTGGGATCGGCCCGAGCACCTGCGCGACGTAGGTCTTCGGCACCTCGTAGGAGGGGTGCTGCAGGCGGTTGGCGAGCTCGCCGTCGTTGGTCACGAGGATGAGGCCCTCGGTGTCGACGTCGAGCCGCCCCACGTGGAAGAGCCGCTGGGCGCGCTGCTCCAGCAGGTCGCCGATGCAGGGGCGCCCCTCGGGGTCGGACATCGTCGAGACGACGCCGAGCGGCTTGTTGAGCGCCAGGTAGACCTTCGTGTCGTCGAGGACGACGCGCAGGCCGTCGACGTGCACGGCCTGCCGCTGGGGGTCGACCCGCAGGCCCAGCTCGGAGACGACGACGTCGTCGACGCTCACGCGACCGGAGGCGATGAGGTCCTCGCAGTGCCGCCGGGAGCCGACGCCCGCCTGCGCCAGCACCTTCTGCAGGCGGACGCCGTCGCTGACGTGGACGTCGCGGGCCGCCGCGGCGTCCACGGTGCGCCGGCGCGGCGCGGCGCGGTCGGTGCCGGCCGGTCGCCGGGCGGAGGCACCCCGGGCCCGCTCGCCGCGCCCGCTCGTGCCCTGCTGCCCGCGCCCGATGCCGGGGCCACGGTGGGCGCGGCGGCGCTCCTCGGCGATCTCCTCGGGCGTGCGCTGGCGGTCTCCCGGGCGGCGCGGGGCCCGTGCCGCCGCGTCGTCGCCCGAGGAGGACGGACGCCCGCGGCGCTCGACGTCACCGCTGCGCCCGCGGGGGGCCTCGCCCCCGCGCCCACCGCCCGGGCGCCCAGCACCGGGGCGCCCAGCACCGGGGCGTCCGCCGCGCCCGCCCTCGGCGCTGCCGCGCCCGCTGCTCGCCCGGCCAGCGCCGTCGCCACCGCCGCTGCGGGACGCGCGACCGGCGGGGTCCCGGTCATCCCGGCTGGGCCCCCCGAAGCTGGGCCCCCCGGAGCTGCGACCGCCGGAGCCGCGACCGCCGGAGCTGGACCTACCAGAGCCGGGTCCTCCAGAGCCGGGGCCACCAGAGCCGGGGCCACCGGAGCTGGGGCCGCCCGACCGGCGACCGCCGGCCGGCCCGCGCCCGGACGTGCGGCCGCCCCCTGTCGTCGGGCGCCCTCGGCCCGACCCTGCGGCCCGACCGCGACTCCCCGAGGGGGCACCTCCGGGGCGGCCCTCCCGGCCGTCCGTGCCGCGCCCTCGTCCGTCGTCGCTCACAGCTGTCCTTCCGTCAGGTCCTCGAGGTCCGCGCCCTCGGGCAGGAAGGGCGCCAGGGGCGGCAGCTCGTCGAGACCGGCCATCCCCATCCGTTCGAGGAAGGAGGGCGTGGTGGCGTAGAGCATCGCACCCGTGAGGGGGTCCTTGCCCTCCTCGACCACGAGCCCGCGGGCCAGGAGCGTGCGGACGACGCCGTCGACGTCGACGCCGCGGACCGCCGCGACCCGCGCCCGGCTCACCGGCTGCCGGTAGGCGATGATCGCGAGGGTCTCCAGCGCCGCCTGCGACAGGCGCGCGGTCTGGCCGTCGCGCACGAAACGCCCGACGACGTCGGCCAGGTCGGCCCGGCTGTAGACGCGCCACCCGGCGCCCGAGCGTCGCAGCTCGAAACCCCTTGCGTCGGCGTCGTACTCGCGCTCGAGGTCGCAGATGACGGCCTGCACCTCCGCCACCGACACCTGGGCGGCCGTCGCGAGCGCGGTCTCGGGCACGGGCTCGTCGACGACCATGAGCACCGCCTCGACCGCGGCGCGCAGCCCGCCCGGGAGCGTCTCGACCCCGGCCTCAGGACGGGCTCCGGACCCGGCTTGCGACTCGGCCTCGTCCTGCTCCTCGCTGCTCTCGTCGACGTCCGCGCCGGGTCGGTCGCTCGGTCGGTGCTCGGGCTCGTCCGGGCTGGCGCTGGTCATGGGGCGGCATCCTCTCCTGGCGCCGCCGCGACGGCCTCCACCTCGTCCTCGCCCACGCCCGCGAGCACGGCGTCGAGCTCGGCCTCGGACAGGCCGTCGGTGGTCGGTCGGGTCCACCGCACGCCCAGCTCCCCGAGGGCGTCGGCCTGGTCCAGGGCCACCGACCCGTCGCGGAACAGCTCGAGCAGGGCCAGGAAGCGGGCGACGACGACGAGCAGCGAGCCCGCGTCGCGGGACAGCTCCCGGAAGGTCGCCGACGGCGTGCGCGCCAGGTGCCGCGCGAGGTGGCGGGCCTCGTCCCGGACGCTGACGGCGGGCGCGTGCAGGTGGTCCAGGCCCACGCCGGGCGGGGCGGGGCGCGGCTGGCTGGCCCGGGCGGCGAGCGCGGCCAGCTGCTCGGGCGTCGCCGTCATGACGAGCTCGGGCAGCAGCTGCGCGAAGGCAGGCTCCAGGGGCGCGGCGCGCGGGGTGCGGGCGCCGTAGCGGGCGAGCCGGTCGGCCAGCACGGCGGAGACGTCCTTGTAGGCCCGGTACTGCAGCAGCCGGGCGAAGAGCAGGTCGCGCGCCTCCAGCAGCGCCAGGTCCTCCTCGGCGTCGACCTGCGTGCCGGGCAGCAGCCGCGCCGCCTTCAGCTCCAGCAGCGTCGCGGCGACGACGAGGAACTCGCTCGCCTGGCCGAGGTCCCACTCCTCGGCCTCCTCCCCCGGCACCCCGCCGGCGCCGGCCCTGCCGTCGCCGGACCGGTCGCCGCGGGTGCGGGCACGCAGGTGGGCGACGAACTCGTCCGTCACGGCCGACAGCGCCACCTCGGTGACGTCCAGGCGGTGCTTGGTGATGAGCTGCAGGAGCAGGTCGAAGGGCCCGGTGAAGACGTCGAGGTGCACCTCGAAGGGGGCCGGCCGCGACCGCGGGCGACGCCCGGGCGTGCCGGCGGGTGCGGCGTCGAGCCCCCCAGCGGCCGGGACGGCGGTCGCCGGCTCAGGCGGCGTCGCCACGGGCGACGAGCTCGCGGGCCAGCTGGCGGTAGGACGCGGCGGCGGCGTGGCTGCTGGCGTAGGAGGTGATCGGCTCGGCGGCCACGGTCGCGTCCGGGAACTTGACCGTGCGGCCCACCACGGTGTGGAACACCGTGTCCCCGAAGGCCTCGACGACGCGGGCGACCACCTCACGGCTGTGCAGGGTCCGCGAGTCGTACATCGTCGCGAGGATCCCGTCGACCTTCAGCCGCGGGTTGAGCCGGTCCTGCACCTTGTCGATCGTCTCCACGAGCAGCGCCACCCCGCGCAGGGCGAAGTACTCGCACTCCAGCGGGATGACGACGCCGTGCGCCGCCGTCAGCGCGTTGACCGTGAGGAGGCCGAGCGAGGGCCCGCAGTCGACGAGGACGACGTCGTAGTCGTCCAGGACGGGACGCAGCGCCCGGGCGAGCAGGTTCTCGCGTGCCACCTCGGCGACCAGCTGGACCTCGGCGGCCGACAGGTCGATGGTCGCGGGGATGACGTCCATCAGCGGGACCCCGGAGGGGACGATGGCGTCGCGGGTCTGGGCGGAGCGGTCGACGAGGAGCGTGTAGACGGTCGTCTCGCGGTCGTGGGCCGGGACCCCGACGCCGGCGCTCAGCGCGCCCTGCGGGTCGAAGTCGACGAGGAGGACCTTGCGGCCGAGCTCCGCGAGCGCCGCCCCGAGGTTGATGGTGGTCGTCGTCTTGCCGACCCCACCCTTCTGGTTGCACAGGGCGATGACGCGGGCGGGGCCGTGCCCGGACAGCGGTGGCGGCTCGGGGAAGTCGGGCATCGGACGGCCGGTCGGGCCGACACCCGTGCTCGGCACGTCGAGCGCCGTCTGGCCGGGTGCGCTCGCCGAGCTGCTCACCGCAGGTCCCTCCTTCTCGGCCCGCGGGCGGGCCGGTCCTGGCCGCGGTGCGGCGACGTCGGCGCGGGCTGGGCTCGACCGCACCGGACGCGCCCGCTCGGGCGCGCCGACCCTAGCCGCGCCGCGGAGAGGCCGTCGAGGCGGCGACGGCGTCGTGCGGCAGCACCCAGCGGGCCCCCAGCTCGCGGTCCAGCCAGGCGTCGCGGGTGAAGTCGGTGAGGCCGCTGCCCGGGTAGACCGTCAGCTCGCCGAAACGGACCCCCTCCGGCACGAGGTAGAGGTCGACCCGGACGTAGTCCCAGGTCCGCCCGAGCCGTGCGGCGGCGTCGAGCAGCTCCGCCAGCCGGTCGGGTGCGGGCTCGAGCGGGGCGGGGGCTGCGCCGCGGACCGTCACGTCCGTCGGCGTCCAGTCCGGCCGGTAGTAGCGCAGCCGGTGGTCGCCGAAGCGGCCGTGGTGCACCTGCACGAGCGCGGGCTCGCCGCCGACGACGTGCACCTTGTAGTCGGTGAGGACCTCCTCCGGCGCGCCGAGCCGCTCCTCGACCAGGAGCAGGCGGCGCGCCCGGGAGTAGGCCCACTCCCCCATCCGCAGCTCGTCGCTGCTCGGGTCGAGCCAGCCCCGGGCCAGCTCCGCGAGGCGAGCGGGGTCAGGCCGCCCGGCTCCCAGGTGGACGAGGCCGCCGCCGCGGTGGTTGGGCTTGAGCACCCACCGCTCGCCGAGGTCGAGGCCGGCCCGGTGGGCGTCGGCGAGGTCGGCGACGTCCGTGCCGGTCCACAGGGTGCGGGCGGGCAGGACCCCGGCGGCCACGGCGAGCTCCTTGGCCGCCAGCTTGTCGCAGGCGGTGACCAGCCGTGGCCGACGGTCGTGCAGCATCCGCCAGTGGACCTTCTCGTTGAAGGTCCGGGGGTCCCTCCGGGGGAAGCGGCCGTAGACCTGCCGGTGCCGCAGCGAGCGACGGGCCGCGACCGGCAGCGAGCGCCAGATCGTCCGGCTCAGGGCGGCGAGGAGGTGGGGCGGCCGGGTCGCGGGGCCGGGCCCCGAGACCTCGTGGGGTGGGCGTCGCTCGAGGCCCGGCTCCGTCGCCATGGGCGCGAGTCAAGCAGAGCGGGAGGTGCTCAGCGAGCCCTCGGATGGGTGGCGGCGAAGACCTCGCGCAGGGCGTCGGCGGTGACGAGCGTGTACGCCTGCGTCGTCGTGACCGAGGCATGGCCGAGGAGCTCCTGGACGACGCGGACGTCGGCGCCGCCCTCCAGCAGGTGGGTGGCGAAGGAGTGCCGCAGCGTGTGCGGGGAGACGCTGCCCGACAGCTGGGCCCGCTCGCCCGCCGCGTGCAGCACGGCCCAGGCGCTCTGGCGTGACATCCGCCCGCCGCGGCTGCCGAGGAAGAGCGCGGGACCGCCGCGCCCGGCGGTGGCCAGGGCCGGGCGGCCGCGCACGAGGTAGGCCTCCAGCGCCGCCCGGGCGAAGCGGCCCAGCGGGACGACACGCTGCTTGTCGCCCTTGCCGCGCAGGCGCAGCAGGCCCTCGGGGGGCGCGTCGGTCCCGGGGCGGGGAGCGCCCGCCGTCCGCCCGTCCTCCAGCAGCTCGCCGACGTCGTCGACGTCGAGGGCGACGACCTCGGAGATGCGTGCGCCCGAGCCGTAGAGCAGCTCCAGCAGGGCCCTGTCCCGCAACGGCCCCGGCCCGTCGCCGACGGCGGCGGCGTCGAGCAGCCGGCCGACCTCGGCGACCCCGATCGCCTTGGGCAGCCGCCGCGGCTCGGCCGGCGGCCGCACCTCGCGCGAGGGGTCGGCCGACGTCAGCCCCTCCTCGGCGAGGAAGCGGTGCAGCCCGCGGACGGCGACCACGGCACGCTTGCGCGAGCTGGCCGTGAGCACGGCACCGCCGTCGGCGCCGGTCCCCAGCGCGACGGCGTAGGAGCTGAGGTGCGCGGGCGCGACGTCGTCCGGCCCGCCGAGACCCTGGGCGGCCAGGAAGGCGACGTAGCGGGCGAGGTCGCCGCGGTATGCCGACAGCGTGTTGCGGGCCAGGCCCCGCTCGACCCGCAGGTGCTGCAGGTAGGTCTCGACGGCGCCGGCCAGGGCGGGCGGGACCGGTGGAGGCTGTGCGTCTGCCCCGGCCGCTGCCATGGCGCCACGGTAGGGGGGCGCCGGCGTGCGCCAGGGACGCCGGCCTGCTGCGGCGCCGCTCGACCGCAGCCGACACGACCGCCATCCTGGACGCGTGCCTGCCCACGCCCGTGCCGACCCCGCGGCCGACGGCGTCACCGGAGACCTGCGCGTCACCCGGGGCCTGAGCCTGCCGGCGGCCGAGCTGGCCTGGCGCTTCAGCCGGTCCGGGGGGCCCGGCGGGCAGGGCGTCAACACCACCGACTCGCGGGTGGAGCTGCGCTGGTCGCCGGCGACCTCCCGCGCCCTGTCCGAGCCGCAGCGCGAGCGGCTGGTGGAGCGGCTCGCCGGCCGGCTCTCGGGCGGGGACCTCGTCGTCCGCGCCGCCGAGCACCGCGAGCAGCGCCGCAACCGCGCCACGGCCCGCGAGCGCCTCGCCGCGCTCGTGCGCGAGGGCGTCGCCCCGCCCGCCCGCACGCGCCGGCCGACTGCTCCCTCGCGCCGGGCCAGGACCCGGCGGACCGACGCCAAGACCGCCCGCGGTCGCACGAAGGCGTTGCGGCGCAGGCCGGACGGCGACTGAGCACACCGCCCGACGCGCTGGCGCGACCGGTGGCCGCCGGCGCCGGGGTCCGGGGCGGCGTCAGTCGTCCCGGGAGTGGTCCCCGTAGGCGTGCCCGGCGACCCAGCCGAAGGAGGAGCCGTCACCGGCGTACCCGGCGACGGTGACGCCCTCGTCCACCGACGGCCCGACCGGTGCCGCGCTCTGGTCGGCCGGGACACCGAGCAGCGCCCGGGTGACGCCCTGGCTGCTGTCGAGCAGGTCGTCCAGCGCCCGCGCCAGGTGCTCGCCGCGGACCTCGCGCAGCGCGCCCGGCTCGTCCTCCAGCGCCTCCAGCACCGCGCGGCGCAGCAGCTCCTTGACGAAGGAGGCCGTGACGCCGTCGGTGCGTGCCACCGCGGCGTCGACGTCCTCGGGCGCGAAGACGGTGGGGACACCGCGTCCGTACAGCTCCAGCAGCCGGCGGCGGCCCTCCTCGTCGGGCAGCCCGATCTCGACGGCGACGTCGACCCGCCCGGGCCGGGCCGCCAGCGCCGGCTCCAGCAGGTCGGCGCGGTTGGTCGTCAGCAGGAAGAGCAGGTCGGCGTCCGCCGCCGCACCGTCCATGGCGTCGAGCAGCTCGAAGAGCACCGAGTGGCCGCCGTGGCCGTGGCTGCGCTCCTCGGCGACGAGGTCGACGTCCTCGAGCACGAGGACCGTCGGCGCGAGGTCGCGGGCCAGGGCGGCGACCTCGCCGACCAGGGACAGGGCCTGCCCCGAGAGCAGCAGCACCGTGGCGCCGGTGACGTGCTGGAGGAGGTAGCGGGTCGTGTGGGTCTTGCCCGTGCCGGGCGGGCCGTAGAGCAGCAGGCCGCGCTTGAGGTGCTGCCCGGCCGCCCGCAGCGCGTCGCGGTGGCGGGCGACCTCGATGCTGTGCCGCTCGACCCGTCGCAGCACCGGCTCCGGCAGGACGACGTCGCCGCGCGGCGTCGCGGGGAGGTCGACGAAGTCGAGCGAACCCCGTCCGGACAGGGAGACCACCTGGCCGCGGTAGACGTCCAGCCGGGAGCGCAGCGCCTCCAGCTCGTCGAGCAGCGCCTGGGCGTCGCGGGTCTCCAGGCCGGCGACCTCGAGGGTCAGCGCCGGTTCCTCGTGCCGCTGCGGGCCGCTGACCCGCAGGCACCAGGTGCCGCGGGCGTCGTCGACCAGCAGCAGCGCCGAGCGCCAGCACGCGCGCGTCGCCCCGCCCGGGCCGGCCGGCAGGTCGACGAGGTCGGGAGCGGACAGCCGCAGCGGGGGGAGGTGCTCGCCGTGCAGCAGCTGGTGCAGGTCGACGGAGCCGTAGTCGGACGGCAGGGCGAGCCCGACGACGTCGACCGACCGGCCGGCCTCGGCGCACCAGGCGTCGAGGGCGCCCTGGACGTTGACGTGCTGGAAGGTCGGCAGCCGTCGGGTCACGACCGAGCGGTCCGCGGCGTCCGCCCCGAGGTGGGCGTGCAGCCGCTCGGTGACCGGGTGCCGCCGCCGTCGCTCCTGCGCGCCCGCCCAGTCCACGAGCCGCGTCAGGGCCCGGGCGAGCGCCCGGACCTCGTCCTGCTGGTCGTGCTCGTCGGTCACGCACGGACGGTAGGCCCTGGGGACGGCCGGCGTCCCCGGCTTTCCGACGACGTGACCCTCCGTCCAGGTGCCCGGGGTGCGCGCGGCCGGGCGGGCCGGGGATGCTGCCGCGGTGCCCCGTGACCGTCGACGTCCGTCCTCCGCGCGCGGCGGCGGGCGCCCGGGTCCGGAGGCCGGCACCTGGTCGACGGCCAGCGGCGTCGTCGAGCTGGCGCGCAGCGGCAGCGACGAGCAGGCGTGGACGGTCTTCGTCAACGGCGTCGCCAGCTCCTCGGTCCACACCGGCGACCCGACGCTGCTGGAGTTCGAGTACCTGCGGTCCATGGCCGACGTCCTCGACGAGCGTCCCCCCGGCCCGCTCGAGGTCGTGCACCTCGGCGCCGCGGGGTGCGCGCTGGCGCGCTACGTCGACGCGACGCGGCCGGGCTCGCGCCAGGTCGCCGTCGAGCTCGACGAGGACCTCGCCTCCCTCGTCCGCGAGTGGTTCGACCTGCCCCGCTCCCCCGCCCTGCGTCTGCAGGTGGGCGACGCCCGCGAGCGGCTGGCCACGCGCAAGGACGCCAGCGCGGACGCCGTCGTCCGCGACGTCTTCAGCAAGGACCTCACGCCGCGGCACGTGCGGACGGTCGAGTTCGTGCGCGACGCCGCCCGCGTCCTGCGCGCGGACGGCACCTACCTCGCCAACGTCGCCGACCGGCCGCCGCTCAAGCGCCTGCGCCGTGAGGTCGCCACCACGGCAGCGGTCTTCGACCACGTCGGTGTCCTCGCCGAGGCGGGCATGCTGCGGGGACGGCGCTACGCCAACGCCGTCGTCGTCGCCTCGGCCTCGCCGCTGCCGGCCGACCGCCTCGTCCGCCGCGCCGCCCGGGCGCCCGTGCCGACCCGCTGGGTGGACGGCGAGGACCTCACCGCTCTCGTCGCCGGTGCGGCGCCCGAGCACGACCCGGTGCCCGCCGGGTCGGCGGACGACGTCGGCTAGGGCGCCCGCCACCGCCCCGGCGGGCTGCCCGGGCTCGGCGCGGCCGGGGAGGGGCAGCAGCACCTCAGACCCGACGGTCCCCCGTCGGGTCCTCCCCGCGGGAGAGGGAGTCCCAGGCGTCGAAGGCCTCGCCGCGGCGGCGCAGGCGCTCGGCGGCCGGGTCCGGAGGGCCCGGCACGCCGCCCGCGGGCGCGTCGCCCACGGTGCCTGCGGACCCGCGGGCCGTGGCACGGGCCGCCGGGTCCTCACCGCGGGCGCGCAGGCCGCCGTGGTCGTCGCCCGCCGCCGCGGCCGGTGCCTCGAACCGGCGCCCCGACGCCCAGCCCCGCGAGGCCAGCGCCGCCGCGGCGCCGAGCACGGCGACCGCGACCCCCAGCACGACGGCGACCACGGGCCAGCCGGTGCCGGTGGCGGTCGCGTCGGCCGCCGTCACCGAGGCGCCGGTGACGCCGAGGACGTCCCCCACCTCGGCGGCCGTGGCGCCGAGCGGGTCCCGCAGCACACCGGCGGCGGCGACGGCGACGCCGACGCCCGCCACGGCGACTCCACCGGCGGCCACGGGCGTGCCGACCCGCCGCGTGGTGCTGGCCGCCCCCGCACCGGCGAGGACGACGAGCCCGAGCGCCGGGACGAGCGGGGACGCGCCGGCTCCCGTCGCCGTCACCTCGACGGCACCGGCGAAGGGCCCGGCCACGACGGCCCGGGTCCACACCAGCGCGCTGCTCACGAGGACGAGCACGCCCAGGGCCAGCAGGCCCAGGACGGCGCGGGCGCGCGTCAGACGCGGGCCGCCCGGCCGGGCGGACGTCACCTCGCCCACCGGCCGTCCGCCGCCGCGGGCGCCGCGGCCGCGGCGACCCCCCGGGGGCTCCCCTCGGGCCCCACCTCGGGCGGCCCCACCTCGGGCGGCCGCAGCGTCACCGCCGCGGCGACGGCGCGCAGCACCGCCGCGGCCTTGGCGCGGCACTCGGCGTCCTCGGCCTCGGGGACGGAGTCGGCGACGACCCCGGCGCCGGCCTGCACGTGGGCGACCCCGCGCGTCAGGACGGCGGTGCGGATGGCGATGGCCATGTCGAGGTCGCCGGCGAAGTCGAGGTAGCCGACGACGCCGCCGTACACGCCGCGGCGCACGGGCTCGAGCACGTCGATGAGCTCCATCGCCCGCGGCTTCGGCGCGCCCGAGAGGGTCCCGGCGGGGAAGGCCGAGCGGAGCACGGCCAGCGCGCTCGTGCCCGCCCTCGCGTCGCCGACGACCGTCGAGACCAGGTGCATCACGTGGCTGTAGCGCTCCACCGCCATGAACTCGACGACGTCGACGCTGCCGGGGTCGCACACGTGGGCGAGGTCGTTGCGCGCGAGGTCGACGAGCATGAGGTGCTCCGAGCGCTCCTTGACGTCCTCCAGCAGCTCCTCGGCGAGGCGGACGTCGTCCTCTGGCTTGGCGCCGCGGGGCCGCGTGCCCGCGATGGGGTGGGCGAGCACGCGTCCGGCCTCGACCTTGACGAGAGCCTCAGGGCTGGAGCCGACGACGTCGACGGCGCTGCCGTCGGGCCGCTGCCCCCGGAAGAGGTACATGTACGGGCTCGGGTTGGACGCCCGCAGGCAGCGGTAGACGTCGAGGGCGTCGGCGGGGCAGTCCATCTCGAAGCGCTGGGAGAGCACCACCTGGAAGACCTCGCCGTCGACGATCGCCTCCTGGCCGCGACGGACGGCGTCCAGGTAGTCCTCGCGACGGGTGCGCTCCCGGGCGGCGGGCACCTGCTCCGGGCCGCCGTCGTGGACGGCGACCGTGGAAGGAGCCGGGGCGGCGAGCTGGGCGACCATCCGGTCGAGCCGGGCACAGGCGTCCTCCCAGGCCTCGTCCACCCGCTCGTCGGTGCCGTCGGAGTTCACCGCGTTGGCGACGAGCAGGAGGGTGCCGTCGCTGTGGTCGAGGACGGCCACGTCGGCGGCCAGCGCCATCATCACCGCGGGAGCGCCGATCTCGTCGGGGTGCTCGTCGGCCGGTCGCGCGGGCAGACGCTCCCAGGCGCGGACGACGTCGTAGCCGAGGACGCCGACCATGCCGCCGGTCAGCGGCGGCAGACCAGGCAGCCGCGGGGTCGACAGCGCGGCCATCACCTCGGCGAGCACCTCCGTGGGCTCGCCGTCGGCCGGCACGAACGTCGGCGGCGACCCGACCCACCGCGACTGCCCGTCCTCGCCGAGGAGCATCGCGCTGGAGCGCGCGCCGACGATCGACCACCGCGACCAGCGCCCGCCCTCGGCCGACTCCAGCAGGAAGGAGCCGGGGGCGTCGCCGGACAGCTTGCGGTACAGGCCGACCGGCGTCTCGCCGTCGGCGAGGACGCGGCGGACCACGGGGATGACGCGGCGGTCGCGGGCCAGCTCGCGGAAGACGTCCAGGCTCGGCCAGGTCCGGCCCAGCCGGCCGTCGGGCCCGGCGGTCACGACGCTGCCGGGGCGGAGGCGCCGAGCCGGCCGTCGACGGGCGCACCCTCGAGGGCGGGCGCGGGCACGGCGCCGAGGTCACGCCCGTCGAAGCACGTCGTGGTGCCGGTGTGGCAGGCGGGGCCGACCTGCTCGACGCGGACGAGCAGCGCGTCGCCGTCGCAGTCCAGGCTCACCGAGCGGACGTGCTGGACGTGCCCAGAGGTGTCGCCCTTGCGCCAGAGCTCGCCGCGGCTGCGGCTCCAGTAGGTCGCCCGGCCGGTGCGCAGCGTCTGGGCGAGGGCCTCGTCGTCCATCCAGGCGAGCATGAGCACCTCGCGCGTGCGGTGCTCCTGGACGACCGCCGCCACGAGCCCGTCGGACGTGCGCCGCAGCCGCCCGGCGACGTCGGGGGCCAGCGACGACGGCGGCACCGGCGCGCTCGCCGTCGAGGGGGTCGCCGGGGCCTCGGGGGAGCCGGAGGAGGTAGGCCTGCTCACGGACGCAATCCTCCCACCGACGCCGACGGGGTCGGTCAGCCGGCAGGCTGCAGCTGGGCGGCCCAGGCGCCGTGCAGGCCGGCGTAGGTGCCGCCGGCCGCGACGAGGTCGGCGTGCCGTCCCGTCTCGACGACCCGGCCGCCCGCGACGACCACGACGAGGTCGGCGCGCTCGGCGGTCGAGAGCCGGTGGGCGATGGTCACCGAGGTCCGTCCGGCCATGAGCCGCTCCAGCGCCGCGCCGATGGCGACGTCGAGCCCCGGGTCGACCGCGGAGGTCGCCTCGTCGAGGACCAGCAGGTCGGGGTCGGCCACGCGGGCGCGCGCGAGCGACACGAGCTGGCGCTCTCCCGCCGACAGGCTCTCGCCCCGCTGGCCCACCCGCGTGTCGAGCCCGTCGGGCAGGTCGGCTGCCCACGCGGTGAGCCCCAGCTCGTGCACCACCCGCTCGACGTCGTCGCGCGTGGCCCCCTCGCGGCCCAGCGCGACGTTCTCGGCGACGGAGCCCTCAAAGAGGAATCCCTCCTGCGGCACCATGGCGACCCGCCGACGCAGGCTCGCCGAGCGCACCTCGCGCAGGTCCTGCCCGCCGACGAGCACCCGGCCGGTGCTCGGGTCCTGCAGGCGGGTGACGAGCCGGGCGAGCGTCGTCTTGCCCGAGCCGGTGCGCCCGACGACGGCGACGCGCGTGCCGGGCGGCACCACGAGGTCGACGTCGGACAGCGCCGGCGGACCACCGGGGTAGGAGTAGCCCAGGCCCTCGACCCGCAGGTCCAGGGGCTCCTCGGGCAGGTCCACGCCGTCGGTGCCCGGGTCGGCGAGGTCGACGGGCGTGTCGAGCAGCGCCAGCACGCGCCGCCACCCGGCGACGGCGTTCTGCAGCTCGTTGAGGACCTCGGTCAGGCTCTGCACCGGACCCGTCAGCAGCTGCACGAGCAGGAGGACCGTGAGCAGCTCGCCCAGGGTCAGGCTCCCGTCGACCCCCAGCAGCGCCCCGACGACGACGATCGCCGCGACGACGACGCCCGCGCCCAGGACCGCCGAGGAGAAGGACGTCGCGACGAGCCGCTGCGCGCGCAGCTGCGCCAGCCGCTGGTCCTCGACGGCCACGTCGACCCGCTCGCGGGAGCGCCCCTCGGCGCCGTAGGCACGGATGGTGTCGGCGCCGACGACCGTCTCGGAGATGCCGCCGAGCACCCGTCCCACGCGGGCGCGGACTTCCCCGAAGGCCCCGGAGACGCGGGGCTGCATCCACCGGCCGAAGAGCACGACGGGCACGAAGCACCCGAGCACGACGAGCAGCAGCGGCCACGACGTCACGCCGATGATCACCGTGACGACGGCGACCTGGCCGATCGACAGGATGAGCAGCAGGCCGCCGAACTGCAGGAACGTCGAGATGGTGTCGACGTCCGTCGTCACGCGGGAGACGAGCGAGCCGCGCTGCTCGGAGGACTGGGTGAGCGCCGACAGGTCGTGCACCCGGCGGAACGCCGTCGTGCGCAGCTCGGCGAGGCCGGCCTCGGTAGCCGTGAACAGGCGCCGGTTGACGACGTAGGAGACCACCGCGGTCGCGAGCACGACGAGCGCGCCCGCCGCGGCGACCGGCACGACGAGGGAGGTGTCGGGGCCGCCCTCGGCGTTGATCCCGTTGTCGACGACGTACCCCGTGGCCAGGGGGACCACGACGCGCCCGAGCGTCGCGAGGACGCCGAGCAGGAGGGTCCCGAGCAGCCCGCGCCGCATGAGCGGGGAGAGCGCGAGGCCGCGGCGGACCGTCGCGACGACGCCGTCACCGGCCTCCCGGGCGATGCGGGTGCCGTCCGCGGCCCGGGGGGTGCCCGGCGCCCCGTCGCCGCCGGCGCTCCCCCGGGAGGAGGTCGTCGCCGCGCGGTCCGGGGCGCCGGTCCCGGGCGTCGGCTGGGCCTGCGGCACCGCCGCGGGCGGGGTGCGGCCGCTCATCGGCTCGCTCCCGCGCTCGTCGCCACGTCGACGTCGCTGTCCGGCGCGTAGGGCCCGGGTGGGCCGTCGGGCGTGCCGACGGCGGCCTCCTCGTAGGCGGTGACGAGCGCACGGTAGGCGGGACGCCGGTCGAGCAGCTCCTCGTGCGTGCCCTCGTCGACGACGCGACCCCGCTCCATCCACGCCACCCGGTCGGCGAGCGCGATGGTCGCCCGGCGGTAGGCGACGAGCAGGACGGTCGGCCGAGGGCCCCCGTCGGCCACCGGCCGGCGCAGCGCCTTGAGGATCTGCGCCTCGACCGCGGGGTCGACGGCCGAGGTGGCGTCGTCGAGGACCAGCAGCCGCGGCGTGCGGACGAGCGCCCGCGCGAGCGCCAGGCGCTGGCGCTGGCCGCCCGAGAGAGACGTGCCGCGCTCCCCCACCCTCGTCTCGAGCCCCTCGGGGAGCTGGTCGACGAACTCGGCGGCCTGCGCCGTCTCGAGGGCGTCGCGCAGACGGTCCTCGGCGACGTCGGCGCCGAGGGTGACGTTGCCGCGGACGGTGTCGTCGAAGACGAACGTGCCCTGGGGCACGAGGGCGACGTCGGCCGGCATCGCCCCCTCGAGGAGGTCTCGGACGTCGACGCCGCCGAGCCGCACGACGCCCTCGTCGGGGTCGAGCAGGCGGGCGGCGAGCGAGGCGAGCGTCGACTTGCCCGAGCCGGTGGGGCCGACGAGCGCCGTCGTCGACCCGGCGGGGACGTCGAGGTCGACGCCGCGCAGGGCGGGCACCGGCTCCGTCGTCGCGGGCCGCGCTGCCGACGCAGAGCTGTCGTCGGTGCCGGCCCCGGGGGACCTGACCTCGCCGGCGTCGAGGTCCTCGTCGGCGCCGCGGGCGTGGGCCAGGGTGACGCCGCGCATCTGCAGCGCGAGGCTGCCGCCCGGCATCGGCGTGGCCCCCCACGCCGTCCGCCCCTGGGCGTCGAGCACCGTGCGGACCCGGCCGAAGCCGACCGCGGAGCGCGGCAGCTCGGCGAGCACCCAGCCGAACGCGCGGACGGGCGCGGCGAGCACCGAGAGCAGGTAGACGACGGTCACGACGGCGCCGACGCTGGCGTCCCCGGACGCCGCCCGCAGGGCACCGACGACCAGGACGGCGAGGCTGGCCAGGCTGGGGAGGGCCTCGACGACCGGGTCGAAGGCGCCGCGGGTGCGCCCGACGTCCACGTTGGCCTGCCGCAACCGGTCGGCGGCGTCGCCGAAGCGGCGCGTCTCGGCGCCCTCGCGGCCGAGGGTCTTGACGACGACGGCGCCGTCGAAGCTCTCGTGGGCCAGCGCGGAGACCTCGCCGCGCAGCGCCTGCGCGCGCACGACGCGGGGCGACATGACGCGCTGGTAGGCGATGTTGGCGACGACCATGGCCGGGATGGTCAGCAGGCCCACCACCGCCAGCACCGGGTCGGCCAGCAGCATGGCGACCGCCGCGACCAGCGCCATGACGGCGACGCCGACGGCCATCGGCAGCGGCGCGAAGATCATGAAGCTGGCCTCGACGTCGCTGCTGGCGTTGGCGAGCAGCTGCCCGGCCGGGTGGCGGTGGTGCCAGGCGATGGGCAGGCGCAGGTACTGGCGGGCGAGGCGGCGGCGGTAGCGCGCCTGGAGGTTGGCGAAGACCCGCCCGGCGACGATGCGGCGGAAGGCGACCGCGACGGCCGTGACGGTGGCCACCGCGGTGAGCGTCACGCCCGCGAGCACGGCGTCGCCGACGCCCACGCCAGCCTCGCCGTCGAAGAGCGGGACGAGGACCTCGTCCGTCGTGCGCCCGACGAGCCACCCCGCGGCCGCCGTCCCGGCGCCGTACACGGCGGCGACGGCCACCGCGAGGGCGAAGACCCGCGGCTCGTCGCGGGCGCCCTGGGCGACGACGCGCAGGCCGCGCCGCGTGGCGCCGGGCGGGTGGCGCGGGCGCGAGCGGCGGTCGCTCTGGCGCGGGACGCCGGACGAGGGTGCGTCGCCACGCCTCGCAGGACGCCCGTGACGCCCAGCACGTCGGGCGTCGCCGGTGGCGGGAGGGGTCTCGGTGGGTCGTGAGGGCGGGGAGGAGCCAGCCGGTGCGGCGGGCGAGGTGGGGCGGCGGGGCACGGAGTTCCTCTCGGGCGGGCCCGCGGCCACGGGCACGTCACGTTCTCACGACCCTCCGACAACGCCCGCCGACGTCCAGGTCGTCCCGCCCCGGCCGCCAGACCGCGTCGCCGTCGTCCGCCCCCGAGGTCCCTGAGGCGGAACTCGTGGCCTTTCTCCACCTCCAGCGCCCCGTGAGGCGGACTTCGTCGCCTTCCTCCCGCCCAGGGGGCCGGTCGGGGTGGGTCCCGCCCGCAAGGCACGATGGCGCCATGAGCGCTGCCGCCGAAGGACGGGCCGTGCTGGCCGCCGAGCTGACCGCCGCCGGGCCCGACGCCGCGACGTTGTGCGAGGGATGGACGACGCGCGACCTCGCCGTCCACCTCGTGCTGCGCGAGTCCCGCCCCGACGCGGCGCTGGGGATGGTCCTGCCTCCGCTCACCGGGCACGCCGACCGGGTGACGCAGCGGCTCCGGCGACGGCCCTACGAGGCGCTGGTGGCCGCCTTCCGCGACGGCCCGCCGCCGCTCTCGCCCTTCCGGCTGCCCTTCCTCGACGCGGTCGCGAACGCCGTGGAGCACTTCGTCCACGCCGAGGACGTCCGGCGCGCCGGCCCTGGGGCGGCGGCCCCGCGTGACCTCTCCCCCGCGGTGCGGGACGCCCTGTGGTCCAGCACGCGGCTCCAGGCGCGGATGCTCTTCCGTGCCAGCCCCGTCGGCGTCCGGCTCGTGACGCCGCAGGGCGAGGCGACCGTCCGCAGGGCCCCGGAGGGTGCCGGCACCGTCGTCGTCCGCGGCGACGTCGGCGAGGTCGTGCTCTTCACCGTCGGCCGCGAGGCCGTCGCCGACGTGGAGCTGGACGGCGCGCCGGACGACGTCGCCGCCCTCACGTCCCTGCGCCGCAGCATCTGACCTCGCCCCTCTCCCCGCGACGTCTGGCCTCGTCGCGCCGCCGCTCGGGCAGGGCGGCGCGACACGGTCACACATGGGAAGAAGGTGGTGGCGCGACGGGCCGGTCGGCCGCGACCGGCTCACACGTCGCGGGAAGGGGCGGCGTGGACCGCGGCGCCCGCGCGTCGCACGGGGTGCCCGGCGGAGGCCAGCGCGTCCTTGACCTGGCCGACCGAGAGGACGCCGAAGTGGAAGACCGAAGCCGCGAGCACCGCGTCGGCCCCCGCGTCGACGGCGGGCGCGAAGTCCTCCAGCCGCCCCGCACCACCGCTCGCGATGACGGGGACGTCGACCTCGGCGCGCACCGCCCGCAGCATCTCCAGGTCGAAGCCGGCGGTGGTGCCGTCGGCGTCGACCGAGTTGAGCAGGATCTCCCCGGCTCCCAGCCGCGCAGCGCGGGCGGCCCAGGCGAGGGCGTCCACGCCGGTGCCGCGCCGCCCGCCGTGCGTCGTCACCTCGAAGCCCGACGGCGTGCGCTCCGGCTCGGGCGTCCCGGGGGGGCAGCGCCGCGCGTCGACCGAGAGCACGAGCACCTGCGCGCCGAAGCGGTCGGCCACCTCGGCCACGAGCTCGGGGCGCGCGACCGCGGCCGTGTTGACCCCCACCTTGTCCGCGCCCGCGCGCAGCAGCCGGTCGACGTCGCCCACCGTGCGCACGCCCCCGCCGACCGTCAGCGGGACGAAGACCTGCTCGGCGGTGCGGGCGACGACGTCGTAGGTGGTCGACCGCTCGTCGGTGCTGGCGGTGACGTCGAGGAAGACGAGCTCGTCGGCGCCGTCGTCGCCGTACTGGCGGGCCAGCTCGACGGGGTCGCCGGCGTCGCGCAGGCCCGCGAAGCGCACCCCCTTGACGACCCGGCCGGCGTCGACGTCGAGGCAGGGGACGACGCGGACGGCGAGGCTCACGGCCGAGAGCGTAGGACCGCGCCAGCGGTCGCAGGCGCAGCGCGGCGGCCGCAGCTGGTCGTCGTCGAGGGCCGCAGCGGAGCCGGCAAGTCGACGCTCGCCCGCGTGCTCGCCGGCGCCCTCGCCGCCCCGGTGCTGGCCATGGACGACCTCTACCCCGGCTGGGACGGCCTCGCCGCCGGCTCGCGCCGCCTCGAGGAGGTCCTGACCACCTGGCGCCGCGGCGAGGGCGCGCGGCTGCTGCGGTGGAGCTGGGTCCGCGACCGCCTCACCACCACCAGCCCGCTCGTCGTCGCACCCGGGCCGCTCCTCGTGGTCGAGGGGGTCGGGGCCGGGACACGCGGCGCCCTCGCCCCCGGCGACGTCCTCCTCTGGCTGGAGGCGCCCGACGACGTGCGCCGCGCCCGCGCGCTCGCCCGCGACGGCGACGCCTACGCCCCGCACTGGGCACGGTGGGCCGCCCAGGAGGAGGCGCACCTGGCCGCGCACGACCCGCGCGGGCGCGCCGACGTCGTCGTCCGCACCTGACGCCTGCGACGCCCCGCTCGCGCCGGGCGCCACCTTCCCGCGGGTCTGGGACGCTACGGCCCGTGGCCGAGGACCGGCCCCGGGCCGGGGCGCGCACGTGGCAGCGCGACGTCGGCTCGCGCGGGCGTCGTTCCGCGCGCGCCCGACTCGCACGGCTGCGCCGCCGCGGGCCGAACATCCTCCAGTGCGCGCTGGCCGGTGGCGTCGCCTACGCCATCGCCGAGCAGGGCCTGGGGCACGACTACCCGTTCTTCGCGCCGGTCGCGGCGGTGCTGGCCCTCGGGCAGTCCTACGACGGCCAGCTGCGCCGCACCGCCGAGGTGGTCGTCGGCGTGGCGGTCGGCGTCGGCGTCGGCGAGCTCCTCGTCGCCCAGATCGGCAGCGGCGCCTGGCAGCTCGCGCTCGTCGTCGGCCTGTCGATGGGCGTGGCCGTGCTCCTGGACGCCGGCCGGCTGCTCGTCACGCAGGCCGGCGTGCAGGCGTCCATCGTCACGGCGCTCGCCTCCACGGTGGACTCGGGCGTCGGCCGGTGGCTGGACGCCGTCGTCGGCGGTCTCGTGGCGCTCGCCGTCGCCGCCCTGCTGCCGACGGCGCCGCTGCAGCGCCCCCGGCGCCTGGCGGCGGCCGCGACGGCCGACCTCGCCGACCTCGTCGCCGACGCCTCCCTCGCCGCCCGCGACCACGACCCCGGGCTGGCCGAGGAGGCGCTCGAGCGAGCCCGCTCGCAGCAGGCCGCCTTCGAGGCGCTGGGCCCGGCGGCCGCGGAGGCGCTGGCGGGCCTGCGCCTGTCGCCCTTCCGGCACCGGCGCCGGCCCGACCTCGAGCGCACCCGCGACCTCGCCGTCCCGCTCGACCGCGCCGTCCGCAACGTCCGGGTGCTCCTGCGCCGCCTCCTCGTCGCCGGCCAGGCCGGCGAGGGGCTGCCCCCCGAGCTGGCCCGGCTGCTGGACCACCTCGCCACGGGCGCGCGGCACCTGTCCGAGGCGATCGACGACGGGCAGGTCGACGAGGAGGTGCTCCTCGACCTGGCCGACGTCGGCCGCCGCGCCGGCGCCCTCGCCGACCACCCGCTCAGCCTCTCGGCCGCCGTGTGCGTCGGCCAGGTCCGCAGCACCGTCGTCGACCTCCTGCAGGTCGGCGGCTGGAGCGTCGAGCAGGCGACGACCGCGGTCCCGCCCCGGCGCTGAGGGCGTCCGCGTCCTCAGTCCCGCGGGCCGTGCAGCGCGACGAGCGTCGCGAAGCGCCGCGCCTCCTGCTCGGAGAAGGCGCCGTCGGCGCGCTGCACGGCCATGACCGCCAGCACGTCGCCGTCGGAGAGGTCGAGCTGCAGCCAGGGCTGCCCGCCCCCGAAACGCACCTCGACGACCTCCGCCCACTCCAGCCGGCGGGACAGGAAGAGGTTCTGCACGGTGACGCCGTCCTCGTCGGGCTGCGCCCGCACCCGCGCCTGCAACGCCATGAAGGCCGCGACGAGGACGCCGATCGCCGCGAACCCCAGCCGGTCCCCCGCCACCGAGCCGGGCGTGAAGACCGCGAGCGCCAGCCCGCCGAGCACGGCCAGCACGCCGATGACGACGGCCACGGCCGGCCCGCGGCGAGGCCGGAACGGCCGGTGCAGCCGGGCGCGCTCGCGCCGACGCTCCTCGGGGGTCAGCGGACGGCCGGCGTCAGGCGCGCCGGCGGGGGCGTCGTGGGGCACGTCGTCAGGAGGCACGGCTCAGATCCGGCAGGCGTGGATGGTCGTCACGAGGATGGCCCGGGCGCCGACGTCGTAGAGGCCGTCCATCACCGCGTTGACCTCGGTGCGCCGCACCATCGACCGCACGGCGACGTAGCTGGCGTCGCGCAGCGGCGAGACGGTCGGGGACTCCAGCCCAGGCGTCAGCGCCGAGGCGGCGTCCAGGCGGTCGACGTGCACGTCGTAGTCGACCATGACGTACTCCCGGGCGACGAGGACCCCCTCGACCCGCCGCACGAGGGTGTCGAGGCCGGCGGGCGGGTCGACGCCGCGGCGACGCACCAGCACGGCCTGGGACTGCAGGATCGGCTCGCCGAAGACCTCCAGGCCCGCGGCGCGCAACGTCGACCCGGTCTCGACGACGTCGGCGATGACGTCGGCGACGCCGAGCGCGACGGAGATCTCGACGGCGCCGTCGAGGCGGACGACGGGCGCGTCGACGCCGCGCCCCGCGAGGTAGGCGCCCACGAGGCCGTCATAGCTCGTGGCCACCCGCCGGCCCGCCAGGCCGGCGAGGTCGGCGGGCGCCTGGCCGGACGGGGCCGCGAAGCGGAACGTGGAGGAGGCGAAGCCGAGCTCGAGCACCTCTTCGGCGTCAGCACCGCTGTCCAGCAGCAGGTCCCGGCCGGTGAGGCCGGCGTCCAGGGTGCCGGCGCCGACGTAGAGCGCGATGTCGCGCGGGCGCAGGAAGTACAGCTCGACGTCGTTGGCGGTGTCCCGGACGACGAGCTCGCGGCCCGTGCGGCGCTCGGCGTAGCCGGCCTCGCGCAGCAGCGTCGTCGCGGGCTCGGACAGGGCGCCCTTGTTCGGGACGGCGATGCGCAGCACGGGGTCCTCCGGGAAGCCGCCAGGAGGCGGCGAGCAGGGCTGTGGCAGAAGGGGCGGGAGCCGTCGGCTCAGAGGTGGGCGTAGACGTCCCGCAGCGTGAGCCCGCGGGCCAGCAGCAGCACCTGCAGGTGGTACAGCAGCTGGGAGACCTCCTCGGCCGTGCGCTCGGCGCCCTCGTGCTCGGCGGCCATCCAGACCTCGGCGGCCTCCTCGACGACCTTCTTGCCGATGGCGTGGACGCCGGCGTCGAGCTCGGCGACGGTGCGCGAGCCCGCCGGCCGCTGCTCGGCCTTCGCCGACAGCTCGGCGAAGAGGTCCTCGAAGGTCTTCACGGGGGTCCAGGCTAGGTGGTCGGCTGCACCGGCCCGCCCCCCGGCTCAGCGCCCGGCGGCCCCGGCGAGCGCACGGAGCTCGGCGACGGCCGCCGCGGCGTCCTCGGCGCCGTAGACGGCCGACCCGGCGACGAAGACGTCGGCGCCGGCCTCGGCGGCCCGCTCGATCGTCGCGACGCTGACGCCGCCGTCGACCTGGACGGCGACGTCGAGGCCGGCGGAGGAGATGGCGCCCCGCAGCCGCCGGACCTTCGGCAGCACGACGTCGAGGAAGGACTGGCCGCCGAAGCCCGGCTCGACCGTCATGACGAGGACCATGTCGACCTCGCCGAGCAGGTCGAACCACGGCTCGACGGGCGTCGCCGGGTTGAGCGCCAGCCCGGCGCGGGCTCCTGCGCGGCGCAGCTCGCGGGCGAGACGGACGGGGGCGGAGGCGGCCTCGGCGTGGAAGGTGACGCTGCTCGCGCCCGCCTCGGCGTACGCCGGGGCCCAGCGGTCGGGCGCCTCGACCATGAGGTGGCAGTCCAGGGGCACCGGGCTGACCTGCGCGAGCCGCTCGACCACGGGCAGCCCCAGCGTGAGGTTGGGCACGAAGTGGTTGTCCATGACGTCGACGTGGACGGCGTCGGCGGAGCTGATCCGCCCGACCTCCGCGGCGAGGTCGGTGAAGTCCGCGGACAGGATGCTGGGGTGGATCCGCGGCGCTCGCGCCTCGCTCCCACCGCGCGTCAGGGCCTCGCTGGTCGACGTCTGGGGCTGGCTCTCCTGGGGCACGCGGCGAGCCTACGAGCGACGACCGGCACCGCCACCGAGCCGACAGGGTCAGCTCCTCCCTACGAAGGAGCGCGTCACGTCGTCCACGCCCGGCACATCGACGTCGACGTGCCGCACAAGACCCCTCACCTGCGGCAGGTCGTCGTCGACGTGCCGCAGGTGACCCCTTGTCTGCGGCAGGAAGTCGTCGAGGTGCCGGGAGGGGGCGGCTCAGCGGAGGCGACGCAGCAGCGCGACGAACATGGCGTCGGTGCCGTGGACGTGGGGCCACAGCTGGGCCGTGCGCCCCGCGGGCGACGCGTCGCCTCCCGCGGGCGCCGTCCCGGGCACCGCGCGGCCGGCCGCGGCGTCGACCGCCGCCGGCGCGTCGAGCAGCTCGACGGCGCCCTTGCCCCTGCGGACGGCGTCGCCGACGACGGCGAGGGTCTCGGCCGCGTGCGGCGAGCACGTCACGTACGCGACGACGCCGCCCACCCGCACCGCGGCCAGCGCCGAGGCGAGCAGATCGCGCTGCAGCGGGCCGAGCCCGGAGAGGTCCGACGGCAGACGGCGCCACCGTGCCTCGGGGCGACGGCGCAGGGCCCCCAGCCCGGTGCAGGGGGCGTCGACCAGCACCCGGTCGTAGGCGCCCGGCTCGTCCGCGCCGACCTCGCGGCCGTCGCCCGTGCGCACCTCGACAGGTGGGCCGCCCTGGGGGACGCCGGCGACGGCCTGCGCGACGAGCCGGGCCCGGTGCTCGCTGACCTCGACCGCGACGAGCGAGGCGCCTCGCTGCGCCCCGACGGCCGCCAGCAGGGCGGCCTTGCCGCCGGGTCCCGAGGCCAGGTCGAGCCACCGCTCGTCCCGGCCGTCCAGCGGCGCTGCCGCCAGCGCCAGCGCGGCCAGCTGGCTGCCCTCGTCCTGGACCCGCGCGCGTCCCTCCCGGACGGCGGGCAACGAGCCTGGGTCGCCCTCGTCCAGCCGCACCGCCACCGGCGACCACGCACCGGCCGCGGTGCGCAGCACCTTCTCCCTCGCCTGGCTGACGAGCTCCTCCGGCGTCGACAGCCCGGGCCGGGTCGCCAGCACGACCTCGGGGGCGGCGTTGTCGGCCCGCAGCAGGGCCTCCAGCTCGCCGACGTCCCGACCGTGGGCGACGAGCGCCTCCCGCAGGGCGCGGACGACCCACGCCGGGTGGCTGTGCACGACGGCGAGCCGCTCGGCCTCCTCCCCACCCTCGGGCGCGACCTCGGCGACCCACGCGTCCCGGTCCTTCTCGGCCACGCGGCGCAGGACGGCGTTGGCGAAGCCGCCGGCGCCGGCCCCGACGCGGGTGCGGACCAGCCCGACGGTCTGGCTCACCGCCGCGTGCGGGGGCACGCGCGTGGCCAGCAGCTGGTGGACGCCCAGCCGCAGGGCGTGCAGCAGCGGCGGGTCGACCTGCGCGAGAGGCCGTCCCGAGCAGACGGCCAGCACGGCGTCGTAGAGCCCGCGCCCGCGCAGCGTCCCGTAGGCCAGCTCGGTGGCGAAGGCGGCGTCCCGGGCGTCCATCTGCCCCGCCGCCTGGGCCGCCCGCAGCAGCCCCGGCAGCACGAGGTTGGCGTAGGCGTCGTCGACCCGGACGGCGGTGAGGACGTCGAGCGCGACCTCCCGGGCGGACCCTCCGCCCCGTGAGCGCTGGGAGGGCTTCTGGGTCGACCACCGCTGGCGCGCCGGGCCGCTGCGCTCGCGCGGGCCGCCCCCACCCGGCTGGCTGCGGGGAGCGCCGCTCGCGCCACCACCCGGCCGGCCACGGCGCGGCGAGGACGCCTCGTTCCCCCGGGACGCGCCGTCGGCGCCACCGGGCCCGCGCTCCCGGCCGCCTCCCGCGGCCGAGGGGCGCCCGGCGCCCTGGCGGCCCGGTCCGCGTCCTGCTCCCGCGCGACCGGTCGGCCGCCCGCCACGGCCCCCGCCGGAGGCCGCGCCGTCCGGGCCCGACCCGCTGCCACCCTCGCTCATGCGCCCGCTCCCAGCTGCTCGTCCTCGGTCGGCCGCAGGCCGCGCGCCCAGTCGGTCGCCGCGACGGCACGCCGGCCCGCCGGCTGCACGAGCCCCAGCCGTACCGGCGTCGTCCCCGTCCCGACGAGGACCTCCCGTCTGCCCACCCGCAGCCGACCCGGCGGCAGCGGTCCCGCCGCCGCGACCTCGTCGCGGTCCAGCGGCTCGACCGGCTGCAGCCGCAGCCGCTCCCCGCGCGCCGTCGTCCACGCGCCGGGCGCCGGCGTGCACCCCCGCACGCGCCGGTCGACCGTCTCGGCCGGCTCCTCCCACCGCACGCGGGCGTCCTCCGGTCGCAGCTTCGGCGCCAGGGTGACGCCGTCCTGCGGCTGCGGGACGGCCTGCGCGGCACCGTCCTCCAGGGCGTCGAGGGTGGCGACGAGCAGGTCCGCCCCGGCGTGGGCGAGCCGCCCCAGCAGGTCCTCCGCCGTGTCTCGCGGCCCGACCGGCTCCTGCAGGCGCCCCAGCACCGGCCCGGTGTCGAGCCCCTCCTCCAGCCGGAACACGCACGCGCCGCTCACCCCGTCCCCGGCGAGCAGCGCGTGCTGCACCGGCGCGGCACCGCGCCAGCGCGGCAGCAGGGAGAAGTGCAGGTTGACCCAGCCGTGCGGCGGAAGGTCGAGCGCCGCCCGCGGCACCAGCGCGCCGTAGGCGACGACGGGCACGCAGTCCGGCGCGAGCCCCGCCAGCTCGGCGAGCGCCTCGGGGTCCCCGGGCCGCTCGGGCGCGAGCACCGGCAGGCCGGCCTCGAGGGCCAGCGCCTTGACCGGGCTCGTGACGGCGCGCCGGCCCCGCCCGGCCCGGGCGTCGGGCCGGGTGAGGACGCCGACCACCTCGTGCCGGGAGCCCAGCAGGGCGCGCAGGGCGGGGACGGCGGGCTCCGGCGTGCCCGCGAGGACGACGCGCACGCCTCAGGCCTCCTGCGCGAGAGGTGTCGTCGCCGAGCCACGGCGGTGGGCGCCGGGTCGGGCGGGTCGGGCGTCCACGAGCGGGTCCTCCTGCGGGGCGACGACGAGAGCGCGCCGATCGTAGGCGCGGCGCCCGACCCCGCCGACCGCGTCCGCCGGCCGTCGCGAGTCCCCACCCGCCACGCCCTGGTCCTGGCGTGCGCACGTCTCACCAGCCGTCCAACGGGTCGAGCGGGTCCACCTGCACGCGCACCGGCGGCTCCTTGCGGGCCGACGTCGCCGCCCGGGCCGCGCGGACGGCGTCGGCCAGAGCGAGCGCCGCCCCTCGCGGCGCACGCAGCAGCGCCTGCTCCTGCCCCTGCGTGCCGCTGCCCGCGCGGGCGGACCGCGGCGACGTCCCCACCCACGCCCGCTCGGCCAGCGGCGCCGGCCCGAGGACGCCCGCGCCGGGCGGCAGCGCGAGGGCCGCCAGGAGCGCCCGCACCCCGGCCGGTGCGCCGCTCACCCGCACGACGACGGCGGCCGGTGGCAGGTCGAGCCCGGCGCGCTCGGCGAGCTCGCGCTCGGCGTGGCCGCCCGGGTCCCAGCGCACGAGCGCCTGCAGCGGCGCGAGGCCCGCCTCGCCGACGGCCAGCACCCGGCCCCCCTGCTCCGCCGGGCGCACGAGGCACGCCGCCTGCAGCCAGCGTCGCAGGGCCTCCTCGGCCGAGCGCAGCTCGGCCCGCGACAGCAGCGCCCACGTGTCGAGCAGCAGCGCCGCGCTGTACCCGCCCTCGGCGACGGGCTCGGCGCCCGGCGTCGCGACGACGAGCGCCGGCCCGGCCGGCACCTGCGCGAGCACCTCGGCCGAGCCCCCCGAGCGCCGGACCGTGGCGCCGGGCAGGGCCCGACCCAGCTCCTCGGCCGTCCGTCCCGACCCGACGACGAGGGAGCGCAGCGCCCGCCCGCCGCAGTGCCCGCACGCCCAGGCCGGGGCCCCGGTCGCGCACCACCGGCAGACGGGCGTGCTCGCGCCACCTGGCTCGTCGGGCTGCGGGAGGGCGAGCGGGCCGCCGCACCGACCGCAGCGGGCCGGGTGCCGGCACCGCTGGCACGCCGTCGCGGGCAGGTACCCGGCCCGCGGCACCTGCACGAGCACCGGCCCGGCCGGCAAGGACTCCCGGACCAGCCGCAGCGCGCTCGAGGGCAGCCGCGCGCCGGGCCCGGCCGGGTCCCGGCCGTCGTCGCCGGCGACCGCGACCCGCGGCGTACGGACCCGTACCAGCTCCCGCGCCGCCACGACGGGGCGCGCCCAGCCCTGCGCCAGCAGCTGCTGCGCCTGCGCCGAGCGCGCCGGCGACCCGAGCACGGCGGCGGCGCCCGCCTGCTCCGCCCGCTCGACCAGGACGTCGCGGGCGTGGCAGTAGGGCGCCCGCGGCTCGGCGTGCAGCTCGTCACCGTCGTCCCAGCACACGACCAGGCCCAGCTCCTGCACCGGGGCCAGCGCGGCGGCGCGGGTGCCGACGACGGCCCGCACGCGCCCGCGGCGCAGCGCGACGAAGGCGCGGTAGCGCGCGGTCGGCCCGTCCTCGGCCGTGAGCCGCACGTGCCGGCCGGCGCCGAGGACCGCCGTCATCGCCGCGTCGAGGCGGGCGACGTCGCGGGCGTCGGGCACGACGAGCAGCGCCCCGCGCCCTGCGGCCAGCGCCGCCGCCGCCAGCACGGCGAGGGCGCCCGCCCAGTCCTCCCCCGGCCCGCCCGGCAGCGCCGTCCACACCGCCCGTGGCGCGCCGCCGTCCGCGACTCGCGCGAGCAGGGCCGCACCACCGGCGTAGGCCGACCACGGGCCCGGCTCCGGGCGCGGCAGCGGCCCCAGCGGCGGCCCGGCGCGCTCCTCGGTCTCCACGACGGCGCGACGCGGCGGCACGGCCAGGCGCAGCACGTCCGCCGTCGTCCCCGCGCACCGCCTCGCCACCGCCCGGGCCAGCGCGAGGACGGCCGGGTCGAGCACCGGCTCCGGCGAGACCACCCGCCGCAGCGGTACCAGGGCGCCCGTGTGCTCACTCGTGGCGCGCCGCTCGACGACGAAGCCCTCGACGTCCTGGCCGGCGAGGCGGACCCGGACCCGCGCGCCCACGACCGCCGTCGTCGCGGCCGAGGCGGGCACGGCGTAGTCGAAGACCCGGTCCAGGTGCGGCAGCGGCACGTCCAGGACGACACCGGCGACCGGGTCGACGGCGGCGGCTCCCTCGGGCGTCCGCGGCGCCCGCGCCCGCGGCGCCGAGCGCAGCAGCGAGAGCTGCCCGCCCGTCGCCTCCTCCCCCGCGCCGCCCACGCCGTCATCTCAGCAGGCGCCGCCGACGGCGGCGCCCGCCACCCGGTCTCCGGGCCCGGCCCGCCGGCGGACGCCCGTCCGGGCCAGGCGCACCCCTCTGCCGGTCAAGGCGGCGGCGCCCGCCGCCGAAGCAGCAGCGTGACCACCGCCCCGGCCCCCGGCGGACCCGACGACGCGACCGACGACCGCCTGCAGCTCATCCTCGACGCCTTCACCTCCGTCGCCTCCGAGGAGGACGAGGACGGTGCGCTCGAGCGTGCCGTCGACGTCGCCCGCCTGGCCACCCGCGCCGTGTTCGGCGCCGCCGTCCTGCTCGGCGCGGACGGCGCGATCGCGACGCTGGTGCACGAGGGCATGACCTCCCGGCAGGTGGCCTCGCTGCCCGGGCCGCCGCGCGGCGTCGGCGTCCTCGGCCGGGCCCTCACCGGTGAGTCACTGCGCCTGGACCGGCTGGCCGACCACCCCAGCGCGGTCGGCCTCCCGTCGGTGCACCCGCTGATGGCCGCCTTCCTCGGCGTCCCCGTCACCTCGGCGGAGGGGACGGTGCTCGGCGCGCTCTACCTGAGCAAGCCCCCGGGCCACCCGCCCTTCACCGAGGCCGACGAGGCCCTGGTGAGCGCCCTGGCGCACCAGGTGGGCGCCGTCGTCGTCCGGCTGCGCGCGGCCCGCCAGGTGGAGGCGCTGGCCGTCCGGCTGGCGGCCGCCGAGCGGGTCCGCGGGGCCGCGCTCGCCCGGATGACGAGCGGCATGGACCCGGTCGAGGCGCTCGACCTGCTCCTGGACGCCGTCCGCGAGCAGCTGGCCATGCCCCTGGCCGCGCTGGTCCGGCTGGAGCCGGACGCCTCGGAGCTCCAGCGCGCCCGGGGGACGATGCCCGGCCTGCCCCTGCTCGTCGGGGCCCGCGCGGAGGGCGAGGTCCTCTGCCACCGGATGCTCGCCGGCCAGATCAGCGCCGTCCCCGACGTGCGCGGCCGCGCGGACCTCCTCGGCCTCGCCCCGGGCGCCGTGGGCGCCTACGTGGGCGTCCCGCTGACGGTCGACGGCCAGGTGCACGGGTCGTTGTGCGTGTTCGCCGGTGAGCCCACCCCCGTGGGCGAGCCGGACGTCGCCGCCCTCGGCGTCCTGGCCGACCTCGTGAGCCACCAGCTCTCGCGCCTGGCCGCCGACGCCGCCGTCCGCACCCGCCGCGAGGAGCAGCTGGCCGCGGCCCTCTCCCCCGACGGGCTCAGCATCGTGCTGCAGCCCGTGGTGAGCCTGTCCGACGGGCGCGTGGTCGCCGTCGAGGCCCTCGCCCGCTTCCCGACGCTGGGGCTGCGCCCGGACGTCGTCTTCGCCGAGGCCGCGTCGCTCGGGCACGGCGTCCAAGCCGAGCTCGTGGCGCTGCGGGCCGCCCTGGCGCTGCTGCCGTCGCTGCCGGACGGGGTGGACCTCACCGCGAACGTCGGGCCGGCGACGATGCTCGACCCCGAGGTGCTGACCGTCCTCGGCGGGACCGACGCCGGACGGGTGGTCCTGGAGCTCACCGAGCACGAGGACCTCGGGGAGCACCCCGGCCTCGTCGAGGCGGTACACCAGGTCCGCGCGACCGGTGCCCGTGTCGCCATCGACGACGCCGGGGCCGGGTACTCCGGCCTGCGCAGCATCGTCGACGTCGCCCCCGACGTCCTCAAGCTCGACATCGCGCTGGTGCGGGGTATCGACGCCGACCCGGCGCGGCGCTCGCTGGTGCGTGCCCTCGTCGCCCTCGCCCAGGACCTGGGGGCCGTCCTCGTCGCCGAGGGCGTCGAGACGGCTGCCGAGCTGGACGAGCTGCGCCGGCTGGGGGTCCGCAAGGCCCAGGGCTACTTCCTCGGTCGTCCCGCCGCCCCGGCAGAGGTCGACCTCGGGCGACGGACGCTCGCGGCGCTGCCGGCCCAGCGGCCCGCCCAGCACCACCCCCTGCCGGCCTCCTGGTAGCGGAGCACGACCGCGAGGCTCAGCCGACGGCCGAGCGCAGCTGCTCCACCCGGTCGGTCCGCTCCCACGTGAGGTCGGGCAGCTCGCGGCCGAAGTGCCCGTGCGCCGCCGTCTGGGCGTAGATGGGACGCAGCAGGTCGAGGTCGCGGACGAGCGCCGCCGGGCGCAGGTCGAAGACCTCGCGGATCGCGGCGGTGATGCGCTCGACGGGCGCCGTCTCGGTGCCGAAGCACTCCACGTACAGGCCCACCGGGCGGGCCGTGCCGATGGCGTAGGCCACCTGCACCTCGCAGCGGCGCGCCAGGCCGGCCGCGACGACGTTCTTGGCGACCCACCGCATCGCGTAGGCCCCGGAGCGGTCGACCTTCGAGGGGTCCTTGCCGGAGAAGGCGCCGCCGCCGTGGCGGGCCATGCCGCCGTAGGTGTCGACGATGATCTTGCGACCGGTCAGCCCGGCGTCGCTCATCGGCCCGCCCACCTCGAAGCGGCCCGAGGGGTTGACCAGCAGCCGCACGCCGTCGACGTCCAGCCCCGTCCGCGCGAGCACCGGCTCGACGACGTGCTCGCGGACGTCGGGCGCGAGGGTGTCGAGCGCGACGTCGCCGGCGTGCTGGGTGGAGACGACGACCGTCTCCACCCGGACCGGGCGGTCGCCGTCGTAGCCGATGGTCACCTGGGTCTTGCCGTCGGGGCGCAGGTAGGGCAGCACGCCCTCGTTGCGCACCTGGGACAGGCGCTCGGAGAGGCGGTGCGCCGTCCAGATCGGCAGGGGCATGAGCTCGGGGGTGTCGTCGCAGGCGTACCCGAACATCAGGCCCTGGTCGCCCGCGCCCTGCGCGTCGAGGAGGTCGTCGAGGTCGGCGAGGGTGGTGCCGTCCCCGCCGCGGGCCTCCCACGCCCGGTCCACGCCCGCCGCGATGTCGGGCGACTGGGCGCCGATGGAGACCTCGACGCCGCAGGAGGCGCCGTCGAAGCCCTTGAGCGAGCTGTCGTAGCCGATGCCGAGGATGGTCGAGCGCACGATGGCGGGGATGTCGGCCCAGCCGCTCGTGGTCACCTCGCCGGCCACGTGCACGAGGCCCGTGGTGACCATCGCCTCGACGGCGACACGGCTCCTCGGGTCCTGCGCGAGCAGCGCGTCGAGGACGCCGTCGCTGATCTGGTCGCAGATCTTGTCGGGGTGGCCCTCCGTCACCGACTCCGACGTGAACAGGCGCAGGGGCGGACGCCCGGTCCCGGCGGCGGGCACGGCGCTGTCGGGCAACGGGTCTCCTCGGGGGCAGCGGCTGCTGGCGGGCGCCGGCGCGCGCCGGGCCCGGTCACCCTAGCCGCGGGGCAGCCGCTCGCGGACCGCGTCCAGGACGGCGTCCGCGACGACCTCCTTGGGCGCCGGGCCGACCACCTGCCGCGAGCCGTCCGAGCCCAGCAGGACGGCGGTGCTGTCCGGCAGCCCGAAGACGGCGCCGCCGGCGACGTCGTTGAGCACGAGCAGGTCGCAGCCCTTGCGGGCGAGCTTGGCGACGGCGTGCGCCAGGACGTCGCCGTCCTCGTCGCCCGTCTCGGCGGCGAAGCCGACGACGACCTGGCCGGGGGGGCGGGTGGCCGCGAGCTCGGCGAGGACGTCCGGGTTGCGCACCAGCGCGACGACGGGCGCGTCGTCGCTGCCCGGGTCCTTCTTCATCTTCTGCTCGGCGACCTGCGCGGGGCGGAAGTCAGCGACCGCCGCCGCCATGACGACGGCGTCGGCGCCCTCGCGCTCGGCGAGGACGGCCGCGCGCAGCCCGCGGGCGTCACCGACCTCGACGACGCGGACGCCCGCCGGCAGCGCCACCTCCAGGTGCGCGGCGACGAGCGTGACGTCGGCGCCGCGGGCCGCCGCGCGTGCGGCCAGGGCGACGCCCTGCCGGCCCGAGGACCGGTTGCCGAGGTACCGCACCGGGTCCAGCGGCTCGCGCGTGCCGCCGGCGGTGACGACGACGCGCCGCCCGGCGAGGTCGCGGACCCCGGGGCCAGCGGCCGCGGGCTGGACGTCGCCCAGCAGCTGCAGCGCCGCGGCGTGGACGACGTCGGGCTCGGGCAGGCGGCCGGGGCCGGAGTCGGCGCCCGTGAGGCGGCCGACGGCAGGCTCCAGGACGTGCACGCCGCGCTCGCGCAGCAGCGCGACGTTGGCGACCGTCGCCGGGTGCTGCCACATCTCGGTGTGCATGGCCGGGGCCATGAGCACGGGGCACGTGGCGGTCAGCAGGGTGCTGGTGAGCAGGTCGTCGGCGAGGCCGTGCGCGGCCCGGGCGAGCAGGTCCGCCGTCGCGGGGGCGACGACGACGAGGTCGGCCTCGCGGCCCACGCGCACGTGCGGCACCTCGTGGACGTCGTCCCAGACGTCGGTGGCGACGGGCGCGCCCGACAGCGCCGCCCACGTCGGCGCCCCGACGAAGCGCAGCGCGGCCGCCGTCGGCACCACCCGGACGTCGGCGCCGCCCTCGGCCAGCAGACGCAGCAGGGCGGCGGCCTTGTACGCCGCGATGCCGCCCCCAACGCCGAGCACCACGCGGGGGCGGGCCCGTGCAGCCGGTGCTGGCGCGTCCGGGGGCGGGGCGTCCGGGTGCACGACGGCGGGGGGTGCGGCGTCGTGCGGGGCGGGGGGCTCGCTGTCCACGGGGTCTCCGGTCGCTCGGGTCTCCGGTCGCTCGGGGCGCCGGCCCTCTCGGGCCCGGACGCAGGACCGCCGCCGTCCCGGCGTCGGGGCGGCGGCGGCACGCCTGGTGCTCGGGCTTGTCGGTCGCCCGGTACTTGTCGGTCGCTCGGTGCTGGTCGGTCGCTCGTCGCCGCCGGGGGCCGACCGCGGCGTCAGCCCTCGGCGGGGACGTCGTCCTCGGTGAGCAGGCCCTCGAGGCCGCCGTCGGGGGCGAGCTCGTAGGTCTCGCCGGTGTCGCCGGCGTCCAGCGGGCGCACCGTCAGCAGGCCCGCGTCGATCTCGCGCAGCGCCACCGACAGCGGCTTCTCCTGGACGTGGGTCTCGACGAGGGGGCCGACGTTCTCCAGCAGGCCCTCGGAGAGCTGGGAGTAGTAGGCGTTGATCTGACGGGCGCGCTTGGCGCCGTAGATCACGAGCGCGTACTTGGAGTCCGCGGACTTCAGGAGCTGGTCGATGGGCGGGTCGGTGATGCCCTCGGGGGCGGCGCTGGTTCCGGACACGGGTCCTCCTGCGGTCGTGGTGCGCCCGGGCCACGGGCGCTGGTCGTCGTGCGGGCCGCCGCCGGCGAGGGAACCGGCGCGCGGCACCCGCAGGTGCGCCGGTCCGGCCCGGGCGGCGGGTCAGCGACCCGGTGAGGTGCTGCGGTCGCCGCCCAGCGGCGTCAGACCCATCGATGATACGAGGTCGTCGCCGGCCTGGAGGACATCGGCGTTGACGACGGTCACGTCGAACTCGGCCTCGGCGGCCAGCTCGACGCGCGCCGTGGCGAGCCGGCGCCGACGCTCGGCCTCGTCCTCGGTGCCGCGCCCGACCAGCCGGCGGACGAGCTCCTCCCACGAGGGCGGTGCGAGGAAGACGAAGCGGGCGGTCGGCATGGTCGCCCGGACCTGCCGCGCGCCCTGGAGGTCGATCTCCAGCAGCGCCGCCCGTCCCTCCGCGAGAGCCCGCTCGACGGGGGCCCGGGGGGTGCCGTAGCGGTGCCGGCCGTGGACGACGGCCCACTCCAGCAGGTCGCCGTCGGCCGTCATCTCGTCGAAGCGGGCGTCGTCGACGAAGTGGTAGTGGACCCCGTCGACCTCGCCGGGGCGCGGGCTCCTCGTGGTCGCCGAGACCGAGAGCCAGACCTGCGGGTAGCGCTCGCGCACGTCGGCCGAGACGGTGCCCTTGCCCACCGCCGTGGGCCCGGCGAGGACGGTGAGCCGGGAGGGCCGCTGCTCGGCCGTCCCGGCCGGCGCCTCGGCTGGTCGTGCGTCGTCGGTCGCGTCGCCCACGCGCTCAGGACTCGAAGCGGGCGACGAGGGCGGAGATCTGGTGGGCGCCGAGGCCCCGGACGCGCCGGGACTCCGAGATGCCCACCTCCTCCATGATCTTGCGGGCCTTGACACGCCCGACGCCAGGCATGGACTCCAGCAGGGCGCTGACCTTCATCTTGCCGACGACGTCGTCGCTCTGGCCGTCGCGGACCACCTGCTCCAGGGAGCCCTGGCCGTACTTGAGGCGGTTCTTGATCTCGGCCCGGGCGCGCCGCGCCTGCGCGGCCTTCTCCAGCGCCGCGGCGCGCTGCTCGTCGGTCAGGGGCGGGAGCGGCACGGCGTGTCCACCTCGGGTCGTGACGGGGGGCCGCAGGGGCTCCGGACGGGACGGGATCGAGCGGGCACCAGCGACGTCCGGGAGACCTCCCCGGCGCACCGACCGCGAGGAGCCGACGCTAGCGAGTCCGCTCCACCAGCGGCAACGTCCCCCGCCCGACCCCACACGTCCGAGGACGAGTCGTCGCCAGTTCCCCCCTCCCGGGCCCCACGAGGGCGAGTCGTCGCCCGCCCGCCCCGGGCTCAGCCGGCCAGGGCGAGCGCGCAGCGCTCGGAGAGGTCACGGGCCGCGGCGCGGACGGCCCGGACGTCGGGGCCGGCCGCGAGGACGGCGCGCGTCGACGTCGCCAGCACCTGGCGGCGCGCGGGACCGAACACGCGGGCGAGGTCCTCCGGCGTCGCGCCCTGGGCCCCGAGCCCCGGTGCGAGCAGAGGCGCGCCCGTCGCCGCCAGGTCGAGCCCCAGCTGCTCGGCCGCCCGCCCCGTCGTCGCCCCGACGACCATGCCGACCGACCCCAGGCGTCCTTGCGCCACCGCGGCGGCGTTCTCGGCGGCGACCCCGCGCGCGACGCCCGCGGCGACGGCGCGGCCGTCCTCGTCGCGGGCGTGCTGCACGGACGCGCCCTCGGGGTTGGACGTCAGCGCCAGCACGAAGACCCCGCGCCCGGTCGACGCCGCGAGGTCCAGCGCCGGCCGCAGCGACCCGAGCCCCAGGTACGGAGACGCCGTGACGGCGTCCGCGGCGCCCGGCGCGCCGTCCGCCAGGGACGCCTGGGCGTAGGCCTCCATCGTGCTGCCGACGTCGCCCCGCTTGACGTCCAGCACCGACAGGCACCCCGCCTCGGCCAGCGCCGCGAGCACGCGCTCCAGGACGGCGACGCCGCGGCTGCCGTGCCGCTCGAAGAAGGCCGACTGCGGCTTGACCGCCGCCACGGCGCCGGCCAGCGCCTCGACGCCGGTCATGGCGAAGCGCTCCAGCCCGGCGGGGTCGTCGGCGCACCCCCAGGCCGCCAGCAGGCCCGGGTGCGGGTCCAGGCCGACCGCGAGCGGCCCGTGGACCTCCATCGCCTCGCGCAGCCGACCTCCGAAGGTCGCACCAGCCTGCACCTCGGGCACGACGTCCTCCTCCATCTCGGTGACCGTCCTGGGGACCGTCACGGGCGGTGGGCGTAGCCGACGGCCTCGCCCAGGGCGCGGAAGCCCCGCTCGGCGAGCATCGTCTCCAGCTCGGCGGCGACCCGGCCCGGCGTGCCCGGGTCGGCGAAGACAGCCGTCCCCACCTGCACGGCGCTCGCGCCGGCGAGCACCAGCTGCAGCGCGTCCGCCCCGCTCGCGACCCCGCCCGTCCCGACCACGGGTGCCGTCGGCAAGAGCCCGGCGAGCATCGCCGCCCGCAGCTGCCAGACGCACCGGACCGCGACCGGCCGGATCGCCGGTCCCGACAGCCCACCCGTGGTGACGGCCAGCCGCGGCCGCATGGTCCGCACGTCGACGTCGACCCCGAGCAGCGTGTTGATCGCCGTCAGCCCGCTCGCGCCCGCCTCCAGGCAGGCGCGGGCGACGGCGACGAGGTCGGTGACGTCGGGCGACAGCTTCGCCAGCAGGACGACGTCGTCGCCCACGGCGGCGCGCACGGCCGCCAGCACGGCGGCGCTGCTGCCCGGGTCGCAGGCGAAGACGAGCCCGCGGTTGGCGACGTTGGGGCAGGAGATGTTGACCTCCAGCGCCGCCACGCCAGCCGCCGCGGGCGAGGTGACCACCCGCCGGGCCACCTCCGCGAACTCGGCCGCGTCCCCGCCAGCCACCGAGACCACGGCGCGCGCACCCCGCCCGGCCAGCCACGGCAGGTCGTGCTCGACGAGCGCGTCGACGCCGCCACCCTGCAGGCCGATCGAGTTCAGCATCCCGGCCGGCGTCTCCGCCATGCGCGGCGTCGGCCGGCCCGAGCGCGCCGCCAGCATCACCGACTTGGTGACGACGGCGCCGAGCGCGGCGACGTCGGTGAAGGCGTCGAGCTCGCGGCCCGCCGCGGCGCACCCGGACGCCGTCATCACCGGTCCGGGCAGGCGCGCGCCCGCGAGGTCGACACCCATGTCGACGCCGCCCGCGACGGCCTCGCCGGCTCCCCCCGAGACCTCCGCCGCGGCGCTCACCGGGCTCCCGCCACGGGCGTCGTGACGGCGTCCCCGCCGCCCGGCGGCGGGGACGGCGCCGCGCGCGGCGCCCCGACGGCGTCCGCCGGCACCTGCGCGCCGACCCCGGCCGGCCGCCCCGGCGCCGCCGCGCCGATGGCGTCCCACCGCAGCGCCCGACCGTCGAACACCGGCCCCTCGGTGCAGGCGCGCAGCATCCGCGTGGCGCCGTCGGCGCCGACGACCGGCAGCACGCACGTCATGCACACGCCCACGCCGCAAGCCATGGACTCCTCCGTCGCCAGCTGGGTCGCCGCCCCGCCGCGGGCGGCGACCTCGTGCACGGCCCGCAGCATCACCATGGGGCCGCAGGCGAGCACGTGCCGGGCGCCGTGCTCGGCGAGCACCGGGGCGAGGGCGTCGGTCACCCGGCCCCGCTGGCCGGCCGAGCCGTCGTCGGTCGTCACGTGCAGGCGGTCCACCGGCGCGTCCGCGTCCCCGCTCGCCGCGGTCGGGACGTCGTGGGCCAGCAGCCGCCGCGCGTCCCCCGCGCCGACGACGAGGTCGACGGCGCTGCCCCGCGCCCGCAAGGCCCGCCCGAGCCACGCCAGCGGCGCCGCGCCGTAGCCACCGCCGACGAGGACGACGCCCTCGCCCTCCGGCGGCAGCGAGAACGGCTGCCCCAGCGGCGCGACGACGGACAGCCTCTCCCCCGGACGCAGCGCGGCGATCCGCGCCGTCCCCGGCCCCGCCGCGGCGACGACGAGCGTCACCGTGCCGGCGCCGGCGTCCACCGCGGCGATCGAGAAGGACCGCCGCAGCAGCATCCCCGAGTCCCCGGTGGAGCAGGCCGCGAACTGCCCCGGCCGCGCCGCGGCGGCCGCTGCGGGGGCGTCGAGCACCAGGCGCGTGTAGGCCCCCACCGGCTCGGCAGCCAGCACCGGCGCGTCGACGACGGCCGCGGTCGAGAGCGCCGGCGGCGCAGTCTCGACGCCCCCGGTGGGCGTCACGGCGCTGCCACCGCGCCCGCCGGGGCGACACCGGCGGGCTGCCCCTCCGCCGGCGTGCCGGCGCCGCCCTGGTCCGGGCCGTCGGGAGCCGCGTACCCGCCCCAGACCTCCCGCAGCGCCCGGGCGTGCTCCTGCAGGCTGGCCACACGCACCTGACCGCCGCGGGCGGCGTCGATGCCCTGCACGGCCGCCGAGAGCTGCTGCACCGTCGTGATGATCGGCTTGTCCATCGCCGTCGACGCCGCGCGGATCTCGTAGCCGTCGGCCCGCGCCGCCGTGCCGGAGGGCGTGTTGACGACGACGTCGACGTCGCCCGCGAGGATCCGCTGCACGACCGTCGGCACCGCCGGCTGCCCGTCGCGGGCGGGCAGCGGGCCGGCGCTGTGCTTGCGCACCTGCGTGCTCGGGATCCCGTTGCGCGCGAGCACCTCTGCGGTGCCCTCGGTGGCGAGCACCTCGAACCCCAGGTCCACCAGCCGCTTGACCGGCAGGACGAGCGCCCGCTTGTCCCGGTCCGCGACCGACACGAAGACCCGTCCGGTCGACGGGAGCCCGCCGTAGGCCGCGGACTGGGACTTGGCGAAGGCCGCGGGGAAGTCGACGTCGATCCCCATGACCTCGCCCGTCGAGCGCATCTCGGGCCCCAGCAGGGAGTCGACGACCTGGCCGTCCGGCGTCCGGAACCGCTTGAACGGCAGCACCGCCTCCTTGACCGCGACCGGCGCCCCCAGGGGCAGCGACCCGCCATCGCCCTCCGCCGGCAGCAGCCCCTCCGCGCGCAGCTGCGTGATGGTCGCGCCGAGCATCACCCGCGCGCAGGCCTTCGCCAGCTGCACCCCCGTGGCCTTGGCGACGAAGGGCACCGTCCGGCTCGCGCGCGGGTTGGCCTCCAGCACGTGCAGGACGTCGCCCGCCAGGGCGAACTGCACGTTGAGCAGCCCCCGCACCCCGACGCCACGGGCGATGGCCTCGGTGCACCGGCGCACCCGCTCGACCTCGCCGCGTCCCAGCGTGGCCGGCGGCAGCACGCAGGCGGAGTCGCCGGAGTGCACGCCCGCCTCCTCGATGTGCTCCATGACGCCGCCCAGGTACAGCTGCTCGCCGTCGAAGAGCGCGTCGACGTCGATCTCGATGGCGTCCTCGAGGAAGCGGTCCACCAGCAGCGGGTGGTCGGGCGAGACGACCACGCCGGTGCGCCGCGCCCGCGCGACGTACCCGGCGAGGGTCTCCTCGTCGTAGACGATCTCCATGCCGCGGCCGCCGAGGACGAAGGACGGCCGCACGAGCACCGGGTAGCCGATGTCCGCGGCGACGGCGACGGCCTCCTCCGCGGAGGCGGCCGTGCCCCACCGCGGCGAGGAGAGCCCCGCCTGCGCCAGCACCCGCCCGAAGGCACCCCGGTCCTCGGCGAGGTCGATGGCCGACGGCGAGGTGCCCACGATCGGCACGCCCGCCGCCTCCAGGCCCCGCGCCAGCCCGAGCGGCGTCTGGCCCCCGAGCTGGACGACGACGCCGACGACCTCGCCGCTGCGCTGCTCCGCGGCGATGACCTCGAGGACGTCCTCGAGCGTCAGCGGCTCGAAGTAGAGCCGGTCGGAGGTGTCGTAGTCGGTCGAGACGGTCTCGGGGTTGCAGTTGACCATCACGGTCTCGAAGCCGGCGTCGCCGAGCGCGAAGGCCGCGTGCACGCAGGAGTAGTCGAACTCGACGCCCTGCCCGATCCGGTTGGGCCCGGACCCGAGGATGACGACCTTGCGCCGCTCGCTGGGCGAGACCTCGTCCTCCTCGTCGTAGGAGGAGTAGTGGTACGGCGTGCTCGCGGCGAACTCCGCGGCGCACGTGTCCACCGTCTTGTAGACCGGTCGGACGCCGAGCGCGTGCCGCACCCCGCGCACGACGTCCTCGGGCATCGAGCGCAGCGCGCCCAGCTGGGCGTCGGAGAAGCCCGCGCGCTTGGCCCGCCGCAGCAGGTCGACCGAGAGGTCCTGCGCTGCAGCCACCTCCGCGGCGACCTCCTCGATCCCGGCCATCTCCTCGAGGAACCACGGGTCGATGCCCGTGGCCTCGTGCAGGGTGTCGACGTCGACCCCGGCCCGCAGCGCCTGCTGGACGGCGACGATCCGCCCGTCCGTCGGCACCGCCACCTCGGCCATCAGCGAGTCGAGCTCCTCCGGCCCGGCGGGGGCGCCGTCCCAGTGGAAGGACGAGCCGCGCCTCTCCAGCGAGCGCAGCGCCTTCTGCAGCGCCTCGGGGAAGCTGCGGCCGATGGCCATCGCCTCGCCGACGCTCTTCATCGTCGTCGTGAGCGACGCGTCGGCTGCCGGGAACTTCTCGAAGGCGAAGCGGGGCACCTTGACGACGACGTAGTCCAGGCTGGGCTCGAAGCTCGCGGGCGTCTTCTCGGTGATGTCGTTGGGGATCTCGTCGAGGGTGTACCCCACCGCGAGCCGCGCGGCGATCTTGGCGATCGGGAAGCCCGTCGCCTTGGAGGCCAGGGCGGAGCTGCGCGAGACGCGCGGGTTCATCTCGATGACGACCATGCGCCCGTCGCGGGGGTCGACGGCGAACTGGATGTTGCAGCCGCCGGTGTCCACCCCCACCGCGCGGATGACGGCGATGGCGACGTCGCGCATCCGCTGGTACTCGCGGTCGGTGAGCGTCATGGCCGGGGCGACGGTGATCGAGTCACCCGTGTGCACGCCCATCGGGTCGAGGTTCTCGATGGAGCAGACGACGACGACGTTGTCGGCCTTGTCCCTCATGAGCTCGAGCTCGTACTCCTTCCACCCGAGGATCGACTCCTCGAGCAGCACCGAGCTCGTCGGGCTGGCCCGCAGCCCGGCGCCGGCGAAGCGCTCGAGCTCGGCGGCGTCGTGGGCGAAGCCCGAGCCGAGGCCGCCCATGGTGAAGGACGGCCGGACGACGACGGGGTAGCCGAGGTCCTCGGCCGCCGCCAGCGCCTCCTCCAGCGTGTGCGCCATGGCGCTGCGGGCGCTCTCGGCCCCGCACCGGTCGACGATCTCCTTGAAGACCTGCCGGTCCTCGCCCCTCTGGATGGCCTCGACGTCCGCGCCGACGAGCTCGACGCCGTAGCGCTCCAGCACGCCGGCGTCGTGCAGCGCGATGGCGGTATTGAGCGCCGTCTGCCCGCCGAGCGTCGCGAGGACGGCGTCCGGGCGCTCCCGGGCGATGATCGCCTCGACCACCTCGGGGGTGATCGGCTCCACGTAGGTCGCGTCGGCGAACTCCGGGTCCGTCATGATCGTCGCCGGGTTGGAGTTGACGAGGACGACGCGCAGGCCCTCCTCGCGCAGCACCCGGCAGGCCTGGGTGCCGGAGTAGTCGAACTCGCAGGCCTGGCCGATGACGATCGGCCCGGAGCCGATGACGAGGACCGACCGGAGGTCGTCGCGGCGGGGCATCAGGCGCTCTTCTCGCTGGTCGTGGTGGGTGCGGCGGTGGCGGGGCCGCTGGTGGGTCCGCTGTCGTGACCGGGGGTGTCCGGCACCTGCTCTCCGGGCGCGGCCATGAGGTCGCAGAACCGGTCGAAGAGGTAGCCGGCGTCGTGCGGGCCGGCGGCGGCCTCGGGGTGGTACTGGACGCTGAAGGCGGGGGTCTCCAGCAGCCGCAGGCCCTCGACGACGCGGTCGTTGAGGCACCAGTGGCTGACCTCGCCCGGCCCGTAGGGCGTCGGGAAGGTCTCCCCGATCGGCGCGTCGACGGCGAAGCCGTGGTTGTGGGCGGTGATCTCCACCGAGCCCGTGGTGGAGTCCATCACGGGCTGGTTGACCCCGCGGTGGCCGTAGCCGAGCTTGTAGGTCCCGAGCCCGAGCGCCCGCCCCAGCAGCTGGTTGCCGTAGCAGATGCCGAAGAAGGGCACCCGCCGCTCCAGCACGTCCTGCAGCACGCCGACCTCGTGCTCGGCGGCCGCCGGGTCCCCCGGGCCGTTGGAGTAGAAGACGCCGTGCGGCTGCAGGGCCAGGACGTCGGCCGTGCTCGCCGACGAGGGCAGCACGTGCGTGCGGACCCCGCGCTGGGCCAGGTGCCAGGGCGTGCGCGACTTGATGCCAAGGTCTAGGGCGACGACCGTCATCGGGCGCCCGTCGGGCCCGGTGCGCGGCTCGCCGACGGGCTCGACGACGTACGGCTCGGGCGTCGTGACCTCGCCGGCGAGGTCGGCGCCGCGCATCGTGGGTGCGTCCAGGACGGCCGCGAGCAGCTCGGCCGGCTCCAGCCGGCGCCCGGTCGTCGGGTCGTGCAGCGCCTCCCCGGAGAAGACGCCGACGCGCATCGCCCCGCGCTCGCGCAGGTGCCGCGTGAGCGCCCGGGTGTCGACGCCGCTGATGCCGACGACGCCCTGGGCCGCCAGCTCCTCGCCGAGGTCCCCGCGGCTGCGCCAGCTGGACGCCCGCCGGGCGGGGTCGCGGACGACGAAGCCCGCGACCCAGATCCGGCTGCTCTCGCCGTCCTCGTCGTTGACGCCGGTGTTGCCGACGTGCGGGGCCGTCATGACGACGACCTGCCGGTGGTAGGAGGGGTCTGTCAGCGTCTCCTGGTAGCCGGTCATGGCCGTGCAGAAGACGGCCTCGCCGACCGTCGTGCCCGTGGCGCCGTAGGCGTGCCCGGCGAAGGAGCGCCCGTCCTCCAGGACGAGCACCGCCTCCGGCCGCGCGGTCGCCTCCCGGGTCCGGGTGGCCGGCTCGTGGTGCCCAGCCGTGCCCTCGCCCGTGTCCTCGGTCGCCCGCCCGACCTCCGTCCGTGCCTGCGTCATGACGTGCTCCTCGGTCCTTCGTCGGTGCTCTCGTCCGGGGTCTCCCCCGTCACGTCTGGCGGTGCCGTCCCGGGGCGCCGGGGCGTGCCGTCCCCCCGGTCCTCCCCGTGCTGGTCGTCCCCGTGCTGGTCCTCGGGCGCAGGGTGGTGCTCGGGCTGGCGGGCCAGGAGCCCTGCCACGGCGGTGACGAGCGCGTCGGCGTCCTGCTCGCGGCGCAACCGAAGCCCGCTGTCCACCGGCCGGTCGTCCCCCGGCCCGAGCAGCCAGCTGATCACCACGAAGCCCTCCCCGCGGACGACCTTGCCCGCCTGCGCGGTGTCCCGGCGCACCCGTCGCAGCCGGTCGACGGGCAGCCACAGCACGTCCCCGGCCTCGAGGGCGACGGAGACGCCGCCGGCGAACACGGCGACGTCGCAGCGGCTGCGGCGCCCGAGGCCGTGGGCCACCACGCGGTCGAGCCAGTCGCCCTGCGTCGTCGTGCCGACGTAGACGCCCTCGCGGGGGCCCAGCAGCGGCTCGCCCGGCTCGCCCGGGGCCGCCACCGGCTCGGGGACGTCGGCCTGGCGGCGCGAACGACGGCGCCACCCCCACCACATGAGCGCCCACAGCACGGGGATCGTGAGCAGCACGAGGACGCCGGCGCCCTGCTCGCTCACGCGCGGCCTCCCCCGCGGGCCGGGGTGGGTCGGCGCGCCGGGCCCCCGCCCCGTCCCCCCTCGCTCACGTCGTCGCCACCGAGGCCTGCGCCAGCTCCCCGTCGAGGAGGACGGGCCGCCCGCGCAGCAGCGTCGTCACGACCCGTCCGGGCAGCTCCAGGCCACGGAAGGGGCTGTTGCGCCCGAGGCTGGCGTGGCCCGTGGGGTCGACGGCGCGGCGCTCGGCGGGGTCGAGCAGCACGAGGTGCGCGGGCTCGCCCTCGGCGACCGGCCGCCCGTGGTCGGCGAGCCGGCCGATGCGCGCCGGCGTGGTCGACAGCACGCGGGCGACGTCGGGCCAGCCGAGCAGCCCCGTCTCGACGAGCGTCTCCTGCACGACGGACAGCGCCGTCTCCAGGCCGGTCATGCCCATGGCGGCGGCGGCCCACTCGCAGTCCTTGTCCTCCACCGGGTGCGGCGCGTGGTCGGTGGCGACGACGTCGACCGTGCCGTCGGCCACCGCCTCGCGCAGCGCCTGCACGTCGGCGCGGGTGCGCAGCGGCGGGTTGACCTTGTAGACGGGGTCGTAGCCGCGCACCAGCTCGTCGGTCAGCAGCAGGTGGTGGGGGGTCACCTCGGCGGTGACGTCCACGCCGCGGGCCTTGGCCCAGCGGATGATCTCCACCGAGCCCGCCGTCGACACGTGGCACACGTGCAGGCGGGAGCCCACGTGGTCGGCCAGCAGCACGTCCCGGGCGATGACGGCCTCCTCGGCCACCGCCGGCCAGCCCCGCAGCCCCAGCACGGAGGAGACCTCCCCCTCGTGCATCTGCGCGCCCTCGGTCAGGCGCGGGTCCTGCGCGTGCTGGGCGACGACGCCGTCCACGGAGCGCACGTACTCCAGCGCCCGGCGCATCAGCACCGGGTCGGCGACGCAACGCCCGTCGTCGCTGAAGACCCGCACGCGCGCCGCGGAGGAGGCCATGGCGCCGAGCTCGGCGAGACGCTCGCCGCCCAGGCCGACCGTGACGGCGCCGACGGGGCGCACGTCGACCAGGCCGATCTCCCGGCCCAGCCGCCAGACCTGCTCCACGACCCCGGCCGTGTCGGCGACGGGGGTGGTGTTGGCCATGGCGTGGACGGCGGTGAAGCCGCCCCGCGCGGCGGCCCGCGACCCGGTGAGCACCGTCTCGGCGTCCTCGCGGCCGGGCTCGCGCACGTGGGTGTGCAGGTCCACCAGACCGGGCAGGGCGACCAGCCCGGCGGCCTCGACGACGAGCGCGCCGTCCGGCACCGGCAGCGAGCCGCCCGGCGCGAGCTGCGCCACCCGCCCGGCCGCGCACAGCAGGTCCGTCGGCTCCCCGCCGAGCAGGCGCGCCTGGCGCACGAGCACCACCGGCGGCAGGGGCCCGTCGACCGGGAGGGGGGCGGGGGTGTCGGTGCGCGCGCTCATGCGGCGTCCTCTCCGGCGAGCAGCAGGTACAGGGCGGCCATCCGCACGGCGACGCCGTTGGAGACCTGCTCCACGACCGTGGAGCGGGGGCCGTCGGCGGCCTCGGCGGAGATCTCCAGCCCGCGGTTCATCGGCCCCGGGTGCATGACGAGGGCGTGCTCGGGCAGCAGCCGCAGCCGCCGGCCGTCGAGGCCGAAGCGGCGCGTGTACTCCTGCGGCGAGGGGAAGAACCCGCCCCCGCCCATGCGCTCGCGCTGCACCCGCAGGACCATGACGGCGTCGACGTCGGGCAGCACGGCGTCGAGGTCCCAGCTGGCGGTGCAGGGCCACGTCGCCACCCCGACCGGCAGCAGCGTCGGCGGGGCGACGAGGACGACGTCGGCCCCGAGCGCCGTGAGCAGCAGCACGTTCGAGCGCGCCACCCGGCTGTGCAGCACGTCGCCGACGACGGCCACCCGGACCCCGTCGAGCGCCCCGCCGAGGTCGCCCCCGGCGCGCTCGCGCAGCCGCCGGCGCAGCGTGAAGGCGTCGAGCAGGGCCTGCGTCGGGTGCTCGTGCGTCCCGTCGCCGGCGTTGAGCACGCTGACGTCCGACCAGCCCGCGTGCGCCAGCCGGTGGGCCGCGCCGGACGCGCTGTGCCGCAGCACGACCGCGTCCGCCCCCATCGCCTGCAGGGTCAGCGCCGTGTCCTTCAGCGACTCGCCCTTGGAGACGCTGGAGCCCTTGGCGGAGAAGGTGATGACGTCCGCCGACAGGCGCTTGGCGGCCGCCTCGAACGAGATGCGCGTGCGCGTCGAGTCCTCGAAGAAGAGGTTGACGACCGTGCGGCCCCGCAGGGTGGGCAGCTTCTTGATCTCCCGGGCCTGCGTCGCCGCCATCTCCTCGGCGACGTCGAGCAGCGCGCAGGCGTCCGTGCGGTCGAGGTCGGCGGCCGAGAGCAGGTGCCTCACGGCGCCTCCTCCGCCCCGGCGCCGCGGGGCAGCGGGTCGGGGCGCCCCTCACCGGGCGCGCTGATGACGACGGCGTCGCGCCCGTCGACCTCCTCCAGGAGCACCTGCACGCTCTCCTGCCCGGCCGTCGGCAGGTTCTTGCCGACGTGGTCGGCGCGGATGGGCAGCTGGCGGTGGCCACGGTCGACGAGCACGGCGAGGCGCACGGCGCGAGGGCGCCCGAGGTCGGAGAGCGCGTCCAGCGCGGCGCGCACGGTGCGGCCCGAGGCGAGGACGTCGTCGACGAGGACGACGACCTTGTCGTCCACCCCGCCGGCGGGCACGTGCGTGCGGCCGAGCGCGCGCACCGGGCGCCGACGCAGGTCGTCGCGGTGCATCGTCACGTCGAGCGAGCCCACCAGGTCCTCCAGCTGCCCGGCCGCAGGCTCCGCGGCCACGAGCCGCTCGCCGACGCGACGGGCCAGGTGCGCCCCGCGGGTGGGGATGCCGAGCAGGACCAGGTCCTGCGGCCCCCGGTTGCGCTCGAGCACCTCGTGGGCGATCCGGGTGAGGACCCGGCTGATCTCCGGGGCCTCGAGCACCGGGCGTGCGGACGCCATCGCGGCGACTCCTTCCCCGCCTCTCGGGACGGAGGTTGAAGGACGTCGTGTCGGCCTCGGAACCTAGCAGCCGGGGCCGTCGCCCTCCGCGCACGACCGACGCTCGGACGGCCCACCCGCCCGGCGGCTCCTGCTCGCCGCACAGGACGTCGACAGGTAGGCCGGACATCCTCCGAATGGTGGAGCCGACGTCACCGCACGGGTGTCGTCGCTTGACCTCCATGTGACTCTGAGTGACGATCTCGTGGTCGGCCCGCGCGGGACCACCCCGCGCGGAGACCGGCCCATCAGGAGGGGTGCGGTGGCAACGGAGTACGCGAAGGTGCTCGGTAACCGGCTGCGGTCGGTCCGGACGCGGCAGGGCCTGTCGCTCCAGGGCGTCGAGGCGAAGTCCCAGGGCCACTGGAAGGCCGTCGTCGTCGGGTCCTACGAGCGGGGGGACCGCGCCGTCACGGTGCAGCGGCTGGCGGAGCTGGCGGAGTTCTACGACGTCCCGGTCACGGCGCTCCTGCCGGAGACGACACCGGGTGAGACGGCGCTGCCGCCGCCGCGCCTGGTGCTGGACCTCGAGCGGCTCCGCCAGGTGCCGCAGGAGCAGTCGGGGCCGCTGCTGCGCTACCTCGCCGACATCCGCGAGGCCCGCGGGGACGAGCAGTCCGACGAGATGCCGATCCGCGTGGACGACCTGCGCTCGCTCGCCGTCATCTTCGACCTGTCGCCCTCGGCGCTCACCGAGCGCCTCATCGGCTGGCGGGTCCTGGACGAGGAGGCCCGGCGCGCGGTCGCGCTCCCGGACCTCTGAGGACCACGGTGCTGCCGCCCGCCGACGGGCGGCAGCACCGGTCCGGGCGACCCGGTGGGGCGCCGCCGGTCTCGGGGCTCAGGCGATGAGCGCGGGCTTCATGCCGAGCAGCCGGCCGAGGACGCCGTTGACGAAGACCGGCGACTCGTCGGTGGACAGGGTGCGGGCGAGCTCGACGGCCTCGTCGACGGCGACCGCCTCGGGCACGTCGCCCCACAGCAGCTCTGCGGTCCCGAGCCGCAGGACGCACCGGTCGACGTCGGGCATGCGCTCGACCGTCCAGCCCTGGGAGTAGGTGGCCAGGAGCTCGTCGATGCGCGGCAGGTGCTCGACGACCAGCTCGACCAGGTCCGCCGCGTACTGCGGCATCGGCGTCGCACCGGGGTCGGAGGGGTTGGTCGAGGCCATCCGCTGCGCGAGCAGGTCCAGGGGCGCCATGGCGCGCTGCTCGGCCTCGAAGAGGACGTCCAGGGCCCGCTTGCGGGCCTTGCTGCGTGCGGCCACGTCAGCTGACGCGGCCCAGGTAGTCGCCCGAGCGGGTGTCGACCTTGACCCTGGTGCCGGTCTCCAGGAATAGCGGCACGGCGATCTGGTAGCCGGTCTCCACCGTCGCCGGCTTCGTGCCGCCCGTGGACCGGTCGCCCTGCAGGCCCGGCTCGGTGTAGGTGATCTCCAGCACGACCGAGGGCGGCAGCTCGACGTACAGCGGCGTGCCCTCGTGCAGCGCCACCTGCGCCTGCGAGCCCTCCAGCATGAAGTTGGCGGCCTCGCCCACGGTGGCCTCGGGGACGAGGACCTGGTCGAAGGTGTCCCCGTCCATGAAGACGAAGTCCGCGCCGTCGCGGTAGAGGTACTGCATGTCGCGGCGGTCGACGGTCGCCGTCTCGACCTTGGCGCCGGCGTTGAAGGTGCGGTCGACGACCTTGCCGGACAGCACGTTCTTGACCTTGGTGCGGACGAAGGCGCCGCCCTTGCCGGGCTTGACGTGCTGGAACTCCACGACGGACCACAGCTGGCCGTCCAGGTTGAGCACGGTGCCGTTCTTGAGGTCGTTGGTCGAGGCCACAGGTGTCCGTCCGTCGAGGGCGTTGGTCGGCCGGCGACCCGGGGCGAGGCCCAGGTCCGGCACCCGGGCCGGGGCGCGCCGGAGCGCGCCGAGTACCGGGGATCTCCTCAGGCTACCGCCGCGACGGAGCCACCCTGGCCGTCGCCGCCGTCCTCCGCGGCGGCCCTGCCCGGGAGGACGGGCTCACCCGGTGAGCGCGGTGAGCTCGAGGGCGATGCCGTCGGGGTCCTTGAGCTCGAGGATGGCGTAGCCGCCGGCGTCCTTGACGGGCTCGTGCTCGACCCCGAGCCGGTCCAGCTGCTCGGCCGCGGCGTCCAGCTCCGAGCGCCGGCTCACGGTGAAGGACACGTGGTCCAGGCCGACCCGGTCCGGGTCGAAGGCGTCGTCGCCCGGCGCCACGGGCCGCAGGCCGAAGAGCCCGCCGGCGAAGGAGTAGATGACCCCGCCGTAGAGGAAGCCCAGCTGCTCGCGCGTGGCGTCGTCGGCGTCCGCGGGCACCTCGAAGGCGACGTCCCAGCCGAAGACGGCGTCGTAGAAGGCCCGGGACCGGGCGATGTCGGTGACTGTGACCCGCACGTGCGCGTACCCCGTCGGCGAGATCCGCCCGGAGTCGGCGGTCGGCGTGGGGCTGGCGGTTGCGTGGCTCATGAGGCGACGCTCGCACGGCCGGGGAGGGAGCACCACCGGGTGGCGCGCGCCCGGCCCGGCCGCCGCTGCTCAGTCGCGGCTGATGCTCGCGTAGGCCGCGGCGAGCAGGGAGGGGTCGGGCCCCTCCAGCCGGGTCGGGCGGGCGACGTCGTCGAGGACGACGAAGCGCAGCCGGTCGCCGCGGGTCTTCTTGTCCCGCCCCATGGCCTGCAGCAGCTGGGGCCAGCGGTCGCCGCGGTAGTCCAGCGGCAGGCCCAGGGCACCGAGCACCTCGCGGTGCCGGTCGACCACCGAGCGGTCGAGACGGCCGGCGAGGGAGGCCAGCTCGGCCGCGAAGACCATGCCGACGCTCACGGCGGCGCCGTGGCGCCAGGAGAACCGCTCGGTGAGCTCGATGGCGTGCCCGAGGGTGTGGCCGTAGTTCAGGACCTCCCGGTCCCCGGTGTCGCGCAGGTCGCGCCCCACGACGTCGGCCTTGACGGCCACCGCCCGCTCCACGAGCTCGCGCACGAGCGGCGAGGCGGGGTCGCGCACGGCCGCCGGGTCGCCCTCGACGAGGTCGAGGATGCCGGGGTCGGCGACGAAGCCGCACTTGACCACCTCGGCCATCCCCGCGAGCAGGTCGTTCGGCGGCAGCGACTCCAGGGTGGCGAGGTCGCAGAGCACCCCCGCCGGTGGGTGGAAGGCGCCCACGAGGTTCTTGCCCTCGGCGGTGTTGATGCCGGTCTTGCCGCCGACCGCGGCGTCGACCATGGCCAGCAGCGTCGTCGGGACGTGGACGACCCTCACCCCGCGCAGCCACGTCGCGGCGACGAAGCCGGCCAGGTCGGTGACGGTGCCCCCGCCCACCGCGACGACCGCGTCGCCGCGGGTGAAGGAGGACTGCCCGAGGACGCCCCAGCAGAAGGCGGCCACCTGCGCCGACTTGGCGTCCTCGTCGTCGGGCACCTCGGCGGCGACGGCCTCGTACCCGGCGGCGACGAGGTCCTCCCGGACGGCCTCCCCCGTGGCCCGCAGCGCCCGCGGGTGCACCACGAGGACCTTGCGCACTCCTTCGCCGAGCATCCCGGGCAGCTCGCCCAGCAGGCCCCGGCCGACGAGGACCTCGTAGGGCGCCTCGCCCGCCACGCCGATCCTCGTCGTCACGCTCTGCTCGCCCACCCGCCGACCTTATGGCCGGGGGTGCTCCGCCCCTGCAGACGGGCCCCTGCAGACGTGGCCCTGCAGACGGGGCCCTGCAGACGGGGAGGACCTACGCCGACGTCGCCGCAGCAGCACACGGCTGACCTGCGACGACGCTCACCGGAGGCGCGGACTTCCTCCCCGTGTGCTCTGGCTGCGCTCCTGTGGACGAGCGCAGCAGGGACGACGGCCGCCCGCGAGGCTCGCGAGGTGACAGGGACCGGGCAGATCATGGAGGAGCTGGCGCGCCGAGGAGGCGTCGCCGGCTGGGGTGCGCTCGTCCAGGTGGCGGGTCGCGCGACCGTGGAACGGGCGGTCGCGGGCGGCGAGGTCGTCCGTGTCGCACGCGGCGTGCTGGGGCTGGCTGGGACAGCCCCGGCGGTGCTGGCGGCTGCGTCGGTGCACGGCACGGTCTCGCACGTGAGCGCCGCCCAGCTGTGGATGGTCGAGACGCTCCGCCGGCCTACGAAGGTCTCCGTCACGGTCCCCCGCCACGCCCACCGCAGACCGGTCCCCGGCGTCTTGCTGCACTACGCCGATCTCTGCGGCGGAGATGTCGCCGGGCCGGTGACGGCTCCTGTCCGGACGGTGCTCGACTGCGCGCGCACGCTGCCCTTCGGCGAGGCCCTCGGCATCGCGGACGGGTTCCTCCGGCTCGGGCTCGTCGACCCCGGGGATCTCCGCGCGGAGGCGGCAGGGCTGAGGGGGCCTGGCAGCAGCGCCGCCCTCCGGGTCGCCCGGGCGGCAGACGCACGCAGCGACAACCCCTTCGAGTCGGCGCTGCGAGCCGTCGTCATGCTGTGCGGAGCCGGTGACTTCGTCCCTCAGGTGAGCCTGCGCCTTCCTGGGCACGGTCTCGTACGACCCGACCTCCTGGACCTCGGCCGGCGGATCGCGCTGGAAGCCGACAGCTTCCGCTGGCACGGGTCGCGTGCCGCGCTCGTCCGCGACTGCGAGCGGTACGACGCCCTCGTCGTCGCCGGCTTCTGCGTGCTCCGCTTCACCTGGGAGCAGGTGGTAGGTCGTCCGGACGAGGTCGCCGTCGCCGTACGCACGCTCGTCTCCCTCGCCGACGAGAGGTCAGGCAGCACACGGGGAGGAAGACGTGGGCGGCCAGGGCACGGGCGCTCCTCCGACCTGCGGTGACGCTGCGCTCACACGTCCAAGTCCTCCCCGTCTGCTCCCACCATCCGTGGGAGCATCGTCTGACCCGACCACTGGAGACCGGAGGACCCCGTGCGTGTGCTCGTGCTGAACGGCCCGAACCTCGGCCGTCTGGGCCGACGGGAGCCCGAGGTCTACGGCTCGACCACGCACGAGCAGCTCGCCGCCTCGTTGCGCGAGCGCGGGTCGGTGCTCGGGCTGGACGTCGAGGTCCGGCAGACCGACGCGGAGCACGAGATGCTCGGCTGGCTGCACGAGGCCGCCGACACCGCGGCAGCCGTGGTCCTCAACCCCGCCGGCTGGAGCCACACGTCGGTGGCCCTGCGGGACGCCTGCGCCATGCTCACCGCCCCGCTGGTCGAGGTGCACCTGTCCAACGTCCATGCCCGGGAGGACTTCCGGCGCACCAGCCTCGTCAGCGCGGTGGCGACGGGCGTCGTGGCTGGCCTCGGCCCCGGCGGCTACCACGCGGCACTCACCTGGCTGACCGAGACGACGGCCGCCCCTGCCCCCACCGGTTCTCAGGGCAGGACCGGCGCCTCGCCCGACGGCCCGGCCGCCGACGAGTGATCGTCCTCGTCGGCTTCCTCGGCGCCGGCAAGACGACGGTCGGCCGGCTGCTGGCGCGGCGTCTCGGCCTGCCCTTCCGCGACGCGGACGAGGTGCTCGTCGCCCGCGTCGGACGCAGCGTCGCGGACGTCTTCGCCGCCGACGGCGAGCCGGCCTTCCGCGCGCTGGAGCACGAGACGGTACTGGGCCTCCTGGTCGGCCAGGACGCCGTGGTGGCCCTGGGCGGTGGAGCCGTGGAGCACCCCGGGACGCAGGAGGCCCTGGCCGCGCTGCCCAGGACGCGCCCGGAGAGCTCGGTCGTGCTGCTCGACGTCGAGCTCGCGGAGGCCCGGGCCCGCGTCGGCGCGGACACCGGGCGGCCGATGCTCGCGCGCCCCGACCTCGCCGACGTGCACGCCCGCCGGCTCCCCGGCTTCGCGCGTGTCGCCACCCTGTCCGTCGCCACGGGGGGCCGCTCACCCTCCGAGGTCGCCGACGAGGTCCTCGCGGCCACTGCGCAGGCGCCCCCGGGCTGAGCCGCCGGCGGGTGCTCCCGCCACCGGCGGCCGTCCGCCGTGGCAGCCACCCGACGGGTGGCGGCTCCGCGGTGGCCGTGACGGCTGCCCCGGGGCGGCTCAGAGGGCGAGGGCGACCAGCCCGCCGAGGCCCGCCAGCACGCAGAGCAGCGTCCGCAGCCGTCCACGGGTGAGCGCCGCGGCGAGCAGCAGTGCCGGCGCCGCGGCGAGGCCGGCTCCGCGCAGCAGCTCGGGGCCGCCTTGACCGAGCGCCACGACGAGGACACCGAGGACCAACGCGGCCACGGTCACCCCGGCGGCCACGGCCAGCGCCGCAGCGCACGTCCGGAGCGCGCGGGCGGCCCGCACGTCTGCTCGCCGTCGGCGGGCGGTGGCCCGCCCCAGCAGCCCGGTCGTCACGCCGACCACGACGGTCAGCCCGACCCCGAGCCGCGGCTCGACGAGCAGCACACCCCCGACCGGCGCGCAGACCACGACCGCCACCGCCGACGCGGCCCTCCCTCCTCGACGGGTGAGCAGGGCACCGCGAAGACCGAGTGCGACGACGACGAGCAGCCCCAGGACCCCGGCGCGCAGCAGCACCGCGACGACGAGGCCGTCGGCACCCGCCGTCCCCGCGCTCCCCATGAGCACGCCGAGTGGTGAGGAGAGCCCCGCCGTCTCAAGCAGCAGCGCCCCCGCCAGGACGGCGGAGGGCGGCAGGGCCACGAGGAGGGCCACGGGGAGCCCCGCACCACGCCGACCGAGCTGGGTCGAGCCACGGACGGGCGCTAGCGGGTCAGGAGGCGGGGCGAGGCTCGAGGCAGCAGAGGAGCATCGGCCGTCTGTCGCGGGGGCGGCTGCCGGCTCGGCCGTCCTGAGGACTGTGGACGCATCGGGCTCCGTCGGCGTCCGCGGCGACGGCAGGCGCGGCGACGAGGGCGCCGGCCCGCCCGCGGGGGCGCTGGCGGGCGACGACGGTCTGGTCATGGCGTGCCTCCAGGGGGCGGCACGGTCGACCACCCCCGGCCCGTTTCGGCAGGACCCGGCGCCGCCTTGAGCGGCACCTCGCGGCCCCACGCGCCGCCCGGGTCGGCCCGTGCGCGGCCTCAGCCCGTGGTCTGCTCGCTGCGCAGGGAGTCGGGGAGCCCGTCGAGGTAGGAGCGCACGTTCCGGCGTGTCTCGGCCACGGAGTCGCCGCCGAACTTCTCCACGAGCGCCTCGGCGACCACGAGCGCCGTCATGGCCTCGGCGACGACGCCGGCGGCCGGCACCGCGCAGACGTCCGAGCGCTGGTGGTGGGCCCTGGTGGCCTCGCCGGTCGCGACGTCGACGGTCGCGAGCGCCCGCGGGACGGTCGCGATGGGCTTCATCGCCGCGCGCACCCGCAGGACGTCGCCGGTGCTCATGCCGCCCTCGGTGCCACCGGCGCGGCCGGTGCGCCGCCGCAGCCGGCCGCCCTCGCCCCGCTCGATCTCGTCGTGGGCGGCCGAGCCGCGCCGGGCGGCGGTGCGGAAGCCGTCGCCGACCTCCACGCCCTTGATCGCCTGGATGCCCATGAGAGCCGCGGCCAGCCGCGAGTCCAGGCGCCGGTCCCAGTGCACGTGGCTGCCGAGCCCGGGGGGCAGGCCGTAGGCGAGCACCTCGACGACGCCGCCGAGGGTGTCGCCGTCCTTGTGGGCCGCGTCGACCTCCGCGACCATCGCCGCCGACCCTGCCGGGTCGAGGCTGCGCACCGGGTCGGCGTCGAGCGCCGCCACGTCGTCCGGCCCGGGCAGCGGGGCGTCGTCGGCCGAGCCGGCGGTGCCGATGGCCACGGTGTGGCTGACGAGGCGGATGCCCGCGGCCTGCTCGCACAGCGCGGCGGCCACGGTGCCGAGCGCGACCCGCGCCGCGGTCTCCCGCGCGCTGGCGCGCTCGAGGACGGGCCGGGCCTCGTCGAAGCCGTACTTCTGCATGCCCACGAGGTCGGCGTGCCCGGGTCGCGGCCGGGTCAGCGCGGCCCCGCGCTTCTGGGCCGCGAGCACCTCGGGGTCGACCGGGTCGCTGGCCATGACGGTCTGCCACTTGGGCCACTCGCTGTTGGCGATCTGGACGGCGACGGGCCCGCCCTGGGTGAGGCCGTGGCGCACGCCGCCGAGGACGGTGACCGCGTCCGCCTCGAAGGACATCCGTGCGCCCCGGCCGTGGCCCAGACGGCGACGGGCCAGCGCGGCCTGGATGTCGGCCGTCGTCAGCGCGACCCCCGCCGGCACCCCCTCGAGGACGCCGACCAGCGCCGGACCGTGGGACTCCCCTGCCGTCAGCCACCTGAGCACGGGCGTGATCCTCCCACCCGGCCGCGGCGGGTCGTCGCGGCAGCCCCGGCGCAGCCGGCAGAGCCAGCGCGACGTCGGGTCAGGGGATGGTGACGGTCTCGCCCCTGACGAGCTGCAGCACGTCGGTGCCGCTGCGGACGGCGGCGGTCTCGACGGTGCCGCCGGCCCCGTCGGTGGCCGTGCCGCCACCGGTGAAGACGACGTCGGCCTCGGGGCTCTCGGTGCCGAGCGGGCTGCCTGCCGTGGCGGCGACGGTCGTGCCCTCGGTGCCGTCGACGAGGGTGAAGACGTACCAGCCGCCGTCGCGGACCTCCGTCCACGTCACCTGCAGGCCGCCCGCGACGGGCTCGCCGGTCGTGGTGCCAGCGGTCCCGGTGGTCGTGGTGCCGGTGGTCGTGGTGCCGGCGGTCGTGGTGCCGGCGGTCGCGCTGTCGGTGCTCGACGAGCTGGGGTCGGCCGATGTCTCGGCGAAGGGGTCGCGGCTGACGGCCTCCTCGGCCAGGGCCGGCTCGGGCGTGCCGCCGTCGGCCGTCTCCGCCGCCGTCGCCGGGGCGGCCGCGACGACGCTCCCCTCCTCCTCCGGCGCTGGGGAGGCGAGCAGCAGGTACCCCCCCACGAGAGCCAGCGCCGCGACGCCGCCTCCGGCGAGGAGCAGCAGGCGGCGGCGGGAGGACGGCGCCACCTCCGGTGCCGCCGTCGCGACGACGCGTCCGGGGGCCGCAGGCGGGGTCGAGGCGGTGCGGGGCCCCGGCAGCGCGGCACCGACGGCGCCCAGGGTGCTGGCGCCCAGGGTGCTGGGGGTGGCGACGCTCTCCGCGGGCCGAGAGGAGACGAGCCCAGACGATGCCGGCGCGGACGGCGCGGACGGCGCGGACGGCGCGGACGGCACGGCCGGCACGGCGACGGCGGGCGGGGTCGCGGAGGGCCTCGGGGCGGGCGCCAGGCCGGGAGGCACGGGCCTCGGCGCCGGGACACCCGGCTCCGGGAGCACCGCGGTCGGCGCGGGGCCGGGTGGCGTCGCGGCGGTGGCCGCCGCGACGAGCCGGGCAGCCCCGGGCGTCGCCGGGCGGGCGGACGCGGTCGCGGGTCCGGCGACGACGGGGATGGTCGGGAGCCCGCCCGCGACCCCGGGGGCGGCGACCGGCCCGGGGGTCACGCCCGGCACCGGGACAGGGCCGGCGGGCGGTACCGGGGCGAAGGGGGCCGCGAAGAGCCCCGGTGGCACGAGGGGCGCCCCCGACAGCACCGACCCCGACGTCACCGACCCCGAGCTCGCCGCCCCGGAGGTCCCCGCCCGAGGGGCCGCTGCCGCCGAGGGGTCGGAGGTGGACCGGGCGTCCGTCGGCTGGTCGTCGTGCGTGCTCACGGCTGGTCCCCGTCGCTGTCGTCGCTGGTGGTGCCCTCGCTGCCGCTGCCGCTGCCGCTGCCGGTGCTGGTGCTGGTGGTCGGGTCCGCGGGGTCGTAGGCGGCACCGACGGCGTCCAGCGGTGCGGGAGAGGCGGTCGGCGTGCCGGCACCCGTCTGGGTGCCCGTCTCGGGGGCTGCCTCGCCGGCCGCCCGCAGGGCCTCGATCTGGCGCTCGGCGTCGGTGGTGGGGAGGGAGAGGACCTCGGCGGTCAGCGACATCTGCAGCGTGCCGCCGTCGCCACCGGTCAACGTCACCGCCCGCACGAGGAGGGCGCGGGGCATCTCGGTCTGCAGCAGCCGGAGCAGCTCCTGCACCTGGAGGAAGGAGCCCTCCGCCGTGATGGTCACCGGCACCACCTCGACCACGGGGCCGGTGGAGGCTGCGGCGGTGGGCGTGGCGGTCGCGGCGTCGGCCGGCTCGTCGCTCGCCGCCTCGCCGCCGTCGGTCTGCGCCTCCTGCGTGCCGTCCGTGGCGGCGGGGTCCGTGGTCGCGGCGGGGGTGGCCGTGGCCTCGGCGGGGGTGGCCGTCGCCTCGGTGGGCGTGACGCCGGTGAGCTGGGCCCCGGCGCGCTCGGCCAGCGCCGACATCTGCCGCAGGAGACCGGGCAGGTCCGCCTCGGGCGGCACCTGCTGGCGCAGCGCGGCGACCTCGGCCCGGGTCGTCGGGACGTCGCCGAGCTGCAACTCGAGCTGGCGCACCTGCGTCTGCAGCGCGGCGTTGCTCGTGGCGGTGGAGGCGGTCTGCTCGCGCAGGGACGCCGCCTCGTCCAGGCGGGGGCTCACGAGCAGCAGCCAGGTGGCCGCGGCGAGCACGAGCGCCAGCAGCGCAGCACCACCGACCCAGGCGGTGGTCCGGGTGAGCCTCATCTCAGCCCTCGTCCCCGTCGGTCGTCGCCGCGGTGGTCGTCGTCGTGGTGGGGACCGTCGAGTACCGCTGCGAGAGCGCCTCGTCCGTCACGTCGACGTGCGCCTGCACCGTCGTCCCGCCGGTGTCGCCGCCGGCCGTCGTGCTGTCGGTCCAGGGGTCGGCGAGCCCGGGCACCTGCGCGAGGACGTCGAGCAGGTCCGCGCTGTCGGGGACGACGCGGCCCTCGAGGGAGAGGGTCATCGTGCCGATCGTCGCCGGCTCGGCGCCCGAGCCGTCCGTCGTCGTGGTGGCCGCGGCGGCGCTCGTCGCGCCGCTCGCGGCGGTGGCGTCGGCCAGCGCCATGGCGAGCGTCGTCAGGCGCAGGTCGGTGGGCAGCGTGTTGGCGAGGCGGGCGGAGTAGCGGTACCAGAGCACGTCGTCGGCCAGGGCCGCGTCGCGGACGCCCCCCACGGTCTCCTGCGTCGAGCGCAGCAGCGGCACCTCGGCGTACTGGTCCATCTCCGCCTGCAGCGCGGCCGTGCGGCCCTGCTCCTCGGTGAGCTGCTCCTGCGCCGCACCCACCTGGGTGCCGGCGAGGAGGGTCACGCCCGCAGCGCCCAGCAGGAGGACCCCGAGGGCCGCGCCGAGCCCGACCTGCAGGCGCCGGAAGCGGTCGCCGGCGGCCACGGAGGCGGGCAGCAGGTCGACGCGGGGCACGCCGCCGAGCACGACCGTCTCGACGTCGGCGCTCTCGCCCCGACGCGGGCCGGGGAGCACGCCACCGCCGGCGCCGCCGGGGGCCGCCGAGCCGAAGGGGCTGCTGAAGCTCATGCCGCACCCGCCAGGGCGAGCCCGACGGGGACGCCGCCGAGGGTGGCCACCTCGGCGGCGACCTCGTCGGTCAGGGCCGTGCGGCCGGGCACGAGCCGCGACAGGGCGTCCCCCCGCCGGACCGGGAGGCCGACGACCTCGGAGAGGAGGTCGGCGAAGCCGGGCACGAGCGCCGTCCCCCCGACGAGGACGACCGAGCGCAGCGGGTCGCCGCCCTGCGTGGCGGAGTAGTAGTCGAGCGAGTCGCGCACGCCCTCGGCGAGCCGCTCGGCGGCGCGGGTGACGACGGCGGCCGAGCGCGCGTCCCCGCCGGAGAGGCGGGACTCGACGTCGACGCCCTCGTCGCGCAGCAGCCGCCGGGCGTCGTCGCCGTCGAGGCCGGAGGCGACGAGCTCGTCGACGACGCGGTCGCCGCCGCCGAGCAGCACGCGGACGAAGCGGGCGCAGCCGCCGGCGTGGACGGCGACGTTGGTCACGCGGGCACCGACGTCGACGACGGCCTCGGCGCCGTCCCGGCTGCCGGCCGGGCTGGCCACCGAGCGCAGCAGCGCGAAGGACACGAGGTCGACGCCGGTCACCCGGAGGCCGGCGGCGCGCACCGCCTCGACCCGTGCGAGGACGGAGTCCTCGGCGGCCGCGACGAGCAGGCCGCGGATGGTGGTCTGCCCCTCGTGCGTGCGCTCCTCGACCGGGAGGAAGTCCAGCACCGCCTGGTCGACGGGCATGGGCAGGACGTCGGCCACCTGGAAGGGCAGCGCCTTCCTCAGGTCGGCGGCGGGCATCTTCGGCAGGTCGACGCTGCGGACGACGACACGCTGGGAGGCGACCCCGATGACCACCCGCTTGCTGCGGAAGCGACCCGTCGACCACAGCTCCTTGAGCGCGGCGGTGACGACCGGCCCGTCGAGGACGTCGCCGTCCCGCACCGCGCCGTAGGGCAGGGCCACGGACGCGAAGCGCGTGAGGGCCGCTCCGGACCGGGTGCTGGCCACCTCCGCGGCGCGGACGCCCGAGGTGCCGATGTCCAGGCCGACGCATGTGCGGGGCACGAGACCTCCTCGATCCCGGCGCCTCCGGGGCGCCGCGACGGCCGGGTGCCGTCCCGGCTGTCATCGGCAGGCCGGACCGCCTCTTGAGCCGCCGCGGCGGAGCTGCCCCAGCCCCGGCCGTCAGCCCGGCCCGGGCACCAGCCCGACGGACTGTCAGCCCAGGCCGACCAGTCCGAGGTAGGCCGACGACAGCTGCGGGCCGGCCACCACGCCGACGGCGGCGCCGACCAGCATGAAGGGGCCGAAGGGGATCGCGCTGCGCCGCCCGACCCTCCGGACGGCGAGCAGCGCGACGCCGACGAGCCCGCCGAGGAGGAAGGCGGCGAAGGCCCCGACGACGAGCGGGGCCCAGCCGAGGTAGCCCAGGTGCATGCCGAGCAGCCCGGCCAGCTTCACGTCGCCGAAGCCCATGCCGCCCGGCCTGGCGACGGCGAGCGCGAAGTAGAGGAGCCACAGGGCGGCCAGGCCGACGCCCGTCCGGAGCGCAGCCCACCAGTCCGCCTGCAGCGCAGCGACTCCGAGCAGGAGGACGGCACCGACGACGTAGGAGGGCAGGACGATGCGGTCGGGCAGCCGGTGGTGCTCGACGTCGATGACGGCGAGCGCCACGGCGACGCAGGCGAGGTACAGGAAGGCCGGCAGCTCCGGGACCGGGCCGAGGGCCAGCGCCGTCAGGGCGAGCAGCGCCGCCGTCGCCAGCTCGAGCAGCGGGTACCGCGCGCTGATCGGCGCCCGGCAGTCTCGGCAGCGCCCTCGCAGGAGCAGCCACGAGACGACGGGCACGTTGTCGCGGGCCCGCAGCCGGTGCCCGCACCGCGGGCAGGCGCTCGGCGGGGAGACCACCGACTCCCCCGCCGGCACCCGGTGCACGACGACGTTGAGGAAGGAGCCGACGAGGAGGCCGAGGACGGCGCAGGCGACGACGAGGGCCGTCATGAGTCCTCGCGGAAGTCCGACTGCGTCGCGGAGGTGAAGGTGGGCGGGGCGTTCCACTTCTGGCTCGCCGCGCCGGAGCACAGGCTCCACCGGACCGACGAGAGGCCCTTCGTGCCGAGGTTGCCGGGGCTGGCGGCGGTCGCCGGGCCGCTGTCGAGGCAGCGGCCCGTCGAGTCGACGATGGTGTAGCTGCGGCCGTAGTCGACGGCCCCGTCGACCGTCACCTCCCGGTTGACGACCACGCGCTGCTCCACCCCGCCGGTGCAGGGCAGCAGGCGCAGCGCGGTCCCGGTGGCGAAGGCCCCGCTGAGGCAGACGCGCGGCACGCCGGCCCGGGCGGCGGCGACCGAGTAGTCCTCGTTGACCTTGCCGGCGTAGGTCGAGATCTCCGAGCGCCCGTCGGCGTCGGGGATGCCGTAGTACCAGCCCTGGTTCCACCGCAGCCCGGCCTTGAGCGGGTCCTGCTTGCAGGGGTAGAGGATCAGGTCGTTGGCGATGCTCCAGCTGTTGACGTCCAGGCACCGCCCGAAGACCTGGTAGTTGACCCAGTGGATGACCCGGCCCGGCTGGCTGGCCGACACGCTGCCGGCCCGGCCGGTGCCCACGGACTGGGCGTAGGTGAAGACGGTCGAGCACCCGGACTGGGCGAAGACGACGCCGGAGCCGCCGCACAGGCGCCACCCGCCCGAGGTCCCCGACGGGTAGCCGTAGAGCCCGGCGCCGTCGTCGACGCCCCAGGACTGGTGCAGCAGCCCGTCGCACTCGGCGAGCGAGGCCGGCTGGGTGCTCGTCGTCGAGTTGCCGGGCCGGTCGGCGGTGACGCACAGGGGGGTGCCGCCGACGCTGGAGGCCAGGACGATGGTGTTGTCGTCGCGCCACCAGAACTGCTGCTGCGCGGCGTTGCTCACGCAGGTCTTGAGCCGGATCGTGGAGCTGGCGGACGGTGAGGCCCCGGCGTCCCAGCACAGGGACCCCGAGGAGATGGTGCCGCCCGCGGCGTTGGTCGTGTCGGTGCGGAAGCGGTAGACGACCTCGGTCGTGCGGTCGGCCACCGAGGCGCCGACCGCGCCGCTCGCGCTGTCGCCGGTGGACTGCAGCAGCGCGTACCCTGGCTGGGCCGTGAGCGGGCACGTCATGACGTTGGCCGCGCTGTCGCGCCAGGTCGCGGTCTGGGGACCCGGGTCCTGGGCGTAGTAGCGGATCCGGACGCTGTAGGTCAGGTCCCCCGGCTCGCCCCCGACGGCGCCGGTCAGCCGCTGGTCGCCGACCTGGCAGGGCAGCTGGGCACGGTCGCCGATGACGGCGCCCGGCACGAGCGGGTCGGCCTGGGTGGCGCCCTGGATCTGGCCGAGGGCAACCTGCAGCCCGGAGTCGGAGGCGTGCAGGGCCCGGACGTACTTGCGCTCGACCAGGGTCGGGCGCACCTGCTGGGTCACGGCGGCCAGCGCGAGCACGGCGAGCGAGGCCCCGAGCAGCATGACGACGAGGACGAGGACCATGGCGGCCCCCGCGTCGGTGCCCCCGCCCGCCGCGCGCACCGACGCCGTCGCCGGCGCGAGGCGGGCGAGCACCGACCGGCTGTGGCTCGTCGTCATGGCCGACCTCCCTGGGTGCACGTCTGGCTCGCCGTCGTCATCGCGTTCGTGGAGGTGCTGCTCGTCGTCCCGCGGGCCACCAGGGTGGTCTCCAGGCCAGCGCTTCGCGTGGTGCCGCGCTGGGCGGTGAGCCGGACCTCCAGGCGCTGGCTGCCGTGCACGGTGTCGGCGGGTCGCATGAGGAAAGGCGGGGCGTCCCCGGAGCCGGGGACCTCCAGGTCGGTCGCGACGGCGGTCCACGGTGCGGCGGCTGCGACGGCGGCCGTGGCGGACGAGGCGAAGGTGCGGTAGGCGAGGGTGCCGTCGGCGGCGAGCCGCCACTGCGCGCAGCTGGTCGTCCCGCCGGCGGCGCTGGGGGACAGCCGCATCTCCAGGTACCACCGGCCACCCGCCGCCGTCGCGGGGTTGAGCGCCTGCGCCCCGCGGACCTGACGGTCGAGCAGCGTGTACACCCGACGCAGGTCGGTGGCGTTGTCGGCCGAGTTCTGCGCCGTCACGGTCTCGCGGCTCATGCCGACGACGACGCCCATGACGAGGGCGCACAGCAGGCCGAACAGCGACATCGCGACGAGGAGCTCGACGAGCGTGAAGCCGCCGTCCCGCGGCCCGGCGACGTCGGGGCCCCGGTGCCGCCGGTGGCGGGGCGTGCTCACGGGACGACCTCGATCGTCACGGTGGCGCTGCTCGTGCGCAGCCGGGAGTCGGTGAGGACGTAGGTGAAGGTCTCCTCGTAGGGGTTGCCGGCGGACCAGCCGGTGACGCCGGAGAGGGCCGCCGCGGTCGGGGCGGTGTAGGTGACCGCGCCGACGCTGGTGCCGGCCAGCGCCACCGCGCCCTTGAAGCCGGTCGACGGCGTCAGGTCGGAGACGGGGCGGTCGGGGTCCAGCGTGCCCGCGTCGTTGCTCTTGACGTTGATCTGGGTGGCGCTGCCGGCCTTCACGGTGGCCGTGTCGGCCCTGGCGACGCCGAGCTGCCCGCCGATCGAGCCGCCGTTGACCATGAACTGCGGGGCGGTGCTGGGGTCGATGAGGGTCGCGGCGACGAACCGGCACGGGGAGCCGCTGCAGCTGGTGCCCTCCCCCGCGGACCACGAGACGGCGACGACGACGCGCAGGGCCACGGGGCCGGTGCTGGCGGCGGTGCACGCCGCGGCGGCCGTCGTCGCCCGCCGGCAGGTCCCGACGTACTGGTCGACGGTGTAGGGCTGCCCGCTCACCGTGGCGCTGCTGGTCAGGGGGACCACGGGCACCGACGCCGACGTCGCGAGCGGGTCCGAGAGCGGGGACGTCGTCGCCAGCAGCGCCGCGACGTCCGAGGGGGCCGACGCCCACTGCGCGTCGACGGCCGCGCCCGAGCGCCCCCGCACGACCGGGCTGCCCGAGGCGGTGGGGGCCGCGGCGGTCACCGAGCGCGTGAGCTCCAGGGCCTGGTCGGCCAGCGCGACCGCCGCCTGCTTGCGCTGGAGGCTCTGCGACAGCCCGGCGGAGCGCACGAAGAACGTGATGAACGAGGCCCCGAGGGCGACGAGCAGCGTCATCGCCACGAGGACCTCGACGAGCGTGAAGCCCCCCTCACCACCCGACGCCGCGGTGCGGCTGCGTGTCGGGTGCATGAGGGGGGCTCCAGCTCTCGTCCGGGCGGTCGACGGTGCGATGCCCGTCGTGTCTTCGGGGTGGGTCAGCAGCCGGGGGGCGCCGTCGCCGTCGCCGCGCCGGCGATGATCCCGCCGGTTGCGCTGGAGTACCAGAAGAAGCCAGCCGTTCCGCCACTCGCGGAGGCGCGAGGGTTGGAGCCGCGGAGGCAGTAGCTCCCGGTCCCCGTGCCACTGGTGTTCTTGTACTCGATGAGGTTGCCGGTCGACGTGCGGGCACCCGTGAGGACGCTCGCGCTCGCCGAGGTTCCCGCGGCCGTGTAGTTCGCCGCGGTCGGGTAGGTCTGGGCGTCGACGTAGGCCGACTCGGCCTCCTGCGCGACGCTGCGGAGGTCGGACTTGATGCTGGAGTCGACCGCCTTCTGGCGCTGGTTCAGGAACACCGGGATGGCGATGGCCGCGAGGATGCCGATGATGATCATGACGACGAGGAGCTCGACCAGCGTGAAGCCGGCGTCCTTCTCCTGGATCGACTTGCGGATGCGAGCCAGCATGGGCTGATCTCCTGCTCTGGTGGGGTGAGTCGCCCGGTGGGCCCGCGCGCGGTGTGCGCTTCGCGACTCGGTGGCACTGCTCTCATCGGCGTCGACGAACAGGGCCTGAGTGGTCAAACGCGTTCCGCGCATTCGTCACCCGGACGCACGACGCCCCCGTCGACCGCTGCCGCGGCGGACCGCGACGAGGCGGCAGGGACGAGGCGAGAAGAACCAGATGGGGGTCACTGGATGGCGTTGAAGATGGTGAAGATGGGCATGTAGAGGGCGACGATCATGGCGCCGACCACCGACCCCAGGACGGCGATCATCAACGGCTCGATGAGCGAGGTGAGGGCCTCGGTGGTGGCCTCGACCTCCTGGTCGTAGAAGTCGCTCACCTTGTGCAGCATCGAGTCGACGGCGCCGGTGTCCTCGCCCACGGCGAGCATCTGCACGACCATGGACGGGAAGACGGCGTGCTGCGCGAGCGGTGCGGAGATGGAGCGTCCTTGGCGGACGGACTCGGCGACGTCGTCCGTCGCCCGCTCGATGACGACGTTGCCGGCCGCCTGCCCGACGATCTCCAGGCTCTGCAGGATCGGCACGCCCGAGGCGACCATCGTCCCGAGGTTGCGGGTGAAGCGGCTGATGGCGACCTTCTGGAACAGCGAGCCGAAGACGGGCACCTTGAGCTTGAGCGGGTCGAGGACCTCGCGGACCTTCCGGTGCTGCCCGTAGCGCTTCCACAGCACGGCCGCGACGACGGCGAGCACGAGCAGCCCGGGCGCCGTCGTCCGCAGCACCGCGCTGAGGCCGACGAGGACCCTGGTCGGCGCCGGCAGCTCGGCCCCGAGCTCGGCGAACATCCCGGTGAAGATCGGGACGATGAAGAGCAGCATCCCGACGACCGCGAGGATCGCCATGACGAAGACGACGACGGGGTAGGTCATCGCCGACTTGATCTTCGCCCGCAGCTTGGTCTCGGCCTCGAAGGACTCGGCGATCTGCAGCAGGACGGTGTCGAGGAACCCGCCGACCTCGCCGGCGCGCACCATGTTGACCATCAGCGCGGGGAAGACGCGCGGGTGCGCAGCCAGGCCGTCGGAGAGCGAGGCGCCGGTCTCGACGCGCCCGCGCACGTCCGTGAGGGCCTTCTGCAGGCCCTTGGAGGGGCTCTGCTCGGCGAGGATGGCGAGGGCGCGGATGAGCGAGAGCCCGGCGCCGACCATGGTCGCGAACTGCCGCGACATGACGGCGAGGTCCTTCATCGTCACCCGGTCGCTGCCGGGCAGGGTGATCTCCCGGTTGAGCCCGGTGCCACCGCCCTTCTCCGAGAGCGACAGCGGGGCGTAGCCCATGCCCTTGAGGCGGGCGACGAGCGCGGCCTCGCTGGCGGCGTCCATCGTGCCCGTGACGAGCGCGCCGGAGGCGTCGCGGACGTGGTACTCGAAGGTCTTCGTGGCGGCGGCCATCGTTCCTCTTCCGGAAGGCGCTGCGGCTCAGGCGTGGCCGCAGAGACGGGCGACGTCGGCCGGGCTGTGGCTCTTCTCGACGGCGTGCTCGTAGGTGATCGCGCCGACGCGCACCAGCTCGGCCAGGTGCTGGTCGAGGGTGTGCATGCCGTGCTGCGCGCCGGCCTGCATCGCCGAGTAGATCTGGTGGGTCTTGCCCTCGCGGATGAGGTTCCTGACGGCCGGCGTCGCCATCATCACCTCGGTGGCCACGGCGCGGCCGCGCCCGTCGGCACGCTTGCACAGCGTCTGGCAGACGACGCCCTGCAGGGCGCCGGCGAGCATGACGCGGATCTGCTCCTGCTGGTCGGAGGGGAAGACGTCGATGACGCGGTCGATGGTCTGCGCGGCGTCCTGGGTGTGCAGCGTCGCGAAGACCAGGTGGCCGGTCTCGGCGGCCGTCAGGGCGATGGAGATGGTCTCCAGGTCGCGCAGCTCGCCGACGAGGATGATGTCGGGGTCCTGGCGCAGCGCGTGCTTGAGCGCGTCGCCGAAGGAGCGCGTGTCCTCCCCCACCTCACGCTGGTTGACGACGCACTCCTTGTGCGGGTGCAGGAACTCGATGGGGTCCTCGACGGTGAGGATGTGGTCGCGCCGGGTGCGGTTGGCGAGGTCGATGATCGAGGCGAGCGTCGTCGACTTGCCCGAGCCGGTGGGGCCCGTCACGAGCACGAGCCCGCGGGGCAGGTGGGCGAAGGTGGCCACCGCCGGGGGCACGCCGAGGTCCTCCAGGGCGCGCAGCTCGGTGGGGATGGCCCGGAAGGCGGCGCCGACGCTGCCGAGCTGGCGGTAGAAGTTGACCCGGAAGCGCCCGACGCCGGGGACGGTGTAGGCGAGGTCCAGCTCCATCCGCTCCTCGAAGCGCTCCCGCTGCTTCTGGGCGAGGATGCCGAAGAGCCCGCGTTGCAGGCTCTCCCGCGTGCACGTCGGGAACCCCGCCAGCGGCTCCAGCTCACCCCGCAGGCGGATGGTCGGCGGCACCCCCGCGGTCAGGTGCAGGTCGGAGGCGCCGGCCGCCGTCATCGCCGTCAGGGCGGCGACGACGTCCACGGTCTCCTCGGAGTCCTCGACCCCGCGGGGCGCGGGCACCAGCGGGAGGGTGGGCATCCCCACCGCCGGTCCGTCGGCGGCCGTCGACGGCATGTCGGCGAGGGACGTCGGGGACGGGGACGGTGACGCCCCGACCCCCAGGGGCTCCAGCTGCATGGCCCTGCCATCGGCAGGCGGACCCCGTCGCTTGACCACCCGCCCCCACCTCCCCTCGTGCGGCCTCCACCGCGCGGGGAGGGCGGGTCAGGCGACGACGCGCAGGATCTCCTCCAGCGAGGTGAGGCCGGCGCGGACCTTGGCCCAGCCGTCGTCGCGCAGGGTCTGCATCCCCTCGGCGACGGCGACCCGGGCGATGTCGGAGGCCGAGGCGTGGGCGACGGCCAGGCGCTCGATGCTCTCCGTCACCGACATCACCTCGTGCAGCGCCAGGCGGCCCTTGTAGCCGGTCCGCGCGCACGCCGAGCAGCCGACGGGCCGGTGCAGGACGGGCAGCTCCTCCCCCGGCAGGTGCGGGAACCCCGAGACGGCGAGCGTCTGCTCGTCGGGCTGGTAGGCCTCCGAGCACTTGCGGCACAGCCGGCGCGCGAGGCGTTGCGCGAGGACGCAGTCCAGCGCCGAGCCGACGAGGAAGGGCTCGATCCCCATCTCGGTCAGGCGGGTGATGGCCGACGGCGCGTCGTTGGTGTGCAGCGTCGAGAGCACCAGGTGGCCGGTCAGCGCGGCCTCGACGGCGATCGTCGCCGTCTCCTTGTCGCGGATCTCGCCGAGCAGCACGACGTCGGGGTCCGAGCGCAGGATCGAGCGCAGCGCACCGGCGAAGGTCAGGCCCGCCTTGGCGTTGACCTGCACCTGGTTGATGCCCGGCAGCCGGTACTCGACCGGGTCCTCGACGGTGATGACGTTGATCTCGGGCCGGCTGACCACGTTGAGAGTCGCGTACAGCGTCGTCGACTTGCCCGAGCCCGTCGGCCCCGTGACGAGCATCATCCCGTAGGGCTTGCGGTAGCTCTGCGCGTAGCGGGCCTGGTTCTCGACGCTGAAGCCGAGGTCGGCGAGGTCGAGGGACGCCGTCGAGTTGTCCAGGATCCGCATGACGACCTTCTCGCCCCACACGGTGGGCAAGGTCGCCACCCGCAGGTCGACCTTGCGGCCGTGGTGGTTGACCGACAGCCGGCCGTCCTGGGGGCGCCGCCGCTCCGCGATGTCGACGTCCGCCATGATCTTCAGGCGGGAGATGACGCCGGACTGCACCGACCGCGGCGAGCGCATGACCTCGTGCAGCACGCCGTCGATGCGGAAGCGCACCCGCAGGTCGTGCTCGCCCGGCTCGATGTGGATGTCGGACGCGCGGTCGGTGATCGCCTGGTCGATGAGCAGGTTGACGTACCGGACGATCGGGGCGTCCTCGACCGCCGTCGTCATCGCCGAGAGGTCCTCGACCGGGTCGGCGTCGGCCGAGATCGCCGTCGTGAGGTCGTCGAGGTCCGCGTCGGCGCGGCAGTAGCGCTCGACCGCAGCCCGGACGTCGTCGCGGGTCGCGACGACCGGCAGGACGTCGAGGCCCGTGATGCTGCGCAGGTCGTCGATGGCGACGACGTCGCCGGGGTCGGCCATCGCGACGACGAGGCGCCGCTCCTCGTCCACCCGTAGCGGCAGGAGGCCGCTGCGGCGGCACAGCGCGGCCGGGACCCGGGCGACGGCCGAGGGGTCCACCGGCGTCTCGGAGAGGTCGACGAAGGTCAGGCCGACCTGGGCCGCGAGGGTCGCGACCAGCTGGCCCTCGGTGAGCGCCCCGGTGCTGACGAGCGCCTGCCCGAGCCGCTGCGGCGTCTGCTGCTGCGCCGCCAGCGCCCCGGCGAGCTGGTCAGGGGTGACGACGCCCTCGGCCACCAGCAGGTCCCCCAGCCGCGCCTTCGTCCTGCTGCGCACCCGAGCCCCCTTCCGCATGTCACCGTGGCGTCACGTCTGCCCCGCGGGTCCGGTCCGCCTGGGTCACCCCGGGGAGACGGCGAGAGCGCGCCCGCTGGCAGCAGGGACATCGGCACACCGGCTCGTGACCTTGACCCTCGCCCCGACGGTCGCGCTCAGAGGCCGGCGCGCCGGCGCCGCTCGGCGGCCGCGGCCTCGCGCAGGACGTCGGCGGACGGCGTGAGCCCTGTCATGAGGGCGACCTGGGAGACCGCCTGGTGGACGAGCATCTCGGCGCCGTCGACGACCGGGCCCGCCCAGGCGCCGGCCAGGGCGGTCGGCCAGGGGTCGTACACGACGTCCAGCAGCACCCCCCGTGCGCTCCCCGGCGCCAGGGCCTCGGCGACCCGGTCGCCCGCCCCGGAGGGCGCCGTCGAGACGACGACGTCGGCCTGCGCGAGCGCACGCGGCGCCTCCGCCCACGGCGCGAGGACCACCTCGACGCCGCAGCGCGCGCCGACCCGCGGCAGCGCGGCCGCGCGAGCTGGGTCGCGCACCAGGGCCAGGACCCGCGAGCAGCCGAGCCGGCCGAGGGCCACGACCGCCGAGACGGCCGTGGCCCCGCCGCCCAGCACGACGCCGCTGAGCCCACGCTGCGACGACGGTGCCGGCAGGACCGGCGAGAGCGCTGCCTCGATCCCGGCGACGTCGGTGTTCGCCCCGACCGGCCGCCGCTCCCCCTCACCCGTCCGCGCCTCAGCCGTCCGCGCCTCGCCCGTCCCCGCCTCGCCCGTCCCCGCCTCGCCCGNTGGCTGCCCGGTCTGGGTCTGCCCGCCGACCCAGGTCACGGTGTTGACGACGCCCGTGGTGGCGGCGACGTCGTCCAGGTCGGCCAGCAGCGGCAGCACGGCCCGCTTGAGGGGCATGGTGAGCGACAACCCGGCCCACTCGGGGCCGCAGCCGGCCAGGAAGCCGGGCAGCCCCGGCTCGGTGACCTCGTGCGCCTCGTACGTCCAACCCCGAAGGCCCAGGTGCGCGTGGGCCGCGCGGTGCATGGCCGGCGACAACGAGTGCGCCACCGGCGACCCGAGGACGCCGGCGCGCCGCTCGCGCGCGGCGCCCTCGGCGCCCACCTCAGCCGCCCTGCGGGTTCTCGGCCAGGTACGCCTGGAAGAGCCGGACGTTCTCCTGGTGCTCCTCGTAGGTCGTCGAGAACAACGTCTCCCCCGTCGACAGGTCGACGGTGACGAAGAACAGCCACGGGCCGTCCGCGGGCTCGAGCGCGGCCGCGATGGCGGCCTCCCCCGGGGAGTTGATCGGTCCCGGCGGCAGCCCCGCGTAGACGTAGGTGTTGTAGGGGTCGTCGGTCGCGCGGGCCTCGTCAGAGGTCGTGATGCCGGTGTCGCCCGTCGCGAAGTTGACCGTCGAGTCGAACTGCAGCGCCATGCCGATGGCCAGGCGGTTCTCGATGACGCGGGCCACCCGTGGGCGGTCCTCGTCCCGGGAGGCCTCGGCCTCGACGAGGCTGGCGAGCGTCATCGTGCGGTGCCACTGCTCCGGCGGCAGCCCTGCCTCGACGAGGCTCCGCTCGGCGCGGGTGACCATCGTCGAGATGACGTCCACGGCCGTGACGTCGGGCTCGAAGGTGTACGTGGCCGGGAACAGGTACCCGTCGAGGCGGCCCTGCGCCTCGGCCGGCAGCGGCACCGCCGGGTCGCTCGCCGCCGCCTGCAGGTCCTCCACGGAGATGCCCGTGTCCGCCTCGATCTGCGCGAGCGCCGTGCTGGCGTAGAGGCCTTCCACGAGCTGGACCCGCAGGTTGATGCGCGACTCCGGGGACAGCAGCAGGTCGAGGGCGCCCTCGGCGCTCATCTCCTCGCGCAGGGCGTAGGTGCCCGGCTGGATGCTGTCCGAGGCCGGCTCGGACTGCGTCGCGGCGACGAAGGCACCCACGCTGGCGACGACGCCGGCGTCGGTCAACGTCTGCCCGATGGCCTGGCCCGTGTCCCCCTGCACCACCTGGACCTGCACCTCGCCGTCGCCGGGGCCGGCGAAGTCCTGGGGCGGCGGGTCACGCTCGAGCAGGGGCCGCACGAAGCTCCACCCGACCGCTCCCGCCCCGGCCACGAGCACGAGGGCGAGCAGGAGGACGACGCCGGCGACGACGCGGCGACGACGTCGCGGGCGGTGCGGCCGGGCCGGCGGGGCAGCCGTCGGGTCGGCCACGGCGCCCACGAGGGGCACACGGCTCCGGTCCCGCGGGCTCATCGTCGGCCCCGGTGGGCTGGTGCGGTGCTCACGCTGGAGTCCTCCTCGGGCGGTCGGCCCGTGGCCTCCCGCTCGGCGTCCACGCCGGTGCGCCGCGCCCTCCCGCGCCGACCGACCTCGTCGTCGTGCTCGTCCTGGTGGTGCTGGTGCTGGTGCTGGTGAGGCTGCCCTGCTCCTGCCGGCCCGCGCGGACCTCAGGAGCCCGTGACGGCCTCGCCCGGCGGCCGTCCCGAGGCCCGCTCGAGGTCCAGCGCGGTCTGCAGTATCCACGCTGCGGCGACCTGGTCCACCACCGCACGGTGACGACGGCCGCTCGTGCCGCCCTCGTGGAGGCTGCGGTGAGCACCCGCTGTGCTCAGCCGCTCGTCCACGAGGCGCACGGGGACGGGCGCGACCACGCGCGCGAGCCGGCCGGCGTAGGCCCGCGCCAGACCCGCGGCGCGGTTCTCCGCGCCGGACAGGGAGCGCGGCAGCCCGACGACGACCTCGACGACCGCTCGCGCGTCCACCTCCGCCGCGATGCGTCGCAGGTCCGAGGGCACGTCCGAGGGCACGTCCGTGGTCGGGTCACCCCGCTCGGGGCGCCGCCCGTCCCCACGCCCGCGCGGGAGCGTCTCGACGGCGGTGGCGAGGACGCCGTCGGGGTCGCAGACCGCCAGCCCCACCCGCACGCTGCCGACGTCGACCCCGAGGCGCACGCCCCGCCGGAAGGCGCGCTCCTCGCCCGGGGGCTGGGGCTCGGCCGCACCGCCGGCGAGGTCTGGGGCGTCGTCCGCACCGGCCGGGACGGCCGTGCGCCGGGGCCGGGGTCGACCGGACCGGGCCACCAGGGCCTCAGCTCGTCACGGCGGCGCCGACCTGGTGCTCCACCGCGGTGAGGGCCTCGCCGAGCCTGGAGGCGTCGGCCCCGCCGCCCTGGGCGAGGTCGTCCTTGCCGCCGCCCCCACCTCCGAGGACCCCGGCGGCGGTCCTGACCAGGGCCCCGGCCTTGACGCCCCACTCCCGCGCGCGCTCGTTGGTCGCGACGACGACCAGCGGGCGTCCCTTGGCGACGCCGCCGACGGCGACGACGGACGGCCGCTCGGCGCCCAGGCGCCCGCGCACGTCGAGGGCCAGGGCACGCAGGTCGTCGGCCGAGGCCACCTCGCCGGCGTCGTGGGTGGCGCACGCGACGCCGAAGACGTCGGTGGGCGCGGCCGCCAACGGCCCCGCGGCCGCCAGCACCCGCTCGGTGCGGGTACGGGCGAGCTCGCGGTCGGCCTCGCGCAGCCGGCCGACCATGTCGCCGACCCGGCCGACGAGATCCCCCTGGGAGGTGCCCATCAGCTCGGTGAGCTGGGCGACGAGGTCTCGCTCTCGGGCCAGGTAGCGGAAGCCCTCGACCCCGACGACGGCCTCGACGCGCCGGTTGCCCGCCCCGACGCTCGACTCGCCCGTCACGACCAGCGGCCCCACCTGGCTGCTGCGCCGCACGTGCGTCCCGCCGCACAGCTCGCGCGACCACGGGCCGCCGATCTCGACGACGCGGACCTCCTCGCCGTAGGTCTCGCCGAACAGCGCCAGGGCGCCGAAGTCCTTGGCCTCGGGCAGGGTCATCCACTGCGCGCTGACGGGCAGGTCGTCGCGCACGGCGAGGTTGGCGACGTCCTCGACGTCGCGGCGCTGCTGGGCCGAGAGCCCGCCCTTCCAGCCGAAGTCCAGCCTCAGGTAGCCGGGACGGTTGTAGGAGCCCGACTGCTGCGCCGAGGGGCCGAGCACCTGCCGCAGCGCCGCGTGGACGACGTGGGTGCCCGAGTGGGCCTGGCACGCGTCGACGCGCCACTGCGGGTCGACGGCGGCCTCGCACTGCAGCCCCTGGGTGATCTCGCCGTCGAGCACGCGGACCTGGTGCACGACGAGCCCCTTGACGGGGCGCTGGACGTCGAGGACCTCGGCGGAGCCGCCGTCCCACACGAGCGTGCCGGCGTCGGCGCTCTGGCCGCCGGACTCGGCGTAGAAGGGCGTGCGGTCCAGCACCACCTCGACGACCCGGCCGACCTCGGCCGACGGCACCGGGTCGACGCCGTCGACGACGGCCAGCACGCTGCTCGTCGTCGTGAGCGTCGTGTACGCCTGCCAGTCGGTCGGCCCGCTGGCGCTGAGGACGTCGCGGTAGGCGCCGACGGCGGCGGCACCGGTGCGCTTGGAGCGCGCGTCGGCGCGAGCCCGTTCCTTCTGCTCGGTCATGAGCTCGCGGAAGCCCTGCTCGTCGACCGTGACGCCCTGCTCGCGCGCCATCTCGAGCGTGAGGTCGATGGGGAAGCCGTAGGTGTCGTGCAGCTGGAACGCCCGCGCCGCCGGGACCTGCTGCCCGCCGGCCGCCTTCGTCTCCCGCACGGCCGTGTCGAGGATGGTCGTGCCGGACACGAGAGTACGCCGGAAGGACTCCTCCTCGGTCCCGACCACCTCGACGACGCGCCCGAGGTCGGCCTCCAGCTCGGGGTAGGAGCGCGCCATCCGCTCGGCCGAGACCCGCGTGAGCTGCGCCAGGGACGGCTCCTCGACGCCGAGCAGGCGCATCGCGCGCACGGCCCGGCGCAGCAGGCGGCGCAGCACGTACCCGCGGCCCTCGTTGCCGGGCCGGACGCCGTCGCCGACGAGCATGAGCCCTGAGCGCACGTGGTCGGCGACGACGCGCAGCCGCACGTCGGCGTCGTGGTCGGCGCCGTAGCGCACCCCCGCCATCGCCGAGGCCGCCTCGATGACGGGGAACACCTCGTCGATCTCGTACATGTTGTCCTTGCCCTGCAGCAGGTAGGCCACCCGCTCCAGGCCCATGCCCGTGTCGATGTTCTTGCGCGGCAGCTCCCCGAGGACCGGGAAGCTGTTCTTGTCGCCGCCCTCGCCCCGCTCGAACTCCATGAAGACGAGGTTCCAGATCTCGATGTAGCGGTCCTCGTCGACCGCCGGGCCGCCGTCACGGCCGTTGGCCGGGCCGGTGTCGACGAAGATCTCGCTGCAGGGCCCGCACGGACCGGGGCCGCCGGTGGACCAGTAGTTGGTGCCTGCGCCCAGGCGCTGCACGCGCTCGGGGGCGACGCCGACGTCGCGGGTCCAGATCCGGTAGGCCTCGTCGTCCTCCTCGTAGACCGTGACCCAGAGGTCCTCGACGGCGAACCCGTAGCCGCCCTGGTCCTGCGGCGTGGTGACGAGCTCCCACGCCCACGGGATGGCCTTCTCCTTGAAGTAGTCCCCGAAGGAGAAGTTGCCGTTCATCTGGAAGAAGGTGCCGTGGCGGGTGGTCTTGCCGACCTCCTCGATGTCGAGGGTGCGCACGCACTTCTGCACGCTCGTCGCGCGCTCGAACGGCGCCGGCTCCCGGCCGGTGAGGTAGGGGATGAAGGGCACCATGCCGGCGACGGTGAACAGCAGCGTCGGGTCGGGCGAGACGAGCGAGGCGCTGGGGACCACGGTGTGGCCCTTGCCCTCGAAGAAGCTGAGCCAGCGACGGCGGATCTCCGCGGTCTCCATGGGAGGCCTTCCGGTCTGGGGAGGCCGGCGCGCGGGAGGCGGCCGACAGGGTCGGTCGGGAGGGTCGGTCGGTCGGGAGGCGGGTGCCCGGCCCGTCGAGGCCGTGGGCTCCGCGCAGGTCAGCCCCGGGGGCTGGTGGGTCGCTCGAGGAGGTCGCGGACCTCGGGCTCGCTCATGGCGCCGGCGTCGACGCCGAGGGCCACGCGGAGCTCGGCCTCGCGCTCGGCGGCCCCGGAGCGGACCTCGGCGGCGAAGCGGCGACCGGCGTCGACCCAGCCCTCGGCGCGGCCCTGCAGGCCCGCGGGGGTGTAGGCGCGCACCACCCCGGCGGCACGGCGGACGGCGACGACGCCGGCGACGGCGCCCAGGCCGACCCAGACGAGGCGACCCACGGGTCAGCCCCGCTTCCGGCCGGCCACGGCGTTGCGCACGCCGTAGGTGAAGGCCGCCACCTTGACGACGGGCGAGCCGAGCGTCGCCGCGAAGAGCGCCGTCAGCGCCGAGACGTTCGTCGCGACCTGGGCCGCGCCCGTCGTGATGGTGTCGACGTTCTGCATCTGCTCGTTGACCTGCGTCACCGCGGTGGTGGTCTCGGTGATGAGCGGGCGCGTGTCGTCGGAGAGGCGACGGACGGCCTCACGGGTCTCGTCGAGCACCTTGCCGAGCTTGAGCAGGGGGATGGCGAGCAGCCCCACGAGCAGCACGAACGCGCCCGCGGCGATGAGCCCCGCGACGTCTCCGAGTGTCATTGCCGGTCCTTCCGCTTGGTCCGCGACGCCGCGGCCCCGGGCCGCCGGGCTCCCGGCACCCCGGCGCGTCGGTGGACGCGGGCACGGCAGCTCCCGCCCCGGCTGCCGGGGCGCGCGGTGGACCTTACCGCCCAGGTCGTCCGCCTCCGGCGGGCGCGCGAGCGCGCCGGCGGGCCCGGGCACGGGCGTCCGCGCCCGTCACCACCATTGCCCCCTCCTCCTCGACCGGCCGGCAGCAGGCCTGGCCGCTCAGCGCGAGTAGTACTCGACGACCTTGGAGACGTCGCAGGTCACGGGGACCTCCTCGCGCACCGACGGGCGCAGGACGGCGACGGTCAGCCCGGCGAGGTCCACGCGCAGGTACGGCGGGACGGCGGGCAGCACGTCGGCGTGCCCCCCGGCCGCGGCGACGAGGAAGGGGTCGAGCCGCTTGCTCTTCTCCGCGATCTCGACGACCTGACCGGGGCGCACCCGGTAGGAGGGCCGGTCGACGCGCTGGCCGTCGACCAGGACGTGCTGGTGGGTGACCGCCTGGCGGGCCTGGCGCGAGGTGCGCGCGAAGCCGGCGCGCAGGACGACGGCGTCCAGGCGGCTCTCCAGCAGCTGCACGAGGACGTCGCCGGTGCGCTCGGGGTGCCGCTTGGCCTCGTCGACCGCGCGGCGCAGCTGGGCCTCGCGGATGCCGTACTGCGCGCGCAGCAGCTGCTTCTCCCGCAGGCGCAGGGCGTAGTCGCTCTCGGTGCGACGGCGGGCGCGACCGTGCTCGCCGGGCGGGTAGGGGCGGTTCTCGAAGTGCTTGACCGCCTTCGGCGTCAGGGCGACGCCCAGCCGGCGGGAGAGGCGCACCTGCTTGCGGGCGCGGTCGGTGGATGCAGAGGACGACACGAGGCTGCTCCTGGAGTCGGCGGTAGGGGGAGTCGGCGGCGGGTGGGCGGTGGAGATCTCGGTGGTGGGGGGCGGCGTCACGGGCCCGCCCGCGACGTGGTGCCCGGGCGGGCTCCCGACAGCGCGTCCCACCGACGCACACCTTAGGCTAGCCTTGCCTCCATGACGTACACCCCGGGGGCCGCGGTCGTCGCCGCGACGGCCCTGTCCGGCACCGGCACCGCGACCGTGACCTCGGCGGCCACCGGCGAGAGCGTCGGCGTCGTCCACGCCCGCACGGCGGCCGGCGTCCTCGTCCTGCTCGTGAGCGCCGAGGGGGCGCATGAGCTCGGGCTGCCCGAGGACGCCGTGGCCGAGGACGTCACCGCGGAGCTGCAGGTGGTCGTGCAGGCCCCGTTGCCGGACCTCACCGTGCCGCGGGCCCAGCTCGTGGTGCAGGGGTGGGTCAGCGCCCTGCCCGACGCCCGCACGCACGAGGCGCTGGAGGCCACCTGCGCGCTGGGCGACCTCGCCGAGCTGCACGCGCAGTGGCCGGACGCGCGGCTGCTCGTCCTCGACCCGGCGGCGGTGCGGCTGCACTGGGCCGAGGGCTGCACCGACGTGCCGGTCGAGGACGTGGTCGCGGCGTCGGCGGACCCGGTGACGCTGCACGAGGGGCACGTGCTGGCGCGCGTGGACGCCGAGCTGGGCCGCTGCCTCGTGGGGCTCGTCCGCTCCATGGGGCACGCGCACCCGGCCCCGGGAGGGGCCGGCAGCGGGGCGCCGTCGGTCGGTCGTGACCTCGACCGCGTGAGCGAGGTCCGCTGCGTCGGCGCCGACCGCTTCGGCCTCGTCCTGCGCTGCCGCACCGAGCGCCCGTGGCAGGCCGTCGGCGAGGGCTGCTGCGGCGCCCGCGGGCACTCCCCGGGCACGCCCTGCGAGGCGCAGACGACGGCGTCGCTGCGGCTGCTCTTCCCCGCGCCGGTCGCCGACGCCGACGCCGCCGTCGACGCCCTCGCGCTGCTCGTCCTCAGCGCGTCGGTCTCCGACCCCGCGCGCTGCCCCTACGCCCCCGGGCGCTGACGCCGCTGCCGCTGCCACCGGGGCAGGCGTGGCGTCCGGTGGGAGGTCGACTCCTGACGGCCGGCGCCGCGCGGGGTCGCCCACGACGAGGGGCGGCAGGGGGCGCCGACCGCCACAGTGAGCGCGTGAGGACGACCACCCGGGCCGCCGGGCCTGACGCCCGCCGCACCGGCGCCGGACCGTCGGACGTCGCGCTGCCGCCGTTGCACGGCTGCTTGCGCACGGCCGTCGTCGTGGTCCCGCTGATGACGGCGCTCGTCGTCGCGCTGGGGGTCCCGACGGTCGAGGCCCTCGCCCCGGGCCTGGCCGCGGCGGCCGCCCCGACGCTGCTCGTGGCGGCCCTCGTCGTCGGGCTGCCGCACGGTGCCGTGGACCTCGTCCAGCCGGAGCTGTCGCCGCGCTCGCGGCGAGGTCGGGCGCTCGTCGGCCTGGCCTACGTCGGCCTCGTCGGCGCGGCGGTCCTCGCGCTGCGGGTCGCCCCCCTGCCGGTGCTCGGCACGCTGCTCGTGCTCGCCGCGCTGCACTTCGGGCTGGCCGACGAGGTCGTGCACCGCTGGCGGACAGCCGCCCTCGTCGGCCGACGCGCGCCGCTGGGGCTGGTCTCGACGACGGTCCGCGCGGTCGCGCTCGGTGCGGCACCGGTCGTCGTCCCGCTGGCCCTGGCCGACGAGGGGGTGCGCACGCTCCTCGACGTGCTGGCCGACGGCCAGGGCCACGTGGTCGTCACCGCGGCGCGGGCAGCGCTGGGGCCCGTCCTCGCGGCCGTCGTCGTCACGGCCGGCCTCGCCGCACGCCGGCGGGACGTCGTGGGGGCGGGCGAGCCGCTGCTGCTGACGGCGCTCTTCGTCCTCGCCCCGCCCCTGCCGGCCTTCGCGGCCTACTTCGGCCTGTGGCACAGCCTCCGTCACCTCGCGCGGCTGCTCGCCGTCGACGCCGCGCGGCACGCCGGCGGCCCTGTCGGGCCGGGTGACCTCCGCGCGGCGGGCCGCCGCCTCGCCCGTGCGGCGGCGGTCCCGACGGCAGTGGCTCTCCTCGGGCTCCTGGGCCTCGTCCTCGTGGCAGGCGGCGACGTCGTGCCGGCCGCTCTCGTGCTCGTCCTGTGCCTCACCGTGCCGCACGCGGCAGCCGTGGCCCTGGCCGACCGCAGCCTGAGGGGCTGAGGAGCGCGAGGTCAGCGGCTCAGGGCCGGGCCCGTCCCTCCAGCACGGCACGCAGCCGCTCCAGCCGGGCGCTGATCTCCCGCTCGGCGCCCCGGTCGGTCGGCTCGTAGTACCGCCGGCCGGCGAGGGTGTCGGGCAGGTGCTGCTGCGCCGCGACGCCGTGCGGGGCGTCGTGGGCGTAGACGTACCCGACCCCGTGGCCCAGGCGCGCCGAGCCGGCGTAGTGGCCGTCGCGCAGGTGCGCCGGGACGACGCCAGCCTTCCCGGCGCGCACGTCGGCGACCGCGGCGTCCACCCCGAGGTAGGCCGCGTTGGACTTCGGCGCCGTCGCGAGGTGGACCACGGCCTGCGCCAGCGTGATCCGGGCCTCGGGCATCCCGAGCAGCTGGACGGCCTGGGCCGCGGCGACGGCGGTCTGCAGCGCCGTCGGGTCGGCCATGCCGACGTCCTCGCTCGCGGCCACGACGACGCGCCGGGCGATGAAGCGCGGGTCCTCCCCCGCCTCCAGCATCCGCGCGAGGTAGTGCAGGGCGGCGTCGACGTCGCTGCCGCGCATCGACTTGATGAAGGCGCTGATGACGTCGTAGTGCTGGTCGCCGTCGCGGTCGTAGCGCAGGACGGCGGCCTCCAGCGCCCGCTCGGCGTGCTCGGCGCGCACCGGCACGGGCTCGTCGTCGGCCAGCCCCGCCTCCCACGCGTCGGCCGCCGCGGCACCGGCGGCGGCCTCCAGCGCCGTGAGCGCGCGGCGGGCGTCGCCCTCGGCGACCCGCACGAGGTGCTCGAGCGCGTCCTCCTCGACGGCCACCTCGCCGCCCAGGCCGCGCTCGTCGTCGACCGCCCGCTGCAGCAGCCCGCGGACGTCGGCGGCCTCCAGCGGCTGCAGCGTCAGCAGCAGCGAGCGGGACAGCAGCGGGGAGATGACGCTGAAGGACGGGTTCTCCGTCGTCGCCGCGACGAGCACGACGACGCCGTTCTCGACACCGGGCAGCAGGGCGTCCTGCTGGGCCTTGGTGAAGCGGTGGATCTCGTCGAGGAACAGGACGGTGCGGCGGCGGTGCAGGTCCCGCCGCTCGCGGGCGACGTCCATGACCCGGCGGACGTCCTTGACGCCGGCGGTGATGGCCGACAGCTCCTCGAAGTCTCCGCCGCTGGCGCGCGAGACCACGTGCGCGAGCGTCGTCTTGCCGGTGCCGGGTGGCCCCCACAGCACGACCGAGGTCGGCGCGGCGCGGGTGACGCGCCGGGGTGCGGACGTGTCGGCGGGCGCGCCCGGCCGGGCGGCGGCCAGGCTCTCGACGAGCCGACGCAACGGGGAGCCGGTGCGCAGCAGGTGCTGCTGGCCGACCACCTCGTCGAGGGTGCGCGGGCGCATCCGCACCGCGAGCGGCGGGCGGGCGCCGCCCTCGGAGCGGTCCGGGGCGACGGGTCCGGCGTCGCCGCCGGTGAAGAGGTCAGGTCCGCCGCCGAGCACGGGGTCAGGCTAGGCCGCACCCTCGCCGGGCGCGGCGGTCACCGCGCCGCGCGACCGTCGCCGAGGCCTACGCTCGCCACATGGGTGAGGACTCCCCCGGGCGGCGTTTTCTGGTGTGGCTGGGCCTCGTGCACCCCTCCGGCGAAGAGCCGCTGCATGGCGCGAAGGGCACGTCCCGGTACGGCGTCGGCCAGCACACGTCCGTGCGGCTGGACCAGGACGTCGATGCGCTGCGTGCCCGGGTCGAGGCGCTCGAGCGGCGCCTCGGCACGGAGGACGAGCGACCGGACGGGTCGACCTGAGCCGATCGGCGGGTCGTCGTCCGCGAGAGCAGGAGTCACCGGCGGACGGGTGGCAGCATCCAGGCGTGCCGGCACGACCCCTGAGGACGTCGACCGAACCCGTCGTCCGGGACCTGCCACCCGACCTCGCGCACCTGGCCGCGTCGGCCGGCGACGACGCGGGGCCCGACCTCTTCCTGCGCTGGCAGCTGTCACCGGCGTCGGTGCACCGGGCGTGGGCGGCCGGTCGGGGCGTGGCCGTGCTCGCCGACCGGCGCCGGGGCCGCTCGCTCGTCGCGGTCGGCCCGGCCGAGGACGCCGTCACGCTCGTCAGGGCGGTGCTCGACGAGGCGGCGCCCGAGGTCGTCACGCTCCCGCGCGGGACGCCCGACCTGCTCGCCGCGACCGACCCCGTGTGGCGCCAGCGCCTCGTCGGCGGCGACGACTGGGACTGGTCCTGGACCGACGCCGCCCCGGCGGAGCCTCTCCCGGGCGAGGCGGACGTCGTCGTCCTCGACGTCGAGACGCGCGAGCGGCCCGGCGCGGACGCCGACGCGGTGCGCGCACTCGTCGCCGCGGCGAGCCCCCGCTCCTCGGCGCAGCCGGGCGATCCCCAGGTGCGGTCGTGGATGGGTGTCCGTGACGGCCGGGACGTGCTCGCGTGCGTCGCGAGCACGTCCGACGACGGCGGCGCCGCGCCGCACCTGGCCGCCGTCGCCACCCACCCCGCCCACCGCGGCCGCGGGCTGGGTGCCGCGGTGACGGCCGCGCTCACCCGGCGCCTGCTGCGGGAGAACCCGGTCGTGACGCTGGGCATGTACGCCGACAACGACGTCGCCCGCCGCCTCTACGCCCGCCTGGGGTGGACCTGCTCCCACCGCTTCTCCTCGCGCCTCGTCCGCCCCCTCCCCCGGACTTCGTAGCCTCTCTCCGCCGGAGGCGACCCCTGAGGCGTACTTCGTAGCCTTTCTCCGCCAGAGGCGACCCCTGAGGCGTACTTCGTGGCCTTTCTCCGGCGGAGGGGTGCGAGACCCGCGTCCGCCCACCGCCGCGCCGGCCGGCAGGGGGCGGACGTACCGTCGTGAGGTGACACCTCCGGCCGAGCCGACCCCCTCCGCCCCCGCGGGCATCGCCGCCCCGCTCGACGCCACCGAGCTGCTGCTGTCCCCCGTCCCGCCGCCCGACCTGCCCTCGACCCTGGGCGCCCTGCGCGCGAGCGGTCACGTGCTGCGCGGCGTGCGCGAGGAGATGCGCGAGAACCTCCTGGACGCCATGCGCGCCGGCCGGACGACGGGCGAGCGGTTCCCCGGCGTCGTCGGCTACGACGACACCGTGCTGCCCGAGGTGGAGCGGGCCCTGCTCGCCGGCCACGACCTCGTCCTGCTCGGCGAGCGCGGCCAGGGCAAGACCCGGCTGGCCCGCACGCTCGTCGGCCTGCTCGACGAGTGGACGCCCGTGGTCGCCGGCAGCGAGCTGCACGACCACCCGTACGCGCCCGTCTCGGCCGGCGCCCGGGCTCTCGCGGCCGAGCACGGCGACGACCTCGAGGTCGGGTGGCTGCACCGCTCCTCGCGGTACACCGAGAAGCTCGCGACCCCGGACACGAGCGTCGGGGACCTCGTCGGCGACGTCGACCCCGTCAAGGTCGCCCAGGGACGCAGCCTCGGGGACCCCGAGACCATCCACTTCGGGCTCGTCCCCCGCGCCCACCGCGGCATCTTCGTGCTCAACGAGCTGCCCGACCTCGCCGAGCGGATCCAGGTCTCCCTCCTGAACGTGCTCGAGGAGAGGGACATCCAGGTCCGCGGGTACACGCTGCGGCTGCCGCTGGACCTGCTCGTCGTCGCGACGGCCAACCCCGAGGACTACACCAACCGCGGGCGCATCATCACCCCGCTGAAGGACCGCTTCGGCGCCGAGGTCCGCACGCACTACCCGACCGACGTCGACGCCGAGGTGGCGCTCGTGCGCCAGGAGGCGGCGCTCGTCGCCGAGCTGCCCGACGTCCTCGCCGAGGTGCTCGTGCGCTTCACCCGGGCGGTGCGGGAGTCCTCGGCCGTCGACCAGCGCTCGGGCGTCTCGGCCCGCTTCGCCGTCGCCGCGGCGGAGACGACGGCCGCTGCGGCCCTGCGCCGCTCGGCGCTCGTCGGCGAGCAGCCGGCCGTCGCGCGGGTCGGCGACACGGCCTCCGTCGTGACGACGCTGCGCGGCAAGGTCGAGTTCGAGTCCGGCGAGGAGGGCCGCGAGCACGACGTCCTGGAGCACCTGCGCCGCACCGCCGTGGCGGAGGTCTTCCGGCGCCGGACCCGCGGGCTGGACCTCTCCGGCTTCACGGACGTCGTCGCCCAGGGCGGCACGGTCGAGACCGGCGAGCTCGTGCCGGCCGCCGACGTGCTCGCCTCCCTCGGGCCGGTACCCGGGCTCGCCCAGGTGCTGGACGCCTTCGGCTTCGGCGCCGAGCCGAGTGCGGCGCAGGCAGCCTCGGCGGTCGAGCTGGTCCTGGAGGGGCTGCACCTGCTGCGGCGCCTCGGCAAGGAGGTCGTCGACGCCCCCGGCGGCGCCCGCACCCTCTACGGCGGCTGACCCAGCCTCCGCCTGATCCGTTCTCTCCCCGAGGAGACCAGCATGGCCCGCTTCTCCTACGGCGCCTGGGCCGGCGGCCCGGACCCGCTGGCCGGTCCGCTCGACGTCCGCTCCGCCGTCGACGCGCTCGGGCGCGACGTCATGGAGGGGCGCAGCGTCCGCGAGGCGCTGCGGGACCTGCTGCGCCGCGGGGAGGACGGACGCACGGGCCTGCGCGACCTCGCCGCCCGCGCCGCCCGCCGGCAGAAGGAGCTGCGACGGTCCGGGGACCTCGCCGGGCCCCTCCAGCGGGCCCGCGAGCAGCTCGCCGAGGCCCTCGCCGCCGAGCGCGAGGCCCTCGCGATGGACGACGACGACGCCGCCCGCGAGCGCGAGCAGCGCCTGGACGACCTGCCGCGCGACACCGCCGAGGCCGTCCGCGAGCTCGAGGACGACGAGTGGCGCAGCCCCGCCGCCGAGGCGATGTACCGCCAGGTCCGCGAGCAGCTGCGCGACGACGTCCTCGGGGCCCAGTTCGCGGGCCTGCGCGACGCCCTGGCCGCGGCCCGCGAGGCCCGACGGGCCGCCGAGCAGGGCGGCGACGCCGAGGGCGCCCGCGCGCAGGCGGCGCAGGCGATGCAGCAGATGAAGGACATGCTCGCCGACCTCAACGCCCTGCTGGCCGCGCACGCCCGGGGCGAGGACACCACCGAGCAGTTCGAGCAGTTCATGGCGCGTCACGGCGAGGCCTTCGGCGACGACCCGCCGGGCGACGTCGAGGAGCTGGTCGACGAGCTGGCGCGCCGGCAGGCGGCGATGGACCGGATGCTCTCGTCGCTGTCGCCGCAGCAGCGCGCCGAGCTGTCCGACCTCATGGCCGACGCGCTCGGTGACGCCGGGCTGGAGGCGGAGATGGCCGCTCTCTCCGACGCCCTGCGCGCGCTGCGACCGGGTCTGGACCGACGCTCGCGCGAGCGCTTCACCGGCGGGGACCCGATGTCGGTCGGCGAGGGCACCGACGCGCTCGCCGAGCTGTCGGACCTGGACGCGCTGTCGCAGGCGCTGGGGCAGGACTACCCGGGCGCGAGCCTGGACGACGTCGACGTCGAGGCCGTCGAGCGCCAGCTCGGAGCGGGTGCCGCCGCCGACGTCCGCGCGCTGCAGCAGCTGGACGGGGAGCTGCGTCGCCAGGGGTGGCTCTCCCCCGACGGCGCGGACGCGTTGTCGTTGACGCCGAAGGCGCTGCGGCGCCTCGGTGAGAGCGCGCTGGCCGCCGTCTTCTCCTCCATGCGCGGCGGGCGGCGCGGCGGGCACGACGAGCGCTCCGCCGGCGCGGCGGGCGAGGCGACCGGCAGCTGGCGGGACTGGCAGTTCGGCGACGAGCAGCCGCTGGACGCCGTCCGGACCGTCCAGCGGGCGGTGCTGCGGACGGCCGGGTCCGGCGCCGCGCCGGGCGGCACCGTTACGCTGGAGGTCGAGGACTTCGCCGTCGTCGAGACCGAACGTCGCACCGGGGCGGCAGTGGCGCTCTGCGTCGACCTGTCCTTCTCGATGGTCGCCGAGGACCGCTGGGCGCCGATGAAGCAGACGGCGCTGGCGCTCAGCCACCTCATCGCGACCCGCTTCCCCGCCGACCAGCTGGAGATCATCGGCTTCGGCCGGACGGCGGAGGTGCTGAGCGCGGGGGAGCTCGCCGCCGTGGAGCCGTCAGGCATGCAGGGCACGAACCTCCAGCACGCTCTGGCCCTGGCGCGCCGTCACGTCGCACGGCACCCGGGGCTCGAGCCGGTCGTCCTCGTCGTCACCGACGGCGAGCCGACGGCGCACCTGGAGGGCGGCGAGGCGGTCTTCTGGTGGCCGACGCTGCCCGAGACCGTCGAGGCGACCGTCCACGAGGTCGACGCGCTGACCCGGATGCGCACGCCGATCAACACCTTCGTCCTCGGCGACGACCCCGGCCTGCGCCGGTTCGTCGACGCCCTCGCCCGTCGCAACGGTGGCCGGGTGCTGGCGCCGTCGACCGACCGCCTCGGCGAGTACGTCGTCAGCGACTACCTGAGCAGCCGCACCGCCGGGCGGGTCTGAGCGGGACCTTCTCTCACCCGGTGGGCGCGAGGACGAGGTCGTCGACGCGGCGGTCAGGCGTTGTGGTCGTCGCGGAAGGCGAGCCAGTCCCGCACGAGACCGAGGTCGAAGTCGGGACCGTCCGTGCCGATGGTGAGCAGCGTGACCCCTGCCTCCAGCAGTGCCTCGCCGACGGCGTCCGGCCCCTCCTGCGAGCCGGCGGAGCGCTCGATCTCCCCGGGGTCGCGGCCGATGTCGCGGCAGTAGCCGTCGAGGACACCGGCCTTGCGGCGCAGCTCGTCGGCGTCGCCGAAGCCGTGCCAGATGTCGGCGTGCCGCGCGACCAGCGGCAGCGTCTTCTTCTCCCCGCTGCCACCGACCATCACCGGGATGTCGCGGACGGGCGCCGGGTTGAGCCTGGCCCAGCGCGCCTCGACCCGCGGCAGGGCCTCGCCGAGGTCGCCGATCCGGCGGCCCGCCGTGCCGAACTCGTACCCGTACTCGGCGTAGTCCCGCTCGAACCACCCGGCGCCGATGCCGAGGATCAGGCGCCCGTCGCTCATGTGGTCGACGGTGCGGGCCATGTCGGCGAGCAGGTCGGGGTTGCGGTAGGAGTTGCAGCTGACGAGGGCACCGATCTCGACGCGCTCGGTCGCCTCCGCCCAGGCGCCGAGCATCGTCCAGCACTCGAAGTGCTTGCCGTCGGGCTCGCCGTAGAGCGGGAAGAAGTGGTCCCAGTTCATGACGACGTCGACGCCGGCCTCCTCGGCCGCGGCGACAGCACGCCGGATCTGCGCGTAGTCGGCGTGCTGCGGCTGGATCTGCACCCCGACCCGGACGGGCCGCGACGGCCGCGTGCTGCTCTGCTCGCTCATGGCGACGACGCTACGAGCCGGCGACGCCGGGCGCGCTGCGGACCTCTGCCCGTCCTCCACGGTCTCGGTGCGGCCGCGCGACCTCGCAGCCTCGCGACAAGGTCACCTGTCGCGGAGGTGGCTGGTGGTGCCGTGGTCCGGGACCACACCGGCGGGGGCTGCTCAGAGCAGCCCGGCCTCCAGCCGCTGGAAGACCGGTGAGTACACGGCCTCGCCGACGGGGGCGTCCGCCGCGAGCCGCCGGGCCATGAAGCTCGGCCCCCGGTAGGGGCCCATGATCCCGACCTCGCTGGCCGTCTCGAAGCCGAAGCGGCCGTAGAAGGCCGGGTCGCCGAGCACGAGCACGAGCGTCTCCCCGGCCGTGGCCGCCTCGCTGAGCACCCGCTCGACGAGCTGGGTGCCGACGCCCGACCGCTGGCGCGACGGCAGCACCGACAAGGGCGCCAGCGCCAGCGCCGGCCCCTGGCCGACACGGATGCGGCTGGCGAGGACGTGCCCGACGACGATGACGCCGTCCATCGCCACGAGGCTGTACCGGGCCATGTGGGCCCCCGGGTCGCGCCGCAGCTCGCGGACGAAGGCGGCCTCGGGGCCGGTCTCGGCCCCGGCGGCGGTGAAGGCCGCCGTGACGACGGCGGAGACGGCCTCCTCGTCCGCCGGCGTCTCCGGGCGCAGCAGCAGGCTCACGACGTGCCGCCGCCCTCCGGCGCCGTCGGCGGCTCGCCGGGGCCGGGCGGCGGGGTCGCGTCCACGCCGGCCTCCTTGCGCTGCGCCGCGGTGATGGGCGCCGGCGCCGCCGTCAGCGGGTCGTAGCCGCCGCCGCTCTTGGGGAAGGCGATGACCTCGCGGATCGAGTCGGCCCCCGCGAGCAGCGCGCAGATGCGGTCCCACCCGAAGGCGATGCCGCCGTGCGGCGGGGCGCCGTAGGCGAAGGCGTCGAGCAGGAAGCCGAACTTCGCCCGCGCGTCCTCCTCGGGCAGGCCCATGACGGCGAAGACCCGCTCCTGCATCTCGCGGGAGTGGATGCGGACCGAGCCGCCACCGATCTCGTTGCCGTTGCAGACGATGTCGTAGGCCTGGGACAGCGCGGCGCCGGGGTCCTCCTCGAAGCGGTCGGCCCACTCCGGCGTCGGCGCCGTGAAGGCGTGGTGCACGGCCGTCCACGCCCCGCTGCCCACGGCGACGTCGCCCGACGCCGTCGCCGCCGCGGCCGGCTCGAAGAGGGGGGCGTCGACCACCCACACGAAGGACCAGGCGCTCTCGTCGACGAGCCCGCACCGGGTGCCGACCTCCAGGCGCGCCGCGCCCAGCAGGCTGCGCGCCGAGGCCGGGGCGCCGGCGGCGAAGAAGATGCAGTCACCCGGGCTCGCACCGACGTGCGCGGCCAGCCCGGCGCGCTCGCCCTCGGTGAGGTTCTTGGCGACCGGCCCCCCGAGCTCGCCGTCGTCCCCGACGAGGACGTAGGCGAGGCCTCGGTGCCCGCGCTGCTTGGCCCAGTCCTGCCAGGCGTCCAGCTTCTTGCGCGGCTGCGACGCCCCGCCCGGCATGACGACGGCCCCGACGTACTCGGCCTGGAAGACCCGGAAGGGCGTCGCCGAGAAGTACTCCGTGCAGTCGACGAGCTCCTGCCCGAAGCGCAGGTCGGGCTTGTCGCTGCCGAAGCGCGCCATCGCGTCGGCGTAGGTCAGCCGCGGGATCGGCCCCTGGACGTCGTGGTCGACGAGGCGCCACAGCGCCGCCAGCAGCTCCTCGGTGAGCGCCATGACGTCGGCGGCGTCGACGAAGCTCATCTCGACGTCGAGCTGGGTGAACTCCGGCTGCCGGTCGGCGCGGAAGTCCTCGTCCCGGTAGCACCGGGCGATCTGGTAGTAGCGCTCCACCCCGCCCACCATGAGCAGCTGCTTGAACAGCTGCGGGCTCTGCGGCAGCGCGTACCAGGAGCCGGGCTGCAGCCGCGCGGGCACGAGGAAGTCGCGCGCACCCTCCGGCGTCGAGCGCGTGAGCGTCGGCGTCTCCACCTCGGTGAAGCCGTGCCCGTCCAGGACACCGCGCGCGGCCCGGTTGACGGCGCTGCGCAGCCGCAGCGCCGCGGCGGGCCCGGACCGGCGCAGGTCGAGGTAGCGGTGCTTGAGGCGCACCTCCTCGCCCACCTCGCCCGACCCCGACGCCTCGACCGGGAAGGGCAGCGCCGCCGCCGCCGACAGCACCGTGAGCTCGCTGGCGACCACCTCGACGTCGCCCGTCGGCAGGTCGGGGTTCTCGTTGCCCTCGGGCCGACGACGCACCTGGCCGGTCACCTGGACGACGTACTCGCTGCGCAGGTCGTGGGCGCCGGAGGAGTCCAGCAGCTCGTCGCGGACGACGACCTGGGCGACCCCCGAGGCGTCCCGCAGGTCCAGGAAGGCCACGCCCCCGTGGTCTCGGCGTCGCGCGACCCAGCCCGCGAGGGTGACCTCGAGACCCGCGGTCGTGTCGTCGTCGACGGAGGCGTGCTCGACGCGCAGGGCGCCGGCCTCGTGGGTGCGCAGCACTGGGGGTCCTCTCGGGTCGGTCTCGGCAGCGCGGTCCGGCTGCCGAACGCCTGCCGTCACGCGCGGGCGATGCTACGGGCGAGGGCCGACGGCGGCCGACACCCACGGCTGCGTCCCCGCCGTGCGGCGGCGAGGTGGCCGACCGAGGATGGCTGGACTGCTCGCCGGCGTCGACGTCACGGACGCCGGCGACCGACCGAGGAGAGGACTCCCGTGAGCGACCGCGGCCTGATCGACCCCTACGAGCACCTGCCCCAGGTGCCCTCCTTCACGCTGAGCAGCGACGACGTCGCCGAGGGCCAGCGCCTGGCCGACGTGCACGCCAGCGGCGCCATGGGCGTCGACGGAGGGCAGGACCTCTCGCCGCACCTGTCGTGGTCCGGGGCGCCCGAGGGCACCAAGAGCTTCGCCGTCACCGCCTTCGACCCCGACGCGCCGACGGCCTCCGGCTTCTGGCACTGGGCCGTCGCCGACCTGCCCGTCTCGACGACGTCGCTGGCGCAGGGCGCCTCGGACGGAGGTCTGCCCGAGGGGGCGCTGACGCTGCGCAACGACGGCGGCTTCGCCGGGTTCGTCGGCGCCGCTCCCCCGCCGGGGCACCGCACGCACCACTACTGGTTCGTCGTCCACGCCGTCGACGTCGAGAGCCTCGGGCTGGAGGCCGACGTCCCGCCGGCGCAGCTCGGCTTCAACCTCTTCTTCCACACCCTCGCGCGGGCGACGCTCGTCGCGACGTACGACCTGCCCGCCGAGGGCTGAGCAGAGACCTCGACGCACCCAGGCCCGGGCTGCCCGTACACGTGTTCGAGGTGTGCGGGTAGCCTGCCTGCGTGGTGATGACGACGCAGCCCTCGTTGCTGGACGACCTGGGCGCGCCCGCGGCTGCTCCCGACCAGCCGCCCTCGGGCGGGCGCCCGGTGCTCGGCCCGCTGACCGACGGCCTGACGCGCCACGAGCTGTCCCGCGGGGCCTGGGTGGACGTGCGGCCCGGATGGGTCCACCCCTCGCAGAGCCTGTTCGAGCACCTGGTCGCCGACGTCCCGTGGCGCGCCGAGCGACGGACGATGTACGAGCGGGAGGTCGACGTCCCGCGGCTGCTGTGCTTCTACGGCGAGGGCGCGCTGCTGCCGCACCCGGTGCTGGCGGAGGCCCGCGAGGCGCTGTCGGCGCACTACCGGCCTGTGCTGGGCGAGCCGCTCGTGACCGCGGGCCTGTGCCTCTACCGCGACGGCCGGGACGGCGTGGCCTGGCACGGCGACCGGGTCGGACGGGCGGGCCGGGAGGACACCGTCGTGGCGATCATCTCCCTCGGCGCGCCGCGCCCCCTCGTGCTGCGGCCCCGTGGCGGCGGCCCGACGGCGTTAAGGGTGCCCGTCGGCCACGGCGACCTGCTCGTCATGGGCGGCTCGTGCCAGCGGACGTGGGAGCACGCCGTTCCCAAGACCTCGAAGCCGGTCGGCCCGCGCGTCAGCGTGCAGCTGCGGCCGCGCGGCGTGCGCTGACCCCGCTTGAGGCTGCGCTCGGGGCGGTGCTCTCAGGGCGCCGCCCGGGGCAGGTCCTCCGGCGCGTGCCGCTGGGCGTCCTGCGCCAGGGAGACGAGACGCGCCATGGCCAGCTCTCGGTCCTCGGCGGACCAGCAGCCCTGCTCGTCGGTCGCGACGAGGGCGGAGGGCTCCAGCTGGGCGAGCGCGGAGGCCAGGACCAGCCCGTCGTACCTCTCGCGCTCGTCGGCCGTGAGGCCGTCCCCCTCTCCTGCTGCGGCGAGGGCCATCTCGACGGCGTCGCCGGCGATCCCCTCCGCCGCGAGGACCCGTCGGTCCACGTCGGCCCGCACGGTCTCGCACGCCGCCTGACCAGCCGGGTCGGAGCAGCCCAGCGCGCACGCGAGCAGCGCCGTCACCGGCACTGCTGCCCACCCAGATGGACGTCGTCGGGTCATCGTCGCCCCTTTCGCCCGCCAGCAGTCATCACCTCTCGTCGGCATCACCCGGCGATGACGTCGCCCGGTGGCGACGGCTTCACCCGGTCGCCGCGAGACGTCGCCGCAGGACGTCGCCCGCGGGTCAGGGTCGGGACGTCGCACGGAGCCGACCTCGCCGCTGGCGTGCCTGCGGCCACGTAGCCTGCCGGCGCCAGGGCGAGCACCGCCCGCCCGCCACCGACTCGACGAGGAGTGCCGTGCCCCCGAGCACCTCCGGCCGCGTGACCACGGGTGCGGTGACCGACGGCTCGCCGAGGACCCTGGTCCTGGGCCGCGCCGCGCGGAGCTGGCGCGCCCTGGCCGCGAGCGTCCTCGCCGCCTGCTTCGTCGCCGGCAGCCTGGTCGGGGACGACCACTGGTGGCCCGTCGGTCCCCTGCGGATGTACTCGACCTCGAGCTCACCCAGCGGCTCGGTGCGCGTCTTCGTCGTCGAGGTGACGACGGCGTCCGAGCCGGGCTGGCGGGAGGTGCCCATCAACCTCTGGACGCTCGGGCTCAACCGGGCCGAGCTCGAGGGCCGCTGGCCGCTCCTGCAGTCCGACCCCGGGGTGCTGGCGACGCTCGCCGACGCCCACGCGACCCTGCAGCCCGAGGACGAGCGCTGGGACGGCGTCCGGCTCGTCCGGCGCTCGACGCCGATGGTCGGCGGCAGCCCGGACCGGGACGCCACGGTCGACACCCCGCTCGTCGTCTGGACGGTCGAGGACGGCGGGCAGGTGGTCGGATCATGAGCTCCACCGGCAGACCCGCCACCCTCTCCGCGGTCGAGCGGGGGCACCTCGCGTGGTGGCAGCGACCGGCCGCGTGGCTGTTCTGGGAGGCGCCGCTGGCGCGGGTGGCCTGGTTGCGTCTGGCGGTCTACGCCTTCGTCGTGCTCGACGTCCTCGTGCTGCACTCCACGGGCCGCTTCCACGGTGCCGCCGACCCGGTCTGGTACCAGCCGCTCGTCGTCGGGCAGGTCCTCGGTCTTCCCGCGGCCACCGTGCTGCTGGCCGAGCTGACGCGCTGGGGCTCCGTCGTCCTCGCCCTCCTGGCGATGACCGGACGGGCGCCGCGTCTCCTCGGCTGGGCGACCGTCGTGTGCTGGGCGTGGTTCCAGTACATCGCCTTCTCCTACGGCAAGGTCGACCACGACCGCGCCGGCCTGCTCACGGTCTTGCTGGTGCTGCCGACCGTCGGGCAGGCCCGCCTGCGCGACGACCGGCGGTCGCAGGCCGCCGGCTTCGCCCTGCGGGCCGCCCAGCTCGCCGCCATCTCGACGTACTTCCTCGCCGCGATCGCCAAGGTGCGCTTCGGCGGCTGGGAGTGGGTCAACAGCGCGACGGTCGCCCGCGCCGTCGTCCGCCGCGGCACCTGGTTCTCGGAGTGGATGCTCGACTACCCGGCCCTGCTCGTCGCGGCGCAGTGGGGCCTGTTCACGGCCGAGCTGCTCTCGCCGGTGATCTTCGTCCTCGCCGTGGGCTGGCAGCGGCGGGTGGTCGGCGCCTGGTACCTCTTCCACGCCGCGACCTACGCCGCCATCAGCATCGCGTTCTGGCCGCACCTGGTGACGCTGCTCGCCTTCGTCCCGCTCGAGCGCGCCGCAGAGTGGGTCCGCTGGCGCTGGCGACGCCGCCGCGGGCTCGACGAGGACGTGCCCGCCCCGCCACCGCTGGTGGCGCCGGGGCGGGACGGGTAGGACGGGCCGGCCTCGTCAGAGCAGCGCGAGCTGGTGGCCCACGGGTGTCGCCGCAGGACGGGCCGTCTCCGTCGCGGGAGCAGCGAGCGGAGCCGGCAGGCTGCCGTCAGGGAAGGCGTTCTCCTCGTCGACCGCGCCGTCGCGGGCTGCGCCTCCCGACTGGCGGTCGAGGCCGTGCCGGGCCAGCAGCGGCGCCAGGCGCTCGGCGAGCCACGTGCGGTAGTGCGCCGGCACGTAGGCGCCGCGGCCGTACAGGCGGTGGTACCGCGGCACGAGCCGGGGGTGCGTGCTCTCCAGCCAGGCCAAGAACCACTCCCGGGCACCGGGCCGCAGGTGCAGCGGCAGCACGGTGACGCCGGTCGCGCCCGCCTGAGCCACGCGCGCCAGGGCCTCGTCCAGGTGCTCGACCGAGTCGGTGAGCCACGGCAGCACCGGGGCGACGAAGACGCCGCACGGCAGCCCCGCGTCGCGGACGGTACGGACGAGGTCGAGGCGGGCGCGCGGCGACGGCGTGCCCGGCTCCAGGGCGGCGTGCAGCTCGTCGTCCCAGATCGCCAGCGAGACACCGATGCCGACCGGCACGTGGCCGGCGGCGCGGCTCAGCTGCGGCAGGTCGCGGGCCAGCAGCGTGCCCTTGGTGAGGACGGAGAACGGCGTCCCGGAGCGCGCGAGGGCCTCGACCACCCCGGGCACGAGGCGGTACCGGCCCTCGGCGCGCTGGTAGGGGTCGGTGCTCGTGCCGAGCGCCACGTGCTCGCGCTGCCACGACGCACGGCTGACCTCGCGGCGCACCACCTCGGCGACGTTGGTCTTGACGACGACCTCGCGGTCGAAGCCCTCGCCCGTGTCGAGGTCGAGGTAGGCGTGCGTGCCCCGCGCGAAGCAGTAGACGCAGGCGTGGCTGCAGCCGCGGTAAGGGTTGACCGTCCAGCGGAACGGCATGGCCGACGCGGCCGGCACCTCGTTGAGGGCGCTGCGGCACCGGACCTCGTGGAAGGTGACGCCCGCGAACCCCGGCGTCCGCACGCTCCGCTGCAACCCCGGGATGCTCGCCGCCGCCAGCCCGGGCAGGGCGCCGTCGTCGACCGCCTCGAGCATCTGCGCCTGCCACCTCACGAGACGCAGTCGAACACCTGTGCGGGACGGCGTCAAGAGGCAGGAGGCCTGCGGCGACGACGTGCGTCGCGTCAGACGGGCGCGTCGCCGGTCCACGTGACGCCCGGGCGGGCGTCGTCGGCCGGCGGGGCCCAGGTGGCGGGGTCGGCGGGTACCTGGTCGCCGGAGCGGATGTCCTTGACCTCGTGCCCTCCGCCGGCCGCACCGTCCAGCGGGGGGAACCAGACGAAGGGGATCGAGCGGCGGTCGGCGTAGCGGATCTGCTTGCCGAACTTCGCCGCCGACGGCGCCACCTCGGTCGCGACGCCGCGAGCGCGCAGCGCGGTCGCGACAGCGGTCGAGGCGCCGCGGTGCTCCTCGTCGGTGACGGCGACGAGGACGGCGGTCGGCGTCGGGCGCGAGGCCCGCAGCAGACCCCGCTGCAGCAGCGGCACGAGCAGGCGCGTCACCCCCAGCGAGAGGCCGACGCCGGGGTAGGTGGTGCGGCCGTCGTCGGCGAGCGCGTCGTAGCGCCCGCCCGAGCAGATCGACCCCAGCTGCTCGAAGCCGCTCAGCCGCGACTCGTAGACCGTGCCGGTGTAGTAGTCCAGCCCCCGGGTGATCGACAGGTCCGCGACGACCGAGAACCGCTCCCCGGCAGCACCTCCGGCGGCCTGGGTGCTGGCGACGACGTCGGCCAGCTCGTCCAGGCCCTGGTCGAGCAGCTCGTCGCGGACGCCGATGGCCCGCACCTCCTCGACGAAGCCGAGACCCCGCTCGCCGCGGATGCCGGCCAGCCGCAAGCAGGCGTCGGCCTCCCGCTCCCCCAGCCCGGCGCCCTCGACCAGCGCGGCACGCACCCGCTCGGGCGAGGTCTTGTCGAGCTTGTCGACCTCCCGCATGACCACGCCGGCGTCCTCGACGCCGAGGCCGCGGCAGAAGCCCTCGACGAGGCGGCGGTTGTTCACCTGCATGACGACGGGCGGCAGCGGCAGCCGGGCGAAGGCGTCGGCCATGACGAGCGGCAGCTCGGCCTCGTGGTGGGCCGCCAGCGACCCGGCGTCCACGACGTCGACGTCGGCCTGGCGGAACTCCCGGAAGCGTCCCTCCTGCGGCCGCTCCCCCCGCCACACCTTCTGCACCTGGTAGCGGCGGAACGGGAAGGCGAGCTTGCCGGCGTTCTCCAGCACGTACCGGGCGAAGGGCACGGTCAGGTCGTAGTGCAGCGCCAGGACGTCGTCCGACGGCTGGGCCGCGGCGCCGTCGTCGGCGACCTCCGCGAGCCGGCGGACGGCGTAGACCTCCTTGTCGATGTCGCCCTTGCGCAGCAGCACCGACAGCGGCTCGACGGCGCGCGTCTCGAGCCCGACGAAGCCGTGGAGCTCGAAGACCTCGCGCAGCACGTCGAGGACGTGCTCCTCGACGACCCGTTCCCCGGGGAGCAGCTCGGGGAAGCCCGAGAGGGGGCGAGGGGTGCGCGCGGCCATGGGGGGCTCCGTTGCTGACGGGGTCGGGGCTCGCTCACCGTAGGGCCGTCGGCGAGGGCCTCACGCCAGACGGCGGCTCAACGCACGCGCGCGAGGAAGGGGTTGCTGGCGCGCTCGGCCGCCATCGTCGTGGCCGGGCCGTGGCCGGGGACGACGAAGGTGTCGTCGGGCAGCGCCAGGACCACCTCGCGCAGCGTCGCGGCCATGGCGACGTCGTCCCCGCCGGGCAGGTCGGTGCGCCCGACCGAGCCGGCGAACAGGACGTCGCCGGTCAGGGCGGTGCGTGCGACGCCCTCGGGCAGAGCACCTGTGCCGGGCGGGAGGCCTCCTGCCGCGACGGAGGCCGCGTCGGGGACGTCCTCGACGAGGTAGAGCGTCGACCCCTCGGTGTGGCCCGGGGCGTGGACGGCGCGCACGCGCAGGTCACCGGCCACCACCTCGTCACCGTCGGCGAGGCAGCGGACGTCGTCGGGCGGCGCCCAGGGCACCTCGCCGTAGGAGGCGGCGAGCATGGCGCGCAGCTGCGGGCCGAGACCCTCGACCGGGTCCTGCAGGCGGTAGGCGTCGTCGGCGTGGACGACGACCGGGACGCCGGTGGCGCGGGCGACGTCGGCCGCCTCGCCGACGTGGTCGAGGTGCCCGTGGGTGACGAGGACGGCGACCGGCCGCAGGTGCAGCTCCTCGACGAGGGCGAGCAGCCGGTCGGCCACGCCGAGGCCGACGTCGACGAGCAGGCACTCGCGCGGTGCACCCGGCTCGCCCGGGCGGTCGGCGAGGACGCTGGTGTTGGTGCCCAGCACCTGCGCGGGCACGGTCCTCAGCAGCACCGGGCGACCCTACCGACGCGGCCGAGCCCTGAGGTCTGCGCGTCGTGGCCACGCCGTCGGCCGACCGGGGTGACGGCCGCGCAGTCCGGAGGTGCCGTCCGTGGCGCACGCGCTCCCCGAGCCGCTGACGACCCGGCGAGCCCTGGCGCGCATAGACTCGCGCGCGTCCGCCGCGGGGCCGACGTCGCCCTGGGCGCCCGCGCACGACGCTGGTGCCCGGCGCGAGCGCCGACGAGGTGCTCCGGCTCCGCGGTCACCACTGAGCAGGAGGTCCACCGGTGGCGCCGAGCCAGCGCGACGACGCACGACGACGTCGAGCAGAGGAGCTGCGCCGTCAGGCCGCCGCGGCCGACCGCCGCCGCCGGGTGGTGGGTGTCCTGGGCGTGGTCCTGGCGCTCGTGATCGCAGTCGCGGTCGTCGTCACCGTCGTCGTCACGGACGACGAGCCGGCCGCGGCGCCGCCCCCCGTCGACACCGGCTTCGCGACCGCGGAGCCGAACCCGTGCCCGGTGCCCGACACGCAGCCCACCCTGGAGCCGGCGCAGTTCGAGGCGGCCCCCGAGGCCGGGTCGAGCCAGGCGACGTCGGCGACCATCACCACCTCGTGCGGCGACATCACCGTGGAGCTGCTGCCCGACGCCGCACCGCAGGCCGTCGCCAGCTTCGCCTTCCTCGCCGAGGAGAACTTCTTCAGCGGCACCATCTGCCACCGCCTCGTCACCACGGGCATCTACGTCCTGCAGTGCGGCGACCCGACCGCGACCGGCAGCGGCGGCCCCGGGTACTCCTTCGGCCCGGTCGAGAACGCCCCCGCCGACGACGTCTACCCCGCCGGGACCCTCGCGATGGCGCGCGTCGGCGGAGACGGCGACAGCAACGGCAGCCAGTTCTTCCTCGTCTACGAGGACTCCGTCATCCCCTCCGACGCCGCCGGCGGCTACACCGTCTTCGGCACCGTCACGGAGGGCCTCGACGTCGTCGAGACGATCGCCGCCGGGGGCAACGCCGCCGACGGCGTCGCACCCGCCCGGCCCATCACCATCGAGGGAGTGAGCACCCAGTGAGCGAGCCCGACCGCGCCCCCGAGCGCGAGGCTGACTCCGACACGCCGGTGGTGGGGACGTCGGCGCCCGCGACGGACCAGCCCCCGACCGAGGCGCCCGCGCCCGCCGACGACGCCGCGCCCGCCGACGACGCCGCGCCCGCCGACACCGCACCCGCCGAGGACGCCGCGAGCACCGGACCCGCCACCGGCGAGGCACCTGCACCCGAGGACTTCTCGACGCCGTCGGAGACTGCCACGCCCGGCTCGACCGCCCCGCTGACGCCGGCCCCCGGTGCCCCTCGCCCCGCTGCCCCTCGTCCGGGTGGGCCCCGCCCGACGCCGGCGAGCGTGCCCGCGTCGTCGACCGGTGGACCGCGACCCGGCCCCCGCCCGGGTGCTCCGTCGCCGCGCCCGGGGGGCCGCCCCGGCCGACGCGCCGAGCAGCCGGGACCGCCGGCCGTCACCGCCGAGCAGGCGCCCGCCGACACCGCCGAGTGGGGCCGGGTCGGCGAGGACGGTGTCGTGCACGTGCGCACGGCCGACGGGGAGCGCGTCGTCGGCTCCTACCCCGACGTCTCCGCCGAGGAGGCGCTGGCCTACTTCGGGCGTCGCTACGCCGACCTGGTGGCCCAGCTCGACCTCGTGGAGCAGCGCCTCTCCGTGCCCGACGCGCCCGTCGGTGAGCTCCGCTCGGCGCTGGCGAAGGTCGAGAGGGCGGTCGCCGACGCCACCGCCGTCGGCGACCTCGCCGCGATGGGCGAGCGCGTCGAGGGGCTCGGCGCCCGCGTGACCGACCGGGAGCGCGAGGCCAACATCGCCCGGGAGCAGGCCCGCACCGTCGTGCGGGCCGAGCGTGTCGCGCTCGTCGAGGAGGCGGAGGCCCTCGCGGAGGCCGACCCCGCCCAGGTGCAGTGGAAGGCCTCTGGCGAGCGGCTGCGCGGGCTCTTCGACACCTGGCGCGAGCAGCAGCGGGCCGCCGGCACGGCCCGACTGCCCAAGGGCGAGGAGGACGAGCTCTGGCGCCGGCTCAAGCACGCGCGCAACCGTTTCGAGCGGCACCGGCGGCAGCACTTCGCCGAGCTGGACGCCCGCCACGGCGAGGCGAAGAAGGTCAAGGAGGGCCTCATCGCCGAGGCGGAGGCGATGCAGGGCTCGACCGACTGGGGGCCGACGACGACGGCCTACCGCGGCCTCATGGAGCGGTGGAAGGCGGCGCCCCGGGCGGCCCGCAAGGACGACGACGCGCTGTGGGCCCGCTTCCGGGCGGCGCAGGACGTCTTCTTCGGCGCGCGGGACGCGAAGGACGCCGAGCAGGACGCCGGGGAGAAGGAGAACCTCGCCGCCAAGGAGGCCCTGCTCGCCGAGGCCGAGGCGCTGCTGCCGGTCCGTGACGTGCGGGCGGCCGCGGCGTCGCTGCGCGAGATCCAGGACCGCTGGGACGCCGCCGGCCGGGTGCCCCGGGCCGACCTGCAGCGGGTGGAGAGGCGCATGCGCGCCGTCGAGCAGGCGGTCCGCGACGCCGACTCCGACCGGTGGCGGCGCACCAACCCCGAGGCGCGGGCCCGGGCGGAGGGTGCGCTGGGCCAGCTGCAGGACAGCATCGGGGAGCTGGAGGGCGAGCTGGCGAGCGCGCAGGCGGCCGGGGACGAGCGGGCGGTCCGCCGCGCGCAGGAGGCGCTGGACGCGCGCCGGGCGTGGCTGGAGCAGGTGGAGCGGGCAGCCGCCGACTTCCGCGGCTGACGGCGTCCACAGGCGCCGGCCGAGCCCGCTCGTCCACAGACGCGTGGTCGGCCGCGGGCTCGACCCGGCCGGCGGGGCACCCTCCTGTCGTGCTTCTGACCCCGGCGTCGCCGCCCACCGCCTGCCCCGTCGCGACACCTGGACCTGAGCTGGCCCCAGGGACGTCCCGCTGCCGCGCGCGCCGCGCGTCGTCACGGTGCGAGCGCCTCGCGGCCATGGCAGGACGCCACTCCTGCCGCGAGGTCACCGGCCGCCTGCCTCGTCCCCGGCCGGTCGGGCACCGGCTCGTGGGTCCGCCGGGCACGCCGTCCTCCGTCTGGACGCCGGCGACGACGCCGCTGGGGGTCCTGCACGCCATGGCCGTCGAGGGGCAGCTGGTCGAGGTCCTGCCGCGGGTCTGGGTGGCGGCCGACCTCGTGGGCGACCCCGCTGCCCGGGCGGCGGCGCTGGTCGCCAGGCTGGCCGACGAGGGCGCCCTGCGGCCGGCGGCCCCGGGCGCCCGCCCGCACCTGCCCGCCGGCGCCGTCGTGGGGCTGGCCGCTGCGGCGTGGGTGCACGGCTGCCCCGTGCCCCCTCGCCGGGTGGACCTCCTCGTCCCCCTGCGCACCGGCCCTCGTGGCTCGACCGCCCGCTGCCGGCTCCGTCGTGTGCCCGCCCCCCGGGCGGGCAGCTGCGAGCGGGGCGGCGTCGCGGTCAGCGGCCCGACCCGCACGCTCGCGGACCTCCGGGCGTCCGCGGACGCCGAGGACCTCGCCGTGCTCGCCTGGGCGGAGGAGCACCTCACGCCGAGCAGCACGTGCCAGCCGGGGGCCTCCTAGCGCCCCACCTGCTCCTCGCGACGGGCGGTGGCCCGGTAGACGTCGAAGACGCCGTCGACGCGACGGACGGCGGACAGGACGTGGTCGAGGTGGCTGGGGTCACCCATCTCGAAGGTGAAGCGGGAGATGGCCACCCGGTCGCGCGTCGTCGAGACCGACGCCGAGAGGATGTTGACGTGGTCCTCGGACAGCACCCGGGTGATGTCCGAGAGCAGGCCGGACCGGTCGAGCGCCTCCACCTGGATCTGGACGAGGAAGAGGCTGTCGGCGCCGACGGCCCACTCGACCTCGACGACGCGCTCGGGCTGACCGAGCAGGCCACCGGCGTTCCCGCAGTCGCGGCGGTGCACCGACACGCCCTGGCCCCGCGTGACGAAGCCCATGATCGGGTCCCGCGGCACGGGCGTGCAGCAGCGGGCGAGCTTGACCCACACGTCGTCGACGCCCTTGACGACGACGCCCGGGTCCCCCGAGCGGTGGCGCGCCGGCGTCCGGGTAGGAGGCAGGACGGCCTCGGCAAGGTCCTCTTCTGCTCCACCCTCGCCGCCGAGAGCCGTGACGAGCTTCTGCACGACGGACGTCGCCGAGACGTGCCCCTCCCCCACGGCCGCGTACAGCGCGGAGACGTCGACGTGGTGCAGGTCGCGGGCGACCGCGACGAGCGAGTCGTGGGACATCAGCCGCTGGATCGGCAGGTGCTGCTTGCGCATCGCCTTGCCGATGGCGTCCTTGCCCTGCTCGATGGCCTCCTCGCGGCGCTCCTTGGAGAACCACTGCTTGATCTTGCTGCGCGCGCGAGGGCTCTTGACGAAGGTCATCCAGTCCCGGCTGGGGCCCGCGCCCTCGACCTTGGAGGTGAAGACCTCGACGACGTCGCCGTTCTCCAGCGCCGACTCCAGCGGGACGAGCCGGCCGTTGACGCGCGCGCCCATCGTCCGGTGGCCCACGTCGGTGTGGACGGCGTAGGCGAAGTCCACCGGAGTCGACCCCGCGGGCAGGGCGATGGCGTCGCCCTTGGGCGTGAAGACGTACACCTCGGCGGCGCTGATCTCGAAGCGCAACGACTCCAGGAACTCACCGGGGTCGGCGGTCTCGCGCTGCCAGTCCAGGAGCTGGCGCAGCCACGCCATGTCGTTCGCGTCGGTGGCGCCCTTGGCGCCGGTGTCGGCCGGGTCGCCGCCGCTACGTCCGGCGTCCTTGTACTTCCAGTGCGCCGCGACGCCCAGCTCGGCCCGGCGGTGCATCTGGTGGGTGCGGATCTGGATCTCGACCGGCTTGCCCTCGGGCCCGATGACCGTCGTGTGCAACGACTGGTACATGTTGAACTTGGGCATCGCGATGTAGTCCTTGAAGCGCCCCGGCACGGGCGTCCAGCGCGCGTGCAGCGCACCGAGGACGGCGTAGCAGTCGCGGACGCTCTCCACGAGCACGCGCACCCCGACGAGGTCGTAGATGTCGGCGAACTCGCGGCCCCGCACGATCATCTTCTGGTAGACCGAGTAGTAGTGCTTGGGCCGGCCGGTGACGGTGGCGCGGACCTTCGCCTGCCGCAGGTCGGAGGCCACCTGCTCGCGCACCACGGCGAGGTACTCGTCGCGCGCCGGCGCCTGCGCCGCGACGAGCCGGACGATCTCCTCGTACACCCCGGGGTAGAGGGTCGCGAAGGACAGGTCCTCCAGCTCCCACTTGATGGTGTTCATCCCGAGCCGGTGGGCCAGCGGCGCGTAGATCTCCAGCGTCTCGCGGGCCTTGCGCTCGGCCGAGGCGGCCGAGACGTACTTCCAGGTGCGCGCGTTGTGCAGGCGGTCGGCGAGCTTGATGACGAGCACCCGGATGTCGCGGGCCATCGCCACGACCATCTTGCGGACGGTCTCGGCCTGGGCGGCGTCACCGTACTGCACCTTGTCCAGCTTGGTGACGCCGTCGACGAGCATGGCGACCTCGTCGCCGAAGTCGGCCGTCAGGCTCTTCAGCGAGTAGCCGGTGTCCTCGACGGTGTCGTGCAGCAGCGCGGCCGCCAGCGTGGGGGCGGTCATGCCGAGGTCGGCGAGGATCGTCGTGACGGCGACGGGGTGGGTGATGTAGGCGTCACCGCTCTTGCGCGTCTGCCCCCGGTGGCACCTCTCGGCGACGACGTAGGCCCGCTCGACGAGCGCCGTGTCGGCCTTCGGGTGGTTGGACCGCAGGCTGCGCAGCAGCGGCTCGAGCACCGGCGAGGTGGCGGACGGGCGAGAGCCCAGCCGCGCCAGGCGGGCGCGCAGGCCGGTCGCGGCGCCGTCGTCCAGGCGGACGGGGACGTCGGTCACGTCCGGTCCCGGCCCGGGCAGCGGCGAGGCCGGTGCCCCCGGGGGGCGCTGGGCCACGTCGTCGGACACCGCTCCCCCTCACCTGCCTCGGCACGTCGCTGATGGCTGCCGCAAGCCTACGGCGGTGTCCGGACGGCGGGAGACCCGCCGTCGAGGTCGACCCCGTCCCCACCGCCCCTGGTGGGTGCGTGGCCGCGGGGTGGGAGGCGAGGAGCGCCTCGGACCTGCCGGGCGACGTGCACGGCGCTGGCGCAGCCGCACCTGCGTGCGTCGCCGAGGCAGCTGCACGAGCGCGAGGAGCCGGAGCCCGGGGCCCGGGGCCTGCGGCCTCCTCGACCCCGTCCCGGACGTCGACGCCGGCGACCTCCCGAGGCTCAGGGCCGCAGCAGCGCCTCGACGCGCCGGCCCGCCAGCGCCTCGCGCCCGCCGAGCCCGGCGATCTCGGCGAGCACGACGACGCCGGCGACCTCCCCACCGGCTCGCTCGACCAGCCGGCAGGTCGCGGCGGCGGTGCCGCCGGTGGCCAGGACGTCGTCGAGGACGACGACACGTGCCCCCGCGGGCACGGCGTCGGCGTGCATCTCGACGACGTCGGAGCCGTACTCCAGCTCGTAGCGCTCGGTCAGCACCTCGCTCGGCAGCTTGCCGGGCTTGCGGACCGGGACGAAGCCCACCCCGGCGGCGACCGCGACGGCCGCCCCGAGGACGAAGCCGCGGGCCTCGACGCCCGCGACGAGGTCGACGCCGCCCGGCAGCAGGGCCGCGAGGGCCTCGACCGTGCGGCGCAGGCCGTCGGCGTCCCCGAGCAACGGGGTGATGTCCTGGAAGACGACACCGGGTCTGGGGTGGTCGGGGACCACCCGCAGGAGCCCCGCGAGAGCGGCGCGGACCTCGGTCGAGGGCGGGACCTCAGCCATGGCGCTCGCCGCGCCGGGGCTGCTGACGCTGCCCCCGCGCCGGGCTCGGCGCCTCCGCCGGACCGCTCGTCGTCGCCCCCGACGCGGACAGCTCCGCTCCCTGCTCGGCGGCCTCGGCCTCCGCACGCTCCAGCTCGGCCTGCTCGCGCCGGGCCTCGCGCACCCGCTCGTCGTGGGCCCGCACGAGCGGCGACCGACCCTTGACGAGCCCGAGGAAGGCCGGTGCCACGAAGATCGAGGAGTACGTCCCCGCCAGCGTGCCGACGAAGAGCGCGAGGGCGACGTCGCGCAACGTCCCGGCGCCGAGCAGCAGCGCCCCGATGAAGAGGATCGACGCGATCGGCAGGACCGCGACGACCGAGGTGTTGATGGACCGCACGACGGTCTGGTTGACGGCGAGGTTCGCCTGCTCCAGGTAGGTGCGCGAGCTGCCCTCCAGCACCCCGTCGGTCTGCTCGCGCACCTTGTCGAAGACGACGACGGTGTCGTACAGCGAGAAGCCGAGGATGGTGAGGAAGCCGATGACCGTCGCCGGCGTCACCTCGAAGCCGACGAGGGCGTAGACCCCAGCCGTCACGACGAGGTCGTGGACGAGGGCCACCATCGCCGCCCCCGCCATCGCGGCGTCGCGGAAGTAGACGGTGATGACGCCGGCCACCAGCACCAGGAAGATCCCGATGCCCAGCAGGGCCTGCCGGGTGATGGCCTCCCCCCAGACCGGCCCGACGTAGCTGGACGCCACCTGGCCGGGGTCGACGTCGTAGGCGGCCGCCAGCGCGGCCGAGATGGCCCCGGTCTCGGCCTCGGGCAGCTGCTCGGTCTGCACGCGCACGCTCGTGCCGCCGACGATCGAGACGGCCGGCGGCTGGGCCCCGGGGTTGACCTCCGCGACGGCCTCACGGGCCGGCTCCTCGACCGGGTCGGCCACCTGGGAGACCGTGAACTCCGAGCCCCCGGTGAACTCGATGCCGGGGTTCAGGCCCCGGGCGGCGAGGGCCACGACGGACAGCAGCACGACGACGGCGGCGACGGCCAGCAGCCGACGCCACCGGTGCACGAAGTCGAAGGACCGGCGTCCGGTGTACAGGTCGTTGCCGAAGGCGGCGAAGCTGGGCACGGCTCAGTCCTCCTCGTCGCGGTCGGTGCGGCTGCTGACGGTGGTGACGCCGTGCGGCACCGGTCGCTCGTCCCCGGGCCCGCGCGCTCCGTCGTCGGCCGCCAGCGCCGCCTGCTCGGCCTCGCGCTGCTCGCGCTCCTGCGCGGCGCGCCGCTCGGCGATGGTGAGACGGCGGGGCTGGCCCGCCAGGGCCGGGTCGGGCGCGTCGGCGCCCTCGCCCGAGCGACGACGCCGGCGCGCCCCCTCGGCGGGCGGGCGGTCGTCCACCCCGGCGGCGCCGTCAGGCCCGACCAGCTCGCGGCCGCTGCTCGGCCCGCGCAGCCGCGCGCGCCCGGCGTAGCGCACGGTCTGCCCGAGCTTCTCCGGGTCGAAGCCGGACAGCGGGTGGCCGGTGCCGAAGAAGCGGCTGCGGGTCAGGAGCGTCACCACCGGGTGGGTGAACATGACGACGACCAGCAGGTCGATGAGCGTCGTCAGGCCGAGCGTGAAGGCGAAGCCCCGGACGCCGCCGACGGCCAGGACGTAGAGGACGACGGCCGCCAGCAGCTGCACGACGTCGCTGATGATGATCGTGCGGCGCGCCCGGGCCCAGCCGGTCTGGACGGCCGCGTGGACGTGCCGCCCCTCCCGCACCTCGTCGCGGACCCGCTCGAAGTAGACGATGAAGGAGTCGGCCGTCACGCCGATGGCGATGATGAGGCCAGCCACGCCCGGCAGGCTCAGCCGGTACCCGCTGGTCCACGACAGCAGGGTGAGGGCGCCGTAGGACAGGGCCGCGGCGATGGCGAGGCTGCCGACCGTCACCAGGCCCAGCGCCCGGTACTGCAGCAGCGAGTACACGACGACCAGGCCCAGGCCGATGAGGCCGGCGACGATGGCGCTCTGCAGCTGCTCGGTGCCGAGCGTCGCCGAGATCTGCTCCTCGGTCTGCACCTCGAAGGAGACCGGCAGCGACCCGAAGCGCAGCTGGTTGGCGAGGACCTGCGTCGACTCCTGCGTGAACGTCCCGGAGCCGCCGTCGTCGATGCGGGCCCGCCCGCCGGGGATGGGGTTCTGCACGCTGGGCGCCGAGATGACGAGGCCGTCGAGGACGATCGCGAACTGGTTCTGCGGGGACGGCAGCTGGGAGATCCGCGAGGTGATCGCCTGGAAGGTGTCACCGCCGGCGGAGGTGAAGTCCATGGTGACGACCCAGCCGCCGACCTGGAAGCCCTGGTCGTTGGTGGCCGGCTCCGAGGAGGCCCCCGAGAGGTCCGAGCCGGTCAGCTCGACGGGGCCCAGCAGGTACTTGGCCTGCCCGACCTGGTCACACGCCGCCACCGGCTCGTCCGGGTTCGACGTGATGCCGCCAGCCCGGTTGGCCGCGTCGGTGCAGTCCAGGGCGGCGAACTGCTCGGCGACCTCCGGCGTCACGGCGGCCAGGTCGCTCGGCGTCCCGGCGCCGGGCGCGTCCGTGGGTGGGGCGAGCGGCGCCTCGGTGGGCACGTCCTGCGCCGGCGCCTCCTCGGCGGGAGCGTCCTCGGTGGCTGCTTGCTCGGTGGCTGCGGCGCGCAGCGCGGACGGGACCACGCTGCCCTGCGTCGACTCCGGCGTCGGCTGCGTCGCGGGCTCGGTGCCCGGGTCGGTCGGAGTCGCCTCCCCCGGGCTGGGGGTCAGGCCCTCCCCGTCCTCGGGGGCGAGCGTCTCGCCGTCCGTGGGCAGGTCGCCCGGGACCTCGACCGGCTCGCCCGTCTCGGGGTCGATCGGGAGGCCGGTCTCGGGGTCGACCGGCCCGGGGGCGCCGACGGCCAGCACCGGCCGGAAGGTCATCTGCGCGGACTGGCGGATCAGCTCGAGCGTCGCCTGCTGGTCCTGCGGGTCACCCGGCAGCTCGACGAGGATGTTCTGGGCGCCCTGCGCGCTGATGGAGGCCTCACCGATGCCGCTGCCGTCCACGCGCTGGCGGATGATCTCGATGGCGTCGTCGATGGTGTCGGAGGTGATCTCCCCCTCCTGCCCCTCCTGCGGCACGGGGGTGAGGATGACGCGGGTACCGCCGGCGAGGTCGAGGCCGAGGCCCGGCGTCCACGCCGCGGTGCTCCACTGCCAGGCGGCGGCGATGCCGCCGAAGAGGAGAGCGACGAGGACGGCGAGGGCGCTGAGCGTCCGGATCGCGCGGTTACGGGTGCTGGCGGCCACGGCGGCGTCGTCCTCCTGGCGGTGCGGCGGGCGGGTGCGGGGCCCGCCCCCGGCCCCAGATGTCTCGGGTCAGGCTGGGGTCAGGCGGAGCGTCGTGAGTCGTCCGGCTGTCCCTGCGCCTGCGTGTCGCTCCGGTCATCGGCATCCGGGTGAACGTCCTTCAGTCCTGCCTCAGAGCTCTCAGGTGCGGCTCCCGCCCCCAGCCGCGGGTCCGCCTCGGGGTCGTCCTCGGCGTCGAGGGTTCCCTCGTCGTCCACCTCGGCGTCCGCCGGCTCGACCACGCGGGCGACGGCGGCGCGCACCCACCACGTCGTGATGCCGGGGGCGATCTCCAGCTCGACGCGGTCGTCCTCGACCGCGGTGACGTAGCCGAACTGGCCGGACCCGGTCATGACCTCGGTGCCCGGCTCCAGCGACGCCTGCATCTGCGCCGTCTGCTTGCGCTGCTTGCTGCCGCGGAAGGCGATGAGCAGCAGCGGGATCAGCAGGAGGAACAGGATGGCGGTTTCCATCGAGCGGCAGCCTTCGGGTCGGGTGGGAGGGCGGTCGGGGCGGTCGCGGCCGAGCAGCGGCGCCCGGTGCGCCCGTGGGTGCGCCGGGCGCAGCGCCACCGCCGGGCACCAGTCGCCGTCACTCTACGGGAGCACGCCTGCCCACCCGGTCGCGCGCGACGCCGCCTCAGGTCGCGGGAGCATCGCCGCCGGCGTGCATCCGGCCCTCGCCGAGCAGCGGGAGCGCCGGCTGCAGCGCCGCCCCCGGCGGCGGACGCAGCCCGAGGTGGGCCCAGCCCTCGGCCGTCGCGACCCGGCCGCGGGGTGTGCGGCCGACGAGACCTTCGCGGACGAGGAAGGGCTCGGCCACCGTCTCGACCGTCTCGGCCTCCTCCCCGACCGCGACAGCGAGCGTCGACAGGCCCACCGGCCCGCCGCCGAAGCGTCGGCACAGGGCGCCCAGCACGGAGCGGTCGAGGCGGTCCAGGCCCAGCTCGTCGACCTCGTAGACCTCCAGGGCCGCGCGGGCGGCGCCGGTGTCGACGACGCCCGTGCCGCGGACCTGCGACCAGTCCCGGACCCGCCGCAGCAGCCGGTTGGCGATGCGCGGCGTCCCTCGCGAGCGACGGGCGACCTCCCGCCCCCCGCCCGCGGTGAGCTCCAGCCCCAGCAGGCTCGCCGAGCGGGCGAGCACCTGCTCCAGCTCGTCCGCGGCGTAGAAGTCGAGGTGGCCGGTGAAGCCGAAGCGGTCGCGCAGCGGTGCGGGCAGCAGCCCCGAGCGGGTGGTGGCGCCGACGAGGGTGAACGGCGGCAGGTGCAGCGGGATGGCGGTGGCCCCGGCGCCCTTGCCGACGACGACGTCGACGCGGAAGTCCTCCATGGCCACGTAGAGCATCTCCTCGGCCGGCCGTGCCATCCGGTGCACCTCGTCGAGGAAGAGCACCTCGCCCTCCTCGAGCGAGGACAGCACGGCGGCGAGGTCGCCGGCGTGCTGGATGGCTGGTCCGCTGCTGATCCGCAGCGGCTTGCCGAGCTCGCTCGCGACGATCATCGCCAGCGTCGTCTTGCCCAGGCCCGGCGGGCCCGACAGCAGCACGTGGTCGGGCGCCCGGCCGCGCCGGCGCGCCGCCTCCAGGACGAGCGAGAGCTGCTCGCGCACGACCCGCTGCCCGACGAAGTCGGTGAGCGACTGCGGGCGCAGCGCCGTCTCGGCGGCCCGGTCGTCGAGGTCGGCTGCCGTGTCGACGAGGCGCCCGCCGCGACCGGCGAGCTCGGCCTCCTCGGCCGCCGTGGGTCCCTCCGGTCCCGCGACGTCGAGCTCGCTGGAGCCGTCGGGATGGCCGCTGCTCCGGGCGTCTCCCGCCGAGGCCGCCGCCCGCCCCGTCACCGGCCCCGCCCGAGGTGGCGGAGCGCGTCGCGCAGCACCTGCGCGACGTCACGGTCGTCGCCGGCGGGGCCGTCGTCGGCGGGCGGGGCGACGGCGGCCACGGCGTCCTGCGCGGCCTTCGCCGTCCACCCGAGGCCGACGAGGGCCTCGACGACGGGGCCACCTCCCCCGCCGGCCGCGGGCAGGAGCGGTGCGACCGGCGCCGCCCCGTCCGCGCGCGCCGCGAGCGCGTCCGACGGCGGCCCGAGCCGGTCGCCGAGCTCCAGGACGAGACGCTGGGCGCCCTTGCGGCCGATGCCGGGCACGCGGCACAGCGCGGTGAGGTCCTCCTGCGCGACGGCGCGGCGCAGGCCGTCGGGCTCGTGCACGGCGAGCATCGCGAGGGCCAGGCGGGGGCCGACGCCGCTGACCGTCTGCAGCATCTCGAAGACGGCGCGCTCGTCGTCGCCCGAGAAGCCGTAGAGGGTCAGGGCGTCCTCGCGCACGACCATGCTCGTCGCGAGCTCGGCGTCCTGCCCGACGCGCAGCGTCGCGAGGACGGCGGGCGTGGCGTGCACGAGCAGGCCGACGCCCCCGGTGACGACGACGGCGGCGTCCAGGCGCACGGCGGCCACGCGGCCGGCGACGGAGGCGATCACGAGTGGAGTGCGGTCACGGGCGGGTCCTCGGGCGTCGGGGACGGCCGGCACCCTCGGGCACCGGAGCGGACAGGTGTTCGAGGTCGCACGCTAGCGGTCACGGCCGACGCCCGACGGGAGGCCGCCTGCCCGGCGCGGCGACGACGTCCACGCCCCCGACCGGACCTTCCGGGCCGACCTGTCCGCCGCCGCCCACGCCGCCTGCGCCGCCGTGGGACTCGCGCCGCCCGGCACCTCCGACCGCTGCGGGGGCCCTCCGCCGGCGAGGCTCCCCCGCCACAGGTGGCACAGCGCGAGCGCCAGCGCGTCGGCGGCGTCGGCCGGCCGCGGCGGGTCGTCGAGCCCGAGGATGCGGGTGACCATCGCCGTCACCTGCGCCTTGCCCGCCCGGCCGGACCCCGTGACCGCGGCCTTGACCTCGCTCGGGGTGTGCAGGCCCACCGGCAGGCCCGCGCGGGCGGCGGCCAGCAGGGCGACGCCCGAGGCCTGCGCCGTCCCCATGACGGTGCTGACGTCGTGCCGGCTGAAGACCCGCTCGACGGCGACGGCGTCGGGCCGGTACGTCGCGAGCGCCGCCTCGAGCGCCTCCGAGACCTGCAGCAGCCGCTCGGCGAGCGGCGCGTCGACCGGGGTGCGGACGACGTCGACCGCCACGAGCCGCGCGCGACGCCCGGGCACGGCGTCCAGGACGCCGACACCGCACCGGGTCAGCCCCGGGTCCACCCCCAGCACGCGCACACGGTCACCGTGGCAGCCGGTCGGGCCGAGTCGCGGCAGGTGCGGCGGCGTGGCGGGCCGGGGTCGACCCGGGCGCCACCGTCCTCAGACTGCGCCGAGCACCCGGCCGGGGACGCCCACGCCCGGCGGGGCGTGAGGTGGACGGCCGTCAGCCGACCTGGGCGAGCACCTCGTCGCTGACGTCGAAGTTGGCGTAGACGTTCTGGACGTCGTCGCTGTCCTCGAGCGCGTCGACGAGCCGCAGGACCTTCTCGGCGCCCTCGGCGTCCAACTCGACCTGCATCGAGGGCACGAATTGGGCATCGGCGGAGTCGTAGTCCAGGCCCGCGTCCTGCAGCGCGGTGCGGACGGCGACGAGGTCGGTGGCCTCGCAGACCACCTCGTAGACCTCGCCCGCGGCGTTGACCTCCTCGGCGCCGGCGTCCAGGACGGCGAGCAGCACGTCGTCCTCGGCCAGCCCCTCGGCGGGTACCGTGACGACGCCCTTGCGGGTGAAGAGGTAGGAGACGCTGCCCGGGTCCGCCATCGTCCCGCCGTTGCGCGTGAAGGCGACGCGCACGTCGGAGGCGGCGCGGTTGCGGTTGTCGGTGAGGCACTCCACGAGCACCGCGACGCCGTTCGGCGCGTACCCCTCGTACATGATGGTCTGGTAGTCGACGCCGCCGGCCTCGGCGCCCGAGCCCCGCTTGACCGCGCGGTCGATGTTGTCGCCCGGCACCGAGCTCTTCTTGGCCTTCTGGATGGCGTCGTAGAGGGTCGGGTTGCCGGCCGGGTCCCCGCCGCCGGTGCGGGCGGCCACCTCGACGTCCTTGACGAGCTTGGCGAAGAGCTTGCTCCGCTTGGCGTCGACGACGGCCTTCTTGTGCTTCGTGGTGGCCCACTTGGAGTGGCCGGACATGGCGACCTCCTGCGCGTCGGGGGCGCTCCCGCGCCGGCCCGAGGGCCGCAGCCGGGCCCGGCAGGCGGGTGCCTGGTCAGGCCGCGCGGACCACGTCGGCGAAGAGGCGGTGCACCCGGGTGTCCCCGGTGATCTCCGGGTGGAACGACGTCGCGAGCAGGTTGCCCGCCCGGACGGCGACGATCCTACCGGCGGCCGGTCCGGAGGGGACGACGCCGAGCGCCTGCACCCCCGGGCCGGCGTCCTCCACCCAGGGCGCGCGGATGAAGACGGCGTGCACCGGGCCGCTGGGGGCCTCGCTGCCCCGCGGCCCCCGCGCCGGCCACGCCCGGTCGGTGACCCCGTCGAGCTCCAGCTCGGTCTCGAAGGAGTCGACCTGACGGCCGAAGGCGTTGCGCCGCACCGTGACGTCGAGCCCGCCGAGGGTCTGCTGGTCCGCCGTCCCGTCGAGGAGCCGGTCGGCCAGCAGGATCATCCCGGCGCAGGAGCCGTAGACGGGCAGCCCGGCCGCGATGGCCGCGACGAGCGGGTCGCGCAGCTCGAAGACCCGCAGCAGCTTGTCGATGACCGTCGACTCCCCGCCCGGCAGCACGAGCCCGTGGACCGCGGCGAGCTCCTCGGGCCGACGCACGAGGCGGGCGTCGGCCCCCGCGGCGCTCAGCGCCCGCAGGTGCTCGCGGCTGTCGCCCTGCAGGCCGAGGACGCCGACGACGGGGCTCGCGCTCACGGGCGGCGACCATACGGCCCGGCGGCGGGCGGTCTCGCGCGGGTCAGCCGGCCGGGCAGGCGCGGCCGGCCGCGAAGGAGAGCGGGGTCTGCACCTGCCAGAGCTCCCACCGCTGCGTCGAGGGGGCGTCTCCGCCGGCGGTGCTGAGCCTCAGGTCGAGGCCCTCGGTGACGTCGTCGAGCGCGAGCGCGGCCGCGCAGTCGGGCGGGTCGACGCGCAGGGCGACCGTGGTCGCGGCGCCCGGCTCGAGGCGGGCCGGGCCGTCGGGCAGGGACACGCCGGCGGCACCGCCGCTGGCCACGGCGAGCTCGAGGGGGACGTCCCCCTCGACCTGCACCTGCAGGTCCACCCCCTCGGCGGTGAGCTCGTGGGAGACCACCGTCGCCGAGCCGCCCTGCCCGCCGAGAGCGACGACCTCGCAGGCCTCCGCCAGCGGTCCGCCGCCCTCGACCGACCCCCCGGGCGAGTACAGGTCCTCCAGCTGCCGCAGGTCCACGTCGCCGGCGGCGCCGGTCGCCGTGCGGACGGCCAGCCTGGGCTCCCAGGCCGGCAGGTCGTCGCAGGATGCGCTCACCGTCATGGTGACGAGGGCGCTGCCCCCGGCCTCCAGCACGACGGGGTCCGCCTCCGCCTGGTCGGCCTCGGCCTGGTCCCGGTCGGCGAGACGGAGCGGCGACGTGAGGGCACCGTCCCCGCGCACGCGCAGGGGCAGGTCCTGCGGCCCGGGGCCGAGCCACCCGCCCTCGACCGTGACCTCCTCCTCGCCGCCGTTGACCAGCACCGTCGCGACGGACAGCTCCTGGGGGCCGCCGTCCTCCTCCGCGCTGGACCCGTACGGGTACGCCGTCGTGGCCAGGAGGCGGACGTCGTCGAGCCCACCGCCGCGCGTGGCGAGCAGGGCGCCGCCTCCGGCGCCGAGCCCGGCGGCGACGACCAGCGCGCCGACCTGCCGCACCCGGCGTCGCGGCGCGGCCTCCTCCACCGGCTGCTCGGGCTGGTCGAGGTCCTCGACGAGGTGCCGCCCAGCGCTCTCCGACGCCGGCGTCGGCGCGGCGCCGGGACCCCCGAGGACTTCGCGGCTCACGGGCGTGGCCCCCTCCGCCGCTGCGTCGTCATGCCGGCGAGGCTACGTGGGGGCTGCCGGGCCGGGCCCCTGCCCGCGAGGCCCATGTCCCCGCGACCCCGGCGTGCCCGCCGGGCAGGTGCGGCCCGCGCGCTAGCTCGCGGCCTCCTGAGCGGCCTCCTGCACCTGGCAGACCTCGGTGAGCAGCCGCTGGTCGCCGTCGCCGGTGAAGCCGGCGACCTCCTGCAGGACAACCCGGCCCTCCTCGCCGGAAGCGGTGCGCACCTCGACGCTCGGTGCCCACTCCGGCGGGTCGTCGCACGGGACGGCGAGCGAGACGGCCAGCGTGACGCTGCCGCGCCCGGGCACCTCGACCTCCTGGTCCGGGCTGAGCCGCTGCCCCAGGGCGTCGACGAGGGCGACCTCCAGCGGGACCTCCCCGGCCAGGTCGCCAGCACCACCCCCGACGATCGTCACCGCGTCCTCGCGGGGGTTGACCACGAGGGCGTCGAGGGTGAGCTCGACCGAGCCGTCCTCGCCGGCGGCCTGCGGCGGCTCGAGCCCCGTCCGCAGCGCCACCAGCTGCACGTCCTCGACCCGCTGCGCCTGCCCGGACGCCCTCGTGAGGACCAGCGCGCCGGAGGCGCCGACGGCCGCTGCCAGCACCGCGACCGCCACGAGGGTGGCGGCTCCCGCTCTGCCCCCGGCCCGGGACGCGCGGGCACGGGACGCAGGGGCACCAGAGGCGGGGGCACCAGAGGCGGGGGCACCAGAGGCGGGGGCACCAGAAGCGGGGGCGTCGTGCGCGTCCAGGTCCGACGGATGCACCTCGTCCTCCTCGCCGCGCGTCGAGGCGTCCGCCGCCTGCGTCCGGCGCCGGTCCTTCGGCGCGTCCCCGCCCCCGGTGACCCCTGGCATGCCCAGGAGAGTAGGCGGCCGAGACGCGGGAAGGCGGCCCGCGCGGCGCCGTGCCCGGTGGCAGCCTGCGGCGATGACCTCCGTCCCGTCCCCGGCCCCTCAGGCCTCGCCGCCCTCCCTCCGTGAGGAGGCCGAGGCGCTCGACGCCACGGAGCCGCTGCAGCACCTGCCCTCGTGCTTCGACCTGCCCGAGGGGCTGGTCTACCTCGACGGCAACTCCCTCGGCGCGCTGCCCCGGCACGTCCCGGACGCCGTCGCGGACGTCGTCCGGCGCCAGTGGGGCGCAGGGCTCGTCGCCAGCTGGAACGACGAGGGGTGGTGGGACGCGCCGCAGCGCGTCGGCGACCGCGTCGGGCGGCTCGTCGGGGCGGCCCCGGGCCAGGTGGTCGCGGGCGACTCGACGTCGGTGCACCTCTTCCAGTGCTACGTCGCCGCGGCGCGGCTGCGGCCGGGGCGGCGGGTCGTCGTCGCCGACGAGGGCGCCTTCCCCACCGACCTGCACCTGCTGTCCTCGGCGACCCGGCTGCTCGACCTGGAGGTGGTGCTCGCCCGGCCCGCCGAGGTGCCGGGCGTGCTGGCTGACCGCGGCGCGGACGTCGCGCTGGTCGCTCTGGCCGAGGTCGACTACCGGACGGGCGAGCGCTGCGACGTCGCCGCGCTCACCGCGGCCGCGCACGAGGTCGGCGCCCTGGCGCTGTGGGACCTGGCGCACTCGGTCGGCGCGACCGACGTCGACCTGGACGCCGCCGGGGCCGACCTCGCCGTCGGGTGCTCCTACAAGCACCTGTGCGGCGGCCCCGGGGCCCCCGCGTGGGTCTACGTCGCCCACCGCCACCAGGTCGCGCTCGACCCGCCGCTGACGGGGTGGCACGGGCACGCCGAGCCGTTCGCCATGGACGGCCGGTACTCCCCCGCCGACGACGTGCGGCGGATGCGGATCGGGACGCCGCCCATGGTGTCCCTGCTCACCCTCGACGCCGCGCTCGACGTCTTCGACGACGTGAGCCCGGCGCAGCTGCGGGCACGCTCGGTCTCGCTCGTCACCTTCCTGGTCCGGGCGCTGGCCGACGTC
>NZ_JBBHZF010000026.1:695999-774526 GCF_037482365.1 Pseudokineococcus sp. 1T1Z-3
AGGCCTACGGCGTCGTCCGGGCGCTCGCCGCCCGCGGGGTCGTCGGCGACTTCCGGGCGCCCGACCTCGTGCGGCTCGGCGTCTGCGCCGCGACGACGACCCACGCCGACCTGGCCGCCGGCGTCCTGGCCCTGCGCGCCGTGCTCGACGCCGGCGAGCACGCCGACCCGGCGCACGCCGTCCGCCCGACCGTGACCTGAGCCGCGGGGCGCCGTCGCCGGCCGGCGGTAGCGTCCCGGCATGACGTCTGCCGAGGCCGCAAGCGCACAGGGGGTCGGCCAGACCGGCGGGCTCACCGTCGGCTACGCCGCGATGCTGGAGCAGTTCTCGCCCGCGGAGGCGGTGGCGCTCACGGCCCTGGCGGAGGAGCACGGCTTCTCCGGGTGCATGGCCGGTGACCACTTCGCCCCGTGGGTGCCGCAGCAGGGCCAGGCGGCGTCGGTGTGGCCGGTGCTGACGGCTGTCGGCGAGCGCACGAGGGGGGACTTCGGCACCGGCGTCGTGGCCCCCGGGTGGCGCTGGCACCCCGCCGTCGTCGCGCAGGCCTCGGCGACGCTCGCGGCCATGTACCCCGGCCGGCACTGGCTGGGCGTGGGCGCCGGCGAGGCGCTCAACGAGCACGTCGTCGCGCCGTACTGGCCCGAGGGCGGCGAGCGCTCGGCGCGGATGTTCGAGGCCGTCGAGCTCATGACGAAGCTCTTCGACGCCTCGCTCGCCGGCAAGGACGTCAAGTTCGCCGGCACCTACTACCGGCACGAGACGACGCGGCTGTGGACGATGCCCGAGCAGCGCCCGCAGGTGCTCGTCGCGACCGCGGGGCCGCTCAACGCGAGGAGGGCGGGGCGTCTGGCCGACGGCCTCATCACCGTCGGGGCGCCGCTGGAGAAGATCGCGGGCCTCTTCGAGCGCTTCGACGACGGCGCCCGCGAGGCCGGCAAGGACCCCGCGTCGATGCCGAAGGTGCTGCAGCTGCACCTGTCCTGGGCGCCGACCGACGAGGAGGCCCTCGCCAACGCGATGCACGAGTGGCCCAACGGCGGCATGAAGTTCCCGAAGGCCGACATCCGCTCGCCCCACGACTTCGCGGCGATGGCCAGGCTGGTGCGCGAGGAGGACTTCGAGGGCCGCATGGTCATCTCCAGCGACCCCGACGTCCACCGCGCCGCCATCCAGGCGCACGTCGACCTGGGCTTCGACCGGGTGTACCTGCACAACGTCGGGCGCAACCAGCGCGAGTGGGTCGAGGTCTTCGGGCGCGAGGTGCTGCCCGCGCTCCACCGTTGAGCCGGGCACCCGAGGTCAGCGCTCGCCGCACCCCGTGAGGCGCAGGTCGCTCTCGCCGACGGGCGTGACGGCGGCCCCGGCCTGCCCCGCGTCCGCCGCCCACCCGGCGAGGTCCTCGGCGAGCAGGTCGCGGCCGCGGGCGTCGTCGAGGCGGACGACCACGGCGGTGCAGGCGAGGTCCTCGTCCTCGGGGTCGACCCACGTCGTCCACGCGTCCCCGGCCCAGGCGTAGGTGACGACGTCGGCCGGGTCGAGCAGGTACCCGTCGGCGGCCGCGCCTGCGGCCAGCGGCAGCAGGGACAGCGGGTACAGCCCCAGCCCGCCGGTGCCGAGGACCTCCGCGCCCGCGGGGGCGGCCGGCGCCTCGACGTCGACGGGCGGGGCGAGGCTCCGCAGACGGCGGGGGTCCGGACGGGCGGCGAGCACCTGCTCCGTCGTCGTCAGCGGGTCCCGCAGCAGGTCGTCGACCCCCTCCGGCCCGGCGTCGGCGGCGACGGCGTCGACGGCGAGGAACCCGTAGTCGTAGGGGAAGAGCGCCAGCGTCTCCAGCAGCGGGTCGTAGGCCGGCTCGTCGCCGTCCGCGGTGACCGGGGCCGAGTCCCCCCAGGCCCGCTCGTAGGCGTCGACCTCGTCCGCGTCGAGCGCGTCGTACCAGGCCCACGTGACCGACTCGGCGCTGCCCTCGACGACGGCGGTGGCGGCGGTGGCCTCCTCTGGCCCGGCGCCCTCGCGCGGCAGGGCGTCGAGGTCGACGTGCTGGTCGTCGAGCGCGTGGACGAGCTCGTGGACGAGCGTCTCCTCCACCAGCGGCGTCCAGGTCTGGCCGCGCAGGTACACCTCGTGGGTGACGCTGTCGTAGAAGCCGGTCACCGTCGCGTCCCCGTCCTCCCAGGCCCGCCCGTAGGCGGACGCGGACGGCGTGAGGCCGAGCGCGGCGTAGGTCTCGGCGCGCCCGTCGAAGGGGTCCTCGAGCCCGACGGCCCACGTGGGCTCCTCGGCGTCGCCGCCGGCGGCCTCCTCGGTCCCCTCCGGGTCCGCCTGCAGGGCGGTGAGGAACGCCTCCTCCTCCAGGGCCTGGACGGGCACGTCCTGGGTCCACCCCAGGCCGCGCTCCTGCGCGACGAAGGCCTTCAGGCGCGGCAGCTCGTCGGGCAGGGCCTCGGCGACGGTGCGTCGGTCGCCGTCTGCCCACGGCGCGGCGACGGAGCACCCGCCGGCCAGCAGGGCGGCCAGGGCGACGGCCGGCACGACGGCCCGGCCTGCGCAGCGCTCGCGAGACCTCACGCCGTCACGTCGGCAGCCCGGACGAGCGGCTGGAGGGCGTCGGCTCCTGCGTGCGCCGTCGGACCACCCGGGCCTTCGGCCCTCCTCCCCCTCATCCCTGGCCCCACTCCTCCTCCTCGCGGCGCCGGCGCTCGTCCTCCTCGTCCCACGCCTCGGTGCGTGCCCGAGCGGTCTCCAGGGCCTTCCTCGCCTCGGCCTCGGTGTCGTAGGGGCCCATGAGACGACGCCCCAGGCTCTGCGGGCCGTGCTCGACCTCGCCGGTCACGACGTTGTAGAACCAGGCCGTCCGCTCGATGTCCGCCACGGACGCCATCGTGCCGCAGCGCCACCACGGCGTCGTCGGTGCTTGACTGAGGCCATGGCCCCACCCGTCGCCGCCCCGCCCGGGCGGGTGCGCCCGGGTCGGGTGTCGCCGCGGCGCCCCGTCCCCGCGCACGTCCCCCGCCCCGAGTACGTCGACCGGCCGGCTCCGCAGCCCTTCACCGGCTCGGAGGTCAAGGACGCCGAGACCGTCGAGGCGATGCGGGTCGCCGGCCGCACGGCCGCCCGGGCGCTGGAGGAGGTCGGCCGCCACGTCGTCCCCGGCGTCACGACCGACGAGCTGGACCGCGTCGGCCACGAGTACTTGCTCGACCACGGCGCCTACCCCTCGACGCTGGGTTACCGTGGCTTCCCGAAGTCGCTGTGCAGCAGCGTCAACGAGGTCATCTGCCACGGGATCCCTGACTCGAGCGTGCTGGCTGAGGGCGACCTCTGCACCATCGACATCACCGCCTACATGGTTCTTGACGGCATCGGTGTCCACGGGGACACCAACGCCACCTTCGCCGCCGGCGAGCTCGACGAGGAGTCGGCCCTGCTCGTCGAGCGCACCCGCGAGGCCACCCGCCGCGGCATCCGGGCGGCGCTGCCGGGTCGGCAGGTCAACGTCGTCGGCCGCGTCATCGAGACCTACGCCAGGCGCTTCGGCTACGGCGTCGTCCGCGACTTCACGGGCCACGGCATCGGCACGTCCTTCCACTCCGGCCTCGTCGTCCCGCACTACGACTCGGCTCCCCTGCACGACGACGTCATCGAGGTGGGCATGACCTTCACCGTGGAGCCGATGCTGTGCCTCGGCACGCCCGAGCACGACCTGTGGGACGACGGCTGGACGGCGGTGACCAAGGACCGCCGCCGCAGCGCCCAGTTCGAGCACACGGTCCTGGTGACCGAGGCCGGGCCCGAGATTCTCACGCTGCCGTGAGCGTCGCCGAGCTCTCCGGCCACGCCGTCGGCATCGACATCGGCGGCTCGGGCATCAAGGGCGCGCCCGTGGACCTCTCCAGCGGCGACTTCGCGCAGGACCGGGTGCGCGAGCCGACGCCGCAGCCGTCGACGCCCGGGGCCGTCGCCGACGTCGTCGCGGCGCTCTCGGCCCGCTGGCCCGACGGGCCGCTCGGCGTCACCTTCCCCGCCGTCGTCAAGGACGGCGTCGCCCTCACGGCCGCCAACGTCGACGACGCCTGGATCGGCACGGACGCCGCGGAGCTGCTGCGCACCCTCACCGGGCGCAGCGTCCACGTCGTCAACGACGCCGACGCCGCGGGCGTCGCCGAGGCCCGCTACGGAGCGGCCAAGGACGTGCGGGGCGTCGTGCTCATGGCGACCCTGGGCACAGGCATCGGCACCGCGCTGCTGCACGACGGCGTCCTGGTGCCCAACACCGAGCTCGGCCACCTCGTCGTGGACGGCCACGACGCCGAGACCAAGGCCTCCGACGCCGCCCGCACCCGCGAGGACCTCTCCTGGAAGGAGTGGGCCAAGCGGCTGCAGCGCTACTTCGAGAGCCTCGAGGCTCTCCTGCAGCCCGACCTCTTCGTCGTCGGCGGCGGCGTCAGCAAGAAGGCGGACAAGTACCTGCCGCTGCTGGACCTCGCGACGCCGGTGGTGCCCGCCCAGCTGCTCAACACCGCGGGCATCGTCGGCGCGGCGGCCCTGGCGGCGGAGGCCGAGCTCGCCGGTGGACCCACCGGGCCGTCGCCCGGCTGAGGCTCCCTGCAGCTGAGGCCCGCCGGCTGCTGCCGGGTCCGAGGGCTCAGGCCCGCCCGGTCCACCGCTCGAGGGCGACGACGTCGCCCGTCGGCACGAGCGCCAGCTGGCGGCGCCGCCGCAGCCACGGCAGCAGCGCGACGGCACCCAGCGCGCCGGCGCCCGCCGCGTCACCGGAGTCCTCGGGCACCTCGGCCGCCGGCTCGGCGTCGGCCACCGGCTCGTCGGCGACGGGCGTCTCGTCCGCGGGTGCCGGCTCGTCGGCGACCGGCGTCTCGACCACCGGGTCCGTCGGGGCGGCGTCAGAGGAGGAGGAGTCCTCCTGCGGGTCGTCCGGCACCGGCGCGGGCTGGGGCTCCTCGGGCCCCGGTGCCGGGGTCGGCGGGACGGCGGGAGGGGCTCCGGGCTCCGGGCTCGGCTCGGGCGTGACCGGCGGCGTCGTCGGCGGGACGACGGGCGGCTCCGGCGCGGGGGGTCGGGGTGCCGGGGTCGGGGGCGTCGACGGCGGGTCGGGCACCGGCGGGCTGACGGGCGGCGGCTCGACGGGCGGCTCGGCAGGAGGCACGACCGGCGGCTCGGCAGGAGGCACGACCGGCGGCACGACCGGCGGCTCGACGGGGGGCACGACCACGGGGTCGGACGGCACGACCGGCGGGGTGACCGGCCGCTCGGGCGCCGGGGGCAGCAGCGGCGGCTGCGGGACCGGCACCTCTGGGACGAGCGGCGGGACCACAGCCGGCGGCTCTGCGTCCGCCTCGTCCTCCGGCAGGGGAAGGTCGACCGGCGGCACGAGGGGTCCAGGTGTCACCAGCGACGGGACGAGCGGGTCGGGAAGAGGCCGCGGCGGGGCGGGCAGGACCCCCTCCCCGGGCAGGCGGGGGGCGACGAAGGTGTCGGGCCCGGCGGCGGCGAACACGCTGTCGGCCGGGCGCCGAAGGACCGGCCCGTCCGCGCCGGCGACGACGTCGGAGCCGGCCGTGGCTCGCGGGGCGGCGGCGTCCGGCGTCGGCTGGGGCCGTGGCTGCGTCTCGTCGCCGGCGAGGGCCGAGGAGCTGACGACGACGGTCGAGCCCGTGGCGCTGGCGATGGCCCCGTGCCCGGCCGCCACGAGCAGGAGGACCCCGGTGCCGACGGTCACGACCTCGGCAGGGTTGCGCAGGAGCCGACGCGTCGCCATCGCCGCCACCTCCCTGCTTGCCGTGCTGGACCCGTCGACCGTCGACGAGGACTGGCTGGTCGGCCGAGACTAGCCCTCGGCACCTCCCGGGGTCAGGTGCTCCGGGCGCCGCGCCCGGCCGCGCAGCGCCCTTCTCACCCGTTCGGCCGACCGCTCACCCGTCCGTACCACTCCTGAGAGGGCGGTCCACCCGATCGCCGCACCCGGACGGGCGAGATCACGTGGCAGGCGCTGCCTCGAGGTGCACCGCCTTCAGGGCGGTCAGCTCCCCGAGCAGGTCCGGGCCGAAGCCGCGGCCCTGGCCGCTGCCGCGGCGAGGGTCCGCCGAGCCGCCCGGCGCACCCCCGAAGACGGCGTTCACCTTGACGGTGCCCACCTCCAGCCGCTCGGCCGCTTCGAGCGCGTGCGCCTGGGACGGCGTCAGCACGGTCGCCGCGAGCCCGTAGGCCCCCGCGTCGGCCAGCGCCAGGCCCTCCTCGAACGTGCGCACCCGCGTGACGGCCGCCACCGGGCCGAAGGTCTCCTCCGCCATCAGGCGCATGCCGGCCGTGCACCCCTCGACCACCGTGGCCGGGTAGCAGCAGCCCGGGCCGGCCGGCACCTCGCCGCCGGTGAGGAGACGGGCCCCGGCGGCGACCGCCTCGTCGACGTGCGCGGCGACGAGCGCCCGCGCCCGCTCGTCGACGAGCGGGCCGAGCGTGGTCGCCGGGTCGGCGGGGTCCCCGGTGCGCAGGCCCTCGGCGAGGGAGACCAGCTCGGCGAGGACGGCGTCGGCGACGTCCTCGTGCAGGTAGACCCGCTCGACGGCCGTGCACAGCTGGCCGGTGTTGGCGAACGCCCCCAGGGCGACCTGCTGAGCCGCCCAGGCCGGGTCCACGCCGGCGTCGACGACGAGCGCGTCCTTGCCCCCGTTCTCCAGCAGCACCCGCCCGCCGCGGGCGCCGACCGTCGCGGCGATGCTGCGGCCCGTCGCGGTGCTCCCCACGTGCGCGACGACGTGGACGCGGGGGTCGGCCGCGAGGGCGGCCCCGGTGGTGCCGTCGCCCACGAGCACGGACAGCACGCCCTGCGGCAGAGCGGCGGCGATGCGACGTCCCAGCTCCAGCCCCGGGCGCGCGGAACGCTCGGAGGGCTTGTGCACCACGGTGTTGCCGGTGACGAGGGCCGCCGCGAGCAGTCCCGCGGCCGCGGGGTAGGGGTCGTTCCAGGGCGTGAGGACGGCGACGACGCCGCGCGGCTCGCGGCGGACGACGTCGACGGCGCCCACCGCCCCGCCCAGGGAGCGCCCGGTGTCCAGGACCCCGGTGACGGCGGCCTCCTCCAGCAGCTCGGCGGCGACCAGCGCCGACGCGCGCGCCTGGCCGAGCAGCCGACCGGTGGTGGCGCACAGCAGGTCGGCGAGCTCGTCGGCGTCGGCCCGCACGACCGCCGCGGCGGCGCGCAGGGCGGCCGCCCGCTCGCCCGGCGGCGTCCGGCGCCACGCCGCTCGCGCGGCGTCGGCCGCCGCGACGGCGGCGTCCACCTCGGCGTCGGAGGCGAGCACGAGGTCCCCGGCGGCCTCGCCCGTCACCGGGTCGCGCAGGGCGAGCACCCGGTCACCGCGGGCGGGCGCCGCCCGGCCCCCGACGAGCTGCTCGGCGGTCCCCGCCCCGCCCGCTGGCCCGGGGGCGGGGAGCGGCTGCGGCATCGGGGTCGGCGTCGGGGCGGCGGGCTCGGGCGCGGAGGTGCTCACGGCGGGCTGTTCTACCCGAGCACCCGGTGGGCGCGCCCCGGGGCGCGCCCCGTCGGTGGCCCGCGGTAGGAAGTGCCCCATGCGCGTCCTCGGCGTCAACGCCGTCTTCCACGACCCCGCCGCCGCCCTCGTCGTCGACGGCCGCGTCGTCGCCGCCGCCGAGGAGGAGCGCTTCAGCCGGCGCAAGCACGGCAAGCGGCCCGTGCCCTTCTCGGCGTGGGAGCTGCCCGAGCTGGCCATGCGGTGGTGCCTGGCCGAGGCCGGGCTCACCCCCGCCGACCTCGACGCGGTCGCCTACTCCTACGACGCCTCCTGGTGCCGGCCCGCGGAGGAGATGGGCCTGGCCGACCCCTGGGACTCGCTGCGCACCACCTACGCCGAGAAGGCCGCCGGCTTCCTCGCCACGGCCCTGCCGGGGCTGGACCGCGAGAAGGTCGTCATGGTCCGCCACCACGTCGCCCACGCCGCCTCGGCAGGGCTGGCGGTCGCCGGCGACTCCAGCGTGCTCGTGCTCGACGGGCGTGGGGAGCGCGGCTCGCACCTGGCGGGTCGCTACGCGGGCGGGAAGCTCGACACGCTGGTGACGACCGACCTGCCCGACTCGGTCGGCCTCGTCTACGAGTCCCTCACCGAGCACCTGGGCTTCCTGCGCTCCAGCGACGAGTTCAAGGTCATGGCGCTGGCCTCCTACGGCGAGCCCCGCTTCGCGGGCGAGCTGCGCGAGCACCTGCACGCCACCGGCGACGGGCGCTTCGTCGCGCGCGAGCCGGACTGGGCGCGCTTCGCGCCGGCGCGTGTCGACGACGGCACGTGGGGCGGCGCGCACGCCGACCTCGCCGCCTCGGTGCAGCTGCTCGTCGAGGAGCTGCTCGTCGACCTCGCCACCTGGCTGCACGGCCAGACCGGGGACCGGGTGCTCACCATGGCCGGCGGCATCGCCCTCAACTGCGTGGCCAACAGCCGCGTCTGGCGCGAGTCCCCCTTCGAGGAGGTCTGGGTCCAGCCGGCGTCCGGCGACTCCGGCACCGCCCTGGGCGCCGCCCTGCAGGTCAGCGCGGACGCCGGCGTGCAGGTCGTGCCGATGGCCGGCGCCGACCTCGGGCGCTCGTGGGACGACGACGAGCTCGCGCAGTGGCTGCGGACGGCGCGCGTGCCCTTCACCACCCCCGACGACCTGGCCGGCGAGGTCGCCGACGTGCTCGCGGCCGACGGCGTCGTCGCCTGGTTCGACGGGCGCGCGGAGTTCGGGCCGCGGGCGCTGGGCCGCCGCTCGCTCATGGCCCACCCCGGACGCGCGGAGAACCTCGAGCGGCTCAACGACGTCAAGGGGCGCGAGCAGTTCCGCCCCGTCGCGCCGATGGTGCTGGCCGACCGGGCGCAGGAGATCTTCACCGACGGGCCGTTCCCCAGCCCCTACATGCTCTTCGTCCACTCCGTGCGGCCCGAGTGGCGCGAGCGCATCCCCGCCGTCGTGCACGTCGACGGGACGGCGCGCATCCAGACGGTCGACCACGCCGGCACCCCGCGGGTCGCGGCGCTGCTGGAGGCCTTCGCGGAGCGCTCGGGGCTGCCGGTGGTCGTCAACACGAGCCTGAACACGGCAGGGCGCCCCATGGTCGACGACCCCCGCGACGCGCTCGAGCTCTTCGGCTCGGCCCCGGTCGACGTCCTCGTCCTCGGCCCGCACCTCGTGCGCCGCGCCGACGCCTTCGCGCCCGCGTGAGGCCCGGCCCACCCGGCGCCGGCCCGCGCCGCGGCGTCGCCTCCCCCGCGCGCGGCGCCGGGACGGAGCGCCCCGGCGCTGGCGACGCCGTCCGCTACGACGTCGTCGTGCCCAGCGTCGGGCGGCCCAGCCTTCGCGTCCTGCTCGCCAGCCTCGCCGGCCAGGAGGACCCCCCGCCGGCCGAGGTCGTCGTCGTCGACGACCGCCCGCAGCCGGGAGCGGGGCTGGAGGAGGAGCTGCTCGCCGCGCTCGGTGCCGGGCTCGGTGCCGGGCTGCCCTGGCGGCTGCGGGTGCTCGCGAGCCGTGGCCGCGGGCCGGCCGGGGCCCGCAACCTCGGCTGGCAGGTGACCCGGTCCCCGTGGGTCGCCTTCCTCGACGACGACGTCGTGCTGCCGCCGGGGTGGACGGGCGCGCTGGTGGCCGACCTGGCCGCCTGCGACGGGCGCACGGGCGCCAGCCAGGGCCGCCTGCACGTGCCGCTGCCGGTCGGCCGGCGTCCCACCGACTGGGAGCGCGGCACGAAGGGGCTCGAGGGCGCCGCCTGGGCGACCGCCGACATGGCCTACCGCCGAGCGGCCCTGGAGGCCGTCGGCGGGTTCGACGAGCGCTTCCCGCGCGCCTACCGCGAGGACGCCGACCTGGCGCTGCGGGTGCGCCGGGCCGGCTGGACGCCTGTGCGCGGGACGCGGGTGACCACCCACCCCGTGCGACCCGCCGACCCCTGGGTCAGCCTGCGCGTGCAGGCGGGCAACCGCGACGACGCGACGATGCGCGCGCTGCACGGGCCGGGCTGGCGGGCCGCGGCGCAGGTGCCGCGGGGTCGGCTGCCGTGGCACGTGGCGACGTGCGCGGCCGCAGCGCTCGGCGCGGGCGCCGCCGTCCTCGGCCGGCCGCGCGCCGCCGCGCTCGGCGCCGCGGCCTGGGGTGCGCTGACGGCCGACTTCGCCCGACGCCGGATCAGCCCGGGACCCCGCACGGCGCGCGAGGTCGGGGCGATGGTCGCGACGAGCGCCGCCATCCCCCCGGCGGCCCTGGTGCACCGGCTGCGGGGCACCTGGCGGAGCCGGGGCGGGCTCGCGCCCTGGCGCCCGCCCGTGCGTGCCGTGCTCTTCGACCGTGACGGCACGCTCGTCCACGACGTGCCCTACAACGGCGACCCGGCGGCGGTGGCCCCGGTCGAGGGGGCCCGCGAGGTCGTCGCCGCCCTGCGCGACGCGGGCGTGGCGGTCGGGGTGGTGAGCAACCAGTCCGGCGTGGCCCGCGGGCTCCTGACGCCGGCGCAGGTCGAGGCGGTCAACGCCCGGGTGGACGATCTCGTCGGCCCCTTCGGCACCTGGGCGTGGTGCCCGCACGGACCGCAGGACCGCTGCCGCTGCCGCAAGCCCGGCCCCGGCCTGGTCGAGCAGGCGGCGGCCGCCCTCGGCGTGCCCGCCGCGGCCTGCGCCGTCGTCGGGGACATCGGCGCCGACGTCGGCGCGGCGCAGGCGGCGGGGGCCCGCTCGGTGCTCGTCCCGACCCCGGTGACGCGACGCCGGGAGGTCGACGACGCCCCCCTCGTCGCCGACGACCTCGCCGCCGCGGCGGCTCTTCTCGTCCCCGGGCTCACCGTCCCCGCTGCGCCTGACCCCTCCGCCCCCGTCGTCGACCCCGCCGCGGCGGTCGCCGCCCGGTCGGGGCCGCCGGCGTGACGGCTGAGGCGACAGCCGGGACGAGGGCCGGGACGTCCCCTGGGCGACGTCCCAGCGGGCGGGTCCTCGCCGTCCGGCTGGACAGCGACGGTGACGTCCTGCTCACCGGACCGGCCGTCGCGGCCCTCGGCACCGGCGCGGACGGACGGCCGCGCGAGGTGGACCTGCTCGTCTCCCCCGCCGGCCGGGCCGCCGGCGCGCTGCTGCCCGGCGTCGCGCAGCTGCGGGTCTTCGACCCCCCGTGGAGCGGCTACCGGCCTGCGGCCCTGGACCCCCGTGCCGTCGAGGACCTGCTCGGCTGGCTGCGCGAGCGCCGCCACGACGAGGTCGTCGTCGTGACCTCCTTCCACCAGAGCCCGCTGCCGATGGCGCTGCTCGCGCGGATGGCGGGCGCCCCGACCGTCGTGGGCGCCAGCGAGGACTACCCCGGCTCGCTGCTCGACGTGCGCCACCGCCGTGGGGGCGGCGCTGACGGCAGCGGCGGCGGGCACGAGGTGCTCGCGGCGCTGGCGCTCGTCGCGGCGACCGGGCGCGCCGTGCCGAGCACGCCCCGCCTGGCCCTGCGCCGGGACCTCGTCGACGCCGCCGACCAGCACCTGCCGGCCGTCTCGGGCCTGGGTGAGGTCCTCGTGCGCAGCGTCGGCGAGGACCGAGGTCTCGTCGTCCTGCACCCCGGCGCGTCGGTGCCCGCCCGGGCCCCCTCGCCGGAGGTCGCGGCCGGCGCGGCGGCGGCGCTGGTCGCCGACGGCTGGGACGTCGTCCTCACCGGCTCGGCGGCCGAGGCCGACCTCGTCGCGCTCGTCGGGGCCCTGGCCGCCCGTCAGCTCGACGCCGCCCCGGCGGCGACCGGCGGCGGGCCCGGGCGTCTGGTCGACGCGGCCGGGAGCACCGACCTCGCCGGGCTCGCGGCCCTGCTGCGCCGTGCCCGCGCGGTCGTCGTCGGCAACACCGGGCCGGCGCACCTCGCCGCGGCCGTCGGCACGCCCGTCGTCTCGCTCTTCTCCCCCGTCGTGCCCGCCGAGCGCTGGGCGCCCTGGGGGGTGCCCGTGGCGCTGCTGGGCGACCAGGACGCCGCCTGCGCGCTCTCCCGGGCCCGGGAGTGCCCCGTGCCGGGCCACCCCTGCCTGTCGGTGCGCGGCGACGAGGTGGTGGAGGCCGTACGGTCGGTCGTCGGCCCCGCGCCAGCGGGCGCCGCCCGTGCCGACGACCGGTCCCCTGCCCCCTGGACCGGCGTCGGGGAGCACCACGGCACCGGCCGGGCCCCTCGGGGCCCGGTGGGGACGAGCCCGGGTGCCGCGACCGCGCCCGGCGACGACGGAGGGGTAGGCACGTGAGGGTCCTGCTGTGGCACGTGCACGGCTCGTGGACGACGTCGTTCGTCCAGGGCCCGCACACCTACCTGCTCCCGGTGCTGCCGGGCCGGGGGCCGGACGGGCGGGGGCGTGCCCGCACGTGGCGGTGGCCGGCCTCGGCGCTGGAGGTCGCCCCGGAGGAGATGGCCTCCGCCGCACCGGACGTCGTCGTCCTCCAGCGGGCGCACGAGGCCGAGCTGCTGGAGCGCTGGACCGGGCTGCGGGCGGGCGTCGACGTCCCCGTGGTGCACCTGGAGCACGACGCCCCCACCGCTCACGCCGCCCGCAGCCGCCAGCGCGCCGCGGACGGGCCCGACCTCGTCGTCCACGTCACGGCCTTCAACGCCCTGATGTGGGACAACGGCTCCGCGCCCGTGACCGTCGTCGAGCACGGCGTCGTGGACCCGGGGCCGCTGGCCACCGGCGAGCGGGCCTCCCTCGGCGTCGTCGTCAACGAGCCCGTGCGCCGCGAGCGCGTCGCCGGCACCGACGTCGTCCTCGACCTCGCCCGCGAGCTGCCCCTGGAGGTCTACGGCATGGGCATGGCCGCCCTCGCCGCCCTGGCCGACGCCCGCGGGGTCCCCTCCCTCGGGACCGGCTCGCCCGCGCTGCACGAGGACGTCCCGCAGGAGCAGATGCACGCCGCGCTGGGGGCGCACCGGGCCTACCTGCACCCCTACCGGTGGACGAGCCTCGGCCTGGCCCTCGTGGAGGCCATGACCATCGGCCTGCCCGTCCTCGCCGTCGCCTCCACCGCGGCGGCCGACGCCGTGCCCCGCGAGGGCGGGGTCGTCTCGGCCGACCCCCGCGTGCTCGCCGAGGCCGCACGCCGGTGGCTGGCGGACCCGGCGGCCGCCCGGGAGGCCGGCGCGGCAGCGCGCGAGCACGCCCTCGCCCGCTTCGGCCTCGCGCGCTTCCTGCGGGACTGGGACGAGGTGCTCGCCGCCGTCGTCGCCGGCGACGTGAGCGACGGTCTGCCCCGGGCGGCCCGCCGGGAGGTGCTCGCGTGAGGGTCGCGATGGTCTCCGAGCACGCCAGCCCGCTGGCCGCCCTCGGCGGGGTGGACGCCGGCGGCCAGAACGTCCACGTGGCCGCCCTGTCCGCCGCGCTGGCGGCCCGCGGGCACGAGGTCGACGTCTACACCCGCCGCGACGACGAGGCACTCCCCCGCGTCGTGCCCCTGAGTCCAGGCGTCCGCGTCGTCCACCTGGACGCCGGGCCGCCGCTGCCCCTGCCGAAGGACGCGCTGCTGCCGCACGTCGAGGCGCTGGGACGCGAGCTCGCCGCCGCCCTGCTCGAGCGGCCGGCGGACCTGCTGCACGCCCACTTCTGGATGAGCGGCGTCGCGGCCCGCGAGGCAGCCGCCTCCGTCGGCGTGCCGGTCGTGCAGACCTTCCACGCCCTGGGGTCGGTGAAGCGGCGCTGGCAGGGCGCGGAGGACACGAGCCCGCCGTCGCGGGTCTCCGTCGAGGCTCAGCTGGCCGGCTCGGCGGACCTCGTGCTCGCCACCTGCCGCGACGAGGTGCGCGAGCTGGCCGAGCTCGGCGCACCGGCCGAGCGGGTCGACGTGGTGCCCTGCGGCGTCGACCTCGACGCCTTCACCCCCTCGGGCGAGGTCGGCGGACCCCCGCGCCACCAGCCGCACCGCGTGCTCGTCGTCGGCCGGCTCGTCGAGCGCAAGGGCGTCGAGGACGTCGTCCGCGCGCTGGCGCTGGTGCCCGCCGGGGCGCCCGGGCACGCGCTCTCGCGCACGGAGCTGCTCGTGGCGGGCGGGCCGGCCGAGACCCAGCTCGGCCTCGACGCCTACGCCCGGCACCTGCGCGACGTCGCCGCCGAGGTCGGGGTGGGCGAGCGCGTGCGCCTGCTCGGCCGGGTCGGGCACGGCGACCTGCCTGCGCTCCTGCGCAGCGCCGACGTCGTCGTCGCGGCCCCCTGGTACGAGCCCTTCGGCATCGTGCCGCTGGAGGCGATGGCCTGCGGCGTCCCGGTCGTCGGCTCGGCCGTGGGCGGCCTGCTCGACACGGTCGACGACGGCGTGAGCGGCGTGCTCGTCCCCCCGCGCGACCCGGTGGCGCTGGCCGCCGCCCTCGGGCCGCTGCTGGCGGACGACGAGCGCCGACGCACGGTGGGCCTGGCCGCCCGCGAGCGGGCCGAGCAGGGCTACGGCTGGGCCCGCGTGGCGGCGCGCACGGAGGACGCCTACCGGCGGGTGCTGGCGCGCACCCCGGCCGCCGCACCGGCGTGGCCCGCGGCCGCGCCGGGCCGCCGGCACCACGAGCGGCACCACCAGGAGCAGGCATGAGCGAGCACGGCACGGGCAGGCCCAGCGCCGACGGGCACAACAGCGACAGGCACAACAGCGACGGGCACGGCGGCGACAGGCACGGCGGCGACGGGCACGGCACCGACGGGCACGGGGCGGCTGGCCCGCGTCCGGGGCACGAGCCGTTCGGCGTCGCCGGGCCGCGGGAGCAGCCGGGGGCCGGGGCCGGGCCGTGGCTGGAGCAGCACGTCGAGGAGCTCGGCCGGGCGCTGGCGCGGCTGCGGGCGAGCGCCCCCGTGCTGCACCGGTGGGGCGCCGAGCTCGCGGGCGTCCTGGCCGGCGGCGGCCGGCTGCTCGCCGCGGGCAACGGCGGCAGCGCCGCGGAGGCCCAGCACCTGACCGCCGAGCTCGTCGGGCGCTTCGTCGGCGAGCGGCGCCCGCTCTCGGCGATCGCGCTGCACGCGGACTCCTCCAGCACGACGGCCATCTCCAACGACTACGGCGAGGCAGAGGTCTTCGCCCGCCAGGTGCAGGCGCACGGGCGCCCGGGGGACGTGCTGGTGCTGCTGTCGACGTCCGGCCGCAGCCCCAACGTGCTGGAGGCGGCGGCCCGGGCCCGGGCCGGCGGCCTGCGGGTCTGGGCCCTCACCGGGCCGGCCCCCAACCCGCTCGCCGATCTCGCCGACGAGGTCGTCGCCGTCGAGGCGCCGTCGACGTCGGCCGTGCAGGAGGGGCACCTCGTCCTGGTGCACGCCCTGTGCGCCGGGGTCGACTCCGCCCTGGCCGCCACGCAGGACGTCGCCGGTACCGCCCGGGCTGCCAGCACCACCCGGGGCGTGGCGGAGACGCCCCCGTCGGCCGCCGAGCCGGCCCAGGAGGACGCCGGGACGTCCGCGCAGACCCGCGACGACGAGCAGACGGCTGTCGTCAGCACGGGCGGGGAGCGCCCGCGCCGCCGCCGCCGGGTGGTCGTCGTGGGGGACGTGGTGCTCGACCGCGACCTCGAGGGCGTCGTCGAACGGGTGGCCCCGGACGCGCCGGTCCCCGTCGTGGACCTGCGCAGCCGGACGGAGAGCCCCGGCGGCGCCGGTCTGACCGCGCTGCTCGTGGCGGCCGGGACCGGCGGCCGCGGGCAGGAGGCCGAGCCCGTCGACGTGGTCCTCGTCGCGCCCGTCGGCGACGACGAGGACGGCCAGCGGCTGAGGGAGGCGCTCGCGGCCTCCGGCACCGGTCTCGAGCTCGTGGCGCTGCCCCACACGGGCGGGACGCGGACCAAGACGCGGGTGCGGGCGGCCGGCCAGTCCCTCGTGCGGCTGGACTCCGGCGGGCCGGGCACGCCCTCCGCGCCCGACCTCGACGAGCTGCGCGCCGTGCTGGCGCGCGCGGACGTCGTGCTCGTCTCCGACTACGGCGCGGGGACGACGCACGACCCCGGGGTGCGCGCTCTCCTGGGCGCGGCCGCGGCCGCGGTCCCGGTGGTGTGGGACCCCCACCCGCGGGGCGGGGAGCCGGTCCACGGCTGCGCGCTCGTCACGCCCAACCACGCCGAGGCCGCCCGCACGCTGGGCGGGGCACCCCGCGCCGACGACGCCGCCGGCGCGCTGGCCCGGCGGTGGGCCGCGCGCGGCGTCGTCGTCACCGTCGGCGAGCGCGGCGCCTTCCTCGGCCACCCGGGCGGGGAGCCGACGTACGTGCCGGCCCCGGCCGTGGCGGGCGGTGACCCGTGCGGGGCCGGCGACCGCTTCGCCGCGACGGCCGCGCTCGCGCTGGCCCGCGGGGCCGTGCTGCCCGAGGCCGTCGTCGAGGCCGTCGCGGACGCCTCGGCGTGGGTCGGTGACGGCGGTGCCTCGGGCTGGCGGTCCCGCCGCGCAGCCCGGACCCCCGCCGCGGCGGGCTCGGGCCTGCGGCCGCGGGCGAGCCGGCCCGGCGCCGCAGGGACGACGGTCGGGCACCGCCCGGAGGACGCAGCCGGCGTCATCGCCCGGACCCGCGCGGCCGGCGGTGTCGTCGTGGCGACCGGTGGGTGCTTCGACGTCCTGCACGCCGGGCACGTCGGCTGCCTCGAGGCGGCACGGCAGCTGGGCGACGCGCTGGTCGTCCTCGTCAACTCCGACGCCTCCGTGCGCCGGCTCAAGGGCGAGGGCCGGCCGGTTCAGACCCAGGCCGACCGCGTCCACGTCCTCGAGGCGCTGGAGTCCGTCGACGCCGTCGCCGTCTTCGACGAGGACGACCCGCGGGCGGCGCTCGCCGTCCTGCAGCCCGACGTGTGGGCCAAGGGCGGCGACTACGGCACGACCGAGCTGCCCGAGGCGGCGCTCGTGCGCGGGTGGGGCGGGCGGGTCGTGCTGCTGCCCTACCTCGACGGGCGCTCGACCACCGAGATCCTCCGCCGCGGGGCCCCCGCGGCGGCCGTCCTGGACCAGGAGAAGCGTTGAGCCAGAGCACCACCGGCAGCACCGGCACGACCCGCACCATCGCCCCGCCCACGGGGCCCGCCGTCGGCGACGACGGCGGCATCGCGGGGCAGCGCGAGCTCGGCACCGTGTACGTCACGGGTGGCTCCTCGGGGCTGGGGGCGGCGGTCGTCGAGGTCGTCACCGCCCTCGGCGGCACCGCCGCGGTCATCGACCGGGACCCGCCCGCGGCCGGCGGCGCGCACGCCCTCGCGGACGTCTCCGACGCCGCAGCGGTCGAGCGTGCGGTGGCCGAGCTCGTCGAGCAGGTCGGCCCGCCGACGGCCGTCGTCACGGCCGCCGGCACCGACGCCGTGGGCCGGCTGGAGGACGTGCCCGCCGACCGCTGGGCGCAGGTTGTCGGGGTCAACCTCGTCGGCACGGCGGCCGCGGTGCGGGCGTGCCTGCCGCACCTGAAGGCAGCGCGGGGCGTCGTCGTCACCGTGTCGAGCTCTCTCGGGCTGCGCGCCGCGAGCGACGCGACCGCCTACTGCGCCAGCAAGTTCGGCGTCGTCGGGCTCACGCGGGCGCTGCAGCTGGAGCTGGCCGGGGAGGTCGGCGTGACGATGCTCGTCCCCGCCGGGATGCGCACCCGCTTCTTCGACGGGCGCACCGAGCAGTACAAGCCCGGGCCGGACGCCGACCTCATGGACCCCCGGGTGGTGGCCCACTCCGTCGTCCACGCCCTGCGGCAGCCGGTCGGCACCGAGGTGCGCGAGCTCGTCGTCACCGTCTCCACCGAGCCGTCCTGGCCCTGAGCGGGGCCGGGGGCGAGGACGGCCGACCGGTCGTCCTCGCCCTGCGGGCGCTCGGGCTCGGTGACGCCCTCACCGCGGTCCCGGCGCTCGTGGGCCTGCGCCGGGCCCGGCCCGACGCACGCCTCGTGCTCGCCGGGCCGCCGGGGCCGGGCGCGCTGCTGCACCGGCGCGGTGTCGTCGACGCCGTGCTGCCCGTGGAGGGCGTGCGGTCGCTGGCCGAGGACGCCGTCGTGAGCGCCCTGGCCGCGCACCCCGGCGCGCTGGCGCCGGGCCGGTGCGTGGACCTCGCCGTCAACCTGCACGGGGCGGGGCCGCAGAGCGTGCGGGCGCTGCGGGCGGTGCTGCACGAGCGTGGTGCGGCGAAGGCCGCGCTGCTGGCGCACCGTTGTGCCGCAGCGGGTCTGGCCGACGGACCGCCGTGGGAGCAGGACGTGCACGAGGTGGACCGGTGGTCGCGGCTCGTGGCCGCCGTCGGCGGCGCGAGCCGCGCCGAGGACCTCGTGCTGCCCCCTGCGCCCGGTGGTCACGGTCCTGCGGCAGCGGCTCCCGGGCCCAGCGCCCCGCTCGTCCTGCACCCGGGCGCGGCGTCGGGAGCCCGGCGTTGGCCGGTCGAGCGCTGGGCGGAGGTCGCCGCCGCGGTGCTGGCCGAGGGCGACGACGTCGTCCTCACCGGCGGCCCGGGCGAGAGCGACCTGACGACCAGGGTGACGGCCGCGGTCAGGGACCGGGGGGCGGGTGGGGTGGCCGGGCACGGGCGCCTGGTCGACCTCGCGGGCCGCTGCGACCTGGAGCAGCTCGCCGCCGTCGTCGCCGCGGCGCGGGCGCTGGTGTGCGGTGACACCGGCGTGGCGCACCTGGCCACGGCGCTGCGCACGCCCTCGGTGCTGCTCTTCGGCCCGGTCTCCCCGCGCTCGTGGGGGCCGGCGGTCGACGTCGACCTGCACCCGGTGCTGTGGCCCGCGCCCACCGCGGGCTACCGCGGCGACCCGCACGGCGACGCCGTCGACCCGGTGCTGGCGCGGACGACGTCGGCGGACGTCCTGGCCGCGCTGGGGGCGCTGGCGCCCCGGCCGGGGCGGTGAGCAGGTCGTGAGCGCCGTCGTCGGCACCGGCAGCAGCCCCGGGGACGGGGCCGAGGTGGCGGTCGTGGCCACCGGCGAGGTGACGTTCACGCCGCCGCTGCACGTCGACCAGCTCTTCGGCCACCTCGCGGCCACCGCCGTCCCCGGCGTCGAGGGGTGGGCGGACGGGGCGCTGCTGCGGGCCCTCTCGCTGCCGTCCGGGCCCGGCGTCGTGCGCGCGCACCTGCCGGCCGAGGGGGCGGTCTCGCTCCGGCTGGACCTGCTCGCCGGCGCGGCGGCGGACCTCCAGCACGCCGCCGACGCGGTGCGCTGGTGGCTCGACCTGGACGCCGACCCGGCGGTCGCCGACGAGGTGCTGGCCGGCGACGCCGACCTGGCGCCGCTCGTGGCCGCGGCCCCCGGCCGACGCGTCCCCCGCTCCCTCTCGGCCGCCGAGACCGCCGTCCGCGCCGTCCTCGGCCAGCAGGTGAGCACCGCCGCGGCGCGCACGCACACCGCCCGCCTCGTCGCCGGCCACGGCGAGCCGCTGCCGACCCCGGTCGCGGGGCTCACGCACCTGTTCCCCTCGCCGGCCCGGCTGGCGGCCCTCGTCGCCGAGGAGCTGGCGCTGCCCCGCAGCCGGCAGCAGACCCTGCTCGGGCTCGTCGCCGCGCTGGGCGACGGGCTGCTGGACCTGCCCCCCGGCCGCCCCACCCCGTCCCTGACGGCCGAGCACCTCACGGCGCTGCGGGCGCTGCCCGGCGTCGGCCCGTGGACGGCGTCGACCGTCGCCCTGCGCGGGCTCGGCGACGACGACGCCTTCCTGCCCTCCGACCTCGGCGCCCTGGCCGCCGCCCGCTCGCTCGGGCTCGCGCAGGACGCCCGGGGGCTGGAGCGGCGCTCGGCGGACTGGTCACCGGTGCGCGGCTACGCGCTGCAGCACCTGTGGGGCACGCTGCCGCACGCCGTCAACCGGCTGCCGGGCTGAGGGCGGGCCGCAGCACCGCTCGCCGCGCTGGTCGGGCGGGCGGTCGTCCCGCGGGCCACGATGATCGGGTGGTGACCTCCCGCGACCAGCTCCTCGTCCGCTACCGCGAGCTCGTGCTCGACCGGCTGCCGCGGCGCGGCCGCGAGGAGGGATGGGTGGTGCACCTCGACCACTGCGTCGGCCGGGTGGTGCTGGACAACGCCGTCGGCGGCGCCTGGCGCACGCTCGTGCCGGCCGGTCGTGGCCCCGCCTTCACGCGGCTGGACGACGCGCAGCTGGGGCGGGCCGTCGACCTGGCCGAGCGCATGGACGCCGAGGGCGCCGCCCTCGTGGCCGACCTGGACGCCCGCAGCCTCACCTGGCGCGGCAAGGCGCCGAGGCGAGCCCCGCGACCACCCGCCGCCGGGTCGGGCGCCGGCACGGTCGCCACCTCTGCTCCCTCGGCGGGAGCCCGGTGAGCGCCGCTGCCCTGCCCGCGGCGCTCGGCGGCGTCCTGCGGCGGCGGCCGCTCGGCGGCGGGGACGTGGGGTCCTCGGAGGAGGTGCACCTGGCCGACGGGCGCCGGGTCTTCGTCAAGCGCTACGCCCAGGAGGGGGGCGCCGGCATGGTGGCCTCCGAGGCCGCGGGGCTCCGGTGGCTCGGCGAGGTCGACGGCGCACCGCCGGTGCCCGAGGTCGTCGTGGCCGAGGGCGACGTCCTGGCGCTGGAGCTGCTCGACGTCGCCGGGTCCGTGCGCGCCGGCGCGGGCCTGGCCGAGCTCGGGCGCGGGCTGGCGAGGCTGCACGCCGCGGGCGCGGAGGCCTTCGGCGTCGTGCCCGACGGCGCCGAGCCGCACCTGGGGTCCCTGCGGGTGCCGGTGCGGCCGACCAGCTCCTTCGCGTCGTTCTGGGCCGAGCAGCGGGTGCTGCCCCTGCTGCGCACGACGGTGGACGCCGGCGGCATCGCCCCGCGCGACGCCGCCGCCGTCGAGGCCGCCGCCGCCCGCGCCGAGGAGCTGCTGGGCCCGCCCGAGCCGCCCGCCCGGTGCCACGGCGACCTGTGGTGGGGCAACGTCGTCCGCACCCGCGACGGCACCACCTGGTTGCTGGACCCGAACGCCCACGGGGGTCACCGCGAGGCCGACCTCGCGCTGCTCGACCTCTTCGGCGGCGTCCCGTCGTCGCTGCTCGCCGGGTACGAGGAGGTCAGCCCGCTGGCCGACGGCTGGGCGGACCGCGTGGGCCTGCACCAGCTGCCCCCGCTGCTCTCGCACGCCGCGCGCTTCGGCGGCGCCTACGGCCCGGCCGCCGGCGACGCCGCCCGCCGGGCCTGACGGGTCGCCCGCGACGGCGGGACGGGCGGGCCTGGCGGGGCGGTCGGCGACGGCACGTCCCGCCCGCGTCAGGTCGTCAGCGCCAGGGCGACGCCGCCGACGACGAGCGCCGGCACGGTGGTGATGGCGCTCGCCAGCAGGGCCGAGCGACGACGCATCGCGAGCAGGGGGATGAGGGCGTCGCCGTCCTGGCTCACGGCGTTGGCGAGCAGCGTCGGCAGCGGCACCGCCCCGGTGAGGTAGAGCGAGGTCAGCACGATCTGGACGGCGCACCCCGGCACCAGCCCCACGAGCGCACCGAGGACGACGCCGGCGACGCCGACCAGCGGCAGCTGGCTGCCGTCGAAGCCCGTGGTCGCCGAGAGCACCTCCCAGGCGACGAAGGCGGCCGCGACCCAGGCCACGATGACCGACGTCTCGGCCGCCCCGCGCCGCAGGACGTCGCCGCGGCTGCCCACCTGCGCGGCGAGCCGGTCCGAGCCCCCGTGGCGGACGACGAGGACGGCGCCGCACACCACCGCCCCGAGGACCCCGAGCGCCAGCACCGGGTCGAGCCCGCCGAGCGCCGCCGTCAGGGCACCGGTGCCCACCTGCGCGGTGAGGGCCACCGAGGCCGGCAGGGCCAGCACGACGACGGCCCAGAAGGCGAGCAGCACGCCCGCCCCCCGCACGCCCGTCCAGCGCACCAGCGCCGACTCCGAGCCCCCGACGGGCCGGTGCCGGCGGGCCCGCCCGGGCGTCGCGGCGGCCTCGGTGGCCTCGGTGGGGGCAGCGTCCTCGGTGCCGCCGGAGCCCTGCCGCTCACCCGCCCGGCGACGGCGCCGCGACGTCGCCGAGCCGGCCAGCTCGGCCTCCTGCGCGGCGAGGTCCTCCGGCCGCGGGCCGATGCGCAGGGCGTCGACGGCGTACCCCGTCGTGAGCCCCGCGACGAGCAGCGCCCCGTGCACCCACAGCGCCGTCACCGGCTCTCCGGCGATGAGCACCCACGAGGAGTCCCCCATCGTCGCCACGAGCGCGGCGACGACCGTCCCGAAGCTCACGGTCCCGCGCGTGAAGAGGGGCATGACGAGGATGGCGCCGGCGCACCCCGGCGTGACGCCGAGCAGGGCGCCCACGGCCGGCGCCCACCCCGCCCGCCGCCGCAGGAGCTCGAGCAGACGGTCGCCGTGGCGCAGCTGCAGCAGCCCGAAGGCGGCGACGAGCACCGCCACCGGCACCCCGACCTGCAGGAAGGCGTCGGCCAGAGGCGTCAGCAGCAGGTCGGTCACCGTCGACATCCTGCCGCGCTCACCCGGCCGGGCTGTGCACCGCCGCCTCAGGTGTGACGACCGCCTCACGGAACCAGGCGACGGTCCGGGCGAGGCCCTCGGCCCAGTCCACCTCCGGCTTCCAGCCCAGGGCGCTCTCGGCGTGGCTCGTGTCCGGCCGGCGCACCTGGGGGTCGTCGACGGGCCGGCCGACGAGCTCGATCGGCGAGCGCGAGCCGGTCGCCGCCAGCACGTCCTCGGCGATGCGCTGGACCGTCAGCTCGGTGGGGTTCCCGACGTTCATCGGGCCGGGCAGGTCTGAGGCGGCGAGGGCGAGGATGCCCCGGACGAGGTCGTCGACGTAGCAGACCGAGCGGGTCTGCATCCCGTCACCGGCGACCGTCAGCGGCTCGCCCGCGAGGGCCTGGCGGATGAAGGTGGGGATGGCGCGCCCGTCCATCGGCCGCATCCGCGGGCCGAAGGTGTTGAAGATCCGCACGATCGCGGTGTCGACGCCGTGCGCCGTCCGGTACGCCGTCGTCAGCGCCTCCGCGTAGCGCTTGGCCTCGTCGTAGACCCCGCGGGGGCCGACGGGGTTGACGTGCCCCCAGTAGCTCTCGGGCTGCGGGTGCACCTGGGGGTCGCCGTAGACCTCCGACGTCGAGGCCAGCAGGAAGCGAGCGCCCTTGTCCTTGGCCAGCCCGAGGGCGTGCATGGTGCCGATCGAGCCGACCTTCAGGGTCTCGATCGGCAGCTTCAGGTAGTCCACCGGCGACGCCGGGGACGCGAAGTGCAGCACCAGGTCCACGTCGCCGGGCACGTGCACGTAGTCGGTGATGTCGCACCGCACGAGCCGCAGCCCCGGGTGCTCGACGAGGTGGGCCAGGTTGCCGGGGCCACCGGTGAGGAAGTTGTCGAGGCCGACGACCTCGGTGCCCCGCGCGAGCAGCTCCTCGACGAGGTGGCTGCCGAGGAAGCCCGCGGCGCCCGTCACGACGGCCCGGCGGGGCGGGTCCGCCCGCCCGTGGCCGACGTCTCGACCGTCCCCCTGACCCGGCGGGGTCGGCGGGGCAGGGACGGGGCTGTCGACGTCGCTCACGGGCGGGTGACCTCCTCAGGCCTGGTCGGAGAAGGCCGAGCTGACGCCGCTCGGGCCCTCGTACTCGCGGTCGGGGATGCCCCGCAGCGCCTCGAGGACGTCCTCGGGGGCGCCGCTCTCCTCAGCCTTGGCGACGACGGCGTCCTTGCTGGCCGGGTAGTCCAGGCCGGAGAGGTGCTTCTGCAGCTCGATGGGGTTGGGACGGTTGGCCATGGGTCCTCCTGGTCGGTGGGCCACCCGGGCGGCCTGGGCGGCGTGGTGGGTCGTGGTGCGTGGTGGGTCGTGGTGCGTGGTCGCGCGGCCACCTCCGCAGCCCGGGGGCAGGGGGCGGGGACGCGGGCACGGGGCGCGACCGCCGGACACTCTGCCGCCTCCCGCCGCAGGCTGCGCGACGGCCCGCCGCTAGCGTCCCGGCCTGTGACGACGACGCGGACCACCCCCTCGCCGGCAGCCTCCCCCGAGGACCTCCCGACGGGCCGCCGCGGGCCGCGGGTGACGGTCGTGGTGGCGAGCCGGGACCGCCGCGAGGAGCTGCTCGCGAGCCTGCGCCGCCACGAGGGGCCCGTCGTCCTCGTCGACAACGCGAGCAGCGACGGGAGCGCGGAGGCGGTGCGACGGGAGCTGCCGCACGTCGACGTCGTCGAGCTGCCGGCGAACCGGGGTGCCGCCGCCCGGACGCTGGGCGTCGAGCGGGCCCGCACGCCCTACGTCGCCTTCGCCGACGACGACTCGTGGTGGGCGCCGGGGATGCTGGGGAAGGTCGCGGACCTCTTCGACGCCTCGCCGCGCCTGGCCGTCGTCGCCGCCCGGATGCTCAACGGCGTCGACGAGCGCCGAGACGGCATCTGCGACGTCATGGCCCGCTCGGCCCTGGGGACGGACGAGGACCTGCCCGGGCCGTCCGTGCTCGGCTTCGTGGCGTGCGCGAGCGCCGTCCGCCGCGACGCCTTCCTCGCCGCCGGGGGCTTCGACGACGTCGTCGTCTTCCCCGGCGAGGAGGCCCGGCTGGCCTACGACCTGGCCGCGGCCGGGCACGGCCTCGCCTACGTGGAGGACCTCGTCGTCCACCACCACCCCTCCCCCGCCCGCGACGCACCCGCCGAGCGGGCGGTCCGGATCGCCCGGGCGGCGCTCCTGACCGACGTCATGCGCCGGCCCTGGCCCGTGGTCGCCCGGACGGTGCTGCGGACCGCCCGGCGTCATCCCGCCGCCCTGCGCCGCGCGCTCCCGTCGCTGCGCGCGGCCCTGCGCGCCCGCCGCCCCAACCCGCCCGAGGTCGAGGCGGGTCTGCGGCTGCTGGCCGAGGCCGGGTGAGCGCGGGCACGGGGCGTGCCGGCGCGCGCCGGCCGCGTCGGCGCCGTGGCGCCCTCCGGCCGCCTGTCAGCCGAAGGCCGGGAGGCGGCGGTGCCAGCCGGCGTCCCACGCGGTGGGGACGGGCAGACGGCCGGTGCCGACGAGCACGGCCTCGACGTCGTCGGTCGTCGGCAGCACGCCGCCGGCCAGGACCTCGACGCTCTCGCGCGCCAGCGTCAGCGACGTGGGCGACGGCGGGGTGCTCACCCTCAGGTCCAGGTGGTGGACGACGTGCTCGACCGCCCAGGTCGCGAAGAAGTCACCGAGGGTGAAGACCTCGCCCCACCACAGCCGGTTGCCCGCGGGCGCGGCGTGGACGCCCCGGCGGACGGCGCGGGCGACGTCCTGCAGCTGCGCGAGGGCCGCCGACGGCCGGGCGTAGGTGGCGGTGCGGCGGCGCTGCTCCATGAGGACGCCGACCGGGTCGGCGTCGGCCGTCGAGGTGAAGGCCGTCCAGAAGGTCGCCGCGTCGACGGTCGGGGCGTCCTCGACGACCGAGACCAGACCGCCGAGCACCTCCTGCCAGCCGGCGAGCACGTGCACGACGACGTCGAGCCGCGTCCACCCCCGGCAGCGGGAGGCCTCGAAGAGCTCGAGCTCGGAGAGGCCGTCGACGGCCTTCAGCAGGGCACCGGCAGACTCCTCGAAGAGAGCGCGCCCGGCGTCGGCCGGCACAGACAGAGGCACGTGCGGCACCGTAGCGCCGTCACCCAGGGGTGCCGCAGCAGGGCGCGCCCTCGTCGCCAGGACGTGGCGCCCTCGCATGCGGCCGGCCGGCGTCCTGGCGCGGCACCCACGGCCCTGCCGACGTGCCGCCCCACCGCGAGCACGGCACGACGAGCACGGCACGACCACGGCACGACGACGCGACGAGAGAAGGCCCCCCGATGAGCGGCACGACGCACGACGACGACCTGCACCTGCACCTGGGCCGTGAGGAGCTCGTCCTGCGGCAGCGCTACGAGGTGCTGAGCATCGTCAACGACATCCTCGTCGCGGCCTGGTTCATCGCCGGCAGCGTGCTGTTCTTCTCCCCCGCGACCACCGAGCTCGGCACCTGGTTCTTCCTGCTCGGCAGCGTCGAGCTGATGGTCCGCCCCGTGATCCGGCTCGCCCGCCGCGTGCACCTGCAGCGACGCCGCGCCACGGCGCTGGACAGCGGCGCCGAGTACTGAGGGCTGCGACCGCCCGGCTTCCTAGCGCTCGTCCCACCCGAAGAGCAGCCGCTCGACGACGGCGCGGGCGTGGCGGGTGCGGCGGCGGTGCTCGTCCTCGACGGCGCCGGCCGACCCGGTGGGCATCCCCATGAGGCGGGCGACGCCCTCGAGGTCGTCGAGGTCGGTCGGCAGGACGTCGGCGGGCTTGCCGGTCCACAGCGCCAGGGCGGCCCGCACCCGGGAGGACCAGCGCCAGGCGCCCTCCAGCACCGCGGCGTCGGCCGGCGTCACGAGCCCGGCGCCGACGGCGGCGCCCAGCGCCTGCAGCGTCGAGGTGGTGCGCAGGCCGCGCTGGCGGTGCGCGTGCTGCAGCTGCAGCACCTGGACGGTCCACTCGACGTCGGCGATGCCGCCGGGCCCGAGCTTGACGTGCCGCCGCGGGTCGACGCCCCGGGGCAGCCGCTCGGCCTCCACCCGCGCCTTGACGCGCCGGATCTCCCGCACCTGGGCGTCGTCGAGCCCGCCGGCGGGGTAGCGGACGCCCTCCACGAGCGCGCAGAAGGCCTGCCCGAGCTCGACGTCGCCGGCGACCGGCTCGGCGCGCAGCAACGCCTGGGCCTCCCACACGTGCGACCAGCGCGCGTAGTAGGAGGCGAAGGAGGACAGCGACCGCGACAGCGGCCCCGAGCGGCCCTCGGGACGCAGGGCGGCGTCGACGGCGAGCGGCGGCTCGGGCCCGAGCGCCGTCAGCAGGCGCTGGACCTCCCCCGCCACGGCGACCGCGACCTCCTGGGCCCGTGCCTCCGGCGCTCCGTCGCGGGGCTCGTGGACGAACAGCACGTCGGCGTCGCTGGAGTAGGTGGCCTCGCCGCCGCCGAGGCGGCCCATGCCGATGACGGCCATGCGGACCGGCAGCGGCTCCCCGAGCCGCGCCGCCACGGAGCGCAGCGCCGCCGACAGGGCCCCCTGCAGCACGGCGCGGGTCGCCGTGGACAGCGCCGAGCCGACCTCGTCCAGGGTCAGCAGGCCGCAGATGTCAGCGACGGCGGTGCGGGTGACCTCCCGCCGGCGCACGGACCGCGCCGCCGTCACGGCCTCGACCGGGTCCCGGTGCCGCGCGACGACGGAGAAGACCTCGGCCCGCAGCTGCTCGGGCGGGCGGGGGCGCAGCTCGACGTCGCCGTCGAGCCAGCGGGCCGCCTCGGGAGCCTGCAGCAGCAGGTCGGCCGCCATCGCGCTGCCCGCGAGCAGCGCGGCGAGGCGCTCGGCGGCGACGCCGTCGTCGCGCAGCATCTGCAGGTACCAGTGCGTGCCGCCGAGGGACTCCGACAGCCGCCGGAAGGACAGCAGGCCCCCGTCCGGGTCGGGTCCCTCGGCGAACCACCCGAGCAGCACCGGCAGCAGCTGGCGCTGGATGGCGGCACGACGGCTCACCCCGCCGGAGAGCGCCTCGAGGTGGCGCAGCGCACCGGCCGGGTCGCGGTAGCCCAGGGCCGCGAGCCGGGCGCGGGCGGCCTCGGGCGACAGGCGGACGTCCTCGGTCGACAGGCGGGCGGCGGCCTCGAGCAGCGGGCGGTAGAAGAGCCGCTCGTGCAGGCGGCGCACGGTGCTGCGCGTCTCGGCGCAGCGCTGCTCCAGGCCCTCGACGCCGCCGGCGCGGGCCGCCCGCGCGAGCCGCCGCAGCTCCGCCGCCCCCCGCGGCACGACGTGGGTGCGGGTCAGGCACGCCAGCTGGAGGCGGTGCTCCACCACCCGCAGCCAGCGGTAGGCACGGTCCAGGTGCCCCGCGTCGGCCCGACCGACGTAGCCGTAGGCCGCCAGGGCCTCCAGCGCGTCCAGCGTCGTGCCGCTGCGCAGGTGCTCGTCGGCCCGGCCGTGGACGAGCTGCAGCAGCTGGACGCTGAACTCCACGTCGCGCAGCCCGCCGGGGCCGCGCTTGAGCTCGCGGGCGGCGTCCTTGGCGGGCACGTGCTCCTCGATCCGCCGGCGCATCGCCTGGGTGTCGCCGACGAAGCCAGGCCGCTGGGCGGCGGTCCAGATGCCCGGGCGGACGGCGTCGAGGTAGGCCTGCGCCACGTGCGCGTCACCGGCGACGTGCCGCGCCTTGAGCAGCGCCTGGAACTCCCACGTGCTGGCCCACCGCTCGTAGTAGGCGCGGTGGCTCTCGACGGTGCGCACGAGCGGCCCCGCGTTCCCCTCGGGCCGCAGCGCCGCGTCGACCGGCCACAGCGTGCCCTCGGTGGTGAAGGCGGAGCAGTGGCTGGCCGTGAGGCGGGCCAGCCGGGTGCCGACGGCGAGCGCCTGCCTCTCCGAGGCCCCCTCGGCCGGCTCGACGACGTACACGACGTCGACGTCGCTGACGTAGTTCAGCTCGCGTCCGCCGCACTTGCCCATGCCGATGACGGCGAGCCGTGCGGCGCAGGCCTCCTCCCCGACGTCGCGGCGGGCGAGGGCCAGGGCGCCCTCCAGCGCGGCGGCGGCGAGGTCGGCCAGCTCACGGCCGACGTCGCCCACGCGTCGCTCGGGGTCGGGGGCGGCGAGGTCACGCCCGGCCAGGCTCAGGAGCCGGCGGCGGTAGGCCCGCCGCAGGTCGTCACCGGTGGCCTCGGCGGCCGCCACGGGGCCCCCGTCCGACGTCCCGCCAGGCGGCGCGGCCCCGGGGTCGGCACCGACGGCGCGCAGCATCTCCGCGCGCAGCACCTGCGGCTCGACCCGCACGTCCGGCTCGCGCAGCACCTCGACGTCGCCGGGGTGGCGCACGAGCCCGTCGGCGAGCGCGGTGGAGGCCCCGAGCACGGCGACCAGCCGTCCGCGGGCGTCGCCGGGCTCCGCGAGCAGGGCCAGCGCGGGCGAGCTGCCGTCCTCGGCGAGACGGGCGACGGCCCGCAGCGCCGCGTCGGGGTCGGCGGCGGCGGCGAGCAGCCCGAGGAGCTCCTCGGCGGCCTCCTGGGTGCCGAGGGTCTGGCCCGGCGGCGACGCACCCCGGCGCCGACCGCCCGGTCGATGGCCGCCCGGGCGAGCTCGGGCCACCCGCGCGGGTGGGGTTCCCCAGCGCCCCAGGGCCGAGGCCAGCGCCGGCTCGGCAAGCGCGCGACGGGCGGCGTCCGGGTCGACGTAGCCCCGGCGGGCCAGCGAGCCCGAGCCGACCGTCGCCGCGCTCACGCCGCGTCCCGGGCGGCGAGGGCGTGCGCGGCCGCGGCGGCCAGCAGCACGTCGGCGTGGCGGCCCGCCGCACCGACCAGCCGCGGCTGCTCGGCCGTGGTCGCCGCGACGACCCCCTCGGCGGTGAGGCCGAGACCGGCGAGCCGGGCGCGGGAGCCCTCCGAGGCGCACCAGCCCGCCACGAGCGCCGGCGTGGCCTCGGGGTGGTACTGCACGCCCCACGCGGTGCCGTCCCGTCCGCCGGCGAAGACCTGGACGCCGCAGGCCGCCGAGGACGCGAGCAGCCGCGCGCCCGGGGGCAGGGCGAGGACGGCGTCGCCGTGGGACTGGACGGTGCGCCAGCGGGGCACCGCCGGGCCGCCGTCGGGCCCGGCCGAGACCTCCTGCGCGAGAGCCACGACGAGCGGGTCGTCGACGGCGTCACCGACGGCCTCGACGTCGGTCGGGCCGTGCTCGGGGCCCAGCGGCGCGGGACCGGTGGAGCCGCCGGTCGCGGCCGCGAGCAGCTGAGCGCCCAGGCACACCCCGAGCACCGGCGTGCCGTCGGCGGCGCAGGCGGCGAGCAGGGCACGGACGGCGGGCAGCCAGGGCCAGGCGGCGTCGTCGTCGGCGCTGGCGCTGCCGCCCAGGACGACGAGCGCGTCGTGCCCGCCAGCCGGGCGGCCCGGCCCCCGGCGGCCGAGCGAGGTCGGCAGCGGCGCACCGAGGTCGGGGCGCACGACGTCGACCTGCGCGCCCCGCTCCAGCAGCGCCTCGCCGAGCCGGGCGGGCGGGCAGCGCCCCTCGTGCTGGACGACGAGCACCCTCAGGGGCCTCTCCCGTCCTGCCACGACCACGGCCACCCCCTCCCCTGCCGGCACGCCCTCGTGCCGGCTCCTCACGCCGGTTGCTGGCGCAGCCCAGCGTGCCTGCTCGACGCGCTCACAGCCAGGGCAGGAACCGCCGCAGCTCGAACGGGGTCACCTGGGCGCGGTAGTCCACCCACTCGGCCCTCTTGTTGCGCAGCACGTGCTCGAACATGCTCTCCCCCAGCGTCTCGGCGACCAGCTCGCTGCCCTCGGTGAGGGTGATGGCGTGGTCGAGGCTGGCGGGCAGGGGCGTGATGCCCATGGCGCGGCGCTCGAGGGCGCTCAGCAGCGAGACGTCCTCGTCGACGCCGTCGGCGAGGGGGTACTCCTCCTCGATGCCCTTGAGGCCCGCCGCCAGCAGCACGGCGAAGGCCAGGTAGGGGTTGGCGGCGGCGTCGATGCCGCGGTGCTCGACCCGCGCGGACTGCGCCTTGCCCGGCTTGTACCGCGGCACCCGCACGAGCCCCGAGCGGTTGTTGTGGCCCCACGCGACGTCCGACGGCGCCTCCGCCCCGCCCCACAGCCGCTTGTAGCTGTTGACGAACTGGCTGGTGAGCAGCGAGGTCTCGGGGGCGTGGCGCAGCAGGCCGGCGATGAAGTGGCGGGCGGTCGTGCTCAGCTCGTACTGGGCCCCGGGCTCGTGGAAGGCGTTGCGGTCGCCCTCGAAGAGCGAGAGGTGGGTGTGCATGCCGCTGCCGGGCTGGTCGACCAGCGGCTTGGGCATGAACGTCGCGTAGATGCCCTGCTCGAGGGCGACCTCCTTGACGACCGTGCGGAAGGTCATGACGTTGTCGGCGGTGGTGAGGGCGTCGGCGTACCGCAGGTCGATCTCGTTCTGCCCCGGGCCGCTCTCGTGGTGGCTGAATTCGACGGAGATGCCCATCGACTCGAGCACCGAGATGGCGGCGCGGCGGAAGTCGTGGCCCGCGCCGCCCGGCACGTGGTCGAAGTAGCCCATCGTGTCCACCGGGACGGGCGGGTGGACCGGCCCGCGGCCGTCGCCGATGCTGTCGGCGGGGCTGCCCTGGAAGAGGTAGAACTCGACCTCGGGGTGGGTGTAGAAGGTGAAGCCCCTCTCCGCCGCGCGGGAGAGGGTGCGCTTCAGGACGTTCCGCGAGTCGGCCAGCGCCGGCTCGCCGTCGGGGGCCAGGACGTCGCAGAACATCCGGGCGACCTTGGTGCCGCCGTCGGACTGGCGCGGCGGCAGCACCTGGAAGGTCGAGGGGTCCGGCCGCGCGATCATGTCGGCCTCCGAGCGCCGCGCGAGCCCCTCGATCGCGCTGCCGTCGAAGCCGATGCCCTCGGCGAAGGCCCCCTCCAGCTCGGCGGGGGCGATGGCCACCGACTTCAGGCCCCCGAGGACGTCGGCGAACCACAGCCGCACGAAGCGGATGTCGCGCTCCTCGACGGTGCGGAGCACGAACTCCTGCTGACGGTCCACGCCGTCCCCTCCCTCCAGCGCCCTCTCGGGCGCTCGCGTCGTCCCGGCGTCGTCGCCCGGCGCATCCTGCCAGCGGACGGCGGTGGCAGGCGCCTCCGGAGCCAGTCCGGTGCCTCGACGTACCGTCACGCGGGCACGACCGGGCGACCCGGCCGGCGCCGGAGCGCTGCTCGAGGTCCCGGTGACGCTCGCCGCGCCGGCCTGGGCCTCGTGCCGGCGCTGCGGACCGGCGGGAGGAGCGTCGCCAGGAGCCGGCAGCGGCCTGCTGGCTACTGTGGCGCCATGCCCAGCCTGCGCCTCGCCCTGGCCCAGGTGGACACGACGGTCGGGGCCCTCGCGGCCAACGCCGACCGCGTCCGCCGGGCTGCCGCCGACGCCGTCGCCGCCGGGGCGGACCTGCTCGTCCTGCCGGAGATGGCCCTCACCGGCTACCCCGTCGAGGACCTCGCCCTGCGGCGGTCCTTCGTCGACGCCTCCCGCGCCGCCCTGCGGCAGCTGGCCGCCGACCTCGACGCCGACGGGCACGGGGACCTGCCGGTGCTCGTCGGCTACGTCGACCGTGCCGAGGGACCTGTCGCCGACGGCGTGAGCAGCGCGGGGCGCGGGCAGCGGGAGGGGACCGGACCCGAGGTGCCGAAGGGCCTGCCGCAGAACTGCGCCGCGCTGCTGCACCGCGGCGGGCGGGTCGGCCGGTACGCCAAGCACCACCTGCCCAACTACGGCGTCTTCGACGAGTTCCGGCTCTTCGTCCCGGGGCGTGACCTGCTGGTCGCGCGCGTGCGCGGCGTCGACGTCGCCGTCGCCATCTGCGAGGACCTCTGGCAGGAGGGCGGTCCCGTCGCCGCGGCGCGCGAGGCCGACGCCGAGCTGCTCGTCGTCCTCAACGCCTCGCCGTACGAGCGGGCCAAGGACGACACCCGGCTCGCGCTGTGCCGTCGCCGCGCCGCCGAGGCCGGCGCCGTCCTCGCCTACGTCAACGCCGTCGGCGGGCAGGACGACCTGGTCTTCGACGGCAGCTCGCTCGTCGTCGCGCCGGACGGGGAGGTGCTCGCCCGCGGCGAGGCCTTCGCCGAGCAGCTGCTCGTGCTCGACCTGGACCTGCCGGCCGGCCCGGGCGCACCGCCGCAGGTCGAGAGGGTCACGCGCGTCGTCGTCGGCGAGGAGCCCTCCCCCGCCCGCACCCCCGTCGAGGCGCCGCTGGCGCAGCCCCTGGAGGACCTCGCCGAGCTCTGGGGCGCCCTCGTGCTGGGACTGGGCGACTACGTGCGCAAGAACGGCTTCCGCCAGGTGCTCTTCGGGCTCTCCGGCGGCATCGACTCGGCGGTGTGCGCGGCGCTGGCCGTCGACGCCCTCGGGCCGGGCGGCATGGTCGGCGTCTCGATGCCCAGCGGGTACTCCACCGAGCACTCGCGCACCGACGCCGACGACCTCGCGGAGCGGCTCGGCGTCGACTACCGGGTCCACCCCATCGCCCCGATGGTCGACGCGTTCCTCGCCAACGTGCCGATGAGCGGCGTGGCGGAGGAGAACCTGCAGGCACGCGTGCGCGGGACCCTGCTCATGGGCATCTCCAACTCCGAGGGCCAGCTCGTGCTGACGACGTCGAACAAGAGCGAGCTGTCGGTGGGGTACTCGACGATCTACGGCGACTCGGTGGGCGGCTACGCCCCGCTCAAGGACGTCGCCAAGACCGACGTGTGGCGCCTCGCGCGCTGGCGCAACCGGGAGGCGGAGCGCCGCGGCGAGCGGCCGCCGATCCCCGAGGCGTCCATCACCAAGGCGCCGTCGGCCGAGCTGCGTCCCGACCAGACCGACCAGGACTCCCTGCCGGAGTACGACGTGCTGGACGCGCTGCTGGAGGACTACGTCGTCCGGGCGCGGGGTCGTTCGGAGCTGCTGGAGGCCGGGCACGCCGAGGGCGACGTCGCCCGCGTCGTCGGCCTCGTCGACCGGGCCGAGTGGAAGCGGCGCCAGGGGGCGCCCGGCACCAAGACGACGTCGGTCTCCTTCGGCCGGGACCGACGGCTACCCGTCACCACGCACTGGCGCGAGGAGGACGCATGAGCGAGACCGCACCTGCCGCAGGGGAGTCGACCGAGGCGGCCGGGGTGCCGCAGCCGCCCCGGCCGCGGGTGGTCCGGACGACCACGTTGCGGCGGTGGAAGGACGAGGGCCGGCGGTGGGCCATGCTCACGGCCTACGACGCGCTGACGGCGGCGGCCTTCGACGAGGCGGGCGTCCCGGTGCTGCTCGTCGGGGACTCCGCGGCCACCACGGTGCTCGGCCACGGCAGCACCATCCCCGTGACGGTCGAGGAGATGCTCGTCCTCGTGCGCGCCGTCGCCCGCGGCACCCGCCGGGCGCTCGTCGTCGCCGACCTGCCCTTCGGCAGCTACGAGCGGGGCCCGGAGCAGGCCGTGGCGTCCGGGGTGCGGATGCTCAAGGAGGGCGGCGCGTCGGCCGTGAAGCTGGAGGGGGGCACCCGCGTCGCCGCGAGCGTGCGGGCCCTCGTGGACGCCGGCGTCCCCGTCATGGGCCACGCCGGCTTCACGCCGCAGTCCGAGCACGCCCTCGGCGGGTACCGCGTCCAGGGCCGCGGCGAGGAGGCCGAGGAGGCCCTGCTCGCCGACGTGCGCGCCCTGCAGGAGGCCGGCGCCTTCGCCGTCGTCCTGGAGATGGTGCCCGCGCCGCTGGCCGGACGGGTCGCGAGGGCGGTGGACGTGCCCGTCGTCGGCATCGGCGCCGGCGCCGACGTCGACGCCCAGGTGCTCGTGTGGACGGACATGGCCGGCTGGGGCGACGGCCGGGTGCCGCGCTTCGTGCGGCAGTACGCCGACCTGCGCGGGCAGCTGGCCGCGGCGACGCGCGCCTACGTCGACGACGTCGAGAGCGGCGCCTTCCCGGCGCCCGAGCACTGGTTCGACGCGTGAGCAGCCGGGCGGCGCGGCCCCGCGAGCCGGGTCGCCCGTGATGAGAGACCTCTCACGCCGCTCTCACCCATGACGCGGTGAGGGGGAGCACAGTGCTCCGCATGGGACGACGGACGATCCTGCCGCTGCTCGGGGTGCTCGTGGTGACCGTGGCCGGAGCCCTGCTGGCCGGCGTGGTGCCCGGCGACGGCGACGCGCCGTCCCTCGGGGAGCCCGTGCTCGCCGGGGAGCAGCCGACCTCGGCACCGGTGCCTGCCGAGGCGCCCTCGCCGTCGCCCTCCCCCTCCGCACCGGCGACGTCGCCGGAGCCAGGGCAAGAACCGGTCCCCGAGCCCACCTCCGACCCGGCGCCCGAGCCGCCCCCGCAGCCAGCGCCGGCCCCACCGCCCGCCCAGGAGGCCGCGCCCCCTCCCGTCGCGCCCGACCCACCCGTCCCCTACGACGACGACTGGGACGACGACGACTGGGACGACGACGATGACGACGACGCGGACGACGGTGGGGATGACGACGACGACGCGGACGACGACGACGACTGATGCCCGCGACGAGGGAAGGCGCCAGGACGATGGAAGGCGCCAGGACGATGGAAGGCGCCAGGACGGGGCCAGGGAGCACACCACCGGTGGACACGTCGCGCTCCCGCAGCAGCGCCCCGGACGGGGCCGCCACCGCACGCACGGCGCCCGTCCCCGGCCTCGACCGCTCCGACGCCGGCGCTGAGCACCAGGAGGCCAGCGACCACGACCTCACCCACCGCGTGGGTGCAGCCGAACCCGGCCCGACGTCGGCCGGGGCGCGACCACCTCTCCCGTGGCGCCGGCGTCCACGGCAGGAGCCGCGCCGCCGTCCGGGGATCGCTGCACGGGTCCTCCTGACGGTCGTCGCCGTCGCCGGCGCCGGGATGCTCGTGGCGGGCGGTGTGGCGCTGTGGGTGCAGGAGCAGGCCGTGGAGCGTCGGGTCGACGCCTCGCTGGCCCAGGAGGTCGACGAGCTGCGGGCGCTCGCGGCGACCCAGGCGGGGGGCGAGCCGTACACCGACGTCGAGGCCCTGCTGGACGACGCCCTGGTGCAGACGGTCCCCGACGGCGACGAGGGCGTCATGGTGCTGCTCGACGGCACCGTGCCCTTCGTCCTCCAGGGCGAGCGCGGCATCCGCCCCGAGGAGGTCCCGGAGCTGCGGGCCGACGTCGACGCGGTCGACCCGACGGCCACGATCCGCCTGCGCACCGTCGAGGGCACCGTCGCCGGCGAGCTGCGCGAGCTGCGCTACGTCGCCGTGCCCGTGACCGTGCCCGGTGACCCGCGGCAGGGCTTCTTCGTCACGGCGGTCGACCTCGACAGCGCCCGGGCCCAGGTGCGTGACGCCGCGGACGCCTACCTCATCACCTCGATCGCGGCCCTGGGGCTCGTCGCCCTCGCCGGAGGAGCCGTCGCCTCCCGGCTGCTGCGGCCGGTGCGTCTGCTCTCGCGCACCGCGCGGCGCATCACCGAGGAGGACCTCTCCGAGCGGATCCCCGTGCGCGGGGGCGACGAGCTGTCCGAGCTGACCCGGACCGTCAACAGCATGCTCGAGCGGCTGGACCGCGCCTTCGCCGGGCAGAGGCAGCTGCTCGACGACGTCGGCCACGAGCTGCGGACCCCGCTCACCGTCGTCCGCGGCCACGTCGAGCTGATGGACGCCCGCGACCCCGCCGACGTCGAGGAGACCCGCGAGCTGGCCCTGGACGAGCTGGACCGCATGCACCGGCTCGTCGACGACCTCGTGCTGCTCGCCCGCTCCGGCCGGCCGGACTTCCTGCACTGGGGCGACGTGGAGGTCGACGCCGTCGTCGAGCGGACCCTCGAGCGTGTGCGGGCCCTCGGCGACCGGCGCTGGCGCCTCGACGCCCGCAGCGGCGTCGTCGTGCGCGGGGACGGGCAGCGGCTCGTGCAGGCCCTGATGCAGCTGGCGTCCAACGCCGTGCGCCACACCGGGCCCGAGGACGAGGTCGCGCTCGGCGCCGCGGTGGAGCTCGACGTCGTGCGGCTGTGGGTGCGCGACACGGGCCCGGGGGTGACCGAGGCGGACAAGCAGCTGATCTTCGAGCGGGCGGCGCAGGGCCGTCACCTCGGGACGTCCGTCGGGCCGGCGGCGCACGGGGCGGCGGGCCACGACGGCTCGGGGCTCGGGCTGGCGATCGTCTCGGCCATCGCCGAGGCCCACGGCGGTCGGGTGACGCTCGCGAGCACGGTCGGCGCGGGCGCCGTCTTCGCCGTCGAGGTCCCGCTCGGGGACGCGGGCGCGGCCGAGGGCGGCGACGACGACGGGCGAGGTGGTCGTCCGTGACGGTCGTGCTGGTCGCGGAGGACGAGCCGCGCATCGCCTCCTTCGTCGCCAAGGGGCTGCGCTCGGCGGGCTACACCCCGCAGGTCGTCGGCGACGGCGCCAGCGCGCTGGAGCACGCGCTGAGCGGCGACGTCGCGCTCGTCGTGCTCGACATCGGCCTGCCGGTGGTCGACGGCTTCGAGGTGCTGCGCCGGATGCGCGAGCAGGGCAGCAGCGTGCCCGTCGTCGTCCTCACCGCCCGCAGCTCCCTCGACGACACCCTCGCGGGGCTGGCGGGGCCGACGACTACATGGCCAAGCCCTTCCGCTTCGAGGAGCTCCTGGCCCGGATCCGCCTGCGGCTGCGGGAGTCCCGCCCGGAGCCGGCGACGTCCCTGCGCGCCGGCGACGTCGAGCTGGACCTGCGCACCCGTCAGCTGTCCGTCGGCGGCGGCGAGCCGAAAGACCTCTCCGCGAGGGAGTTCGGCCTCGCGGAGACGTTCTTGCGGCACCCCGGCCAGGTCATGACCCGCGAGCAGCTGCTGGCCCGGGTGTGGGGCTACGACTTCGACCCGGGCTCCAACGTCGTCGACGTCTACGTCGGCTACCTGCGCCGCAAGATCGGCGCCGGGCGGCTGACGACCGTCCGGGGCATGGGCTACCGGCTCGACGTGGGCTGAGCGAGGACCGCTGCTCCGGTGGCCCGGTCGAGCGGCGGCCCGACCGAGCGTCCGCGGGCGGCGCCGGGGCACCAGCCCAGGGCGGGACGCCCGCGCCCGTCCGGCGACCGTCCCGCGACACGTGGGACGCGGAGCAGGGACGTCGGTCGGTGCCGCCTGCTCGTGCTCCGGGGCGCCGCGGTGCCGGTGGGCGGTCGGGGTGAGCCCGTGGTGGCGGGTGAAGGCGGCGCTGAGGGCGCGGGGGGGGTGCTGTGGCCGACGCTCCGAGCGGCAGAGGTCAGGGTGGCGCCCTCCCGGCAGGCGGCCATCGCCTCCCGCAGGCCCGGGACGGCCGCGGTCGGTGCCGGTCAGGCCGTGGTCGACGTGCACCGCGTGCCGCGGGCACGCCGAGAGCCGCCAGCGCATCGCCCGGGACGACGAGGTCCCGTCCGTCGGGGGACACACGGGCGTACCCGGCGAGCAGTGCGGTCATGACGGTGCTCCAGAAGGGGTGGCCGTCCCGGAGCGTCCTCGCACCGAGGCCGGCAGCGGCCCACGGGCCGCCGACGCCGACCACGAGTCGACGTCGCGAGCTGTCGCACGTCAACGTGTCGACATGGGCGTCGAGCCGCTCATCGCCGACAGCACCCGCAAGCACGGCGTCAGCGACGAGGACCCCAGGCGGCGGTACCTGTCGACGCCGGGTCGAGCGGGGCCTCGAAGAGGACCAGACCCCCCGCCGGGAGCCCCTCGGCGACGGCGCGCAGGACGACCGCGCACCCCGAGGAGTGAGCGCACAGGGTCGCCCGGCCGGCGGCGGCGTCGACGAGCGCGTCGAGGGCGGCCAGCTCGTCGGCCAGCTCGACCCGTCCCGGGCGGACGCTGTCGGCGCGACCGACCTCAGGCCGCTGCGACCCGGAAGGCGTGGACGGCGACGAGCCGGACGGCCGTCACCTCGCGCAGCACCGCGGTGCGGTGCTGCGCGTCGGGCCGCGCGAGGAGCGGGTGGCCGCCCGCGGCCAGCCCGCGGCGCACGCCGCCGGCCAGGGCCCGTGCGGCGCGACGACGGTCTGGCCGACGCGCGACGAGCAGGTCCAGGTGGGCGAGGAGGTTCGCGACGTCGGCGGCCGGGTCGGCGAGGGCGGCGGTGTCCCAGTCCAGGAGGGTGACCTGCGCCGACGCGCCGCCCACCCGTGGCTCCCGCCCGCCCGCACGGGGCCACGGCCGGGACGGACCGCCGACCCCCCGGACGAGCACCTGGCCCTCGTGGAGGTCGCGGTGGGACGGGACCGGCTCCGCGTCGGGCAGGCCCGCCAGGGCCTCGAGCGCCCCCTCGCCGCGGCGCTCGAGGTCCCGGGCCGCCCGCCCCCGCACCGCTCCCGCGGCCCGCGCGGCGGCGCACCAGCGGCGCGTCGTCGTCGCCTCGTCCGCACGGGTGTGGACGGGCAAGGAGAGCGCAGCCGGGTCGGGCGCGCCGCTCAGCGCCAGGACGGCCAGCGCCGTCCCCAGGACGGCGCCCGCCCGCCCGCAGACCGCGTCGGGGGCCGAGGCCAGGAGCGCGTCCAGCGGGTGCCCGGGCGCCGCGTCGAGCACCACGACGCCGTGCGCCGGGTCCCCCAGCATCCCCTCGACGGCGTCGAGCCGCTCCAGCGCCCGCCGGGTCGCCGACGCCCGGGCGACCTTGACGAACCGGCCGTCGGCGAGCCGCACGACGGCGCGCCGCCCTGTCCGGTGGCCCACCACGCGGGTGCCCGGCTCGGCCCGCCACCGCGCCAGGTCCGGCAGGGCCGGGTCGGCCCGCAGCACGCTCAGCCGCCCGTCCTCGACGACGCCGCCCAGCACCTCCTCGGCGCCGCCGGGCTCCGGGGACCGGAGCAGCTCGACGACAAGGTCGGGCCCGGGCTCGCGCAGGTCCGCCGGCCAGGCCCGCCGCAGCCGCAGCCGCGAGCCGTCCTCGTCGACCAGCGCCGGCAGGCGCGGCCCCACGTCCGGGTCCGGCCCAGCAGCGGCACCCGGCCCACCAGCGAGACCCAGCCCACCAGCAAGACCGAGCCTACCAGCAAGACCGGACCCACCAGCAAGAGCCGACTCACCAGCGCGGTCGGAGAGGTGCGCGGGCGCGTCGTCGAGGGCCGCCTCGGCCGTGCCCAGCAGCTGCTCGACGGTCGCGGCCCACCCGGGGCGACGTCGCCGGAACGGCTCGACGGCGCGCAGGAGGTGCGCGGCGGCCCGGACGGGCGCAGGGACCGGCCGGGCGTCCAGCGGCACCGGCTCGGCGCCCGGCTCGACGGCGCGCTGGGCCGCCTCCCACGTGGCGGCGTCCCAGCCGACCGGCCACGGCCCGTGCCGGTCCCAGTCGACGACGCAGGCCCGGTCGCCGTCGACGACGACCTGGTCGGGCGACAGGTCTCCGTGCGCCGGCGCTGCCGGCAGCGCGGCGAGCAGCGGGCCCAGCCGCTCGGCGAGCGCGTGCGCCCGCCTCCCCCACCGGTCGTCGAGGGCGGCGACCCCCTCGGCGGCGCCCCGGACGTCGGCGGCGACGTCGACGAGGTGCGCCGACGCTCCGGCCTGCGCCGGCAGGGCGCGGGCGAGGGCCGCCACGACGACGGCCGTGCCGTCCGCGCGCCGCCAGACCCGTCCGCGCTGCCACGCGACCAGCTCGACCCGCCCGCCCTCGTGCAGGCGCAGCAGCACCGGGCAGGCGCCGGGGCCCCCGTCCGGGACGGGGTCCAGCCGCCCCACCCACCGGCGACCGGGGTTGTAGGACAGCGTCGTCGCCCGGACCCAGGTGCTCGGCGGCGCGTCGCCGCCGAGCCCGGCGGCCGCGGCGTCCTGCGCGCGGGCACCCCGCAGGACCCGGCGCAGCCGCACGGGGACCGGTCCGGGGCGCACCCGGGCGAGCCGGGGCAGAGCCCGGTCGGCGACGACCGGGGCGAGGACCACCTGCTCGTCCTCGCGCACGACCGCTGCGACGCCGACCTGCCGGGCGACGGCGAGGTCCTTGGCCGACTTCTCCTGCCACTGGTCCGCGGCGTAGGCGGTGACGAGGAGGCGGAGGGCACCCCCGTCTGAGGTCGCCGGGTCGTGCGCGGGCACGACCACCGACGCCCGCACCGACGCGCCGGGCTTGACCCGCAGCCGGTCCACGCGCGCGCCCCGGGCGGACGCGCCCGGCGCGAGCAGCGGCAGCAGGGCCTGCTCCAGCCGGGCGGGGTCCAGGAGCAGCCCGAGCCCGGGGAGGTCGGGGTTGCGGGCCAGGACGGCACGGTCGGCGACGGCGTCGCCCGCGCGGCCGCAGGGGAGCGGCTCGGCCCCGGCGCTCACCGGCGGCCTCCGGGCCCCGCCGGCTCCGCGTCGCGCGAGGCCGGCGCTGCCGCCGTCCGCCCGGCGGCGTCGTCCGGGGGGCCGCCGGCGCCCTCGACGGGCCCGCCTCCCGGCCCGACGGGCCGCTCGCCCACCGGGGCGGGTGCCTCGACCAGCAGGCCGTCGCGCAGCTCCACCACGCGGTCGACCTTCGAGAGCAGCGCCGGGTCGTGCGTGACGAGCAGGGTCGTGCGTCCCTCGGCGAGCTCCATCAGCGCGTCGAGCACCTCGGCGGCGCTGGTGGCGTCCAGCCCGGTCGTGGGCTCGTCGAGGAGCACGAGCGCCGGGTCGCGCACGAGCGCCCGGGCGACGGCGACGCGTTGTCGCTGCCCGCCGGAGAGGGTCGCCCCCCGCTCGGCCACCGGCGAGGCCGCGCCGTCGGGCAAGGAGTCCACGAGCGCGCCGAGCCCCGCGCGTCGCAGGGCGACCTCGGCCTCCTCGTCGGTGACGCCGAGGTTGCCCAGCCTGACGTTGTCGGCGAGCGTCCCGCCCATGAGCACCGAGTCCTGCAGGACGACCGCCGTCGCCTCGCGCAGGCTCGCCCGGGTCAGGTCGGCGACGTCGTGCCCGTCCACGCGCACCACGCCGTCGGCGGGGTCGAGGAAACGCAGCAGCACCTGGAGGAGCGTGGACTTGCCCGCTCCGCTCGGCCCGACCACGGCCACGCGCTCGCCGGGGCGCACCCGCAGGTCAGCCCCCCGCAGCACCGGCTCGCGGCCCGGGTAGCCGGCGACGAGGCCGACGACGTCGACCGCCCCCCGCTCGCCGGCCGTCGTCGCCGGCAGGGCGCGCGCCCACGAGCGGTCCTGCTCCGGCTCGGCCCGGTCGAGCGCGTCGGCGATGCGCTCGCCGGAGGCGCAGGCCTTGGCGATGCGGCCGGTGTGCTTGGCCAGGTCGCGCAACGGCTTGAAGGTGGTCTTGAGGTAGGTGAGGACGATGACGAGCTCTCCCGGGGTGATCGCCCCGGTGACGACGCGCCAGCCACCGATGCCGAGCACGAGGGCCGTGGCCAGGCCGACGAGGAGGTCGGTGCGCCGCTCCAGGCCGGCCGTCAGCCGCTTGGTCCTGACGCCGTCCTTGACGCCCTTGGCGTCGGCGGTGCGCAACCGGTCCCCGAGGTGGCCGACGAGCCCGTAGGCCTGCACGGTGCGGACGGCGGCGAAGGACTCGCCGGTGTCACCGGCCAGCTGCCCCTCCGTCGCGCGCTGGCTGCGGGACGCACCGGTGATCTTGCCCGCCGCCGTCCGTCCCGAGAGCAGCAGCAGCGGCAGGACCACCAGCACCACCGCCCCGAGCAGCAGGTCCAGCCACAGCACGACGCCGACCATCGCGACCACCGTGACGACGTTGGCGACGAGCGGCAGCCCGGCGGTGACGGCGACCTCCTGGACCCGTCCGACGTCGCCGACCATCCGGTTGACGAGGTCGCCGCTGCGGGCGCCCTCGTGGAAGGACAGCCGGGCGCCGAGCAGGCGGTCGTGCAGGTGCGAGCGCAGCCGCGTCGTCACCCGGGCACCGACGAGGGCGAAGGCGACGGTCGAGACGTACGCGGCCCCCGCCCGCAGCGCCGCGACGCCGAGGACGGCGACGCCGGCGGTGACGAGCAGCTCCACCGTGCCACCGGGCACGCCCTGGCCGGTGACGGCGGGGATGACGCCGTCGATGACCCAGGCGACGGGGATCGGCTCGAGCAGCCGGGCGGCGACCTCCAGGAGGACGGCGAGCAGCCCACCGGCGACGAGCAGGCGGGAGCCCGCGACGTGCGGGCGCAGCACGCCGAGGGTGCGCCGCAGCGCACCCGGCGCGGGCAGGGAGACCGGGCCGGGTGCCTTCGGCGGGCGGGGCGTGCGTCCGCCCGGCATCAGCCCCTCCCTCCCCCGACGGGCGCGGGCGTGCGCACGGACGTCGGCGCAGGTGCCTGCGGCAGCCTCGCCCGGGCCCGGCGCGCGGACCGCTCGTCGTGGCCGGTGGCCGCGGCCTCGAGCGTGCGCCCGACGACCTCGTGCCACCCGAAGCGCTCGAGCGCGGCGGCGCGGCCGCGGGCGGCCAGCCTGGCGCGCAGGGCCGGCTCGCGCACCAGACGGCCCAGCGCCGCGGCCAGGGCCGGCCCGTCCCCGGGCGGCACGAGGAGCAGCTCGTCCCGGCGGAAGAGGGAGGGCACGTCGGCCACCGCGGAGGCCACCACGGGCAGGCCGGCGGCGAGGTACTCGACGAGCTTGAGCGGGGAGAAGTACGTCTGCCCGCCCGGGTAGGGCGCGGCGGCGACGTCGCAGCGGGCGAGCAGCCCGGGGACCTCGTGCGGCGCGACGGCGCCGGGCGCCTCGACGTCGACCCCGGCGGCGGCCGCGCGGGCGAGGACGGCCTCGCGCGTCGGCCCGTCGCCGACGAGGAGCAGCCGTACGGCGTCGCCCGAGCGGGCCACCGCGGCGGTCGCCTCGACGAGCTCCTCGAGCCCGTGCCACGGCCGGAAGGTCCCGACGAACCCGACGACGAGGGGCTCGGCGTCGCCTCGCTGCCGCGGCCCGCCCGTCACGGTGAACCGGTCGGCGTCGACGCCGTTGGGCAGCACGAGCACGTCGCGCCCGGCCATCTCCCGGGCCCACGTGGCGACGGCCGCGCTGACGGCCACGACCACGTCGGCGGCGCGCAGCGCCCGCTGGGTCGTCGTGACGGCGAGCGTGCGGTCCACGAGCACCCGGTGGCGCTCCTGCTCCTCGACCAGGGGCGCGTTGACCTCCAGCGCGGTGGTGGCCCCGGCGGCGGCGGCGCGCTCCAGGACTGCCGCGCTCCACAGGCCGTAGCGCTGGTAGACCAGCGGCGCCGGCCCGCCGGAGGTGGCCTGCTCGGCCACGGCCTCGCCCACCAGGCGCGCCACCAGGTCGCCCGCGCGGGCGTCGAGCGCCACGAGGGCGCGCTCGGACGCCGCGGGGCCGTCGGCCCTCGGCCGGCCCAGCTCGTGCACGACGACGTCCTCCAGCCCCTCGGGGGCCTCGCCGCCCAGCCGGGCGGCGACGAGGTGCACCTCGTGCCCGCCGGCCCGGGCGCGGCGGACGAGGTCGCGCAGCACCTCCTGCACGTGCACCGAGCACCCCTTGCGCCCGTAGGCAGGCACGCCCGGGTCCAGGACGACGTAGACGACGGCGCCGACCTCGCCGGTGGCCGTGCCTGGGCGGCTGAGCGCGCTCACCGGGCTTCCCCGGTGCCCACGGCGGCGCGCTCGGCAGCCACCTGCTCGGTGAGGGCGCGCAGCGACGCGGCCTGGACGGTGACGTCGAAGTGCTCCTCGACGTGCGCGCGTCCGCGCCGGGACAGGCGCTCGCGCTCCTCGCCGTCGGCGAGCAGCCGGGCCAGGGCGGCGGCGAGGGCCTGAGCGTCCCGTTCGGGCACGAGCACGCCCGTCTCGCCGTCGAGGACGGCCTCGGGGATGCCGGTGACCGGCGTGGAGACGACGGGGCAGCCGACGGCGAGCGCCTCCAGGACGACGGTGGGCAGGCCGTCTCGGTCGCCGTCCTCGGCGACGACGCACGGGGCCGCGAAGACGGCGGACGTGCGCAGCAGCTCGACGACGTCGTGCTGGGGCAGGGGGCCAGGCATGTCGACGACGTCCACCAGGCCGAGCGAGGCGGCCTGCGCCCGCAGCGCGGCCTCCTGCTCGCCGGCCCCGACGAGGCGAAGACGCACGTCGGTGCCGCGGGCGCGCAGCAGCGCGAGCGCGTCCAGGAGCACGTCGAAGCCCTTCTTGGGCACGAGCCGTCCGACCGCGGCGACGACGGCGGGCCGCTGGGCCGGGCCGGACCACGCGAGCTCCTCCAGGTCCAGGCCGTTGAAGACGCGCTGGAGCCGAGCCTGCGGGTGACGCTCGGCCAGCCAGGCGGTCGTCATGTCGCTCACCGCGACGACGCCGTCGGCCGCCGCGAGCACGGCGCGGAGCCGCTGCGGGTCGACGTCCTCGTGGAAGACGTCCTTGGCGTGCGCGGTCGTCGTCCACGGCAGCCCCGTGAGCAGCGCGGCGAGGCGTGTGGTGCGGGCGGGCAGCGAGGCGAAGTGGGCGTGCAGGTGGGTGACCCCCTCCTCCAGCGCCCAGCGGGCGACGAGGGCGCCCTGGGCGGCGACGCCGGGCTCCTCGTCCAGCATGGCCCGGAGCGTCTGGTCCGTGACGTCCGGGCGTCCGGCTGCGGCGGCCGCGGCCCGGACGTCGGCGAGGGCGGCCCACATCCGGGCGAGGCCGCCGCGCTCGTCGGAGGCGATCCAGGCGACGGGGGCCCGGACCTGGGCGAGCAGGGCGTGGAAGCGGGGGTCGCGCTGCGGCCGGAGGCTGGCGATGGTGAGGTCCTCGCCGGCGGCCTCGCGGGCCAGGACCTCGCGGACGACGAAGGTCTCGGAGAAGCGCGGGTAGGCCTTGACGACGTAGCCGACGCGCGGCCGCGGGGCCGCGGGCCCCGGCGTCGTCGACGCGGTCTCGTCGCCGACCGGCGCGGAGCTGCTGGCCGCCGTCGTGGTGGTCGGGTCAGACAGCAGCACGGTGGCCCTCCCAGGCGTCGGTGTCGTCGTCGGTGCCGGTGGCAGCGCTGGTGCTGGCCGGTCTGGTGGTGGCCGGTCTGGTGCTGGCCGGGCGGGACGGTGCGGCTGCCGGGCGGGCAGGCGAGCGGCGGGTGGCGCCGACGAGCTGGTCGGCTCGGCGGCGGACGGTGCTCAGGCCGTCGAGCTGCAGGGACGAGCGGTCGGTGCGTCGCCCCACGGCGCCGCGCAGCCAGGCGGTGACGCGGGCCGCGCTGACCTCGTCCGGCAGCATGACGTCGAGGGCGCCGCGAGCCTCCAGCGCGCGGGCCCGGACCTCCTGCTCGCGCCGGGGGTGGGTGCGGGGGACGACGAGGGCGGGCACGTCGGTGGCGAGCAGCTCGCCGACGGTGTTGGCGCCACCCATGGCCACGACGGCCTCCGCCCCGGCGGCCCAGGCCGCGCAGTGCTTGCTGAAGCGGACGACGTGCAGGTCCCCGCGGGCCGCGCCGGCGGCGCGCAGCTGCTTGAGGTCGGCCTCGGGCAGCTGGGGTCCGGCGACGAGGACGAGCGTCGTGCCGGGCGGCGGGACCGAGGCGGCGACGGCGCGGGCCAGGGGCGCGCCGTCCTGGCCGCCGCCGGCCACCCCCAGGACCCAGCGGTTCCCCTCGACGGGCGGCCGCGCCCGGGCCGCCTCCCTCGAGAGCCGCCCCTCGGAGAGGTAGCCCACGTGCCGGCACCGGGCGACGACGTCCGGCGCCATGCCGGCGGCCTCCGGCAGGTCGTGCACGCTGCGGTCGCCGTAGACCCACACCTCGTCGTAGCACCGGCGGACGGCCTCGTCGCCTTCCTCGGAGGCCCACTGGGACCTCGTGGAGCCGGGGTCGTCGAGGACGTCGCGCAGGCCGAGCACGGTGTGCGTGCCGGCGGCGCGCAGCAGGGGCAGGGCGTCGGCGAGCTCACCGCCGAAGCCCCACGGCGCCTTGTCGACGACGAAGAGGTCGGGGGTGAAGGACCGCAGCGCGGTGGCGAGCGTGGCCCGGCGCAGGTCGACGACGTCGCCGAGGTCGCCCCGCAGCGCACGGGGGGCGTACCGGCCGTCGCCGTCCTTGCGGACGCCGGGCAGCACGAGCACGTCGACGCCCTGCGGCCGCGGGAAGAGCCCGGCCTCGCTCGCCCCGGAGAGCACGAGGACGTCGGCACCGAGACCGTGCTCCTCGTCGGCGAGGACCTCGGCGAGCGCCAGGTTGCGGCGCAGGTGCCCGAGGCCCTGGGTGTCGTGCCCGTAGAGGGCGACGCGGGGACGCCTCGGCGGCCCGCCGGCACGTCGGGCGGACAGAGGGGTCGTGGTGGCCATGGCGACGACCGTCGACCCGCGCGGTGACGGGCCCATGAGCCGCCCATGAGGGCCTTCTCATGAACAGGGGGTGAACGAGGCAGCGTCCCGCCGCCGCGCGTCGTGGGCGGGCGTCGTCAGCCGGAGGTGGCGCCGAGGCGCTCGGCGGTGACGACGAGGTTCTCCGTCGAGCGCGCCCCGTCCTCGCGCTGGAAGCAGGTGATGAGGACGAGCCGGCCCGGGCTGACCTGCCAGACGGCGTCGGCGGCGGGCAGGGCGTCCTTGCCGTAGCGAGCGACGCCGGTGACGGCGTACTCGACGGTGCCCGAGGGGCTCTCGACGGCGACCACGTCGCCCTCCTCGAGCGTGCTGCCCTCGAAGTCGTCGTCGAGCAGCGGGTCGAAGGCCGCGTCGCCACGGCTCCAGGAGTGCGCCGCGATGTAGACGGTGTTGTCGGGCGCGCTGGCGCCGGCCCCGGGCTCCCCGTAGGGAGAGATCCAGTACGCATCCGTCATGGTCGGCGGGTTGATGGCGCCCTGCTCGGGCTCCAGCGCGTGCACCGGGAGGTCGAGGTCGACCGCGGGGATGCGCAGCCGGACGTCGGCGGGTGCGTCGAGAGCGGCGACGGCCGTGGGCTGCGGCTCGTGCTGGACGGGCGCCGGCAGCCCGCGCGGCTCGTTGTCCCAGGTCGACGGTGTGGGCTCCGGTGCTGGCTCCGGGGCAGGGCTCGCCGTGACGACCTCGGGCTCGTCGCCGACGAGCCCGGTGACGACGAGGGCCGCGCCCGGCACCGCCAGGGCGAGCACCAGGGCCAGGGCCCAGACGCGCCGCGGCGGGCGCCGGCGTCCCCGGGGGGAGACGTCGGCGCCCGCCGCGGACGGCGTCTCAGGCCCCGTCGTCACGACGCCGGGACCGCAGGGCCACGGCACCCGCGCCGGTCGCGAGGACGAGCAGCCCGGCGCCGGTCGCGACGAGGCCGCCGTCGACCCCGCCGCCCTCGACGCCGGTGTTCGAGCGCAGGCCAGGGTTCTGAGGGGCGGGGTCCCGGGGGGCCGGCTGGGCCGGCGGCGCGGGTGCCGCCACCAGGTCGACGGGCACGAGGGCCGCGCCGGTGACGGAGGGCAGCGTGGCCAGGTCCTCGGGCAGGAGCGACACGACGAGCAGGTAGTCCCCGGCCTCCAGGTCCGCCGACGGGGTGACCGTGGCGCTCCCTCCCCCAGGAGCCACCTCCACCGTCGCGTTGCCGAGGAAGTCCTCCGTCAGCTCGAGCAGCTCCTCCTGATCGAGCTCGCCGCCCGAGAGCTGGTCGTCGGCGGGGACGAGGAGCACCCCCTCCGCCAGCAGGGTGCTGAGCCCGAGCGTCGCGAAAGAGCCCTCGGCGGGCACCTCGACCGAGAAGGCGGTCCCGGCCGTGGCCGTGAGCGGCTCCTCGCCCAGCGAGGCGGCGACGAGCTGGCCGGTCAGCGACACGGGGGCCGCGCCGTCGACCACGTCCAGGGGCAGGACGGTCGTCACCGGCGCGCCGGGCAGGTCTGAGGACTCCAGCCCGTCGACGACCACGACGACCTCGCCGTCGGGGTCGAGCGCCGCCACCTCGGGCGTGACGTCGAGGACGAGCCCGCTGTCGCCGACCGTCACGGGGACCTCCGGGCCGGTCGCCGACCCGCCGGAGGCGAGCGCGTCCGCCTGGTCGCTGCCCACCGCGAACGCCGTCAGGGTGGCAGGCGCGACGACGGCGTCGGAGAGCGTCACGGACACCGCAGCGGCCGAGGCGGGCGCGGGGATGAAACCGCTCTGGAGCAGCGCCGGGTCGGCCGGGACGGGCACGAGGCTCAGGTCCAGCTCGTCCGCGGCGGGGTCGAGCACCACGGTCCCCGTCGTGTCGGCTGCCGCGCTCGGTACGGCGAGCGCGAGCGCGGTGACGGCGGCCAGGGCGACGAGCCCGGTGGAGGCAGTTCCTCGAGACGTGGTGCGGTGCATGGATGGCCCTCTCGGGTCGGAGCGGGCCCGTGCCCGCGGCAGCCGGAGCCTAGCCGGGGAGGTGTGCGCGGCCGAGGGTTCGGCGGGTGTGATCGGCGTCGCACAGACCCACGAGCGTGGCGCCGACGCCTCCAGCAGGAGGCGCCGGCGCCGGCCTGGGCGACCTCTCAGGCGCGGGCGCCGCGGCTCCTGGTCCGCAGGGCCAGCACGCCCGCGCCGCCCGCCAGGGCGAGCAGGGCCGCACCGCCCGCGACGAGGCGGCTGTCGACCCCGCCGCCCTCGACCCCGGTGTTGGAGCGCAGGCCCGGGTTCTGGGCCGGAGGCGCCGCCGTCACCGTGACGGTCGGCACGGGCTCGGGAGCCGCGGTCAGCTCGACGTCCGCCGAGACGCTGGCGACGAGGTCGAGCCCGGACAGGTCGCCGGCCTCGAGGTCTTCGAGCGGAGGGTCGAGGAAGGTGACGTCGAGGCCGTAGTCGCCGGGCTCTGCGCCCTCGGGCAGGACCACGGACGCGGTCGCGCCGTCGCCGGAGACGGTGACCTCGAGGTCGACGAGACCGTCGGAGCCGTCGTCGGTCTCGTCCTCGGACACGGCGGCAAGACCTGCGACCCCGAGCCCTGCCAGCCCCGCAGGGTCGTCCACCCCGGCTGGCTCGTCCAGCACCGCCTCGAGGTCGACGAGGGTGATCTCGGCGTCGCGCAGGTCCAGGCCGAGCGAGCGCACGAGGCCGTCGGCGGGCAGCTGCAGCTCGAGGTCGTCACCCGGCTCGAGGACCACGGGGTCGGGCAGGAAGCCGCCGGCCACGCCGACGCCCTGGAGGACGAGCGGGCCGGTGAAGGTCTCGTCGGGCTCCGTGTCGAGCAGGACGGAGGTGGTCAGCACCTGGTCGGGGAGACCGACCAGGCCGAGCCCGGCCACCACGAGCGCCCCGACGCCGTCCTCGAGGAGGTCCTGGTCGAGCGTCTCCACGGCGCCCGCGTCGACGGTGACGGTGACCTGCCCGTCGTCGGTGGTGGTCGTCAGGCCGGCGCCCTCCGCGAGCAGGGGCGGGTTCTCCGGCGTCTCGCCGACCTCGACCGCGAAGGAGTCCTCGACCGTCAGGAAGGCCGCGGTGACGCCCGGGGCCAACGGGGCCACGGAGCCAGGCAGCTCGAGGACCACCTGGCCGTCCTCCCCCGCCGCGGCGCCCTCGGGCAGGGGCAGCACGCCGTCCTCGGCGTACTGCTCGAGGAGGTCCTCGTCGGCGGGTGACGGGGAGAGCAGGGCGAAGGTCGCGTCTGCCGGGGGCTCGAGGGCGACGGGGACCGTGGCCGCCGCCGCGCTCGGCGCGGCGAGCGCGAGCGCGGTGGTGGCGGCCAGGGCGACGAGCCCGGTGGAGGCCGCTCGTCGAGACGTGGTGCGGTGCATGGATGGCCCTCTCGGGTCGGAGCGGGCCCGTGCCCGCGGCGCCGCGACCCTAGCCCGGAGCACAGGTCCCCCACAGAAGAAGTGACCACGATCACCGCAGACCGGGCGACGCCCCTTCCGAGGGCGGTCGCGGGCCGCGCGGGCTCACCAGCCGCGCGTGGCGAGGCGGTGCGGCTCGGGGATGGCGTCGACGTTGAGCCCGACCATGGCCTCGCCGAGGCCGCGGGAGACCTTCGCGACGACGTCGGGGTCGTCGTAGAAGGTCGTCGCGCGCACGATCGCGGCGGCGCGGTCGCCGGGGTTGCCGGACTTGAAGATGCCGGACCCGACGAAGACGCCCTCGGCGCCCAGCTGCATCATCATCGCCGCGTCGGCCGGGGTGGCGATGCCGCCGGCGGTGAAGAGGACGACGGGCAGCTTGCCCGCCGCGGCGACCTCGGCCACGAGCTCGTAGGGCGCCTGCAGCTCCTTGGCCGCGACGTACAGCTCGTCGCTGCTCATCGAGGTCAGGCGGGCGATCTCGGCGCGGATCGTGCGGATGTGCCCCGTGGCGTTGGAGACGTCGCCCGTGCCGGCCTCGCCCTTGGAGCGGATCATCGCCGCGCCCTCGGTGATGCGCCGCAGCGCCTCCCCCAGGTTCGTCGCCCCGCAGACGAAGGGGACCGTGAACCGCCACTTGTCGATGTGGTGGGTGTAGTCGGCGGGCGTCAGCACCTCGGACTCGTCGACGTAGTCCACGCCGAGGCTCTGCAGCACCTGTGCCTCGACGAAGTGGCCGATGCGGGCCTTCGCCATGACCGGCACCGAGACGGCGTCGACGATGCCCTGCACCAGGTCGGGGTCGCTCATGCGGGCGACGCCGCCCTGGGCGCGGATGTCGGCCGGGACCCGCTCGAGGGCCATGACGGCGACGGCGCCGGCGTCCTCGGCGATCTTGGCCTGCTCGGGGGTGACGACGTCCATGATGACGCCGCCCTTGAGCATCTCGGCCATGCCCCGCTTGACCCGGGCGGTGCCGCGCGCCGCGCTGTCGCGGGCGGTCTCGCCGGGCCCGAGCGGGGGCTGGCCGGCGGCGGGCTGGGTCGTCTCGGGCGTGGGCACCGGTACCTCGCAGGGTCGTGGTTCGGGGTGTCGTCGTGCACCGTCATGGTAGGCCCGCCGCACCTGGCCCGGCCGCCACGACGGGGCGAGGCAGCACCCCCCCGGACCCGTCCCGGGTGGTCCCAGGCGCAGGTCGTCCCAGGCGCAGGTCGTCTCAGCCGAGGAGCCCAGGCGGTGGCGCGTCGTCGACGTCGAAGGTCCGCGGGCTCGGGGCGCGCCCCGCGAGCCGGGCCCAGCGCACGAGCCGGGTCCCGCGGCGACGGGCCACCTGGGTCTGGGCGGCGTTGGAGATGTGCCGGGCGAGCACGAGCCGGTGGCACGCCGTCGCGAGGTCGCCGAGCAGCCCCTCGGCCTCCGGGCGCGAGCGCAGGTCGTCGAGGACGTCGGGCGTCAACGCCGCGCGCAGCGCCGCCGTGAGGTCGCCCTCGGCCCGCGCGCGGTCGGGCGGAGGCGGAGGGCTGGCGACCTGCTCCCCCGGCGCCTGGCCCGGCGCCTGGCCCGACGCCTGGCCCGACGACGTCTCCCCGCCGCCGAGCGCCTCCGCGGCCGCGGCGGCCAGCAGCACCGAGGCGGCCGGGTCGAGCAGCCCGCTGCGGGCTAGCCGGTCGGTCGCGGCGGCCCGGCGCACCAGCTGCTCGGCGAGGGCGGCGCGAGCCCCGTCGGCGCGGCGGTGGAGCCGGTCCAGGCGCCGCGCGGCCGTGCTGAGGACGAGCGTCGCCAGCGCCAGCGCCAGCACGAGCGCGCCCACGAGCACGAGGACCCGGAGGTCGACGACGACGGCCCACCGCTCGTCCACCCCGGGGATGGTCGCCGCCCCTGGACCCGTCACCGCCGAGGGGCTCACTCCCCCACCCCCCGCCAGGCCCCCCGGCTCGCCCCGCCGCGTCGAGGGAGCCCCGGGGCGACCGCGCGGGCCCGTCGGACCAGCCGGGAGCGCCAGCGCCGGTGCGACGGGACGAGCACCACCTCCTGGCCTGCGCTGCTTGGGTGCGCCGGCAGCGCCGACAGCCCGGCCCCCGCCCGCTCGCCCAGCAGCACCGTCTCGTAGACGGCCAGCAGCTCGCGTGCCACGACCGACCAGTCGTAGCGGCGCACCGCCACGCTCGCGGCCTCGCGGCGGGCGGCCGTCCCCCTCTCGTCCTCCAGCGCGGCCGAGACGGCGGCGGCGAGGGCACCGGCGTCGCCGACTCCCGCGAGGGCCCCGAGCCGGCCCTCGTCGAGGACGCGCCGGAAGGCGGGCAGGTCGCTCGCGACGACCGGCGCTCCGGCCGCCATCGCCTCGACGAGGACGACGCCGAAGCTCTCCCCGCCCGTCTGCGGCGCGACGTAGACGTCCACGGAGGCGAGGAGGGCCCGCTTGCCGGCGTCGTCGAGCGCCCCGAGCCGGACGACCGCCGCGGCGTCCTCCGGGGCCAGCGCGCGCAGGGCCTCGCCGTCCCCGGAGCCGGCGACGAGCACCCGCAGCCCGGGGTGGCGCCGGCGCAGGGCGGGCAGCGCGGCGGCGAGGACGGCGAGGCCCTTGCGCGGCTCGTCGAGGCGGCCGAGGAAGGCCAGCGTCGGCGAGCCGCCCGCGCGCCGCCCGAGCCACTCCTGCCGGGGCGGGACGCCCGCGAAGTCCGCGACCCGGACCCCGTTGGGGACGACGACGGCGTCCCCGCCGAGGTGCTCGACCACCGTGCGACGGGCGTCCTCGCTGACGGCGACGCGGGCGGCGACCCGCTCCAGCCCGGGACGCAGCATGGGCTGGGCGGCCAGCAGGGCCCTCGAGCGCTCCAGCGCGCTGTGGAAGGTGGCGACGACGGGGACCTCGGCCGCCAGGAGGGCGACCAGCCCGATGCTCGGCGCGGCGGGCTCGTGCACGTGGACCAGGTCGAAACGGCCCACCTCCAGCCAGCGCCGCACCCGCGCCGCCGCGAGAGGACCGAGGGCCAGGCGCGCGACCGAGCCGTTGTAGGGCACGGCGACGGGCCGGCCGACCAGCTGCAGGTCCACGGACGCGAGCCCCGGGTCGTCCCAGACGGTGCCGTCCTCCCCCGGGGCGAGGACGCCGACGGTGTGGCCGAGGGCACCGAGCGCCCGGGCCTGGTCACGCACGTGCAGCTGCACGCCGCCGGGGACGTCGACGGCGTAGGGGCAGACGACGCCGACCCTCACGCGGCCACCGGGCGAGGCCCTGCGCCTGCGGAGGCCTGCCTCGCGCGAGGGGGGAGCAGCACCGGGGACAGGACGTGCCAGTCCTGCGGGTGGCGGGAGATGGCGGCGCCGAGGAGGTCGGCCAGGGCCTGCGTCGTCGCGGTCACCCGCTCGCCCCGCGGGCCGGAGGTGGCACGCTCGACACGGTGCGCACGGCCGGCGACGACCCACCCCCCGGGGGCGGCGGCGTCGCGCTCGTACCAGGACTCCAGGACGAAGAGCCCGCACCCGGCCAGGTCGGCCAGCGCCGCCGCCCCCGAGGCGACGCGCGCGCGCCCGCCGAGCAGGTCGACCTCGACGGCGGCCCCGCCGAGGTCGCGGTCGACCAGGAGCGGCACGAGGTGCCCGGCGCGCAGCCGCCGCACGAGCTGCGGCAGCGGCGGGGCGCCCCCGGTCAGCGGCAGGGCCTCGACGCCGACGGCGGCACGCGCGGCGACGAAGGCGTCGTAGACGGCGGCGGGCTCGACGCGCTCGGCGACCGTCGTCGTCGGCGCGAGGTCCAGCGCGGCGTAGGCGCCCGCGACGTCCCAGCTGGCCGAGTGCGAGAGGGCGACGACGGCGCCGCGGCCGGTGGCCAGCTCGGCCCGCAGCTCCTCGAAGGCGACGGGCCGGTAGGCGGCGCGGCGGCGCTCCTCGCTCCAGGAGCCGAGGCGGAACAGCTCGACCCAGTACCGGGCGTAGGAGCGCAGCGCCGCCCGGAGCAGCCGCCGCGACGCACGCCGGCCCAGGCCCGGCCGGGCCGCGTCGAGGTTGGCGGCCAGGGCTCGGACGCCGCCGAGGGCTGGAGCCCGCCGGATGCCGGGGGTCCCCGAGGCGACCCAGACGACGTCGGCCAGCCCGGCGGCAGCGCGGTGGGCGAGCGTCTCGGGCAGGGCGCCCACCGCCCGCCAGGTCAGCAGCAGCGGGTGCGCGCTCATCGGACGGTCGGGCGCGAGGTCGCCTGGCGGTGGACGACGGCGACCCGCTGGCCGACCGTCACCGCGCTCAGCACGGCGAGGACGCCGAGCGTCACCGTCATGAGGAGCGTCGGGGCGCCGAGCCCGACGAGGAAGGTGGCGACGAGGACGGCGACGAGCCGGTCGGCGCGCGCCGCGACGCCGACGTCGGCGCTCAGGCCGAGCCCCTCGGCGCGGGCCTTGGCGTAGGAGACGACCGAGCCCAGGACGAGGCACACGAGGGCCAGCACCCCCGCGGTCGCGTCCTCCCCCGCCCCGAGGAACCACAGCGCCACGCCCAGGAAGATGGCGGCGTCACCGACCCGGTCGAGCGTGGAGTCCAGGAAGGCCCCCCACGGGCCCGTGCGCCCGAGCTCTCGGGCCATGGCGCCGTCGAGGGTGTCCGAGAGCACGAAGACGGTGATGACGAGCGGCCCGGCGACGAGGTGCCCGGCCGGCAGCAGCACCAGCGCCGAGACGACGACGCCGAGCGTCCCGAGGACGGTGACGACGTCCGGGCTCACGCCGCGACGCACGAGCGCACGCGCCGTCGGGGCGAAGACGGCGGCCATCACGGCCCGGGCGTAACGGCTCAGCATCGTGGTCGAACCCTAGCCAGACCGGCGCGCCCGGCCGGCCAGGCGGCGCCGCCGGCTCAGGGCTGCGTGCGGTCCGGCCCCGGCCAGGCCGCGGCCAGCAGTCCCCGTGCGTCGTCCAGCAGCTGCGGCACGGCCTTGGTGCGGGCGACGACGGGCAGGAAGTTGGCGTCCCCGCCCCAGCGCGGCACGACGTGCTGGTGCAGGTGCGCGGCGATCCCCGCGCCGGCGACCTGTCCCTGGTTCATCCCGAGGTTGAACCCGTGCGGGGCGCTGACCTCGGCGAGCACGCGCAGCGCCGTCTGGGTCATGCGCGCCACCTCGACCGTCTCCGACGGCGTGAGGTCGACGTAGGACGCGACGTGCCGGTAGGGGCAGACCAGCAGGTGGCCGGGGTTGTACGGGTAGAGGTTGAGGACGGCGAAGCACTCCTCGCCGCGCGCGACGACGAGGGAGGCCGCGTCGTCGTCCGAGCGGCCGCTGCGGCAGAAGGGGCACTGCGGGCCCTCGCCGTCGTCACCGGGCTTGTCCTGACCACCGACGTAGGCCATCCGGTGCGGCACCCAGAGCCGCTGGAAGGCGTCGGGCACGCCGGGGAGGTCTCCGGAGCGCTGCACCTGCGGCGCCTGGCCGTCGGGCTCACCGGAGAGGTCGGACGCCGTCACACCTGCGCCTTCGAGGCGATGGCCGCGACGACCCGCTCGACCGCCTCGGCGACGGGCACGCCGTTGTCCTGGGTGCCGTCGCGGTAGCGGAAGCTCACGGCGCCCTTCTCGACGTCCTCGGCGCCCGCGATGAGCTGGAACGGCACCTTGGCCTTGGTGTGCGTGCGGATCTTCTTCTGCATCCGGTCGTCGGAGTCGTCCACCTCGACCCGCACCCCGCGGGCGCGCAGCAGCGCGGCGACGTCGTGCAGGTGCGGCGCGAAGTCCCCGGCGACGGGGATGCCGACCACCTGCACGGGCGCCAGCCACGGCGGGAAGGCACCCGCGTAGTGCTCCAGCAGGACGCCGAAGAAGCGCTCGACGGAGCCGAACAGCGCCCGGTGGATCATCACCGGCCGCTGCCGGGAGCCGTCGGCGGCCTGGTACTCCAGCTCGAAGCGCTGCGGCAGCTGGAAGTCGACCTGGATGGTCGACATCTGCCAGGTGCGGCCGATGGCGTCGCGCGCCTGCACCGAGATCTTCGGGCCGTAGAAGGCCGCGCCGCCCGGGTCGGGCACGAGCTCCAGCCCTGACGTCGCGGCGGCCTGGGCGAGCGCGTCGGTGGCCTGCGCCCAGTCCTCCTCGCTGCCGATGGACTTGTCGGGGTTGCGCGTGGACAGCTCGAGGTAGAAGTCGTTGAGCCCGTAGTCGCGCAGCAGGCCCAGGACGAAGGCGAGCAGGTCGCCCAGCTCCCCGGCCATCTGCTCGCGGGTGCAGTAGATGTGCGCGTCGTCCTGCGTCATGCCGCGCACGCGGGTGAGCCCGTGCACGACGCCGGACTTCTCGTACCGGTAGACCGACCCGAACTCGAAGAGCCGCAGCGGCAGCTCGCGGTAGGAGCGCCCCCGGCTCCCGAACACGAGGTTGTGGAACGGGCAGTTCATGGGCTTGAGGTAGTAGTCCTGCCCCTGGCGGCGCAGCGTGCCGTCGGCGTCGCGCTGCTCGTCCAGGTGCATGGGCGGGAACATGCCGTCGGCGTACCAGCCGAGGTGCCCGGAGGTCTCGAAGAGGTCCTTCTTCGTGATGTGCGGGGTGTAGACGAAGGAGTAGCCCGACTCCTCGTGCCGGCGGCGGGAGTAGTCCTCCATCTCCCGGCGCACCACTCCCCCGCGCGGGTGGAAGACGGCGAGGCCCGAGCCGATCTCGTCGGGGAAGGAGAAGAGGTCGAGCTCGCTGCCCAGGCGCCGGTGGTCGCGGCGCTCGGCCTCGGCCAGGCGCTCGACGTAGGCGGCGAGGCCCTCCTTGGTGGCCCAGGCGGTGCCGTAGACGCGCTGCAGCTGGGCGTTGCCCTGGTCCCCGCGCCAGTAGGCCGCGGCGGAGCGGGTGAGCGCGAAGGCGTTGCCGAGGGCCTTGGTGCTGGGGGCGTGCGGGCCGCGGCACAGGTCGCGCCAGGCCACCGAGCCGTCACGGCGCAGGTTCTCGTAGATCGTCAGCTCGCCGCCGCCGACCTCGGCGGAGGCGCCCTCCGCGACCTCCTCGCCGTCGCCGTCGGCGCCGGGGCCCTTGAGGCCGATGAGCTCGAGCTTGTACGGCTCGTCGGCGAGCTCGGCGCGTGCCTCCTCCTCGGTGACGACGCGACGCCGGAAGCGCTGGCCCTCCTTGACGAGGCGGGCCATGGCCTTCTGCAGCGCCTGCAGGTCCTCCGGGGTGAAGGGCACCTCGACGTCGAAGTCGTAGTAGAAGCCGTCGGTGACGGGCGGGCCGATGCCCAGGCGCGCGTCGGGCCGGGCGGCCTGGACGGCCTGGGCGAGGACGTGCGCCGCGGAGTGGCGCAGCACGGAGAGCCCGTCGGCGGAGCCGGCGAGGACCGGCTCGACGACGGCGCCGTCGGCCAGGGGGCTGTCGAGGTCGCGCAGCTCGCCGTCGACGCGCGCGACGACGAGCGCCTCCTCACCGCGGGCGCCGCGGTGCGCGGCGAGGGCGTCCCCGGCGGTCGAGCCCACCGGCAGCCGCCGCTCGGCCGGCCCGTCGACGCCGTGCACCGTGACGAGCAGGCTTGGCCCACCGCCGGTCTCGGCGGCCGGCGGCGTCGCGTCGCCGCCTGCGGGTGCGTCGTCGGGGCGGGCGTCGGCGGCGGGGCTGGAGCTCTGGGACACGGCCGCGATGCTAGCCACGGCCGCCGACAGCCCGCCTCGTCGTTCTCGCGGCGAGGACACGCAGGCTCTGGGGACGCCCAGCCCCGCTCCTGCGCCGGATCACACGGCTGGGCGTCCTCCGGGCGGCTCCCCGTCGACGTCTGCCCCGTCCGCGGCGACCTCGGCTGCGGCGCGGTCACGGTCCTGGTGACCCACGACCCCGCGGACGACCCGGAGCGACGCGCGGTACGAGGACGGCCGCTCCGCCGACAGGATCGACGACGACCTCTCGGCGCTGGGTCCCGTCGTCGCGCGCCCCGAGCACCGCGACACCCTGGTGGACGCCGTCTGCTTCCTCGCCGCCGACGACGGGACGAGGGAGGAGGACCGACCTGCGCCCATCGGGCGCGGTGCCTGGCGTCGGTCGAGCGGGCGACGACGTCGCGACACGTGGCGCTCGCGGCGTCGGCGACACCGACGTCCGCCGTGACCGCGGGCCTGGCTGCCAGGATCCCCGCGTGCACCCGTCGCTGCTGCGCCCACTGGTGGTCGGCCTCCCCCTGCTGGTCCTCCCGGGGTGCGCCAGCAGCGTCCCGACCCTCGGCACCGGCAACGGCCCGGAGGCGGTCGTCGCCACCTACCTCGCTGCCGTGCAGGTCGGTGACGACGGCACCGCCCGGTCGCTGTCCACCCCGGAGCACGCCGGCGCCGGCCTGGCCGGCGGCTCGACCCCCACGATCACCGACCTCGTGATCGCGCCGGCCGAGGACCGCTCGACGGACGAGGACGGCGCCACCGGGCGCACCGTCGCGGCCGGCCACGACGCGGCGACCGACGTCACGTGCACCTTCGTGCTCGACGGGGGCGACGAGTCGATGCCCGACGGCCCCACCACGTGGTCCTTCCTGCTCGTCCGCGACGACGGCGGCCCCTGGCTCGTCGCCGACGAGGGCGCCGCCTGAGGCCGACCCGACGCGGCCAGGACGACGGCACGGCGCGACGTGCCGCACGGGCCAGCGGTGCTCGTCGGCCAGCGGGCACGAGGGCAGTGGTCGAACCGTCTCCCGGGGCGTCGCCGCCCAGGGGTCCTCGGCGGGGCCCACCTCGCACCCGGCGACGCAGTGCACCGCGGACGCCCCACGCACCGCACGCGGACGCCTCAGCGGGTTTTCCTCCCTGCGTGCAGCGCCTCGGTGGCCGCGGCGGACGCGTCGCCCCCGCGTGGCCGCCTGCTTGGCCTCGACGACCCAGCGGACCCACCCCGTGCGCTGGGACGCCGTCAGCCCGGCGAAGAAGGTGCCCGCCCTGGGGTCGGCGGCCAGGGCGGCCGCCAGGTCCTCCGGGACCTCGACGTCGCGCGCGGCGGTCCACCTCGACGTCCACGTCCACCTCCTCGCCCGCGACGACGCCGGTGGCAGCTCGCTTCTCGGCGGGCAGCGGGAGCAGCTTCCGCCCGCCCGTCGTCCCGACCCTCGTGCGGCAGGTGTGACCGCCGGTCGTGACGACGACGGCCGGACGCCCGCCCGCGTCCAGGGCCGCCAGCGTCTCCGGCGGGACGGGCACACCCGTGGCGTTCCTGCCGTGCTGCTCGACGCGGCTGCGGACCTCACGGGCGGCAGCGTGCCGCGGGACGGACGAGGCAGACATGGGTCTGCGGCTCGGCCGCCGCCACCACGGCGAGCCCGCCCGTCTCAGAGGCGGAGCCCGCGCCTCAGGTGGCCGCGACGGCGGCGTGCTGGACCGGCAGCGCGGCGACGTAGCGGCGCAGGAAGGCGTCGAAGCCGGCGACGTCGTCCGCGTCGGGCTGCACCGTCTCGATGCTCGCGCCGGCGAGGACCTGCTCGGCGAGGTAGTCGGCCAGCGACCCGTCCGCGCCGGACGCGGCGAAGGCGGCGAGGACCGCCATCCCCCACGCCCCGCCCTCGGCGGCGACGTCGCCCACCGACACCGGCGTGCCGAGGGCGGCGGCGAGGTGGCGCTGGGCGACGCCCTTGGTCGCGAAGACCCCGCCGTGGGCGAACATCCCGTCGAGCCGGGCGCCCTCGCCGTCGAGCACGTCCATGCCCACCCGCAGCGTCGCGAAGGCCGAGTAGAGCTGCGTCCGCATGAACGTCGCCAGGTCCAGGGGGGTGCCGGGGACGCGCAGGAAGAGCGGACGCCCCTCCTCCAGCCCGGTGATGGGCTCGCCGGAGAGGTAGTTGAAGGCGAGCATCCCGCCGGCGTCGGCCGCGCCGTCCAGCGAGGCCCGGAAGAGCGTCTCGAAGACGGTGCTGGCGTCGCTGGGCGCGCCGAGCGCGGCGGCGAACTCCGCGAAGAGGCCCGCCCAGGCGTCGAGCTCGCTGGCGCCGTTGTTGCAGTGGACCATCGCCACCGGGTCACCGGCGGGGGTGGTGACCATGTCGAGCTCGGGGTGCACCGTCGCGAGCGGGCCCTCCAGCACGACCATCGCGAAGATGCTCGTGCCCGCGCTGACGTTGCCGGTCCGCGGGGCCACGGACCCGGTGGCGACCATGCCGGTCCCGGCGTCCCCCTCGGGCGGGCAGACGAGCGCGCCGGGCTGCAGGGTCCCCGAGGGGTCGAGCAGGCGGGCGCCGTCGGCGGTGAGCTCACCGGCGCGCTCCCCGGCGACGGCGACGCGCGGCAGCAGCTGCGCCAGCGGCAGCGCGACCCCGTCGGGCAGCGCCTCGTCGACGAGCCGCTGGGCGCTCGCGAGCCGGTCGGCGTCGTAGCCGGGGCCGCCGTCGGCGCCGGGGTCGACCGGGAACATGCCGCTGGCGTCGCCGACGCCGAGCACGTGCTCGCCGGTCAGCCGCCTGTGCACGTACCCGCTCAGGGTCGTGAGGGCCGCGAGGCGCCCCAGGTGCTCCTCGCCGTCGAGGACCGCCTGGTAGAGGTGGGCGATCGACCAGCGGTGCGGCACGTTGAAGTCCAGCGCCGCGCTGAGCGCCTCGACCGCGTCACCCGTGCTCGTGTTGCGCCAGGTGCGGAAGGGAACGAGCAGCTCGTCGTCGGCGTCGAGGGCGACGTAGCCGTGCATCATCGCCGAGACGCCGAGGCCGCCGAGGCGCTCCAGCGGCACGTCGTACGCCTCGCGGACCGCGTCGGCGACGGCACGGACGCTGGCCTGCACGCCCGCCCACACGTCGTCGACGGCGTAGGTCCACCGCCCGTCGACGAGCTGGTTCTCCCACGAGGAGTTCCCCGCGGCGAGCACCTCGTGGTCGGGGCCGACGAGCACCGCCTTGATCCGGGTCGAGCCCAGCTCGACGCCGAGCACCGCCCGCCCCTGCGTGATGGCCTCTCGCGGCTCGCTCGCCATGGGTCGACTCCTCCTCGTGTCGTCGGCGCCGCGTCGGTGCGGCGCCGGCGGCCATCCTGGCGTGCACGCCGCCCCCGGTGCACGACACCCGCCGGCGACCGCGTCGTCCGCCGAGGTCGCGCCGCCTAGCCTCGTCCCATGTCGACCGCTCGCGCCGGGCTGACGCTGACGACGCCGGCGGGCGTGGCCGAGGTGGACCTCGACGCCGTCACGGACCTGTACCGCTCGGTCGGGTGGAGCGGCTACGCCGACCGGCCCGACCTGCTGCGGGCCGCCCTGGCCGGGTCCACGCACGTCGTCCTCGCCCACGAGGGCGACGAGCTGGTCGGCCTGGCCCGGGTCGTCTCCGACGGCACCAGCGTCGCCTACCTGCAGGACCTGCTGGTCCGGCCCGGCCGTCAGCGGCTCGGGGCGGGCACCGCCCTCGTCGAGGCCGCCATGTCACCGTTCGCCGAGGTGCGGCAGAAGGTGCTGCTCACCGACGACGAGCCCCGTCAGCGGGCCTTCTACGAGTCGCTCGGCTACCAGGAGGCGACGGAGCACCCCGCCGGACCCCTGCGCGCCTTCGTCCGCCTCGACGCCTGAGCGTCGTCCCGGGCGTGCGGGCCCGGGGACGGCGTGCCGTCTCAGGAGCCGAGCAGGTGGACCTCGTCACCGACGGCCAGCTCGCCGGGGACGAGCACGTCGGCGTAGACGCCGAGGCAGCGGCGCGGGGTGCGCGCCACGCGCAGGCGCACGCCGCCGACGGCGAGCTCCGCACCGACCCAGCCACGCTCGACGCCGGGCCCCTGCCCCTCCGCCAGGGCGAGGACGACGTTGGCCCGCGGGTCGGGGTCGCACTCCTCGCCGCCCGGGCCGGACTCGGCGCCCTCGCTGACGACGTGCAGCGGCGCGACGACGTCCCCGCCCGGTGCGGCGCCGTGCTCGCCCGCGGGTGCGAGGCGCGCGCCGGCGACGCAGGTCACGGCGGGCAGGGCGTCGGCGTCGAGCCGACGCCCGTCGCCGTCACGGACCTCCAGGCCTCCTCCGGGCAGCGAGGCGCTGAGGCCGGCCAGCGCCGGGGCCTCCTTGCCGCGCAGGGCCCGGCCGTCGGCGTCGAGCAGGACGAAGGCCCGGTCGCCCTCGAGACCGGTCGGCCCGCAGTGGACGTCGGCGAGGTCCTCGCCGCGTGCCGAGCGCAGGGGGTAGCGGGTGAGCCGCGAGACGCGGCCGACCACCCGGCCCCCGGCCGGGGTGCCTGCGACCTCGTCGGGGCCGGGCAGGCTGGCTGGAGCGGTCTGGGGCACGGCGGCCTCCTGGAGACGTGGCGGGCGGAGGGCGGGTGGCCGTGCGACGGTCACCACCTGGTCGGGCACATGCCCGCAGCCGCACCCTGGCAGACGCACGAGAGGCCGGCCCCCGTGGGGACCGGCCTCTGGACGTGCTGGTGGGCGATACTGGGATCGAACCAGTGACCTCCTCGGTGTGAACGAGGCGCTCTACCGCTGAGCCAATCGCCCGGGGCGCACCTGCGCGCCTGGTCCGAACGCTACCGCATCACCCGGGAGCAGCCGTCGCCCCGCGGCCCGGCCCGGCAGCTCACCTGGCGGCGTCGACGCCCGGCAGCCGGTCCAGCTGCAGCGACAAGGCGGGCGGCACCCAGTCCGGCAGGCCGACGGCGAGCGCCAGGCCGAGGGCGAGCGCGGAGGCCACCACGACGACGAGCGCGGCGCTGCCGAGCACACGGGCCCACCGCGGCTGACGCGTCGACCAGGAGCCGAAGCGGTGCGCTCCCCGCCGCGCGCGCTCCAGCAGCCGGTGGGCCCAGGAGAACTCGGTCGACAGCACCGCCAGGGCCAGCAGGAGCAGGGGGATGCCGCCGGGGCCGGGCAGCCAGCTGACGAGCGCCCAGGCCACCAGCAGCAGCCCGCCGACCACGCCGACGCCGACCCGGTACACCAGGTGGGCGCGCGGCCGCTCCTGCCGCAGCTGGTGGCGCCACCGCCGCCACCGCCCGGCCTCCTCGGCGGGCACCCCGACGCCCGTCCCCCCGGCGTCCGTCCCTCCGTCGTGCGTCCCTCCGGCGTCTGCTTCTCCGGCGCCCGGCGACGTCTGGGGGCGCCGGGGGCGGCGGGCTCGGGCGGCCGCCGGCAGCGGCCCGGGGAAGGAACCGGAGGACGACCCGGGCGCTGGCTCGACGGCCAGCTGCTCGGGCAGGCCCCCCGGGGGCGGCTCGTGGTGGGTGCGGACGGGCGGCGTCGCGGCGTCCCGGCCGGAGACGGACGGGCAGGTCACCACCCCGGCCCGCGGCCGGAGGGCGAGGTGCGCCACGCCCGCTGGCCCGTCCGGCCGCGACCTGTCCGTCACGTCCGCAGGATAGGTGAGAGCCTGCGTCGCCGACGGCGCTCGTCCCGGGGCCGACCTGCCCGGCCACCCTTGCCGGCCTCCTGGCAGACCCCGGTGGAGCGTCACCTCGGGCACCTGTCCGGGCGGCCCGTCCCCTCGGCCCGGGAGGTCCAGACCTTGAGCGGACGGGTGCCCGCGCTGCTCCATCCGGGGGAGGCGAGGCCTCGGAGGCGGCCTGGGGTTTAGCTCTCGGCCCTGCGGGGCACATCCTGGTCAGACACGCCGGCCGCTCGGGGCCGACGTCATGCCGGAGTCCTGCAGGAGGTCCTCATGTCCCCGCACACGCCCCCCAGCGCACGCCGCCCCTCGGACGTCGAGGCGCCAGTGGACCTGCGCCTCGTCTCGCCGGAGGGCGAGGCCGTGGCCCTGCCGGTGGTGCTGCGCTACAGCGCGGAGGACCCCTTCGCGGTGACGGTCGCCTTCGGCTCCGACGGCGACCCCGGCTCGGACGTCCAGTGGGTGTTCGCCCGCGAGCTTCTCCTCGCCGGCCTGGAGACCCCCAGCGGCGACGGCGACGTCCGCGTGTGGCCGACGGCGGACGGCCGGCCCGACACCACGTGCATCGCCCTCAGCTCCCCCGACGGCCGCGCCCTGCTCGAGGCCTCGACGAGCGACCTGCGGGCCTTCGTCGTCCGCACGCTCGACGCCGTGCCGCGCGGCGGGGAGTTCCGCTGCATGGACCTCGACGCCGAGATCGGGCACCTGCTCACCGCCTGACCACCACCCCGGGGACGACGTCCTCGGTCCTGCCGCCCCGAGCCCGCGGCAGGAGAGCGGCGCCGTGCGCGCCGACGACACCCACGACGCCCTGCCGGTCCTGCCCGGCGGGGCGTCGTCACGTCCCCGCACCGCCGGCCCGGCCGACGGACGCCTCAGGCGGGGTCGTCGTCCTGCGCCGCACGCCGGGCGAAGAGCTCCGCCGCCTCGGCCGCCAGGCCGTCGACGCGCAGCGGGCGGCCGTCGAGGGTCGTCTGCGCCTGCACGTCCCGCAAGGACGAGGTCAGCAGGACGGCGACGGCGCCGTCGAGAGCGGCGAAGGGCACCGTGGCCTCGACGAGCGGGAGGCCGTCGCAAGCCGCCCACCCGAGCAGCAGGTCCCGCGTCACGCCGGCCAGGCACCCGGAGGCGAGCGGCGGCGTCACGAGGCGGTCGGCCGGCCGGCCGTCCTCACCCCGCAGCCAGACGACGACGTTGCTGCCGGTGCCCTCGCACAGCTCCCCGCGGGTGTTGGCCAGCAGCGCCTCCCCCGCGCCCGCGCCGAGGGCGTGACGCAGCGCGACGACGTTCTCGGCGTAGGAGGTCGTCTTCAGCCCGGCCACGGCCGAGCGCTCGTTGCGGGTCCACGGCACGGTCACCGCCCTCGGGGAGGCCGCCGGTGGCGGCGCCGACGACGCGGCCACCACGAGCGTCGACCCACCGGCGCGCTCGGAACCGAGCGGCCCCGGACCCCCGGTCCACGTGATCCGCAGGCGCCCCCGGGTCAGGTGCCGCTCGGCGAGAACCTCCTCGACGGCCTCCCGCACGCGACGCCCGTCAGGCACCGGCAGCCCCAGGCCGGCGCAGGAGCGGGCCAGCCGCGCCAGGTGCCGGGTGAGGGCGAACGGCACGCCGCCCGAGACCTTGCACGTCTCGAAGACCCCGTCGCCCGTCGTCATCCCGTGGTCGAGGGCGTCGACGACGGCGCGCCCGCCCGGGGCCGCCAGCTCGCCGTCGACCCAGACGACCGGGGCCTCGCCCGGGCGGGCGTCGCCGCCGTCGATCTCGGCGACCGCCGTCGCCCCACCGGACCTGTCGTCCGCGCTCCTCGTCCCGTCCACACCGGCATCCTCGCGCGCCGAGGCCTGCGCACGTCGCCCGGTCGCGGCGCGTCGACGGCGACGTGCCGCTCAGGTGGGTGAGGCGAGGGAGAGCAGGCGGGCCGCCTTGAGCTCGGTCTCCTCCCACTCCGCCTGCGGGTCCGAGCCCCAGGTGATGCCCGCGCCGGTGCCCAGGCGCAGGACGCCGTCGCCGGCGGTGAAGGTGCGGATGCCGACGGCCAGCTCCGCCGTCCCCGCGCTCGAGTCCACCCATCCCAGCGCCCCGCAGTAGGGCCCGCGGACGACCGGCTCCAGCGCGGCGACGGCGTGCAGCGCAGCGCTCTTCGGAGCGCCGCTGACGGAGCCGGGCGGGAAGGTCGCGGCCAGCAGCCCCGCCCACCCGAGCCCGGCGCGCAGCCGGCCGGCGACCGTCGTGACCAGGTGGTCGAGCCCCGGGTGCCGCTCGCGCGCGAGCAAGGAGGTGACGGCGACCGTGCCCGGGACGCAGACGTGCTGCAGGTCGTTGCGGACGAGGTCGGTGATCATGACGTTCTCGGCGACGTCCTTGGCCCCGAGCTCCCCGCCCGGTGGCGCGGTCCCCTTGATCGGGCCGCTCTCGACGCGGTCCCCGCGACGGCGCAGGTAGAGCTCCGGCGAGGCGCTGACGACGAAGCCCTCGGCCCCCAGGTCCAGCACCCCCGCGAAGGGGGCCGCGTTCGCGCGGCGCAGCAGGGCCGCCAGGGCCCAGGGGTCGGGCGGGCCCGCCGGCAGCGGCGCCTGCAGCACGCGGCAGACGTTGGCCTGGTAGACGACGCCCTCACGGACCAGCGTCCGGACGGCCTCGACGGCCGCGACGTACCCGGCGCGGTCGAGCGAGGAGGTCCACGACGCCCGCGCCGGGCCCCGCCACGAGCCGCCCGACGGCGGCGGCGACGGGCGGACGTCGGCGAAGCGCCACGCCCGGGCGCGGCCACGGCCGGGAGCGCTCACCGGGCTCGGGTCCCCGAGCGGCGCCTCGAAGTCGGCGACGACCAGCCACCAGCCGCCGCGCTCCAGCGCCCCCGGGTCCGCGGCGAGGTCCGCCACCTCGACGAGGCCGGTCGCCAGCTGCCCGCCCCACCAGGCCGCGGGCGCCGCAGGGGCAGGCTCGGGCACGGGAGGAGCCTGCCGCACCGCAGGACCTGCGAGACGACCCGGCCCCCGGACGGCGGTTGGACGGGGCGTCGGCGGCTCGGTTAGAGTCCTCGACGCACGCCGACGGGGCCTCCAGGGCCTCTCGGTGATGTGCGGACGTGGCTCAGTGGTAGAGCATCACCTTGCCAAGGTGAGGGTCGCGGGTTCGAATCCCGTCGTCCGCTCGGGGGCGTGGCCTCGGCCCGCCTCGCGGTGGAGTGGCCGAGAGGCGAGGCAACGGCCTGCAAAGCCGTCCACACGGGTTCGAATCCCGTCTCCACCTCGCAGCACGGCACGACTCGTACGGCACACCAGGGCGATTGGCGCAGCGGTAGCGCGCTTCCCTGACACGGAAGAGGTCACTGGTTCGATCCCAGTATCGCCCACCTCGCGCGAAGGCCCTGGTCCACGTGGACCGGGGCCTTCGTCGTCCTCCCCACCGGCGGACTTCTCCCCCGACATGGCCGTGGACGTCGGAGCCGCCCTCTGGCCGTGGGTCCCAGGCGTGGGCTCTCACGTGCCCTCGGCGGCCCGCTCGGAGGCCGAGAGGCCCTGGCGGTCGCGCGTGGGTCGCACCTGCTCGACGGCGGCGTTGAGGCCGGCGCCGAGCAGCACCCCGAGCGAGAGCAGGTAGAGCCACAGGAGCAGGACGATGGGCGCCGTCAGCGGGCCGTAGATCGCGACGCTCCGCCCCGTCCCCACCGTCACCTCCAGGAGCAGGCGCAGGCCGAGCGACGTCAGCACCCAGAGCACCAGCGCGAGCACCGCTCCCGGCACCGCCCGCGACCACGGCAGACGCTGTGGTGTCGCGACGCGGTAGAGCAGCGCCAGCAGCAGCGAGCTCGCGAGCAGCACGGCCGGCCAGTAGAGGGCGACGACGACCTCCAGCTCCACCGGCAGCAGCAGCTCCAGGAAGGTCGGCCCGAGCAGCAGGAGGGGCAGCGCCAGCCCGCCGACGGCCAGACCGACGACGTACAGGAGCAACGACAGGGCCCGCCCGCGGACCGGGTGCCGCTGCCCCCCGGTCCCGTACATGATCGAGACCGCGTCGAGCAGGACGCCGAGCGCCCGCGACCCCGACCACAGGGACAGCAGGAAGCCGAAGGAGATGATCTGGAAGCGCGGCCCCTCCAGGGCCGCGGTGAGCGTCGGCACGATCGCCTCCTCGACCACGTCGGCAGTGAGGAAGGGGCTCAGCTGGGTGCGCAGCGCCGTCTCCAGCTGCGCCGTCGTGTCCGCGCCGAGCCGCGAGCCGACGAGCGCGGCCGTCCCGGCGAGACCGAGCACCAGCGGCGGCAGGGACAGCAGCGCGAAGAACGCCGACTCGCCCGCTAGGCCGGTGACGCGGTGGCGCAGGGCGAGCCCGCCGGCGCGGCCGACGACCGACACCGCCGTCCCGACGTAGGGCGTCCGGCGCACGGCCGCGCGCAGCCGACCGGGCCGGCTGCCCCCGCTCACGGGCACCGGCTCGTCCGCCGGGCCGCGCCCCTGCGCCGTGCTCACGCGCCCAGAGCCTACGGAGGCGGGTGGCCCCCGCCAGGGGCCGCGCCGCGGGGCGTCTCGGCCGGTGGGCCGAGGGACGCGCCGGGGCGGGTGTGGCGGACCGGGTGGGCACGAGGGGCTCTCATGCGATGGGATGGCGGGGTTCCCGACGCCGGGCCGCCCGGTGCTCCTGCGCCGTGCGCGGCCGGTGGTACCGCTCCTTCGACCGACGGACGTGACGATGCAGACCCACCCCGGCCGGCCCTACCCCCTCGGGGCGACCTACGACGGCACCGGCACGAACTTCGCCCTCTTCAGCGAGGTGGCCGAGCGCGTCGAGCTCTGCCTGGTCGACGACGACGGCGTCGAGACCCGGGTGCCGCTCGTCGAGGTGGACGGCTTCGTCTGGCACGCCTTCCTGCCGAGTGTCCGTCCCGGGCAGCGCTACGGCTACCGCGTCCACGGCCCGTACGACCCCTCCCGGGGGCACCGGTGCAACCCGGCGAAGCTGCTGCTGGACCCCTACGCCAAGGCGATCGACGGGTTGGACGACGGCGACGAGTCCCTCTTCTCCTACCGCTTCGAGCAGCCGGACGCCTTCAACGACGACGACAGCCTCGGCCACACGGCCCTGTCGGTCGTCATCAACCCGTTCTTCGACTGGAGCACCGACCACCGGCCCAGGCACGAGTACCACGAGTCGGTCATCTACGAGGCGCACGTCAAGGGCCTGACGATGACCCACCCCGACATCCCCGACGACCTGCGCGGGACCTACGCCGCGGTCGGCCACCCGGCGATGGTGCGTCACCTCGTCGAGCTCGGCGTGACGGCGGTCGAGCTCATGCCCGTCCACCAGTTCGTGCAGGACACCCACCTCGTGGACAAGGGCCTGCGCAACTACTGGGGCTACAACACGATCGGCTTCTTCGCCCCGCACGGGGAGTACTCCTCCGCCGGCACGCGCGGCGAGCAGGTCCCCGAGTTCAAGGCGATGGTGCTGGCGCTGCACCAGGCCGGCATCGAGGTCATCCTCGACGTCGTCTACAACCACACCGCCGAGGGCAACGAGAAGGGCCCCACGCTCTCCTTCCGCGGCATCGACAACGCCTCGTACTACCGGCTGGTCGACGAGGACCGCCGGCACTACTTCGACACCACCGGCACCGGCAACAGCCTGCTGATGCGCAACCCGCACGTCCTGCAGCTGATCATGGACTCGCTGCGGTACTGGGTCACCGAGATGCACGTCGACGGCTTCCGCTTCGACCTCGCCTCGACGCTCGCGCGCCAGTTCCACGAGGTCAGCCGCCTGTCGGCCTTCTTCGACCTCATCCAGCAGGACCCGGTGGTCAGCCAGGTCAAGCTCATCGCCGAGCCCTGGGACGTCGGCGACGGCGGCTACCAGGTCGGCGGGTTCCCGCCGCTGTGGACCGAGTGGAACGGCATGTACCGCGACACCGTGCGGGACTTCTGGCGCGGGGAGCCCTCGACGCTGGCGGAGTTCGCCAGCCGCATCACCGGCTCCAGCGACCTCTACGAGAGCTCGCGGCGCCGCCCCGTCGCCTCCATCAACTTCGTCACGGCGCACGACGGCTTCACCATGCGCGACCTCGTCTCCTACAACGACAAGCACAACGACGCCAACGGCGAGGGCGGCGCCGACGGCGAGAGCCACAACCGCTCCTGGAACAGCGGCGTCGAGGGCCCGACCGACGACCCGGAGGTCCTCGTCCTGCGGGCCCGCCAGCAGCGCAACTTCCTGCTGACGCTGCTGCTGAGCCAGGGCGTGCCGATGCTGCTGCACGGCGACGAGCTGGGCCGCACCCAGGGGGGCAACAACAACGGCTACTGCCAGGACAACGAGATCTCCTGGATCGACTGGGACCTCGACGAGCAGCAGACCGAGCTGCTGGACTTCACCCGCCGCATCGTCCACCTGCGTCGCCGCCACCCCATCTTCCGGCGCCGGCGCTTCTTCAAGGGCGAGGCCTCCAAGGGTGGCCAGTCCGACCTGTCCGACATCGTCTGGATGACGCCGACCGGCGACGTCATGAAGGACGACGACTGGAACAGCCACTTCGCCCGCGCGGTCACGGTGTGGCTCAACGGGCACGAGATCAACGAGCCGGGGCCCCGCGGGGAGAAGGTCGAGGACGAGAAGTTCCTCGTGCTCTACAACGGCCACCACGAGGGGCTGGAGTTCCGCATGCCCGAGGTGCCCTACGGGCCCGCGTGGCGCGTCCTCGTCGACACCGCGAGCCTGCTCGACGACCAGGTCGTGCAGGCGAACGGCTCGTTGCACCTGGGCGCCCGCAGCCAGGTCGTGCTCGTCTGCGACCCCTCGGTCGCCGACCCCGAGCCGCTGCACGCCGCCGAGGCCGAGATGGCCGTCGACGACGGCACCACCGCGCGCCGGGCCCGGGCCGCCCGCAGCCCGGGTGCCGCGGACACCCCTGCCACCCCCGTCGTCCGCCGGGGCCCGCGACGCCGCCGAGGAGAGCAGGCATGAGCGCCGACGCCGCCGTGACCGGCACCCAGCAGGAGGACCCCGGCGCGGACGCCGCCGGGCGCGCCGTCCGCCAGCACCGACCCGGCCCCGGCCGGGTGGTGCCGACGTCGACCTACCGGCTGCAGGTGCAGCCGGAGTTCACCTACGACGCCGCCGCCGCGCTCGCCGGGTACCTGGCCCGCCTGGGCGTCACGCACGCCTACCTCTCCCCCGTGCTGCAGGCCGCACCGGGCTCCTTGCACGGGTACGACGTCGTCGACCACTCCCGGCTGTCGGCCGAGGCCGGCGGTCGCGAGGCCTTCGACCGGATGGTCGCGGCGCTGCGGCAGCACGGCTTGTCCGCCGTCGCCGACGTCGTGCCCAACCACATGGCCGTCCCCACGCCGGCGACCTCCAACGCCGCGCTGTGGTCGGTGCTGCGGGACGGGCCGTACTCCCCCTACGTCGACTGGTTCGACGTCGACTGGACGAAGGAGGACCACGCGCTGCTCATGCCCGTCCTGGGCTCGCGGATCGGGCAGGTGCTCGCGGCGGGCGAGCTGCGGCTCGACACGAGCGGCGAGGAGCCGCTGCTGCGCTACTACGACCACGTCTTCCCGGTGCGTCCCGGCACGGTCGACCTGCCGATGGAGCGGCTCGTCGAGGCGCAGTGGTACCGCCTGGCGCACTGGCGGGTCGCCGACGAGGAGCTCAACTACCGGCGCTTCTTCGACGTCGACACCCTCGCCGCGGTGCGGGTGGAGGACGAGGCCGTCTTCGACGCCACGCACGAGCTGCTGCTGGAGATGCTCGGGACCGGCGAGCTCGACGGCCTGCGGATCGACCACCCCGACGGCCTGGCCGACCCGCGGGGCTACCTGCGCCGGCTGCACGAGAAGACCGGTGGCGCCTGGGTCGTCGTCGAGAAGATCCTCGAGGGCTCCGAGCAGCTTCCCGACGACTGGCCGTGCGCCGGCACGACCGGCTACGACGCGCTGCTGCGCGTCGGCGGGCTCTTCGTCGACCCCGCCGGCGAGGCGCCCATGACGGCGCTCTTCACCCACATGACGGGCGACCCGGCGGACTTCGGCCCGGTCGTCGAGGAGGCCAAGCGCGGCGTCGTCGCCGACAACCTCTACACCGAGGTGCACCGGCTGGTGGACCTGCTCGCGAGCATCTGCACCTCCGACGTCCGGCTGCGCGACCACACCCGGCGCGGCCTCACCGAGGTCGTCACCGAGCTGCTCGTGGCCTTCCCGCGCTACCGGGCCTACGTCGTGCCCGGCGAGGACGCTCCCGCCGAGGCCGCTCGGGTCCTGGACGAGGCCGTCGAGGACGCCCGCGAGCAGCTGGCGCCCGAGCGGCACGAGACGCTCGACGTCGTCCGTGAGCTGCTGCTCGGCCGCGAGGCCGGCTCGGCGGGGCGCACGGCCGAGGCCGAGAGGGCCGAGCTCGTCGTGCGCTTCCAGCAGACCTGCGGGCCGGTCATGGCCAAGGGCGTGGAGGACACCGCCTTCTACCGCTGGTTCCGCCTGTCCAGCCTCAACGAGGTCGGGGGGGCGCCGGAGCGCTTCGGGGTCTCTCCCGAGGAGTTCCACGCCTTCTGCGGCGGGCTCGTCGAGAGCTGGCCGACGACGATGACGACGCTGTCCACCCACGACACCAAGCGCGCCGAGGACGCCCGGGTGCAGCTCTCGGTCGTCGCCGGGACGCCGGCCGCGTGGGGCGAGGCGCTGGCGCTGTGGCGCCAGGCCGCCGCGCCGCACCGCTCGGCGCTGCTGGACGGGCCGACGGAGTACCTCGTGTGGCAGACGCTCGTCGCCACGTGGGAGCCCGCCGGCGCCGCCGGTGAGGGCGGGCCGATCTCCTCGGAGCGGCTGCTGGCCTACCTGGAGAAGGCGGTCAAGGAGGCCAAGCGGCACACCACCTGGACCGCGCCGGACGAGGAGTACGAGCAGGCCGTCACCGACTTCGCCGTGGGTGTCCTCGGCGACGAGGCGGTGCTCGCCCAGGTGCGGGCCTTCGTCGCGGCGACCGCGCCGGCCGCCCGCACCGCCGTGCTCGGGCAGAAGCTCGTCCAGCTGACGATGCCGGGCGTCCCGGACGTCTACCAGGGCACCGAGCTCGGCGAGCGCTCGCTCGTCGACCCCGACAACCGGCGCGCCGTCGACTACGAGCGGCGCTCGGCGCTGCTGGAGCGCCTCGACGGCGGCGCCCGCCCGCGCGACCTCGACGAGGAGAAGCTCCTCGTCACCTCCCGGGCGCTGCGGGTACGCCGGGACCTGGCCGAGGCCTTCACCGGCCCCGGCACGGGGTACGCGCCGCTGCCGACGTCCTCGGGCTACGCCGTCGCCTTCGCGCGCACGCAGGACGGCGCGCCGAGGGCCCTGACGGTGGCCACGCGGCTGCCCGACGCGCTCGCGCGGTACGGCGGGTGGGGCGAGGGCACGCTCGTGCTGCCCGAGCCGGCGGGGGCCGCAGACGGTGGGGGTCGCTGGCGCGACGTGCTCACCGGGCGCACCTACGACGTCGGCGCGGTGCGCCTGGCCGACGTGCTCGCCGACCTGCCCGTCGCGCTGCTCGTCGAGGGCTGAGGCGCGGCCCCGCCCGCGTCTGCCTAGCGCTGCACGCCACCACGACCGCTTCTCCCGCAGGAGGTCCCGTTGCACGTCTTCTCCGTCTGGGCGCCGCAGGCCGGCACCGTCGACCTGCTCCTCGGCCCGTCGGGCTCCCCCGCCGAGGGCGGCCGGCCGCTCGCGATGGGCGAGGGGGGTGGCGGCTGGTGGACCCTCGAGGTCGCCGACGCCGGGCCCGGCACCGACTACGCGTTCTCCCTCGACGGCGGGCCGGCACGCCCGGACCCCCGCAGCGCGTGGCAGCCGGAGGGGCCTGACGGCCCGAGCCGGGTCTTCGACCCGGCCGCCTTCGCCTGGTCCGACGAGGACTGGGCCGGGGTGGACGGGCGCGGCGCCGTCTACTACGAGCTGCACGTCGGCACCTTCACGCCCGAGGGGACGCTGGACGCGGCCGTCGGGCGGCTGGACCACCTCGTCGACCTCGGCGTGCAGGTCGTGGAGCTGCTGCCGGTCGCGGCGTTCCCAGGGCGGTGGGGCTGGGGGTACGACGGCGTCGGGCTGTGGGCCGTGCACTCCCCCTACGGCGGCCCGGAGGCGCTGCAGCGCTTCGTGGACGCCTGCCACGCACGCGGTCTCGGCGTGTGCCTCGACGTCGTCTACAACCACCTCGGGCCGGCGGGCAACTACCTGCCCGAGTTCGGCCCCTACTTCACCGACGAGCACGAGACCCCCTGGGGCACGGCGGTCAACCTCGACGCGAGGGGCTCGCGGGAGGTGCGCGCCTACGTCGTCGAGGGCGCGCTGCGGTGGCTGCGCGACTTCCACGTCGACGCGCTGCGCCTGGACGCCGTCCACGCCCTCGTCGACGACTCCGCGGTGCACGTGCTCGCCGAGCTCTCGCTCAAGGCGACCGACCTCGCCGACGTCCTCGGCCGGGCGCTGACGCTCGTCGCCGAGTCCGACCTCAACGACCCGCGGATGGTCGAGAGCCCCCGCGAGGGCGGGTACGGCATGCAGGGGCAGTGGGCGGACGACGTCCACCACGCCCTGCACGCGCTCGTCACGGGTGAGCGGCAGGGCTACTACGTCGACTTCGGGTCGCTCGAGGCGCTGCGGACGACGATGACGGGGGCGTTCTTCCACGCCGGCACCTACTCGACCTTCCGCGAGGAGGTGTGGGGCACGCCGGTCGACCCGACCCGCCACCGCGGCGGCTCCTTCGTCGCGTACACCTCCAACCACGACCAGGTCGGCAACCGGGCGACGGGCGACCGTCCCTCGGCGTCGCTGCCCGGCGGGGTGCTGGCGGCGAGCGCGGCGCTGGTCGCGCTGGGCCCCTTCTCGCCGATGTTCTTCATGGGCGAGGAGTGGGGCGCGCGCACCCCGTGGCAGTTCTTCACCGACTTCCCCGACCCCGAGCTGGGCGACGCCGTGCGCGAGGGCCGGCGCGGGGAGTTCGCCTCCCACGGCTGGGACGCCGAGGAGGTGCCCGACCCGCAGGCCAGGTCCACGCGCGACGCCTCGGTGCTCGACTGGGACGAGCCGACCTCCGGCCGGGGCGCGGCGCTGCTGGCCTGGCACCGGCGGCTGCTGGGGCTGCGGGCGGCCGAGGGCGACCTGCGCGACGACGTCCTCGGCGTCTCCCCGAGCCTCGACGTCGTCGGCGACGACGACGCGGGCTGGCTCGTGCTCGTGCGGGGGGCCTTCCGGGTCGCCGTCAACCTGGCCGACCACGCGCAGGAGGTGCGGCTGCAGCGCGGTGCCGGCGTGGAGGGCGAGTCGGGCGCCGAGCTCGTGGCCGCCTACGGCGGTGAGCTGGGCGACGACGAGGTCGCGCTGGAGGGCGAGGCGCTCCGGATGCCGGCCCACGCCGTCGCGGTGGTGCGGCTGCGCTGAGGGGTGCGCCGGGCTCCCCGGGCGTCGCCTGGGGAGCCGCGAGCACGACGGCCGCAGGGGTCGACCGCCGCCGCGTCAGCCCTCGCGCGCGAGCGAGGTGAGCCGAGACAGCGCGCGGTAGTACTTCTTGCGGTAGCCGCCCTCGAGCATCTCGGGCGTGAAGAGGCCGCCGAGGCCCTCGCCGGAGACGGCCAGCGGCAGCGAGCGGTCGTACATCCGGTCGGCGAGGACGACGGTCCGCAGGGCGACGTTCTGGTCCGGCAGGGGCGTGACGTCGCGCCAGAAGACGTGCGTGACGCCGTCGAGCAGGGCGCCGTAGCGGCTGGGGTGCACCGAGGCCAGGTGCGCCGTCAGAGCGCCGAAGTCGTCGAGGACGGCGCCGTCGCCCACCGCGAGCGCCCGCTGCTCGAGATCGCCGGCGGTCAGCGGGTCGGGCGGGTCCGGCAGACCGCGGTGGCGGTAGTCCTCGCCCTCGACCCGGACGACCTCGAAGTTGCGGCCGACCGCCTGGATCTCCCGGAGGAAGTCGTCCGCGGCGAAGCGCCCCTCCCCCAGCGCACCGGGCAGGGTGTTCGACGTCGCGGCCAGCCGGACGCCGGCGTCGACGAGCTCGCGCAGCAGGCGGGCCATGAGCACGGTGTCGCCGGGGTCGTCGAGCTCGAACTCGTCGATGGCGACGAGCGTCATCTCCGAGAGGGCCTTCACGGCGTCGGCGAAGCCGAGCGCGCCGACGAGGTTGGTGTACTCGACGAAGGTCCCGAAGGCCTTCGGGCCGGGCACGGCGTGCCACGTGGCCGCCAGCAGGTGCGTCTTGCCGACGCCGAACCCCCCGTCGAGGTAGACGCCCGGCAGGCCCTGCGGCTTCGGCTTGCCGCCCAGCAGCCGGCGCAGGCCGCCGCCCGAGGCGCCGCGAGCGCTCTGCGCGCCGCGGACCCGCTCGGCGTGGGCCTCCAGCTCCGAGACGGCCTCCGCCTGCGAGGGCTGCTCCGGCGCCGGGACGTAGGAGTCGAAGGAGACCTCCGCGAAGCGCGGGGAGGGCACGAGCTCGGCGACGAGGCGTTCGCGCCCCAGCCGCGGCGAGCGCCCGACGAGCGCCCCCACGCCGTCCGGCCTGCTCGCGCCCGTGGCCTCGCCGGCGTCCTCGCCGGGGCGGTGCTCGCCGCTCGCCTCTCCCACGGCGGGGACCCTATGCGCAGGCCTGCTGCGCCCGCCGCGCCACCGCGCCGCCTGGTCGCCGAATATTTCCGACCGGATCAGTGTCCACAGCGTGGGCGTCGGGCGCCGCCGCCGCGGCTCGTGCGGGAACATGGGGCGTCGCCAGGGACCTTGCACGGGTAGGCGCGGGACGCCACCCGCTCGTCGACCCCTGAGGTCGACGCCACCAGCCGTCGAGCACCGAGGAGAGATCGTGACCGTCATCACCGACCCGAGCCCCGAGCTGGCGGAGTACGCCCACCCGGAGCGGCTCGTCACGACCCAGTGGCTGGCCGACAACCTCGGGGCACCGGGGCTGGTCGTCGTCGAGTCCGACGAGGACGTCCTGCTGTATGAGACCGGCCACGTCCCGGGTGCCGTCAAGGTGGACTGGCACACCGACCTCAACGACCCGGTCACCCGCGACTACGTCGACGGCGCGGCCTTCGCGGACCTCATGTCCCGCAAGGGGATCAGCCGCGACTCGACGATCGTCGTCTACGGCGACAAGTCGAACTGGTGGGCGGCCTACGCCCTGTGGGTCTTCACGCTCTTCGGCCACCAGGACGTGCGCCTGCTCGACGGCGGCCGCGCGGCCTGGCTCGCCGAGGACCGCGAGGTCACCACCGACGTCCCCGCGCCGGAGCGCACCGAGTACCCCGTCGTCGAGCGGCAGGACGAGGCCATCCGCGCCTTCGTGCCCGACGTCCTGGCCCACCTCGGCCAGGGCCCGCTCGTCGACGTCCGCTCCCCCGAGGAGTACACCGGCGAGCGCACCCACATGCCGGCCTACCCCGAGGAGGGTGCGCTGCGCGGCGGGCACATCCCCACCGCCGTATCGGTGCCGTGGGCGCGCGCCGCGGCCGAGGACGGCCGCTTCAAGGGCCGCGCCGAGCTGGAGAAGATCTACCGAGACGAGAAGGGCATCACCGAGGGCGACGACGTCATCGCCTACTGCCGCATCGGCGAGCGGTCCTCGCACACCTGGTTCGTGCTCAAGCACCTGCTGGGCCACGACCAGGTGCGCAACTACGACGGCTCCTGGACCGAGTGGGGCAACGCCGTCCGCGTGCCGATCGCGACGGGCACCGAGCCGGGCGAGGCCCCGGCGCGCCGCTCGTGAGCGCCGAGACGACGGCGGCCACCGGCGGTCCGTCGGCGGGCCTGCCGCCGGCGCTGGCCGAGATCGTCGAGGACTTCCACGCGGTCAGCGAGCCCGAGCGGCTGCAGCTGCTCCTGGACTTCAGCCGTGGGCTGCCCGCGCTGCCCGACCGGTACGCCGAGCACCCCGAGCTGCTGGAGCCGGTGCCGGAGTGCCAGTCGCCGATCTTCCTGCTCACCGAGGTGGACGAGGACGAGGCCCGCACGGTGCACCTGTTCTTCTCGGCCCCGGCCGAGGCGCCGACGACGCGGGGCTTCGCCGGGATCCTCGCCGAGGGCCTCGACGGGCTGCCGGCCGCCGAGGTGCTCGACGTGCCCGGCGACGTCTGCTCGCGCCTCGGCCTGGACCGGGCCGTCTCCCCCCTGCGCCTGCGGGGGATGACGGGCATGCTCGGGCGCATCCAGCGTCAGGTCCGCGAGACCACCACCGCCTGAGCCGCTGTCGGCCGGGTGGTGACGCCCGTCCGTGGTCGACGTCCAGGAGGCTCGCGTGAGCGGTCTGCACCTGCTGCACCCGCCGTCGCTCGGTGCCCCCCGGCCGGTCGCGGGCGGCGCCGAGGACGGCGGACCGGAGCGGTCCGGCCCTGAGGTCACCCTCGCAGCGGTGTACGCGCACCCCCTGCCCCGCGCGGGTCGGGACGCGTGGGTGCGGGCCAACCTCGTGACCACCCTCGACGGAGCCGCCACCGGCGACGACGGCTCCAGCCGCTCGATCTCCGCCCGCGCCGACCTGAGGGTTCTCGTGCTGCTGCGGTCGCTGGCCGACGTCGTCCTCGTCGGGGCGGGCACGGCGCGGGCCGAGTCGTACGGCCGTGTCACGGTCCGCCCGGCGCTGGCCGCGCGGCGAGAAGCCACGGGGCAGGGCCGCGCTCCGGCGCTCGCCGTCGTGACGCGCTCGGGTCGGCTTCCGGAGGGGCTGCTCGAGGTCCCCGAGCGGCCGTCGGACTCCGGCTCGGTGCTCGTGGTGACGTGCCTCGCCGCGGGCGAGGCCGCGCTGGACCGCCTACGGGCCCGGCTCGGGGAGGACGCCGTCGTCGTCGCCGGGGACGGCGACGTCGACGTGACCGACGCGCTGTCGCAGCTGGTCTCGAGTGGGATGCGCCGCGTGCTGTGCGAGGGCGGCCCTGCGCTGCTGCACGCCGTCGCCGCCGCCGACGCGCTCGACGAGCTGTGCCTCACGACGAGCCCCCTCCTCGTCGCCGGCGACGGGCCGCGGGCTCTCGTCGGCCCGGCGCTGCAGCGGCGCCTGCGGCTGGCGACGTTGCTGCACTCCGAGGACGACGGGGTCCTGATGGCGCGGTGGACCGTCGAGCGCTGAGCCGCGGCCGGGCGAGCGATCTCGGGACCGTGGGGGCATCTGGGGACCCGCGAGGGCGTCCGGGGACGAGGGCCTGGGTGGTCCGGCCCTGATCACCCCGTGGGACGTCCCCGGTCGGTGACGAGGTCGTCGCCTGGACGGGCCGAGGACCGTCCCATGGTCGTTCACACGTTCGAGTGAACCTGCGTCGTCGCAGGTCAGAGACCCGCCAGGGCATCTGTGGCGGGGTCTGGTTGTCGGT
>NZ_JBBHZF010000027.1:0-67375 GCF_037482365.1 Pseudokineococcus sp. 1T1Z-3
GGCCACACCGCACTCGCCGGCGCCTGCCCCGCCGACCGCGTCACCAACCTCCGTGGTCAGTACAGCTAGCCGCGCCCCGTCGAGCCGACGGGGCGACGGGGTCGACGGGGGGCGGGGGGGGCACCTGGTCCCCCGGACCGCCCCGCGTGCCCCGCCGCCTCTCCTCGCCCGACCGGACGCCCCGACCGGACGCCCCGACCTTCGGTGGCCGCTCCGCCCCCGGCGGGCCCGCACGCCGCGGACCTGCCTAGGCTGCGCCGATCACCGTCGAGGGGGCCGGCGGCAGCGCCGGTGCGCGGCGGAGGAGCCACGAGGAGCAGGAGGTCCGCGGTGGACGTGCTCACGACGAGTGCCCCGGCCGACCATGCGCGCCCCGGCGCACCGGCAGGCCCCCCGGGTAGCACCCCGCCCCCGGCCGCGCCGCCCGGGGGCGCCTCCACCCACGCCCTGCGGCGCAGCGTGCAGGCCGAGCTCGACGCGACGCTGGAGCGGCAGCGGGCCGTCCTCGCCGAGGTGTCCCCGAGCAGCGAGCGGCTGGTCGACGCCGTGGCCGACCTCGTGCTCGGGGGCAAGCGCCTCCGTCCGGCGTTCTGCGCGTGGGGCTACCGCGGGGCCGGCGGCGAGGACCTGGCGGTCGAGGCGCGGGTGGGCGCGGCGCTGGAGCTGTTCCAGGCGGCGGCGCTCATCCACGACGACGTCATGGACGGCTCGGACACCCGCCGCGGCATGCCGGCCGTGCACCGCCGCTTCGCCGACCTGCACGCCGGACGTGGCTGGGCGGGCTCCTCGGAGCGCTTCGGCGAGGCAGCGGCCGTCCTGGCGGGAGACCTGTGCCTGTCGTGGAGCGACGAGGCCCTGACGTCGTGCGGCGCCGACGCCGAGCGCCTGGCCGCGGCCCGCCTCGTCTTCGACCGCATGCGCACCCAGCTCATGGCCGGCCAGTACCTCGACGTCCTGGAGCAGGCCTCGGGCGCCGACCCGCAGGGCGCCGACGAGCGCGCGCTGGCCGTCCTGCGGTGGAAGAGCGCGAAGTACACCGTCGAGCACCCGCTGCTCATCGGTGCGGCGCTCGCGGGGGCCGACGCCCCGCAGCGGGCGGCCCTGTCGGCGTACGGGCTGCCGCTCGGCGAGGCCTTCCAGCTGCGCGACGACGTGCTCGGGGTCTACGGCGACGCCGCGGTCACGGGCAAGCCGACCGGTGACGACCTGCGGGAGGGCAAGCGCACCATGCTCGTCGCGCTCGCCGCCCAGCGCGGGGCCGAGGCCGACCGCGCCCTGCTCGAGCGGCTGCTCGGCGCGCCGGACCTCGACGACGACGGGGTCGCGGCGCTGCAGGACCTCATCGACGCCACGGGAGCACGCGCCGCCGTCGAGCAGCTCATCGACGAGCTCGTCGAGAGGTCCCGCACCGCCCTGGCGCAGGCCCCCGTCACCGGGGAGGCCCGCGAGGCCCTCGGCGAGCTCGTGTCCATCGCGACGGCCCGCGCCGCCTGACCCCCGCTGTCCCGCACACGCACGCTCGGCACGGCAGCGCCCCACCGACATCCCGGAGAACCGATGAGCCCGCTCCTGACCAGCCGTGGCCGCACCGAGGGGGCAGGCGCCTCGGCCCGGCGCTGGGCCCGCTGGGCCGCGCAGGCGGCCGTCCCCGGCCGGGTGCGCACCACGTCGGGGCCCAGCGACCACGTCGTCGTCGTCGGCGCGGGCCTGGCCGGGCTGTCTGCGGCCATGCACCTGGCGGGCGCGGGGCGCCGTGTGACCCTGCTGGAGCGCGGCGCCAGCCCCGGTGGCCGCGCGGCCCGCCTGGAGCTCGAGGGCCCCACGGGCACCTACCGCTTCGACCCGGGGCCGACGGTCCTGACGATGCCGGACCTCATCGCCGACTGCTTCGACGCCCTCGGCGAGGAGATGACGGACTGGCTCACGCTCGACCCGGTCTCCCCGCTCTACCGCGCCCAGTACGCCGACGGCACCTCGATGGACGTCCACGCCGACCCGGCGGCCATGGCCGCCGAGGTGGAACGGGTCTGCGGCCCCGACGAGGCGCAGGGCTACCTGCGGTACGCCGACTACGTCGGCAAGCTCTACCGCGCGGAGATGCGCAGCTTCATCGACACCAACATCGACACCCCGCTGGACCTGGTCTCGCCCGACCTGGCCCGCCTGGCCGCCCTCGGCGGCTTCGGCAAGCTGGCCCCGCGCGTCGAGCGGTACCTGAAGGACAGCCGGACCCAGCGGGCGTTCTCCTTCCAGGCCCTCTACGCGGGCCTGTCGCCCTACGACGCGCTCGCGCTCTACGCCGTCATCGCCTACATGGACTCCGTCGCCGGCGTCTTCTTCCCCCGCGGCGGCGTCGCGGCCGTGCCGGAGGCGATGGCCGCCGCGCTGGAGAAGCACGGCGTCGACGTCCGCTGCTCCACCGAGGTGGCGCGGGTCGAGCACTCCGGCGGCCGGGCGAGCGCCGTCGTCACGACCGGCGGCGAGCGCATCGCCTGCGACGCCGTCGTGCTCAACCCCGACCTGCCGGTCGCCTTCCGCGAGCTGCTGGGCGTCGAGCACCGCTCGACCCGGCGCATCACCTACTCCCCGTCCTGCTACCTCATGCTGGCCGGCTCGACGGCGCACTACCCCGGCGCCGCGCACCACACGATCTCCTTCGGCCACGCGTGGGAGGAGGTCTTCACCGAGCTGGTGGGCGGGCGGCTCATGAGCGACCCGAGCGTGCTCGTCTCCACGCCGTCGCTGTCGGACCCGAGCGCCGCGCCGGAGGGCCGGCACACCTACTACGTCCTCTTCCCGACGCCCAACCTCCAGAGCGCGCCCGACCTGGACTGGGAGCGGACGGCGCCGCACTACCGCGAGCACGTGCTGCGCACCCTGGAGTCACGGGGCTTCCCCGGCTTCGGCGACGGCATCGAGGTCGAGGACGTGACGACGCCGCTGGACTGGCAGCGCCGCGGCATGGAGGCGGGCGCGCCGTTCGCCGCCTCGCACGCCTTCAGCCAGACGGGTCCCTTCCGCCCCGGCAACCTCTGGGGGGAGAACGTCGTCCTCACCGGCTCGGGCACCCAGCCGGGCGTGGGCGTGCCGATGGTGCTCGTCTCGGGGCGGCTGGCCGCCGAGCGCATCACGGGCAAGGTCCCCGGCTACCGGTCGCGGGCCTACCGGTGAGCGCTCCCGCCGCCGTCGCGCGCAGGACGCCCGCGCCGCGGCGCTACCGGGTCGGCGAGCGGTCCCTGGACGCAGCCGGGATCACCGACCCGGCGCTGCGCGCCGACTTCCAGGCCTGCCGGCACCTGCACGCCGAGCACGGCCGCACCTACTACCTGGCGACGGCGCTGCTGCCACCGGCCAAGCGGCCGTGGGTGTGGGCGCTCTACGGCTTCGCCCGGTACGCCGACGAGTTCGTCGACAGCCTCACCGACCCCGACCCGGCCGCGCTGCTCACCTTCGAGGAGGAGTTCTGGCGCGGGCTGGACGGCGCGCGCGCGGGCGGGACCGCGCCGGACGCCGTCAGCCGGGCCATGGCGCTGACGATGGAGCGGTGGGGCGTCCCGCGAGACCACGTCGGCGCGTTCCTGGAGTCCATGCGGATGGACATCACCGAGACCGGGTACGCCACGTGGGCCGACCTCGTGCACTACATGCACGGCTCGGCGGCCGTCATCGGGCTGCAGATGCTGCCCGTGCTGGAGCCGCTGCCCGGGCTGGAGGAGCCGGCGGCCCGCTGCGCCCGCACGCTCGGCGAGGCCTTCCAGATGTCGAACTTCATCCGCGACGTCGGCGAGGACCTCGAGCGCGGGCGGGTCTACCTGCCGGAGGAGGACCTGGTGGCCTGCGGCGTCGACCGCGACGAGCTCTGGCACTGCCGCCGCACGGCGTCGCTGACGCCGGGGGTGCGGACGCTGCTGGAGCTGGAGGTGGCGCGCACCCGCGAGCTGTACGCCCGCGCGCGCCCAGGGATCGGCATGCTGCACCCCACGAGCCGGGACGCCATCGCCTGCGCCGACGAGCTGTACGGCGGCATCCTGGGCGCCGTCGAGGACGCCGACCTGCGGGTCCTGCACCGCCGCGTCTCGGTGCCGACCCCGCGCCGGCTGCGGGTCGCCCTGCCGGCCCTGGCCCGCGCCCGTCGCGCCCGCGCCGACCAGCGCGCCTGGCGCACCACCTGACGCCGCCTCCGCCGCCCCCCTCCACGCGACGTGTGACCTTGACGCGCACCCCCTCCCGCCCACCCCTCGCTCGCGCGACCGTTCTCCGTCGTCGAGGGCCCGCCTCGCCCGCCTCGCCCGCCTCGCCTACGAGCGGACGTCGGAGGAGCGAGGCTCAGCGCCGGTGGACGGCGCCGCGGCCGTCGCGCAGCGGCCGCCCGTCGCCGCCGCGGCGCGCCGCGACCACCTCGGCGAGGACGGCGAGCGCCTGCTCGGCCGTCGTCCGCGCACCGAGGTCCAGACCGACGGGGCCGCGCACCCGCGCGGCGTCCTCAGCCGGCACGCCGAGGACGGCGAGACGCTCCAGGCGCCGGGCGTGCGTGGCCCGCGAGCCGAGAGCCCCGACGACACCGGCGCCACCGCGCAGCGCCGCGGCGACGGCCAGGGGGTCGAGGTCGTCGTCGTGGCTGAGGACGCAGACGACGGACCGCTCGTCGAGCGGGGCGCGCGCCAGCCACTCGTGCGCCAGCGCCAGCACGACGTCGGACGCCGCCGGCACCCGGGCGCCCACGGCGAAGCGCGCCCGGTGGTCGAGGACGACGACGCGGTAGCCCAGGCCCACCGCCCCCGCGGCGACCGCGGCACCCAGGTCACCGGCGCCGACGACGACGAAGAGCGGTGCGGCGTCACAGGTGTCGAGCAGGACGGGCAGCGACGCCCCGACGCCCGACCGGGTCTCGGGCTCCCCCTGCGCGCCGGCCGCGGCCGGCCGCGGGAGGTCGAGAAGACCGGGCGCCGTCCGCCCGCCCAGGTGGTCCCTGACGTCGGCGAGGTCCGCGCCCCAGGCCGACCGCAGCGCACCGGGCTCGACCTGACCGGCGGCGGCGGCGCCCTCGCCGGTCGCGACGAGGCCTCCCGCCAGCGTCGGGACCAGCGCGCCGGGCGACGCCGCCTCCGGGGCGAGCAGCACCGCGAGACCCGCGCGGCGACCGGCGGCCGCCGCCGCGAGCTCGGCCCGGGCCGCCGCGCCGTCGACGACGTGGACCAGCACCTCCACCGCGGCGTCGCAGCCGAGCGGGTGCCAGGCCCGCCCGCCCGCGGCCACCGGTGGGGCCGGCGCAGCGCCGGTCAGCGCCCGCAGGACCTGCTCGCACCGCTCCAGCGCGGCGCTCTCGACGCAGCCGGCCGACAGCCCGCCGACGACCTCACCACCCGCGGACAGCGCGAGCGACGTCGCCGGCGGCGGCCACGAGGTGCCTTCTGTCCGCAGCACCGTCGCGAGGACGAGCGGGCCCTGCGCGAGCAGCGGCAGCAGACGGCCGGCGACCTCGAGCACGCTCAGCCTCCCCGCCGCGCCGTGGGGGACGTCGACGGCGCGCCGTCGACGTCGAGCCCGCTCGCGAGGTCGCCGCACTCCACGCGCAGCACGTCGGCGCCGACGAGCAGCCGCCGCGCGCCCTCGTCCCCGGTCCCGGCGGCCGCCTGCCCCCACGACGCGCGGTCGAGCACGACGGGGTGCCCGGGGCGGCCGTCGTGCACCGCCCGCGCCAGCCCCACGCCGGGCCAGGCGCCCAGCACGCGCGCCACCTCGGCGGCGCCGAGGTCCGGCACGTCGACGGGCACGACGGCGGCGGCCGACCACCGGCCGACCACGGCCCCGCCGGCCAGCGCCGCCGCCCCGCCCCGCTCCAGGTCGCTCGCGGCGGCGAGCCCGGCGGACAGCGACGCCGACAGGCCCCTGGCCCAGCCCGGCGCGCGGACCACCTGGGCCCCCGCCGGGACGAGCGCCGCGACGTCCTCCCCCGCGGCGCCGACGACGACGAGCACCCGCGCGCAGCCTCCCTGGCCCAGCGCCCGGACCCGCGCGGCGACCCACGGCTCGCCGTCGCCGTCGCGGCGCAGCCCCTTCGGCCCGCCGGCACGGCGACCGGCCCCGGCGGCGAGGACGAGCCCGACGACGGCCCCGCGCCCGCCGTCGAGCGCGCCGTCGAGCCCGCCGTCGAGCCCGCCGTCGAGCACGGACGGCGTCAGAAGGCGAGGGCCTGGGCGCGGCGCCGGACCTCCGTCGTCCGGTGCTCGGCGCGCAGGGCCTCCACGGGCGTGCCGGGCAGGGACGGGTCGGCCGTGAAGAGCCAGCGGAGGGTCTCGGCCGGGGAGTAGCCGGCGTCCGCGAGCACCTGGGCCGTCCCGCGCAGCCTCGGCAGGGGCACGGGGACGACGAGCGCCGTCGGCACGCAGTCGGCGCGCGGGCGCCCGCGGCGGACGGCGACGAGGTCCCGGTCGGCCACGAGCCGCCGCACCTGGGACGGCGCGAGGTCCAGGTGCTCGGCGACCTGCGCGAGCGTCATCCACTCGCCGACCAGCTCCTCGAGGTCGGCCTCCGGCGACGGTGCGGCGTCGACCTGCGGCGCGGACGGCGAGGCGGGGTGCGGCTGGGAGTCAGGCGACGTGCTCACACCTCCGAGACTGCCACGCCCGTCCACCCTCGCCGGTCCTGGCCGGGCGAGTCGTCCTCCACCCGCCCACCACCGGCCTTCGCGGGGCGAGTCCTTGCCACGGCACCCCCGAGAACCCTCGCGCGCGACGACCTGACGGCGGCGCCGTCACCCACCGGGACGAGTTCCACCGCTGTAACTCACTCCGCCGCAGGAGGTGTGGGGTACGTTCCGTCACAGCAACATCACGAAGCACTCAAAGCACACCTGTCACACCACCTCCTGACCCTCCGGACCCCCGGCGCGCCCCTGCCGCCGGGTCCGGCTCCGGGCCCCGGCCCGGGACGAGACGCCGAGGACGCCATGTCGACGCCCGCCCCCGCCCCCGCACCCGACCCGACGCTCGCCGACCCGACGCCCTGGGGGCCGACCGTCCGCACCGCCCGCCCGGGCCCTGCGCGCCGTCCGCTCTCCCTGGCCCTCGCCGTCGCGCTCGGCGCCGGCACCCTGCTGCCGACGGCGGCCGCGGCCGCCGCGGCTCCCGAGCAGCGCGACGCCGGCGACGACCGGACGACCTCGTCCCGCCCGGCCGCCCCGACCTCGTCCCGCCCGGCCGCCCCGAGCCGGACCGCCCCGGGCACCTCGCCGGCGCCCGCCGTCCAGCTCGGCGCCCCCGTGGCCGTGGCCGCCGCCGCGGCCCGCAGCTACGTCGTCCAGCCCGGCGACACGGTCAGCGGCATCGCGCTGCGCAGCGGGCTGTCCCAGCAGGAGGTCATCACCGCGAACGGCCTGGACGCGCGCGGCTCGATCCGGGCCGGCCAGGTGCTCGTCCTCGACCGGGCCGCGGTGGCCGCCGCGAGCCCGGAGGGCACGTACACCGTCCAGCGCGGCGACACCGTCTCCGCCATCGCCGCCCGCACCGGCACCACCCAGCGCGCCATCGTCGAGGCCAACGGCCTCGACAGCCGCGGCTCCATCCGCGCCGGCCAGCAGCTGCGCCTCGGCGGCGCCGCCGCGCCGGCGGCCAGCCCCGCCGCGTCCTCGCGCCCCGCGCCGGCCGCCGGCGGCCCGGCGGCCACCTACACCGTCGCGCGCGGCGACACCGTCTCCGCCATCGCCGCCCGCACCGGCACCCCCCAGCGCGCCATCGTCGAGGCCAACGGCCTGGACTCCCGCGCCTTCATCCGCGAGGGCCAGGTCCTGCGCCTCGGCGGCGGCAGCGCCCCCGCCCCCAGCGCCCCGACCGCCGCTGCCCCGTCCGCCGGGAGCAGCGACGGCGCCGCGACCTACACCGTCCGCCGCGGAGACACCGTCTCGGCCATCGCCGCCCGCACCGGCACCACCCAGCGCGCCATCGTCGAGGCCAACGGCCTGGACTCGCGCGCCTTCATCCGCGAGGGCCAGGTCCTGCGCCTCGGCGGCGGCAGCGCCCCGGCGCCGGCCGCGGCACCGCAGCCTGCGCCGCAGCAGGCACCGGGCGGCAGCTACACCGTCCGCGCCGGTGACTCCCTCAGCGTCATCGCGGCGCGCCAGGGCACGACGGTCGCGGCGCTGCGGCAGGTCAACCCGGGCGTCGGCGCCGACGGCCTCATCCGCATCGGGCAGACCCTGTCCGTGCCGGGGGCCGGTGGGGCGCCCGCGAGCCCGGCGCCGTCCTCGGGCCGCGCGCCGGTGTCCTCGACCTTCCTCGGCCGCAGCTACCCGCGGTCGACGACGCAGTCGGCCACCGCCAACCGCGACACGCTGCTGGACCGGTCGGTGCCCGGGCGCGCCGAGATGCAGCAGATCGTCGTCGACACGGCCAACCGGTACGGCGTCGACCCGGCGCTCGCGCAGGCCGTCGCCTTCCAGGAGTCGGGCTTCAACATGCGGGCGGTCTCGCCCGCCAACGCCGTCGGCGTCATGCAGGTCATCCCGTCCTCGGGGCGGTGGGCCGCGGACCTCTCGGGCCAGGACATCGACCTGCTCGACCCGCAGGACAACGTGACGGCGGGCGTCGTCATCCTCCGCCAGCTGCTGCGCAGCGCCCCCGACGAGTCCAGCGCCATCGCCGGCTACTACCAGGGCCTGGGCTCCGTGCGCAGCCGCGGCATGTACAGCGACACGCGCCGCTACGTCGCCAGCGTCCAGACGCTGCGGGCCCAGTACCGGTAGGCCCCAGCACCGGTCGGCCCAGCACCGGTCGGCCCAGCACCGGTGGTCCGGGTCCGTCCGGCGCCGCGTCCCCCGGCGGGGCGCGGGGCTCCCGGGCCGGCGAGCGGCCGTCCCTACACTCCCCGCCATGGCGACCGAGGCGAGCGCGGGCGGCGACCCGCTCGTGGGCGTCGTCGTCGACGGCCGCTACCGGGTGGTCCGGCGCATCGCCCGCGGCGGCATGGCCACCGTGTACCTGGCCTCGGACACCCGGCTCGACCGGGACGTCGCGCTCAAGGTGATGCACCCCCACCTGGCGCAGGACCCGGACTTCGTCGCCCGCTTCCACCGGGAGGCCGTCGCCGCGGCCCGGGTCGCCCACCCGGGCGTCGTCGCCGTCTTCGACCAGGGACGTGACGACGGCGCCGGTCCCGACGGCCCGCGCCACGGCGTGGTCTACCTCGTGCTCGAGCACGTGCCGGGCTCGACCCTGCGGGACCTGCTCGCCGCCGAGGGCGCCCTGACGGCGGGGACGGCGCTGGCCGTCCTGGAGCCGGTGCTCGACGCGCTGGCCGCCGCGCACCGCGCCGGCGTCGTGCACCGCGACGTCAAGCCCGAGAACGTGCTGCTCACCGACGACGGGCGCGTCAAGGTCGCCGACTTCGGCCTCGCCCGCGCCGCGAGCTCCCAGACCTCCACGCACACGACGGGCGTCCTCATGGGGACGGTGGCCTACCTCTCCCCCGAGCTCGTCACCCGCGGCACCGCGGACGCGCGCAGCGACGTCTACGCCGCCGGCATCACCCTCTTCGAGATGCTCACGGGCTCCCAGCCCTTCACCGGCGAGGTGCCCATCCACGTGGCGCACCAGCACGTCACCCGCGACGTCCCGGTGCCGAGCACGCTGGTCGCGACCGTCCCGCAGGAGCTCGACGACCTCGTGCTCTGGATGACGGCGCGTGACCCGCAGGACCGCCCGACCGACGCCCGCGAGCTCGTCCACGAGGTGCGGGCGCTGCGCCGCGACCTGCCCGACGCCGTCCAGGACGCCGCGCCCCGACGCACCGGACGGGCGCCCGAGCGGGGCGCCGGCGGCGCGGTCGCCGCGGTGGCGGGGGGCGCGGCGGCAGCCGCCGTCGTGAGCCGGACGACGGCGCTGCCCGTGCGCCACGAGCACGTCGCCGCCCTGCCGGTGGGCGAGCAGGGCGCCCCGGCAGCAGGTGCCTGGGCCGGCGAGCCGGGTACCTCCTCGACGGCCGCCCTGCCCCGGCGCTCCTCGCCGACGCCGCCCGCCGGCCTCCCGGCTCCCCGGCGCCGCCGGCGTCGTGGCCGGCTCGTGGCGACCGTCGTCGGCGCCGTCGTCGTCGTCCTGCTCGCCGCCGGGGCCGCGTGGGCCGCGCTGCTCGGGCCGTGGTCGCAGGTCACGGTGCCCGCCACGCAGGGCATGGACCGTGCCAGCGCCGAGCAGGTGCTCCAGGACGAGGGGCTGGCCTCGGAGGTCTCCGAGCGCTTCGACGAGCAGGTCCCCGCCGGCACCGTCATCGGCACCAACCCGGCCGAGGGCGTCTCGGCCAGCCGCGACGCCGTCGTGCAGCTCTTCCTCTCGCGCGGGTCGGAGTTCTCCCTCGTCCCCGACCTCGTCGGCCGACCGGTGGGCGAGGCCCGCGGGGCCGTGGAGCAGGTGCAGCTCACCCTCGCCGAGCAGAGCGAGGCCTACGACGAGCAGGTGCCCGAGGGCGCCGTCGTCAGCCAGGAGCCGGCGGGCGGGCAGCAGCTGCGGCGCGGCGAGGCCGTCCAGGTGGTCGTGTCCCTGGGGCGTGAGCCGATCGACGTCCCCGACGTCGTCGGCCGCACGCGCGGCGAGGCCGTCTCGGCCCTCCAGGAGCGCGGTCTGCGCGCCGTCGTGACCGAGGAGTTCGACGACGACGTCGCGGCCGGCCGGGTCGTCCGCCAGGACCCGGACGACGACGAGACCCGCTTCCGGGGCGACGACGTCACGGTCGTCGTCTCCCTCGGGCCCGACCTCGTCGAGGTCCCCGACGTCATCGGCGACCAGGTCGACGACGCCACCGAGGAGCTGGAGGACGCCGGCTTCCAGGTCGAGGTGGACGAGGTGCTCGGGGGGCTCTTCGGCACCGTCCGCGACCAGAGCGTCGAGGCCGGGACGCAGGCCCGGCCCGGGACGACGATCACGCTCACGGTGGTCTGACCCGGGTCTGGCCCGCGTGACGCATGCCGCAGGCGGCGGGAGCGCTCAGCCGCGGCCGGGCTCCTCGGCCTCCTGGTAGGCGTAGCGCTCCTGGCGCCAGCAGTCGCCGACGGCGTGGTAGCCGCGGTCCTCCCAGAAGCCGCGCTTGACCTCGGTGAGGTACTCCCACCCGCGGAACCACTTCGGCCCCTTCCACGAGTACAGCTGGGGCAGCACGAGACGCACCGGGAAGCCGTGCTCGGGCGTCAGCGGCCGGCCGCCGCGGGAGGTGGCGAGGACGGCGCCGGGCGCGGTGAGGTCCTCCAGCCGCACCGTCGCCGAGTAGCCGTACTCGGCGTAGACGAGGGCGCACGTGACGTCTCCGGCGGGCGGGTGGGCCTCGACGAGGTCGCGGGCGAGCACGCCCTCCCACTCGTTGTCCAGCACGCTCCAGCGGGAGGCGCAGTGCAGGTCGGCCCGCACCGGCGTCGTCGGGAGCGCGCAGAAGGCCTCGTAGTCCAGGACGTGGCGCTCGCCGTCCCGGGTGGCGCCCTCGACGACGAGGGTCCAGCGCTCGGGGCGGAAGGTCGGCACGCGGCCGTAGTGCATGACGGGCAGCTCGGGCACCTCCCGCTGGCCGGGGGGCAGGGCCCGGGCGGCGCCCGGTGGCGGGACGACGTGCAGCCCCGGGCGGTCTGCGCCCCCGTCCCCCGGCGGGGCCACCCAGTCCCAGCCGTCGGGGCGACCCGCCTCGTCGGCTCCCCCGTGCGCGTCGTCGGCGGTCCCCCCTCCGCCTCCGGTCACGGCCGCTGCGCCCCCTCGCGCTCCTGCGGCAGCGCCGCGAGCAGCTCCCCGAGCACGCCCGCCGCGCGCTCGACGTCCCCGTCGTCGACGTCGAGGTGGGTGACCAGGCGCAGGACGCGCCGGCCGAGCGCCGAGACGCGCACCCCCCGGTCGGCGGCCGCGCCGGCGAGCGCCGGGGCGTCCGGGACGTCGAGCACGACGATGTTCGTGCTGACCGCCTCGGGGTCGACGCAGCCCGGGCGTGCGCGGGCGCAGGCGCGCGCGAGCGTCGCGGCGCGGGCGTGGTCCTGCGCGAGCCGCTCCACGTGGTGGTCGAGCGCGTGCAGCCCCGCGGCGGCGAGCATGCCGGTCTGCCGCATGCCACCGCCGAGGCGCTTGCGCAACACCCGGGCGCGCTCGATGCGCTCGGCGCTGCCGACGACGAGGGAGCCGACCGGCGCCCCGAGGCCCTTGGACAGGCACACGGACACCGTGTCGGCGCACGCGCCGTAGTCGGCCGGCGAGACGCCGTCGGCCACGGCGGCGTTCCACAGCCGGGCCCCGTCGAGGTGGAGCGCGACACCGGCCGCGCGCGTGCGCTCGCGCAGGTCCTGCAGGACGGCCAGCGGCTGGGTCGTGCCCCCGCCGAAGTTGTGCGTGTTCTCCACCGCGACCGCCGCGGTGGAGACGAGGTACGGGCCGGCGTCGGGCGTGAGCATGGCCTCGACGACGTCGGGGTCGACCCGGCCGACGGGGGCCCCCGGTCGGGCGAGCGCGGGCCACGTGCGCGTCGTCACGCCGCCGAGCGCGGCGTGCGCCCCCAGCTCGGCGCGCACGACGTGGGCCAGGCTGTCGCACAGCAGCTCCTCGCCCGGCTCGACGAGCAGCCGGACGCCGATGACGTTGGTCATCGACCCGCTGGGGCCGAAGAGCGCCGCCTCGTGGCCGAGCAGCTCGGCGACCCGGCGCTCCAGCGCCGTCGTCGTCGGGTCCTCGCCGTAGACGTCGTCGCCCACCTCGGCCGCCGCCATCGCCGCCCGCATCGCGGCCGTCGGGCGGGTCAGGGTGTCCGAGCGCAGGTCGACCGCGGCGTCGGGGCCTCCCGGCGCGCGCCCTGACCTCGTGGGAGCGGGGGCCGGGGCCTCGGCGGTCCGGGGAGGCCCGGCGCGCTCGCCGGCGCGAGGGGTGGGCGCACCGGCGCGCACCGCCGCCTCAGCGGCCACGGAGCATGTCCGCCGCGAGGAAGGCCAGCTCCAGGGACTGCTGGTGGTTCAGGCGCGGGTCGCACAGCGTCTCGTAGCGGGTGGCCAGGGCGGCGTCGTCGATGTCCTCGACGCCGCCGAGCACCTCCGTGACGTCGTCGCCCGTGAGCTCGATGTGCAGGCCGCCGGGCACCGTGCCGGCAGCGCGGTGGACCTCGAAGAAGCCGCGGACCTCGTCGACGACCTCGTCGAAGCGGCGGGTCTTGTAGCCCGACGCCGAGGTGAAGGTGTTGCCGTGCATGGGGTCGCACACCCACACGGGGGTGCGACCGGCGTCGGCGACCGCGCGGACGAGCCCCGGCAGCACCTCCCGGATCCGGGGGGCGCCCATCCGCGTGACGAAGGTGAGGCGGCCGGGCTCGCCGTCGGGGTCGAGGGCGTCGGCGAGCTCGAGCGCCTGCTCGGGCGTCGTCGTCGGGCCGAGCTTGACGCCGACGGGGTTGCGCACGCGCGAGAGCAGGTCGACGTGGGCGCCGTCGACGCCGCGGGTCCGCTCGCCGATCCAGAGGAAGTGGGCCGAGACGTCGTAGGGCAGCTGGGTGCGCGAGTCGATGCGGGTGAGCGCCCGCTCGTAGTCGAGCAGCAGCGCCTCGTGGGCGGCGTACATCTCCGTGGCCCGCAGCGCGTCGAAGTCGACGCCGCAGGCGGCCATGAACGCGAGGGCGCGGTCGATCTCGCCGGCGAGGTCGGCGTAGGCCGACGTCGCGCCGTTGCCGACGAAGCCGCGGTTCCACTCGTGCACGTGCCGCAGGTCGGCGAAGCCGCCGGTGGTGAAGGCCCGGATGAGGTTCAGCGTGCTCGCGGCCGTGTGGTAGGCGCGCACGAGCCGCTGCGGGTCCGGGGTGCGCGCCTCGGGCGTGAAGGCGAACCCGTTGACGGCGTCACCGCGGTAGGCGGGCAGCGTGACGTCGCCGCGGGTCTCGGTGTCGCTGCTGCGCGGCTTGGCGAACTGCCCGGCCATCCGGCCCATCTTCACGACGGGCGTGCTGGCGCCGTAGGTGAGGACGACCGCCATCTGCAGCACGGTCTTGACCCGCCGGCGGATGGCGTCGGCCGTCGCGTCGGCGAAGGTCTCGGCGCAGTCCCCGCCCTGCAGGACGAAGGCCCGGCCGGCGGCGGCCTCGGCGAGGCGGCTGCGCAGGCGGTCGACCTCACCCGCGAAGACCAGCGGCGGCAGGCTCGACAGCTCGGCGGTCGCCCGGTCGAGCGCCTGGGCGTCGGGCCAGGCGGGCTGCTGCACGCGCGGCAGGTCCCGGTGGGCGTCCAGGCCGCCGACGACGCGCGGGGCAGGCCCCTCGGTGCCGCCCGTGCCGTCGTCCTCGGGGCCCGGGTAGCCCCACGACCCGGCGGCGGCGACGGGGCGTGCGGACACGGGGGCGGACGTCGTGCTCACCCGACCAGGGTAGAGGCCCCCACCGACGGCTCCGTCCACGCCGGCGGGCGGCGCTCGCAGGGCTCGCCCCGGACGCGCGGCGGCCCCGGCGGGCGTCCCCGGAGGTCAGGGGGCGACGCGCCCATTGCGGTCGAAGGCCTCGGCGGTCACCGGCATGAGCCCCCGCCAGACCTCCTCCATGGCCTCGGCGCACATCTCGATCTCGCGCTGGGGGAAGGAGGGGAACGTCGAGCCGTCGCGCTGGGTCCGCAACGACAAGAAGTTCATGAGCGCCCGGGCGTTCATCGTCACGTACATGGAGGAGTACGTCGTCACCGGCAGGACGACGCGCGCCACCTCCCGCGCGACGCCGGCGTCGAGCATCGCCCGGTACGCCTCGTACGCGCGGGTGCTCGCCGCCCGCACCTCGCTCTCGACGAGCGCGTGCTGGTCCGCCGTGCCCGCCGTGAAGCGGTACGCGCCCGGCTTGCCCTCCTGGACGAGCCGCCGGTCGCGGGCGGGCACGTAGAACACCGGCCGCAGCTCGCGGTAGCGCCCGCTCTCCTCGTTGTAGGAGGCGATGCGGTGCCGCATGAACTCGCGGAAGACGAAGATCGGCGCCTGCACGTAGAAGGTCATCGACGTGTGCTCGAAGGGGCTGCCGTGCCGGTCGCGCATCAGGTAGTTGACGAGCCCGGCGGAGCGCCGCTGCTCGTCCTCGTCGGCCCCGGCGTCGGCGCGGCTCGCCTCGCCGCGGGTGGAGACCCGCGCGGCGAACAGGACGTCCGCGTCGCTCGCGCTGGCGCGCACGAGCTCGACGACGACGTCGCTGCGGAAGACCGGCTCGGCCACCGCGCCCGCTCCCCCGGCGCCGTCACCGGGCGCCGACACCGCAGGTCCCTGCGTCGCAGACCCGCTCTGCTGCACCGCTTCCTGGCGGGCGACCTCCTGCTCGGGGGTTCCTCCCGTGCCCACCGGCTCGGCCGCGCTCATGCCGCCACCACCGTGACGCCGTCCTCGGCGAGCAGCAGCCGCACCCGCGAGAGGTCCCGGACGACGACGTCCGCCGCCAGCTCTCCCGCCGGCGTCGTCGTCGTCACGCCGAGCGTCGCGCACCCGGCGGCCCGGGCCGCGGCGACCCCGGCGGGGGCGTCCTCCACGACGAGGCAGCGCGCCGGGTCGACGCCGAGCCGCTCGGCGGCCAGCAGGAAGGGCGCCGGGTCCGGCTTGCCGCGGACGACGTCGTCGACGGTGACGAGGACCTCCGGCGCCTGCACCTGGGCGGCCCGCAGCCGGGCCAGCGCCAGCGGCCGCGTGCAGGACGTCGCGATGGCCGCCCGGCCCGCGGGCAGGGCGGCGAGCGCCTCGAGCGCGCCGGGCAGGGGCACGATGCCGTCGGTGTCCTCCAGCTCCAGCGCGGCGATCCGGGCCGCCGCCGTCTCGACCTGCTCCGGCGGCACGAGGGCCTCGGCGATGGCGCGCGCCGGGACGCCGTGCCAACCCAGCAGCCGCTCGAGGTCGACGTCCATCTCCTGCGCCCACCGCCGCCAGCACCGCTCGACCGAGGGGGTGGAGTCCACGAGCGTGCCGTCCATGTCGAACAGGACGGCGGCGAAGGGCACCCGCCCGGGGTGCAGCACCTGCCCCGAGGGCACCGCCGGCTCCTGGGTCCCGGTCTTGTCCACGGGCTCGGGGGCCGTGCCGTCGGGCGAGCCGCCGGCCTGGTCGGTCGCCGTCGGCTGCTGAGGACCGGGAGGGGGAGGCACGGCTCGCCACCCTACGGGCGCCGGGGTGCCCGCCGGCGCCGCGCGGGCGACCGCTCCCGGCGCCCGCGCGTGCGAGCATCGCGCGGTGAGCGCCCCCTCCGCCCCGCCGGCCCGCGGTGCTCGGCTGCGCGGCCCGACCCGCCTCGTCGGCGTCGACGCGGCCCGTGGCGTCGCCCTGCTCGGGATGGTCGCCACGCACGTGCTGCCGCTCACCACCGTCGGCGCCGACGGCGCCGAGTCGGCCAGCGCGACGGCGCTCGTCGCCGCCGGCCGCGCGTCGGCGCTGTTCGCCGTGCTCGCCGGGGTCTCGCTCGCCCTGGCGGCCGGCGGCACCCGTCCGCCGACCGGCGAGGCCCTGTCCGCCGCCCGCCGCGGCGTGGCGGCCCGCGCCGCCGTCGTGGCGATCATCGGCCTGGTCCTCGGCGGCCTCGGGGCGCCCGTCGCCGTCATCCTCGTCAACTACGGGCTGCTCTTCCTCGTCGCGCTGCCCTTCCTCGGGCGCGGGCCGCGGCTGCTGGTCCCGCTGGGCGCCGCGTGGCTCGTCCTCGTGCCGGTGCTGCTGCACCCGCTGCGAGACGCCGTCGTCGGCGCCGGCGTGCTTGACGTCTCCCCCGGCTACAGCCCGACCTTCCTGGACCTGCGCGCCCCGGTCGAGCTCGTCGGGCACCTGCTGCTGACGGGCTACTACCCCGTCCTGTCGTGGGCCGGCCTCGTCCTGCTGGGGCTCGGCGTCGGGCGGCTCGACCTGCGCCGGGCGAGCACGGTCGTCGTCGTGGCGCTCGCCGGCCTGGCTGCCGCGCTGACCGCCCGCGGCGTCGCCGCAGCCCTGCTCCCCCTCGCCGCGCCCTCCCTCACGGTGCCGACCGGCTTCCCGGCGTCCGCCGACACGCTGGAGACGACCCTCGCCACCGGCTTCTACGGCACCACGCCGACGACGTCGTGGTGGTGGCTCGTCGTGCCCGCCCCGCACTCGGGGACGCCCGTCGACATGGTCTCCGTCGCCGGCAGCGCCCTCGCCGTGCTCGGCGTCGTGCTGCTGGTCGCCCGCGTCGCCCGGCCGCTGGTGTGGCCGCTCGCCGCCGTCGGGTCGATGACGCTGACGCTCTACTCCCTGCACGTGGTCTCGCTGGCGTTTCTCGGCGGCTACGAGTTTGTGACCGGCGCACTAATCCCCGAGGGCCCCCTGTTCGCCGCCCAGGTGGTCGGCCTCCTGCTGGTCGGAGGCCTCTGGCAGCTCACCGGCCGGCGCGGCCCGCTCGAAGGCCTCACCGCCGCCGCCTCCCGCGCCGCCCGGGGCCCGGGGCGCTGAGCCTGTGGACCGAGGACGCGCATGACGGCGTCCTCGGTCCACACGGCGTCGTCGTCCACAGGCCCCGCACGCCTCCGAGGCATCCGCGGCACGCTCACCCGCGTGAAGCGGCGACGAGACCTTCCCCGCGAGCTCCACCTGCTCGCCGACGACCAGGCACGCTGCCTCTCGCGGCGCCAGCTGCGACGCCACGACGTGGACGCCGACACGGTGGCGCGCCGCGTGCGCTCGGGGTCGTGGCAGCGCGCCGGACCACTCGTCGTCGTCCCCCGCCACGCGAGCCGCTCCTGCGCCTCGTGGACCCGGGTCCGGACGACGACTCGGTGCGACGCCCGCGACGTCACCTCACGGGGCGGGCTCCCGGTGCACCGGGTCGAGCGTGCTGCCCTCGACGCTGCCGCCTGGTCGAGCAGCCCCCGGACCGCCGGAGGCCTCCTCGCCGCCGTCGTGGCGCAACGGCTGACGACCGCCGAGCGACTTCTCGCCGCAGCAGAGGCCGACCCGCCGGGGCGTCACCGGCAGGAGATCACCGCGCTGCTCAGCGACATCGCCGGGGGCTCGCACTCGATGGCCGAGGTGGACCTGGTCGCCCTGTGCCGTGCCGCCTCTCTCCCGCTACCGAGACGGCAGGGCCGCCGCCGAGACGCTGCGGGGCGCGTCCGCCACCTCGACGCGCAGTGGGTGCGCCCGGACGGCTCGCGGCTCGTCGCCGAGGTCGACGGGATCGGGCACATGGACCCCGACCGCTGGTACGACGACCTCCTCCGGGCGGCGGACGTCACGGCAGACCCGCGGGACACGCTGCTCCGCCCTCCCGCTCGCGCGCTGCGTCTCGAACCCGCCCGGGTGACCTCTCTCCTCCGGTGGCACCTGCATGTGGTCGCAGGACGCGTGTGACGGCGTCCTCCATCCACGTGCCTCTACGGGTGCAGCGAGATGGCGTGGCGCGCGGCGGCGCGGGCGCGGCGGCGGTCACCGCTGGCGTCGTAGGCCAGCGACAGGCGGTACCAGCGGGCCCAGTCGTTGTCGTCCTCCTCGACCTCGGCGCGGTACCGGGTGAAGAGCCGCTCGGCGTCCTCGCGCACCACCCGGCCGGAGGGGCGACGGCGCAGGTCGTCGACCGGCAGGCCTCCCGTCGCCGCGAGCTCGTCGGCCAGGCGCTGGGAGGCCGCGCCGAAGAGGACCTCGCGGACGATCGCCCAGCCCACGAGCAGGGGCACGATGATGACGCCGACCCCGAGCAGCACGCCGACCACCTCGCCCGAGCCGAGCAGCCGTACGCCCCAGTCCGCCAGGCGCACGAGGTAGAGGACCGACAGCACCAGCAGGACGCCGACGACGACCTTCGTGCGCGCTCCCCCGCGCCGCCTCCGCGCCGGCCCGGCCCCCTCCACCGGCTGCGCCCCCACCTCAGCCGCCTACGTCCATGAGGTGCTCCAGCCCGACGAGCAGCCCCGGGTGCTGGGCGACCTGCCGGACGGCGAGCAGCACGCCCGGCATGAACGACTCCCGGTCGTAGGAGTCGTGCCGGATCGTCAGCTGCTCCCCCGGCGCCCCGAGCAGGATCTCCTCGTGCGCGACGAGGCCCCGCAGCCTCACGCTGTGCACCCGGACGCCGTCGACGTCGGCGCCGCGCGCGCCGTCCAGCTCGCTCGTCGTCGCGTCCGGCGAGGGCCCGACGCCGGCCGCGCGCCGCGCCTGCGCGATCCCCCGGGCGGTCCGCACGGCCGTGCCCGACGGCGCGTCGACCTTGTCCGGGTGGTGCAGCTCGACGACCTCGACGGACTCGTAGAAGCGCGCCGCCTGCGCCGCGAAGCGCATCGCCAGCACGGCGCCGACGGCGAAGTTGGGCGCCACGAGCACGCCCACCCGCGGGTCGGGCCCCAGGGCGTCGCGGACGGCGTCGAGGCGCTCGTCGGTCCAGCCCGTCGTCCCGACGACGGCGTGGACGCCGGAGCGCACGCACCAGTCCACCTGCGCCGGGGCGGCGTCGGGCACGGACAGCACGACGGCGACGTCCGCCCCGGCGGCGACGTCCATCGCGTCGTCGCGGTGCACGCGGGCGAACAGCTCCAGGTCGGGTGCCGCCTCGACGGCGGCGCAGGCCGCCGTGCCCATCCGGCCCCCGGCGCCGACGACGGCGACGCGCAGCGGCGCACCGCTCACGCGTGCGCCCCGGTGACCGCGGACGGCGTCGAGGGGCGGTGCGCCGCAGCGGTCCCCGACTGGGGCGCGACCTCGTCGAGGACGAGCGCGGTCGCGAGCGCGGCCTCGACGGCCTCACGACCCTTGTCCTCGCGGCTGCCGGACAGCCCGGCCCGGTCGAGCGCCTGCTCCACGGTGTCCACCGTGAGCACGCCGAAGCCGACCGGCGTGCCGGTGCGGACCGCGACGTCGGTCAGCGCCTGCGTCGCCGAGAGGCAGACGTAGTCGAAGTGCGGTGTGCCGCCGCGCACGACGACGCCGAGGGCGACGACGGCGTCGACGCGCGAGGCCAGCCGGGCGGCGGCGACGCCGAGCTCGACCGTGCCGGGCACCCGGACCGTCGTGACGTCGCGCACGCCGGCGTCGGCCAGGGCCGCCGCGGCGCCCTCGACGAGACCGTCCATGACCTCCGCGTGCCACGTCGCGGCGACGACCGCGACCCGCAGGCGGGCGGCCCCCTCCAGCGAGGGCGTCGGCGCGCCCTCGCCGCTCACGCCGCCCCCTCGGCCGGGGTGCCCGCACCCAGCGGCAGCAGGTGCCCCATGCGGTCGCGCTTGACCTCCAGGTAGCGGCGGGCCTCGGGGCCGGTGGCCACCACGAGAGGCTCTCTGCCGCAGACGACGACGCCGTGCTCGGCCACGCCTTCCTCCTTCTCCGGGTTGTTCGTGAGCAGTCGCACGCTGCGGACGCCGAGCGCCCGCAGCACCGCGGCGGGGGCGCCGTAGCGGCGCGCGTCCACGGGCAGGCCGAGGCGGACGTTGGCCTCGACGGTGTCGGCGCCGCCGTCCTGCTCGGCGTACGCGGCGATCTTGGCCGCCAGCCCGATCCCGCGCCCCTCGTGCCCGCGCACGTAGACGACGACGCCGGTGCCCCGCTGCGCGACGGCCGCGAGCGCGGCCCGCAGCTGGGGGCCGCAGTCGCAGCGCTGCGAGCCGAGGGCGTCGCCGGTGAGGCACTCGGAGTGCACGCGGACGAGGACGTCGTCCGCCGGCAGCGTCTGCACCTGCCCGCCCGGCCCCTCGGGCACGAGCGCGAGGTGCTCGGTGCCCGTGGCCGGCTCGACGAAGGCGCGGGCGGTGAAGCGCCCGAAGGCCGTCGGCAGGCTCGCCACCGCACCGGCGACGACGGCTCCCTGCTCGACCGGGGTCGCCTGCGGCGCAGCGGTGCTCGTGAGGTGGGCCGCGAGCTGGCCGATGGTCACGAGCGGCAGGCCGTGGCGGTCGGCGAAGTCGCGGCACCCCTGGCCGCGCAGCATGCCGCCCTCGGGGTCGGCGTCGTCGACGAGCTCGGCGATGAGGGCGGCCGGCGCGAGCCCGGCCAGGCGGCAGAGGTCGACCGCCGCCTCGGTGTGCCCGGCCCGCTCGCGGACGCCGCCGGCGCGGGCGCGCAGCGGCAGCACGTGCCCCGGGCGGCGCAGGTCACCCGCGGTCGAGGCGGGGTCGGCGAGGACGTGCAGCGTGCGGGCCCGGTCGGCGCCGCTGATGCCCGTCGTCGTCCCCACGGCCGCGTCCACGGTGATGGTGTACGCCGTCCCGTGGGCGTCGCCCTCCGCGCGACGGCGTCCTGCCGCCATGAGCGGCAGCTCCAGGGCGTCGGCGACCTCGGGGGCCAGCGGCGCGCAGAGCAGGCCGCTGGTCCAGCGGACGACGAAGGCGACCGTCGCGGGCGTCGCCAGGCCCGCGGCGAGCACCAGGTCCCCCTCGTCCTCGCGGTCGGCGCCGTCGAGGACGACGACCGGGCGTCCAGCGGCCAGGGCGGCGACCGCGTCCTCGACGCTGTCGATGCGCACGCCGGGCCGGTCGGGGGCCGCCTGCGGCGAGCGCACGACGTCCTCGGGCGCGAGCCCACCCGGGACCTCGGCGTCGGCGACGTGCGCGCCCCCGCTCACCGCGCACCGCCCGGCAGCGCGCCGGCGGCGGTGAGCAGGCGCTCCACGTGCTTGGCGAGGACGTCGACCTCGAGGTTCACGGCGTCCCCGACGGCGCGTCCGCCGAGCGTCGTCGCGGTCAGCGTCGTGGGGATCAGGCCGACCTCCAGCCACGAGCGCTCGGCGGAGAGGTCGAGGGTCTGCCCGCCCGCCTCCAGCGTGGCCGGGCCGTCGTCGCCGACCGCGGTGACGGTCAGGGAGACGCCGTCGACCGTGATGGAGCCCTTCTCGGCCACGTAGCGGGCGAGCGCCGAGGGCACCGAGAACCGGACGGTCTCCCAGCGCGCGGCGGGCGTGCGGGCGAGGACGTGGCCGACGCCGTCGACGTGGCCCTGGACGACGTGGCCGCCGAGCCTGGCGTCGGCGCGCAGGGCCCGCTCCAGGTTGACGGGGTCGCCGGGCCGACGGGCGCCGAGGCTGGTGCGACGCAGCGTCTCGCCCATGACGTCGACGGCGAAGACGCCGTCCACGGCCGGGCCCGTGACGGTCAGGCAGACCCCGTCGACCGAGATCGAGTCCCCGTCGGCGGCGTCCGAGACGACGAGCGGTCCACGGACGCGCAGGCGCGCGTCCTGGTCACCGCCGGCCTCGCCGGTGGTCTCCAGCGCGACGACCTCGCCGCGCTCCTCCACGATCCCCGTGAACATCGTTCCTCCTCGCCTCGGCGACGCAGCCGGGGGCGACCGGCCGGCGCGGGCCGGGGAGGACGTGCGGGGGCAGCCCCGCGGTCAGGCGGGTCGGCGGTCAGGGCGCTGCACCGTCGGCCGACGCGCGTGGCGGCAGCCGTCGGCGCGGCGCGCTGGCCACCGCGTGCTGCCTCCCCTCCGGACTGTCACCGTCGGTCCCGGAGTTCCACCGGGTCGGCCACGACCTGCACCGCACCTGGGAGGTGCGGACGAGGCCGCGGTTCGCGGACTGTCACCGCCGGTTCGGAATCTCACCGACCCCGGGAGCACGCGCTGGACGGGCGCGAGCCACGTCGAGCGGGACCATGGTGCCACCTCGCGCGCAGCGGGTGCGACGAGGCCGCCGCCTGGCAGCGGGGTCGGCCCCGCGGGACGACGTGCACCGACCCGACGCGCCCGACGTCCGGCAGTGGCGCCGCGGTCCGGCACTTCGACGACGAACTGCCGGAAAGAAGCCCCGACCACGGCACTTCGACGACGAACTGCCGGAAAAGAGCGCCGAGCGCGGCACATCGACCACGACTTGACGGAGAAGGGGGCCCGTCAGGGGGCGACGGGCACGGGGTCGGCGTCGAAGGGGCCGACGACGACGAGGGAGCGCGGCTGGTCGAGCAGGTGCTGGGCCATCGCGACGACGTCCTCGGCGGTCACCGCGGCGATCCGGGCGAGGGCCTCGTCGAGACCGGTGAAGCGGCCGTGGACGAGCTCGGCGCGGCCGAGCCGGGTCATCCGGGCGCCGGAGTCCTCCATGCCGAGGGCCAGGGAGCCCGAGAGCTGCCCCTGGCCACGCCGCAGCTCCTGCTCCCCCAGCCCCTCGCGGGCGAGCAGGGCCCACTGCTGCGCGAGCAGCTCGACCACCTGCGGCACGCGTGACGGGGAGCACCCGGCGTAGAGGCCGACGAGGCCGTCGTCGGCGTAGCTGCTGTCGAAGGCGTACGTCGAGTACGCGAGCCCTCGCTTCTCCCGGACCTCCTGGAACAGGCGCGAGCTCATGCCGCCCCCGAGCACGGCGACCATGACGCTGAGCGCCCACCGACGCTCGTCCGTCGCCGTCAGGCCGGGGCCGCCGAGCAGGACGTGCGCCTGCTCGGTGTCACGCTCGACCGTCAGCACCCCGCCCGGCCGCCCGGCGCTCGGCAGCGGCGCCCCCTGCGTGCCGGCGCGACGCGGCAGGGGCCGCGCGCCGGGGGTCGCCGGCCAGCCCGCGGCCGCGAGGGACCGCTCGACGAGCGCGCACAGACCGTCGTGGTCGACGTCGCCCGCTGCCGTGACGACGAGGCCCGCCGGGACGTAGTGCTCGGCGTAGTGGGCACGGATCGACTCGCCGGTCGCGGCCTCGATGTCGGCGGGCGTGCCGCCGATGGGCCGTCCGAGGGGGCTGTCGCCGTGCACGAGCTCGGCGAAGCGCTCGTGCACGACGTCGTCGTCGTCGTCCTCGGCGGCCGCCAGCTCCTCGAGGATCACCGCGCGCTCGGCGTCGACGTCCGTCGTGCGCAGCGTCGCCGACGTCACCATGTCCGTGACGACGTCGACGGCGACCGGCAGGTCGGCACCCCGCACGCGCGCGTAGTACGACGTCGACTCCTTGCCGGTGACGGCGTTGGCGTCGCCGCCGACCTCGTCGAGCGCGCAGGCGATGTCGAGCGCCGAGCGGCGGGCGGTGCCCTTGAACAGCAGGTGCTCGAGGAAGTGCGTCGAGCCCCGCTCGTGGTCGTCCTCGTCGCGGCTGCCGACGCCGACCCACGCGCCGAGCGTGGCCGAGCGCAGGCCCGGCACCGCCTCGGTGAGAACCCGGACGCCGCCGGGCAGGACGGTGCGGCGCACGCGCGCACCCGCCTGCCCGGCGGCGTCGAGCTCGAGCAGCCCGTCGGGCTCCTCCAGCTGGCGGAGGTCGACCGGGGCCATCAGGCCCGGGCCGGTCCGCCGGAGCTGTGCTGGTCCGGCATCAGATGTTGGCGGCCTCGGCCTGCTGGCCCTGGGCGTCGCCGCTCTCGTCGGCGCCCTCGGCGAGCACCGGCTCGAGCGACAGCTTGCCGCGCGGGTCGATCTCGGCGATCTGCACCTGGACCTTCTGGCCCACGCCGAGGACGTCCTCGACGGAGTCGATCCGCTTGCCGCCGACCATCTTGCGGATCTGGGAGATGTGCAGCAGGCCGTCCTTGCCCGGCGTCAGGGAGATGAAGGCGCCGAACGTCGTCGTCTTCACGACCGTGCCGACGAAGCGCTCGCCGACCTCCGGCATCTGCGGGTTGGCGATGGCGTTGACCATCGCCCGCGCCGCCTCCGCCGAGGGGCCGTCGGTCGCGCCGATGTAGACGGTGCCGTCGTCCTCGATGGAGATGTCGGCGCCGGTCTCGTCCTGGATCTGGTTGATCATCTTGCCCTTCGGGCCGATGACCTCGCCGATCTTGTCGACCGGCACCGTGACGGTGAGGACGCGCGGCGCGTGCGGGCTCATCTCGTCGGGCGCGTCGATGGCCTCGGCCATGACGTCGAGGATGTGCAGCCGGGCGTCGCGGGCCTGCGTCAGCGCACCGGCCAGCACCGAGGCGGGGATGCCGTCGAGCTTGGTGTCCAGCTGGATCGCCGTGACGAACTCCCGGGTGCCGGCCACCTTGAAGTCCATGTCCCCGAAGGCGTCCTCGGCCCCGAGGATATCGGTGAGCGCCGCGTAGCGGGTCTCGCCGTCGACGGTGTCGCTGATGAGCCCCATCGCGATGCCGGCGACCGGGGCGCGCAGCGGCACACCGGCGTTGAGCAGCGAGAGCGTCGAGGCGCACACCGAGCCCATCGACGTCGAGCCGTTGGAGCCGAGCGCCTCGGAGACCTGCCGGATGGCGTAGGGGAACTCCTCGCGGCTGGGCAGCACGGGCACGAGCGCCCGCTCGGCCAGCGCCCCGTGGCCGATCTCGCGCCGCTTGGGCGAGCCCACGCGCCCGGTCTCACCGGTGGAGAAGGGCGGGAAGTTGTAGTTGTGCATGTAGCGCTTGCGCGTCACCGGGCCGAGCTGGTCGATCTGCTGCTCCATCCGCAGCATGTTCAGCGTCGTGACCCCGAGGATCTGCGTCTCGCCACGCTCGAACAGCGCCGAGCCGTGCACGCGCGGCAGCACCTCGACCTCGGCGCCGAGCGTGCGGATGTCGGCGAGGCCGCGCCCGTCGATGCGGACGCCGTCGGTGAGGACCCGCTGGCGGACGAGGGCCTTGGTCAGCGAGCGGAAGGCCGCGCCGACCTCCTTCTCGCGCCCCTCGAAGGCGTCGGCGAGCTCGGAGCGCACGGCGTCCTTGACCTCGTCGACCGCCGCCTCGCGCTCCTGCTTGCCCGCGATCGTGAGCGCCTGCGCGAGCCGCTCGGAGCCGGCCTTCTCGACGGCGGCGTAGGTGTCGTCGGAGTAGTCGAGGAAGCGCGGGTATTCCTTGGTCTCCTTGCCGGCGGCGTCGGCGACCTGCTGCTGCGCGGCGCACAGCTGGGCGATGACCGGCTTGGCGGCCTCGAGCCCGGCGGCGACGACCTCCTCGGTGGGCTTCTGGGCGCCCTCGCCGACGAGGGTCCAGGAGTCCTCGGTGGCCTCGGCCTCGACCATCATGATCGCCACGTCGGCGTCGTCGCCGGAGCCGACGACGCGGCCGGCGACGACCATGTCGAAGACGGCCCGCTCCATCTGGCTGTGCTTGGGGAAGGCGACCCACTCGCCGTCGACCAGCGCCACGCGCACGCCGCCGACCGGGCCCGAGAACGGCAGGCCGGACAGCTGCGTGGACAGCGAGGCGGCGTTGATGGCGAGGACGTCGTAGGCGTCGTCGGGGTGCAGCGCCAGGACGGTGATGACGACCTGGACCTCGTTGCGCAGACCCGAGACGAACGAGGGACGCAGCGGCCGGTCGATGAGGCGGCAGGTGAGGATGGCGTCGGTGCCCGGGCGGCCCTCGCGGCGGAAGAACGAGCCGGGGATGCGGCCCGCGGCGTACATCCGCTCCTCGACGTCGACCGTCAGCGGGAAGAAGTCGAAGTGGTCCTTGGGGTTCTTGCCGGCCGTGGTGGCCGACAGGAGCATCGACTCGCCGTCGAGGTAGGCGGCGACCGAGCCGGCGGCCTGCTTGGCCAGGCGCCCGGTCTCGAAGCGGACGGTCCGCTGGCCGTGCTTGCCGTTGTCGATGACGGTCTCGACGGCGGTGGGCTCGGCGTCGACGGGTGCGGTGGTGGTGCTCATGGAGGGTCTCCGTTCGTCGGTGACGGGCCCGCGGGGGCGGGCCCTGGTCCCGGGCGGAGACGAGCCGGTGCGTGGGATCGCGGCGCCAGTTCCCGATCGAGGCCCACGGGCCGGCGCGTGCGCGCCTCCCGGGGGCCACCACCGAGGACCGGCTCTCCGGCTCGTCGACGCCCGTCGTCGCGGCGGCCACTGCGCTGCAGGGCTCGCGACGTCGAGCTGGTAGGGCTGTCGTGCGCAGCGTCCACGGGCGCCTGCGTGTTCCACGGGGCCCCGACGCAGCGACGCCGCCCCCGAGGGGGCGGCGTCGGGTGGGTCAGCGGCGGATGCCGAGGCGGCCGATCAGCTCGCGGTAGCGGTTGATGTCGTTCTTGGCCACGTACTTCAGCAGCCGGCGGCGCTGGCCGACCAGGAGCAGCAGCCCGCGGCGGCTGTGGTGGTCGTGCTTGTGCTCCTTGAGGTGCTCGGTCAGGTCCGTGATGCGCTGGGTGAGCATCGCGACCTGGACCTCGGGCGAGCCGGTGTCGCCCTCGTGCGTCGCGTACTCGGTCATGATCTTCTGCTTCGTGGCGGCGTCGAGGGGCACGGCTCTCCTTGAGGGGGTTCGTTGCGCGGCGCTCCGGGGCAGGTCCACCCGGGCTCTCTGGCTCCGCGGCCGTTCAGACGGCGTCCCGCAGGCTACCAGCGGGAAGAGGGGGGCCCGCGCCGTCCCGGCGGGCGGCTGGCCCTCAGGTCGCCGGGGACGAGGGCGACGAGCCCGGCGGCTGCAACAGGTCCGCGGCCTCCCGCACGTCGCGGGCCATCTGGTCGCAGAGCTCCTCGACGCCGTCGAAGCGCAGGGTGGGGCGCAGCCGCTCCACCAGCTCGACACGGACGTGGACGCCGTAGAGGTCCAGCGGGGCGCCGTCGGGGACGTCGAGGACGAAGGCCTCGACGCGCCGCTGCAGCCCGTCGAAGGTCGGGTTCGTGCCGATCGAGACGGCGGCTGGGCGCCGCTGCCCCGCGCGCACGCCGCTGCGGGCCGGGCCGCCGGGGCCGTCGGCGAGCGGGGTGAGCCAGCCGGCGTAGACGCCGTCGGCGGGCACGAGGCCCTCGGCGCCCGGCGCGAGGTTGGCGGTGGGGTAGCCGAGCTCGCGCCCCCGGTGGTCGCCGTGGACGACCTCGCCGACGACGCGGTGCGGACGGCCGAGCACCTCGGCGGCACCCCGGGCGTCGCCCTCGGCCAGCAGCTCGCGCACCCACGAGGAGGACCACCGGCGCCCCTGCGACGCGGCGTCGTCCAGCACGACGACGTCGACGTCCAGCGCGGCGCACAGCTCGTGCAGGACGCTGAGGTCGCCGGAGTTGCGCACCCCGAAGCGGACGTCGTGCCCGACGACGGCGACGCCCATGCCGAGGTCACGCACGAGATCCTCGGTGACCCACTCCCGCGGCGTCCGGACGGCCAGCTCCCGCGTGAAGGGCAGGACGACGACGCCGTCGAGGCCGGTGCCCTCCAGCAGCGAGAGCCGCTCCGGCAGACCCGTGAGCAGCTCGGGGGCCCGGTCGGGGTGCAGGAGCTGCAGCGGGTGGGGGTCGAAGGTCACCGCCAGCGAGCGCAGGCCCCTCGAGCGGGCCTGGGCGACGACCTCGTCGAGGAGCACACGGTGGCCGCGGTGGACGCCGTCGAAGTTGCCGACGGCGACGACGGAGCGTCCCGGCCCGGCGGGCACCGCCGACGAGCCGTACCAGCGCTCCACGCCGTGCCGACCTCCTCCTGCCCCGGGCCGCTCCCGGACGGGGCCACTGTGCCAGCCGGGCCGGCCGTCCCCGCGCGCGGCCCACGGGCCGGCCTCGCGGGGCGCTCCCGGGCGTCAGCCGACCGGGTCGGCGCCCTGGCGGCTGCGGGCGAGGGCCTGCGCCGGGTCGACGCCCATGTCCTCCAGGTCCACGCCGTTGGTCTCCGGGACCTTCGAGCGGACGAAGAAGAACGACAGCGCGGCGAAGGTCGTGTAGAGCAGGTAGGTCGCCCACAGCGAGACGTCCTGGGAGAGCACGGGGAAGGTCACGGTGATGACGAAGTTGGCCGCCCACTGGGCCGACGCGGCGACGGCGAGGGCCGCGGCGCGGATACGGTTGGGGAACATCTCCCCGAGCAGCACCCAGACCACCGGGCCCCACGACGCGCCGAAGGCGATGACGAAGAGGTTGGCGCCCACGAGCGCCACCGGGCCCCAGACGCCGCTGAGCGAGACGTCCTCGGTCCCCGGGACGACGGCGGCCTGGGTGAAGGCGACGGTCACGGCGCCGAGCCCGGCGACCATGCCGAGGGAGCCGGCCATGAGCAGCTTGCGGCGCCCGACCTTGTCGACGAAGGCGACCGCGATGAAGGTGACGAGCACGTTGAGGACGGCCGTGCCGACGGAGATGGTGAAGGAGTCGCCCTCGTCGAAGCCGACCGACTGCCACAGCGTCGTCGAGTAGTAGAAGATCACGTTGATCCCGACGAACTGCTGCAGGACCGACAGGACGATGCCCGTCCAGACGATGGGCTGCAGGCCCAGGCGCGGGCCACGCAGGTCCGCCATGGACGGGCGCTCCTCGCGCTGGAGGCTGCGGCGGACCGCCTCCACGAGCCGCTCGGGGTTGCGGGCGTGCAGGGAGTCCCGCAGCACGGCGACGGCCTTGCGGGGCTGGCCGCTCGCGACGAGGTAGCGCGGGGACTCGGGGATGAGCAGCGCGAGGACCCCGAAGACGACGGCCGGGACGGCCTCCGCCAGCAGCATCCAGCGCCACGTGTCGAGCCCTGCGAAGGTGCCCTCCGCCCCGCCGTCGGCCGCGCCGGCGAAGAAGGCGCTGGACAGCAGCGCCGCGAAGATGCCAAGGGTGATGGCGAGCTGCTGGAAGGACGCCAGCCGTCCGCGGATCTTGCTCGGGGCGATCTCGGCGATGTAGGCCGGCGCGATGACCGAGGCGATGCCGATGGCGACGCCGCCGACGACCCGCCAGACCGTGAGGTCCCACGGCGAGACGGCGAAGCCGGAGCCGAGGGCCGAGGCGAGGAAGAGCACGGCGGCGACGAGCATGACCCGCGTGCGGCCGATGCGGTCCGCGAGCGGGCCGGCGAACCAGGCGCCGACGGCCGAGCCGAGCAGGGCGATGGCCACGACGAAGCCGATGACGAAGCTGGACAGCTCGTACTGGCCCTGGATGGCCGAGACCGCCCCGTTGATGACCGAGGAGTCGAAGCCGAACAGGAAGCCGCCGACGGCCGCGGCCAGCGCGAGGGCCACCGCCTTGCCGTGGTGCTCCTGCATCTGCGCCGGTCTGGCGCCGGGCCCGCCCTGGCTGTCGGTGCTGGTCATGTGCGTCCCCTGCCGTCCCGCGGCGCCGGTGCGACGCCGCGGGACCGTTCTACGCCTCCCGGGCGGGCGCCGCAGGTCGCCCGCGGCCCCGCGCGCGCGCTCAGGCCGGCGCGAGGACGAGCGAGGGGCGGGTGCGCCCGCGCTCGTCGTGCACCAGCGCGACGAGGGTCCCGTCGGCGGCGAACGCCGCGACGGGCGCCTCGGGCGTGCCGACGACGCCGTCCTCGGCCGGTGCGAGCGGGCGCCCGTGGGCCAGGTCCTGCGCCTCCTCGGCGCTCAGGTCGCGCGCCGGGAAGGCGGCCCGTGCGGCGTCGGCGAGCGGCAGGAGCGAGAACGTCTCCTCCAGCTGCTCCAGCGTGCGCGCGACGTCGAGGCCGTAGGCGCCGACCCGGGTGCGCCGCAGCGCCACCAGGTGCCCGCCGCACCCCAGCGCGGCGCCGAGGTCGCGGGCCAGGGCGCGCACGTACGTCCCCGAGCTGACGACGCACCGCAGGTCGACGTCGACGACGGCGGCCCCCGACACCCCGACGGCCGCGCGGGACTGGCCGAGCTCGAGCGCGGAGACCTCGACCGGCCGGGCGGCGAGGGCGACCTCCTCCCCCGCCCGCACCCGTGCGTAGGCGCGGCGGCCGTCGACCTTGACCGCGCTGACGGCGCTCGGCACCTGCTCCACCCGCCCGCGCAGCGGCGCGGCGGCGGCCTCCAGCGCCGCACCGTCCACGCCCGCCGCCCCGGCGGAGGAGAGCACCTCCCCCTCGGCGTCGTCGGTCGTCGTCGCCTCCCCGAGGCGCACGACGGCGCGGTACTCCTTGTCCGCCCGCGTCAGGTGGGTGAGCAGCTTGGTGGTCCGGTCGACCCCCAGCACCAGGACCCCGGTCGCCATCGGGTCGAGCGTGCCCGCGTGCCCGACGCGACGGGTCCCGGCCAGGCGCCGGGTGCGGGCGACGACGTCGTGGCTCGTCCACCCCGCCGGCTTGTCGACGACGAGGAGACCCCCGGGCGGGGCGGGCCCGCTGCCCCGCCGGCTCACGGGCGGCTCACCGGCGACGCGCGCGGACGTCCTCGTCGAGGACGTCCTCCCCGAGCGCAGCGTCCCCGTCGTCACCGTCCTCGTCGCCACCGTCCTCGTCGTCACCGTCCTCGTCGTCACCGTCCTCGTCGCTGCCGTGCTCCTCGTCCTCCTCGGGCAGGCCGTCGACGAGCTCGGGGTCGTGCCGGTAGGGGTCGGCCTCCCCGGCCGGCTGGGCGGCGGCGGCGAGAGCGGCGACGGAGGCGTCCTGCTCGCGCGCCGCGCGCAGGAGGTCCTCGATGGCCTGGGCGTTCTCGGGGACGGCGTCCTCGACGAGCTCCAGCGTCGGGGTGAGCCGGATGCCGGTGCGGCGTCCGACCTCCGAGCGCAGGACGCCGCGGGCGCTGGCCAGCGCGGCGGCGGTCTCGGCCCTCTGCACCTCGTCGCCGAAGACGGTGTAGAAGACGGTCGCGTGCTGCAGGTCCCCCGTGACCCGCGCGGCGGTGATGGTGACGAAGCCCAGCCGCGGGTCCTTGATGCGACGCTCCAGCGTCTCGGCGACGACCACCTTGATGCGGTCGGCGAGCTTGCGGGCCCTCGCGGGGTCGGCCATCGGGTCCTCCAGGGGTCGTGCGGGTCAGGCGGTGGGTCAGGTGCGGCGGCGGCTCAGGTCGCCGACGTGGCGGCAGGAGCGGCCTACCAGTCGTCCTCGGAGCGCAGCACCTCTCGGGCGGACAGCAGCGTCACCTCGGGGCGGTCGGCGACGAGGCGCTCGGCCCGCCCCAGGACCTCGCGGCAGCGCGCTGCGCTGTCACCGACGACGGCGACGGACACCTCCGCGCGCCCGCGGGCCTCCAGGTGGCCCGTCTCGGCCGCGGAGACCTCCAGCCGCCGCAGGGCCGCCACGACGGGCCGGACGACCGAGCGCTTGGCCTTGAGCGAGGAGGTCTCCGGCGGCAGCAGCAGGTCGTAGACGCCCACCCCGACGAACACGGCTCCTCCTCCCCGGCCGAGCGGCCTGCGCGCGGGCCACGGGCCGGACGTGCCCAGGGCGGGCGCCCCGGTGGGAGCGCCCGCCCTGGTCAGACCTCAGCTGCGCGGCTTCTCGCGCATCTCGTAGGTCTCGATGACGTCGTCGACCCGGATGTCGTTGAACGACCCGAGGCCGATACCGCACTCGAAGCCCTCACGGACCTCGGTCGCGTCGTCCTTGAACCGGCGCAGCGAGTGGATCGCGAGGTCGTTGCCGTGCACGACGCCGTCGCGCAGCAGCCGTGCCCTGGCGTTGCGGCGCACCTCGCCGGTGCGCACGAGGCACCCGGCGATGTTGCCGAACTTGGAGGAGCGGAAGACCTCGCGCACCTCGGCGGTGCCGAGCTGCACCTCCTCGAACTCCGGCTTGAGCATGCCCTTGAGCGACTGCTCGACCTCGTCGATCACCGCGTAGATGACCGAGTAGAACCGCAGGTCGACGCCCTCGCGCTCGGCGAGCTCGGCCACGCGCGGGGCGGGCCGGACGTTGTAGCCGAGGATGATGGCGTTGTCCACGGTCGCGAGGTTGACGTCGTTCTGGGTGATCGCGCCGACGCCGCGGTGGATGATCCGCAGCGCGACCTCGTCGCCGACGTCGATCTTGAGCAGCGCCTCCTCCAGCGCCTCGACCGAGCCGGACCCGTCGCCCTTGAGGATGAGGTTGAGGTTCTCGACCTTGCCCTCCGCCAGGGCGGCGGTGAGGTCCTCGAGGCTGATGCGCTTGCGGCGCTTGGCCAGGAGGGCGGCCCGCTCGCTGGCCTCGCGGCGCTCGGCGATCTGGCGGGCCGTGCGGTCGTCGGCGGCGACGATGAACGTGTCGCCGGCGCCCGGGACCTGGGTCAGGCCGAGCACCTGCACCGGGCGGGAGGGCCCGGCCTCGGTCACGCTCTCGCCGCGCTCGTCGAGCATGGCCCGCACGCGGCCGTGCGCGCCGCCGGCGACGATGGCGTCGCCGACCTTGAGCGTCCCCGACTGCACGAGGACGGTCGCGACCGACCCGCGCCCCTTGTCGAGGTGCCCCTCGATGGCGACGCCGCGGGCGTCCTTGTCGGGGTTGGCGCGCAGGTCCAGCGCCGCGTCCGCCGTGAGGAGGACGGCGTCGAGCAGCCCGTCGATGTTGGTGTTCTGCCGCGCCGAGACGTCGACGAACATCGTGTCGCCGCCGTACTCCTCGGCGACGAGGTTGTACTCGGTGAGCTGCTGCTTCACCTTGTCCGGGTTCGCGCCGTCCTTGTCGATCTTGTTGACCGCCACGACGATCGGGACGCCGGCCGCCTGGGCGTGGTTGAGCGCCTCGACGGTCTGCGGCATCACGCCGTCGTCGGCCGCGACGACCAGCACGACGATGTCGGTGACGTCGGCACCGCGGGCCCGCATGGCCGTGAAGGCCTCGTGGCCCGGGGTGTCGATGAAGGTGATGGCCCGCTCGTCGCCCTCGTGGTCGGTGACGACCTGGTAGGCGCCGATGGCCTGCGTGATGCCGCCCGCCTCGCCGGAGACCACGTCGGCCTGCCGGATGGCGTCCAGCAGGCGCGTCTTGCCGTGGTCGACGTGGCCCATGACGGTGACCACCGGCGGACGGGACTCCAGGACGTCGTCGCCCTCGCCCTCGAGCTCCCCGGCCAGGTCGATGTCGAAGTCGGCGAAGAGCTCGCGCTCCTCCTCCTCCGGGGACACCAGCCGGATGTCGTAGCCGAGCTCGGAGCCGAGGACCTTGAAGGTGTCCTCGTCGAGGGACTGCGTGGCGGTCGCCATCTCGCCCAGGTGGAACAGGACGGTGACGAGGCTCGCCGGGTTGGCGTCGATCCGCTCGGCGAAGTCCGTCAGGGACGCGCCCTGGCGGATGCGCACGACGGTCGAGCCGTCGCCGCGGGGGACGGTGACGCCGCCGACGCTCGGCGCCTGCATCGCCTCGTACTCCTGGCGCTTCGCACGCTTGCTCTTGCGCCCGCGGACCGGACGGCCGCCGCTGCGGCCGAACGCGCCGGCCGTGCTGCCGCGACCGCCGCCGCGACCGCGGAAGCCGCCGCCACCACCGGCGCCGGGGGGACCTCCGGGGCCGCCGCCGCCGGGACGACCGCCGGCGCCAGGACGGCCGCCGGCGCCGGGACGCCCACGGGCCGGGGCGCCGGGGCGTCCGACCGTCGACCGGCCGGGCATCATCCCCGGGTTCGGGCGAGGCCCGCCCGGGCCGGCCGCGCCACCGGGACGCGGCGCCGGGCGGGGACCGCCGGGACGGTCGCCCGCGCTGGCACCAGCGGCACCACCAGGACGCGGCCCGCCGCTGCGCGGCATGCCCTGGCTGGTGGCGAAGGGGTTGTTGCCCGGGCGCGGTGCGCCAGGGCGGGGGCCGCCGGGGCGCTCGCCGGAGGCCGGGCGGGCACCCGCGTCACCCCGGTCGGTGGGGGCGGGGCGCTGGCCGGGCCGGGGCATGCCCTGGCTCGTCGCGAACGGGTTGTTGCCCGGGCGGTTGGTGCCGCCCGGTCGGGCGCTGCGCTCGCCGGGAGCCGGGCGACCACCGGGGCGGTCGCCGCCGCGGGCCGCCGGGGCCTGGGGGGCCTGCGGGGCCGGGCGGGCGGGGCCGGGGCGTGCGCCCGGCGTGGGCCCGTCCGAGCCCTGGCCGCTGCGGGCGGCCGGCGCCTGCGGTGCCTGCGCCGGACGGCCGGGGGCCGGGGCCGCAGGTCGCGAGGGCTCGGCCTGGCGGGCGGCGGGCGCCTGGGGCTGCGGCGCGGGGGCCGGACCCGGCGTCGGGGCGCCCGGTCGGGGGCCCGAGGCACCCGGGGACGGCGCGGCCGGCCGCTGCGCGGCGGGGCTCGCGGCTCCCGGTCGTGGGCCGGCGCCGTTGCGGCTGCCGGCGGGGGCTGGGGTGGAGCCGCCCGCGCCACCGGCGGCGGGGAAGGACTCCTTCAGGCGGCGGATGACGGGAGCCTCGACGGTCGACGACGCCGACCGCACGAACTCACCCATCTCCTGGAGCTTGGCCAGGACGACCTTGCTCTCGACGCCGAGATCCTTGGCGATCTCGTGGACCCGGGGCTTTGCCACATCTCTCCTGTCCTGGCCCGGGCCTCAGGCAGGCGCGGGCCGATCAGTGCTGGGGGGTGCTCATCGCTGGGAGCTCATCGGGTGCCCATCAGATGCTGACCCGCTCTCGATCTCGTCCGTCGTCCCGGGTGTGGTGGTGCAAGAGCTCGTGGTCCTGGTGGTGCTGGACCTGGTGGTGCTGCGCTGGCCCGCGGCCGGGAGCCCGTCGTGCGACGGGCCGAGGGAGGGGCACGACGTCGACCGGGAGTCCGACGCGCGCGCAGCCCATTGTGCCCCCTCGCGGCACGTGCGCGTCACCACCCGAGGGGCCGACCGCTCCGAAGGACCCGTCGGGACCGTCGGCGGGGGCGCGGCCGGCAGCAGCGCACCGTCGTCGGCGACACGTCTCTCAGGGCGACGGCGGCCGGGAGGCGAGGTGGTCGGCGACGGCGGTGAGGTCGAGCGGCGCGGGAGCCCGCAGCGCCCTGGGGACGGCGCGGCGGCGCTCGGCGAGCGCCAGGCACGCCGGGTCGGGGTGCAGCCACGCCCCCCGCCCGCCGAGCCGGCGACGGACGTCGACGACGACCCGCCGGACCTCCTCGACCCGGGCGTCGGCGTCCGGGGCGACGGCGTCCGGGGCGACGGCGGGTGCGTCCGGACCGGTGCGCGGACCGGGCCGGGCGGGGAGCGCCAGCCTCAGGAGGTCGCTGGCGTCCGTCGTCGTCCGGCACCCCACGCAGGTGCGCCGGGGTCCCCGCCCGCTCAGGGTCGGGACCCGCCCGGCGGACGGTCCTCACGTCGCGGGCCTCCGGACCCGCCAGGACCTCGGCCGCCTGACGTGCCGCCGCCGGCGCCACCCGGTCCGCCGGCGCGCGGGGGCCCCGACCGAGGTGGGCCGGAGCGCGCCGGCCCCGACCGCGGACCGCCCGACCGCGGGCCGCCCGAGCGCGGGCCGTCGGAGCGGGGGTCGCCAGACCGGAGGTCGGGGCGTCCGGGCCCGTTGCCCGCAGGCGTGCGCGGCCCTCCCCGCAGGGGCTCGCGCGCGGTCGCCGAGGGGTCGTACGGCGGCGGCTCGGGCGCGGTGTCGCTGCGGATGTCGATCCGCCACCCGGTCAGACGGGCGGCGAGACGGGCGTTCTGGCCCTCGCGGCCGATGGCGAGGGAGAGCTGGTAGTCGGGCACGACGACCCGGCACGCCCGCGCCTGCTCGTCGACGACCTCGACCGAGCTGACGCGCGCCGGGGACAGCGCGGCGGCCACGAAGCGGGCCGGGTCGTCCTCCCAGTCGACGATGTCGATCTTCTCCTCGCGCAGCTCGCTCATCACCGCGCGCACCCGCTGGCCCATGGGGCCGATGCAGGCGCCCTTCGGGTTGAGGCCCGCCACGCGCGAGCGCACCGCCATCTTCGTGCGGTGCCCGGCCTCCCGGGCGAGCGCCACCACCTCGACGTGGCCGTCGGCGATCTCGGGCACCTCGAGCGCGAAGAGCTGGCGCACGAGGTCGGGGTGGGTGCGCGACAGGGTGATCGACGGGCCCTTCATCCCGCGCCGCACCGACACCACGAGCGCGCGGACGCGGGAGCCGTGGGCGTAGGTCTCCCCCGGCACCTGCTCGGCCGGCGGCATGACGCCCTCGACCGGGCCGAGGTCGACGTGCACCATCGAGCGGTCCCGCCCCTGCTGCACGACGCCGGAGACGACGTCGCCCTCGCGGCCCTGGAAGTCGCCGAGCACGGCGGCGTCCTCGGCGTCGCGCAGGCGCTGGAAGATCACCTGCCGCGCCGTCGCGGTCGCGATGCGGCCGAAGCCCGTCGGGGTGTCGTCGTACTCGCGCACCGGCACCGTCGGGCCGTCGGCGGCGCCGCCCGCGCCGGACGCCCCCGGTGCGCCGTCGTCGGCCGAGCCGTCGGGCTCCGGCGCCCGCTCGGGCACCTCCTGCGCCCAGACCGTCACGTGGCCGCTCTTGCGGTCCAGCTCCACCCGGGCCCGTGCCGCTGCCCCGTCGGTGCGCTGGTAGGCGTGCAGCAGCGCGTTCTCGATCGCCGCGACCAGCACGTCCAGCGGGATCTCCCGCTCGCGCTCCAGCGCCCGCAGCGCCGTCATGTCGACGTCCATCAGGTCCGTCCCTCCTCGTCGTCCTCGTCCTCGTCGTCCTCGTCGAGGTGGTCGACGTCGTCCTCGTCGTCGCCGGCCTCGTCGTCGCCGTCCTCGTCGTCGCCGTCCTCGTCGTCAGGGCCCGTGGCACGTCGGAACTCCACCTGCACGGCCCCGCGCCCGAGGCGCTCCCAGGGCACGTGCCGGCGCTCGTCGCCCTCGCCGAGCACGACGCCGTCGTCGACCGCGACGACGCGCGCCGTCAGGGGGGTCACCCGCCCGTCCTCGTCGGTGACGTCGACGCGCACGAGCCGCGTGCGGGCGCGGCGCCAGTGCCGGCGCTCGACCAGCGGGCGGTCGACGCCGGGGCTGCCGACCTCCAGCAGGTAGGGCTGGTCGCCCAGGGCGTCGGCCTCGTCGAGCGCGCTGGAGACCTCACGGCTGACCTCGGCGACCCGCTCGTGCGGCAGCGACCCGACCTCGTCGTCTGGCAGGTCGACGCTCACGCGCACGACCCGACGCCGGCCGGCCGGGGTGACGGTGACGTCCTCGAGGACCAGCCCGGCACGGGCGACCACGGGCTCCAGGACGGCGACCAGCTCCTGCGGCCTGCTCGGCGCACTTCTCGCCACGACGTCCTCCCGTGTCCAGTTGTCCATGGTCCTGCTGCTGCCCTGCCGAGCCGTGGTCGCTCCCACGGCGCTCCGGCGGCGACGGCCTGCGGCGCGTCGGGGTCCGGACCGGCGAGCCTAGTGCGCGCCTGCGGACCGCTCGACCGCCCACCTCCGGCGTCCGCCCCGACCGACCGCGTGGCAGCATCGCCCGGTGCCGGATGCCGCTCCCGTCGCCGGCTCGCGCCCGCGCCCAGCCGGCGCGACGAGCCGGCGCCGGGTGCTGGGCCTCCTCGTCGGCGCCCCCCTGCTGGCCACCGGCGGGTGCGGCTGGTCCGGCGACGTCCGCCTCGACCGCGACTGGCCCGGCACGCCGCCCGACCCCGTCCCGGACGCCGACGAGCTGGCGCGACGACGTGCCGCGGACGCCTCGCGACGGGTTCGTGCGCAGGCGCTCTCGCTGTCGCCGACGGCAGCGACGGAGCTCGTCGTCGCGGTCGCGGGCCGACACTTCGTCGAGCTGGGCGCCACTCCCGCCGCCTCACCGGCCCCTGGGGACGGCGAGGCCGGCGCCGACCGTGCCGGCGAGGAGCCGGCCGGCGCGGCGCCCCTGCCCACCGACCTGCCCACCGACCTGCCCACCGGGCTGCCGGCCGACCCGGCGGACCTGCCGCCGGCGCCTCCCCCGACCGCCGCCGACCTCGTGGGCGCGCTGCTCGCCGGGGCGCGCGAGGCGGGCTCCGACGTCCCCGGCACCTCCGCCGGGATGGCGCGGCTCCTGGCCTCCGTCGCGGCGTCCCGCTGGACCCTCGCCGCCGCCGTCGCCGCGGACGCCGGGCTGCCCGCGCCCGAGCCGCCGCCGGCGGGCCTGCCGGCCGGCGAGGGCCCCGCCGCCACCCCGGGGCCGGCACCGGAGGAGGGGCCCACCCCGGGACCGGACGCGGGCACGTCGCGTCTCGCCGACCTCGCCACCGGTGCGCTGGCGGCCTCCCGCGGCGTCGAGGTCGCGGCGGCGTCGCTGGGAGGCGACGCCCGCGCCCGGGCGCTCGCCCTGCGGGACGGGCTCGCCGCCGAGGCCGACGCGCTGGCCCCGCTGCTGCTCGCCGCGGGGCTGCCCGCGCCCGTCCCGGCGCCCGGGTACGTGCTGCCGGCGCCGCTGGGTGGCCCCGACGACGCCGTCGCGCTCGTGGTCACGCTGCTCGACCGGCTCTCGGTGGCGGCCCTGGCGGCCGTCCCCGCCCTCCCCGGGCGGGAGCGGCTCGCGCCCGCACGGGTGCTCACCCGCACGGCGCTCGCCGCCCGCACCTGGCGCCCGGGCGGCGCGGACGAGCAGTCCGTCGCGCTGCCGGGCACGACGCCGGGGTGACGCGTCCGGCCGCGACCGGACCGGGCTCAGGCCGCCGGCGCACCTGCTCGCCTCCTCAGCCCGCCGTCAGCACGTCCGCCCCGAGCCGCAGCACCAGCGCGCCGACGACGACGAGGAAGACGACGCGCACGAAGCGGCTGCCCCGTGCGACGGCGGTGCGGGCCCCGAGGTAGCCACCCGCCACGTTGGCGACCGCCATCAGCGCGCCCAGCGCCCACAGCACGTACCCCTGCGGGACGAAGACGAGCAGCGCCCCGAGGTTGGTCGTCACGTTGACCACCTTCGCCGTCGCGGTGGCACGCAGGAACGCCATCCCCACGACGCCGACGAGCGCGAAGACCAGGAAGGTGCCCGTCCCCGGCCCCAGCAGGCCGTCGTAGCTCCCGACGACCGCACCGAGGACGCCAGCGGCCAGCACCTGCCGCACGCCGGCCAGGCGCTGGACCGACGTCTGCCCCAGCCGCGGCCGGGCCACCACGACGACGAGCACGACGACGAGCGCCCCGAGCACCAGCGGCTCCAGCGCCGCGCCCGGCAACGACGAGGCCAGCGCGGCACCCGCCGCCGCGCCACCCAGCGCCAGCAGCGCCATGGGCAGCGCGACGGCGAGCGGGGGCCGGTCCCCCACCGGCACCCGACGCAGGTAGGTGGCGGCGCTGGCCGTCGTCCCGGCGATGCCGGCGAGCTTGTTCGTCGCGAGGGCCTGCACCGGGGAGATGCCCGGCACCAGCAGCAGGGCCGGCAGCTGGACGAGCCCGCCGCCGCCCACGACGGCGTCGACCCAGCCGGCCGCGAGCGCGGCCAGCAGCAGCAGCGCGACCGTCCCCGGCGTCAGCCCGGCCGGCAGGAGGCTCTCGGCGACGGGCGCCCCCGCGCCAGCCGCCAGCGCCGCAGCCGTGGCGAGGGCCGGGCCCGTGGTCAGCGCTGGTCGCCCGAGGACGCCGGAGCGCCTGCGGCAGCGGCCTGCTCGCCGCGGACCAGGGCGAGGACGGCGCCCGTCGCGGCGCCGCCGACGGGCACCTCGGTCACCTCTCCGGACGCGCGGTCCTCCACCTCGACGACGCCCTCGGCGAGGCGGCGGCCGACGCGCACGAGCACCGGCATCCCGAGCAGCTCGGCGTCCTTGAACTTCACGCCCGGGGAGACCTTGGGCCGGTCGTCGAGCAGGACGTCGAGGCCGCTCGCGACGAGGTCGGCCGACAGCTGCTCGGCGTAGGCGAGCACCTCCTCGCCCTTGCCCGCGGCGACGACGTGCACCTGCGCCGGCGCGACGGAGACCGGCCACACCAGGCCCTTGTCGTCGGCGCCGGCCTCGGCGACCGCCGCGAGCGCGCGGCTGACGCCGATGCCGTAGGAGCCCATCGTCACGACGACCTGCTTGCCGTTCTCGTCCAGCACCGTGAGGCCGAGGGCCTGCGCGTAGCGGCGCCCGAGGGCGAAGATGTGGCCCATCTCCATGCCGCGGGCCAGCTCCAGCGGCCCCGAGCCGTCGGGCGCCGGGTCCCCGGCGCGGACCTCGGCGGCCTCGACGACACCGTCGGCGGTGAAGTCGCGGCCGGCGACGAGGTCGAGGACGTGGTGGCCGGCGGCGTCGGCCCCCGTCACCCAGCGCGTGCCGGCCACGACGCGGGGGTCGAGCAGGTAGCGGATGGTCGAGGGCGCGCGCTCGCCGTCCTCGCCCAGCGGCGCGTTGGGCCCGAGGACGCCGGGCCCGAGGTAGCCCTTGACCACCTCGGGGTGCGCGGCGAAGTCGGCGGCCTCGAAGGGCTCGACGACGGCAGGGGCCAGCGAGGCCTCCAGCCGGGTCGTGTCGACCTCGCGGTCCCCGGGCACGCCGACGGCGAGCGGCTCGCGCCGGCCGTCCGGGTGGCGCAGCACGACGAGGACGTTCTTCAGCGTGTCCGCGGCCTCCCACGCCCGGTCCGCGCGCGGGTGCGCCTCCTGCAGGTGCGCGACGAGGGTGTCGATGGTCGGCGTGCCGGGGGTGTCCTCGACGTGGGCGGCGGGCAGCCCCTCGGTCGGCAGCGGCTCCGGCGCGAGGGTCGTCACGGCCTCGACGTTCGCGGCGTACCCGCCGGGCGAGCGCACGAAGGTGTCCTCGCCGATGGGCGAGGGGTGCAGGAACTCCTCGGACCTCGAGCCGCCCATGGCGCCCGACACCGCGCTGACGACGACGACGTCCAGCCCCAGCCGCTCGAAGACCCGCAGGTACGCCTCACGCTGGCGGGCGTAGCTGCGGGCCAGGCCGTCGTCGTCGACGTCGAAGGAGTACGCGTCCTTCATGACGAACTCGCGCCCGCGCAGGAGCCCGGCGCGCGGCCTCGCCTCGTCGCGGTACTTGGTCTGCACCTGGTAGGCGAGCAGCGGCAGGTCCTTGTACGAGGAGTACAGGTCCTTGACGAGGAGGGTGAAGACCTCCTCGTGCGTGGGCGCGAGGAGGTAGTCGGCCTTCTTGCGGTCCTGCAGCCGGAAGATGCCGTCGCCGTACTCGGTCCAGCGGCCGGTCGCCTCGTACGGCTCGCGCGGCAGCAGCGCCGGGAACAGGAGCTCCTGGCCGCCGAGGGCGTCCATCTCCTCGCGCACGACGGCCTCGACGTTGCGCAGCACCCGCAGCCCGAGAGGCAGCCACGTGTAGATGCCCGGCGCCGCGCGGCGGACGTACCCGGCCCGCAGGAGCAGCCGGTGGCTGGCGACCTCGGCCTCGGCGGGTGCCTCCCGCAGGGTCCGGACGAACAGGGACGACATCCGCAGCAGCACGGCCGCGAGGCTACTGGTCGCCGCCGGCCCGCCGGCCCGGGGCGCCGTGGGGTCAGCCGACCGCCCCGGTGGGGGCTGGGCAGCGCTGGGGTCGAGCCCTAGCGTGACGACGTGCGGATCACCCACGTCGTCGGGACCGACCACTTCGCCGGTCTCGAGCGCTACGCCGTCGAGGTCGCCACGGAGCAGGCGCGCCGGGGCCATGACGTCGCGCTCGTCGGGGGCAAGCCAGACGTCGTCGCACGGCTGCTGTCCGGCAGCGGGGTCCGGCTGGCGCTGGGCAGCTCGCTGCCCGAGCTCGTCACGGCGCTGCGGACGGGACGGCGGCGCGACGTCGTCCACAGCCACCTGACGCGGGCGGACTTCGCCGCCGCCATCACGCGCCCGGCCACCCGGGCGCGGCTGGTCTCCACCCGCCACATCACCGCCCCCCGGGGCCACGGGCGTCCGGCACGAGCCGTCGCGCCGCTCGTGCGCCGCATGCTCGCCGTCGAGGTCGCGGTCTCGGAGTGGACGAGCGCGCAGCTCGACCGGCCCTCGGACGTCGTGCTGCTGAACGGGGTCCGTCGTCAGGACGACGTGACGCGGCCGCGCGAGCCGTCCGTCCTCATGGCGCACCGGCTGGCGCCCGAGAAGGACACCGCGACGGGCCTGCGCGCCTGGGCCGCGTCGGGGCTCGGCGACCGGGGCTGGCGGCTCCTCGTCGCGGGTGCCGGGCAGGACCGCACCGAGCTGGAGGCGCTGGCCGGGTCGCTCGGCGTCGGCGCCAGCACCGACTTCCTGGGCTGGGTCGCCGACGTCGGTGCCGTGTTCCGGTCGGCGGGGGTGCTGCTGGCGCCGGCGCCGACCGAGCCGTGCGGGCTCAGCATCCTGGAGGCGATGGCCCTGGGGCTGCCCGTCGTCGCCGCGGGCTCGGGAGGCAACGTGGAGACGATCGGCCAGCACCCCGCCGCGGCGCTGTTCGCCCCGGGCGACCACGAGGCCGCCGCCGGCCACCTCCGGCGGCTCGCCGACGACGAGCGAGTGCGCCAGCGGTACGGCGACGAGCTGCGCGAGCTGCAACGGCGCGAGCTCTCCCTCGACGTCCACGTCGACCGCCTGCAGGCCGTCTACGAGGGCGTCCTCGCCTGAGGTGGACCCGAGGCACCGGGGGGCCTGCGAGGTCGTCGGTCGAGCCGGTGGACGCCGGCGGGCGGGTCGCCGGCGACGTCGGCCCGCTCAGCCGCGCGCGCGCCCGGCGGCGTCGGCGAGGACGGCGAGGACGGGTCCGGGCAGGGGCTCGTCACCGCGGGCGAGCGAGAGCGTGCGCGGCAGCCGCTCCGGCCTGGTCGTCGCGACGAGGACCTCGTCGACGGGCAGCGTCGCCCCCCGGGCGAGCAGGGCCTCGGCCAGGCCGGCGGGACCCTCGAAGGCGGTGCCGGCGACGGCGTCACGCCACCTGGCGGCCAGCGTCGGCTCCTCCAGGGCGGCGGACAGGGCGCGGAGGTGGGAGCTCTCGCCGCCGAGGAGCCCGTGGCCGACCCGGGTCGTCACCGTCGCGGGCAGGGTGACCGGGGGGGACAGCGGGCCGACCTCGTGGTGGACGACCGTGAGCAGCCCTTCGCCGCGCGCCACGGCGGCGGGCGTCAGCGCCCCGCTCGTCGCGGTGCCGGCGGCTCCGACGTCGCCCTTCGCGAGCAGGTCGGCGAGGACCGCGAGCAGGGCGTCGTCGACGTCGTGCGGCGAGACCTCGTGCAGGAGCAGCCGGTCGACGCGACCGCCGAGCCGGCGCAAGGACCGCTCGACGCTGGCCCGGACGTCGTCGGCGCCGAAGCGGCCGGTCGGCCGGGTGGCCCGCCGGTCCAGCGCGGCGTCGACGAGGCCGGAGGCCCTGCCCGGCAGCACGCGCCGGGCGACGCCGGTGGCGAGCTGACGCGGGCTCCGGCGGCCCGTGCGAGGCTCGAGGCCGACCTTCGTCGTCACCGACAGCAGACCTTCGCGGCCCCGGAGGAAGGCGCCCACCTCAGGCTCGGACGCTCCGCCGCCGTACAGGGGCGCCGTGTCGAGGCGGCGCGCACCGGCCTCCCACCCGACCTCCAGCAGCTGCCGGGAGGTCGCCTCGTCGGCGAGCCCGAACAGGTGCGCGGTACCCAGGACGACGTCGGTCACGGCCTCGACCCTACGGCTGGCCGTGCCGCGCGAGGGGCGTGCTCGGGCCCTCGAGCCAGCCCTCAGCGCGTCGGCAGGGCCGCCTGCGTGGTCAGTCGCTCCGCCAGGCGCAGCGCCAGCGCCACGACCGTCAGCGTCGGGTTCGCGTAGCCCGACGTCGGGAAGACGCTCCCGCCGACGACCGAGAGGCCGCGGACGCCGTGGACCTCGAGGTCGGTGCGCACCACGCCGTCGGCCGGGTCGGGCGCCATGGCCGTCGTGCCCGCGGGGTGGGCGGCGTCGAGGACGGACCCACGCCAGGCGTCGTCATCCGTCATCGAGGGCAGCTCGCGCAGCGTCGCGATCCCGAGCCGCTCCAGGTCGGCCCCGACCCAGCGGGTCATCTGACGCGTCGTCTCCAGCTCGAGGTCCGAGCACGTCCAGCGCACCCGGGCGCGGGGCAGCCCGTGGGCGTCGAGCTCGTCGGCCAGGTAGACGCGACGCTCGGGGTCGGGCGCCTGCTCGACCCACAGCTGCAGCCACACGTGGGACGGGCGTTCCCCGATGGCCATCCCGCGCACCAGGCGCCGGTAGGCGGTGCGCGCGACGGCGGGGGCCGCGGTGGCTGCGGTCGCCACCTCCCGCACGAGGTGCTCCGGACGACGCCGGGCGCGGGCCGCGAGCGCCAGGCGTCGGCTGGCCCCCAGGCCCGGGTGGGCGTGCTCGTGCACGAAGACGGCGGTCGCCGCCAGCAGCTGGTGCTCCTCCTGCGCGCGCGCCGAGAGCCGGACCTTGGGGAAGAGCCGTCGCCCGCCGCGCCGCAGGACGACGTAGCGGTCCTGCAGCACCCGGAAGTCGGTCGGCAGCACTTCCGCGGTACGGATGATGGGGTGGTCCTGGAGGTAGCGCCCGGTGTGCTCGCGCCCGTCCCCGAGCCCGACCCCCTCGGGGTCGCTGAGCTGCAGGAGGCGTGCGTTCTCGATGGTCCCCGCGGCCAGGACCACCTCGCGCGCCGCGAGCTCGGCCCGCGTGCCGTCGGGGCGGACGACCTCGACACCGGTCGTCGCGCCCTCCTCGGTCCGCACCCGCGCGACGGTGGCGTGCAGCAGCACCTCCACCCGCGCGTGGGCCGCGAGCCGTCCGCGGTGCTCGGTGCCGAGCAGGGGCTGACGCAGGTACTCGGTGAAGTCGTGCTGGAGGTGCGCCGGGTCCCACGGGACCCGCGGGAGGCCCGGGTGCTCGGACCACCGGTCCTCCTCGTACCCCCGGCCGGAGACGTCCAACCACTCCTCGGCGCGGGCGTACCAGGGGTCGAGCTCGGCGCGCCGCACGGGCCACCCGCTGCGGTGGACCCAAGGACGCTCCTGGAGGTCGTGGTCGTGCAGGCGCATGCACTGGCCGTGCCAGAGCTGCGTCGTCCCGCCGAGGACGCGGGCCCGCCCGACGCCCAGGCCGTTGTACGGCAGGGCGTCGACGACACCGCCGTTGAGCCCGTCCCCCTCCGCCATGGCGCCCGGGTCCGCGACGTCCCCGCCGGACTCGAGCAGGAGCACCCGGCGGCCGGCGTCACCGAGGGCCAGGGCCAGCGCGAGACCTGCGGCGCCCGAGCCGACGACGACGACGGCGTCCCCCGCGTCGGCGGGGAGGGCGGCCGAGCGCAGGTCGGTCAGCACGGGAGGCACCTCACGGAGCAGTCGGGCGGCGAGGACCGGCCGGACCGGCTCCCCTCGGGCCAACGATCGTAGGGGCGGCATCACCGGGGGCGACGGCGCGCGGGCGGGTCAGCGCCGGGCTGGCGGCGCGTGCCACCCGAAGAGCGCACGAGCGGCACGCGCGCGCCGCTCCCGACCGGGCGGAGCGGCGGCTCCGGCGACCCCGTCCGGCACCGCTGCAGCAGACTGCGCCCATGAGCACCGCGTCCCCCTCCGTCGCCCTCGTCCACGAGCGCTTCACCGACTGGGCCGGCTCGGAGATGGTCGTCGAGCAGCTGGCGCACGAGTGGCCGCAGGCCCTGGTGCACGCGCCCGTCGTCCAGGCGGAGACGGTGCCGGCGCACCTGCGCCCGCGGCTGCGGCCCGGGCGGCTGTCGCCGCTGGCCCGGCCGGGGGGCGGCTACGCCCACCTCCTGCCGCTGCTGCCGGTGGCGCACGCCCGCACCCGCCTGCCCGACGTCGACGTCGTCGTCGCGAGCCACCACGCCTTCGCCACCCAGGTCGTGCACGCCACCGACGCCCCCGTCGTGGCCTACGTGCACAGCCCGGCCCGCTGGGTGTGGGACCGGGAGATGCGGCGCGGCGAGGTGGGCGGAGCGGCCGGCGAGGCGCTCCTCGGGGCCTTCTCGGCGGCCTTCCGGCCGGCGGACCGCCGGGCGGCCGGCCGGGTGCACACGCTGGTGGCGAACTCCTCGGCCGTCGCCGAGCGGGTCGAGCGCTGGTGGGGGCGGGAGTCGGTCGTCGTCCACCCGCCCGTCGACGTCGACAGCTACGCCCCCGACCCTGCGACGCCGCGCGAGGACTTCTTCCTCCTGGCCGGCCGGCTCGTGCCCTACAAGCGTCCGGAGCTGGCCGTGCGGGCGGCCACGGCGGCGGGCGTCCCACTCGTGGTCGCCGGGGACGGCCGTGCCCGCGCCGAGTGCGAGCGCGTCGCGGGGCCGACCGTCCGGTTCCTCGGCCGCACGACCGACGCCGAGCAGCTCGACCTCTACCGGCGGTGCCGGGCGCTGCTCATGCCCGGCGTCGAGGACTTCGGCATCGTGCCCGTCGAGGCCCAGGCGACCGGCGCCCCCGTCATCGCCGCCGGGGCCGGGGGAGCGCTCGACACCGTGCTGCCCGGCCGCACCGGGGCTCTCGTGCCCGAGGGCGCCGACGGCGCGGTCGAGCGCTGGGCGCAGGTGCTGGCGACCTTCGACGCCGACGTCGACCCGGCTGCGGTCCGTGCGCACGCCGAGAGCTTCTCCCGCGCCCGCTTCCGGGCCCGGATGCGTGAGGTCGTCACGGCCGTCGCCTGAGGCGGGAGGGGCCACCGCCACGCCCGGCGGGCCGCGCCCGCACCTGAGCGGTCTGCCCGAGAAGCAGCCGGACGGACCGACGACCGTCCGTCGTCCGGGTGACGCCGCGCGACGCAGGCGGTACGGCAGCGGCGGTGCGGTCCAGGGCACCCCCGGCAGCCCCCGATGCGGCGCCATGACCTCTTCCTCCGCGCACCGGCATCCCCGCCGAGCCCGCTCGCTCGTCCTCGCCCTCTCCCTCGGTCTCGGCCTCGGCCTCCTCCCGCAGGGGGCGACGCCCTTCCTCCCGGCCCCGACCGCCGCGGCGGCGAGCCTCGCCGACGTCGTCACCCCCTCCGTCGGCCGGGGCTACCAGCTCACGGTGGACGGCACGCGCCTGCACGGCACCACGCAGCCGGCCGGCACCGTCGACCTGCTCGTCACCTCCCCGCCCGCCATCCGCGCGGTGAAGGTCGTCATCGACAAGAAGGTCGTCGGCGAGTCGACCGACGTCGGCCGCGACTCCCGCGGCCAGCACGTCGCCGCCGTCCCTGTCGACCTCTCGGCCCTGGCCGGCCGGTCGACCCGGGTCCACGTGCAGCTCACCTACCTGAGCGGCTCCACCCACCGTCTCGAGGCGGCCTTCCGCGTCGCGGCCGCCGCGTCCACCCCGGCTCCTGCACCTGCCCCCGCGCCGGCTCCCGCACCCGCCCCGGCGCCCGCGCCCGCGCCCGCGCCCGTCCCGCCGCCGGTCGTCGCCCCGGCCGAGGTCGGCGTGCCGCTCACAAGCTTCGGCGCCGTCGGCGACGGCGTCACGGACGACACCGCGGCCATCCAGAAGGCCTTCAACACGGTCGCGGACGGCACGACGCTCCTCGTGCCCGCGGGCAAGACCTTCCGGCACACCAAGGTGCTCCGGCTCTCCCGCCCCGGCATCACGCTCGCCGGCAGCGGCACCCTGCTGGCCACCAACGACGCGAGCTCCTCGCTGCTCGTCCAGGGCAGCCGGACCACCATCCGCGACGTCACGCTCGCCCTCTCCTCCGCCCCGCAGCGTCGGGGCACGTGGGACGACATGAAGCTGACGGTCCTGTCGGCCGACGACGTCACCCTCGAGCGGGTCAGGGTCCGCGGCTCGGCCGCCGCCGGCGTCTACTTCTGGGGCGCCAAGCGCTTCCGCGCGACCGACCTCGACGTCCGCGGCACGAAGGCGGACGGCATCCACGTGACGGGGCCCTCCTCCGACGGCACCATCGTGCGCCCGGTCGTGCGCGACTCCGAGGACGACGGCGTCGCCGTCGTCTCCTACGCCCAGGACGGCCAGCCCGTGCGCCGCGTCACGGTCACCTCCCCCACCGTCCTCGGGACGCACTGGGGCCGAGGCGTGACGGTCGTCGGCGGCGAGGACATCACCTACACCGACATCCGCGTCGAGCGCTCCAACGCCGCGGCGGTCTACATCGCCAAGGAGCCGGGCTGGAAGACCTTCGCCCCGGTGCGCGTCAAGGTGCTCGGCGGCACCGTCGTCGAGGCCAACCAGTCGACCAAGGTCGACCACGGCGCCGTCCTCGTCTGGGACGGCTGGGCCGCCGGCCCCGGCCAGCTGCGCGACGTCGTCGTGCAGGACCTGAAGATCTCCGGCACCCGCGCCAGCGCCAGCCGCCAGGTCGGCTTCCTGCGGACCTCCGGGTCCACCGGCAGCGGTGTCCAGCTCAACCGCTTCACCATCACGGGTGGCCCGAAGAACCTGCTCACCTCCCAGGTGGGCAAGGCCGACCTGCAGGCCGACGGGTGGACCTACGACGGCCAGCCGGTCTGCGTCGTGAAGTAGGACCGCAGGTGGGCACCCGGCGCCCGTGAGGCCTGCCTCGGAGGCGTGCTCGCGTGCGCCCCTCGGGGCCTCGTCGGCCTGGCGCCGCAGGCCTGGCCCGTACCCTGGCCGCGCCCGGGCGGCGCGTGGGCGACCGGCGGAGGTGACGACGAGGGGACCCGGTGACGGCGAAGGACGAGAGGCCGGTGCAGCCGGAGGGCGAGCCCCCGCTGCCCGCCGGCGGCCTCGACGCCGCCGGTGACCCGCCCGCGGCCCCGCGCTTCGGGGGCGCGAACCGCCGTGCGGTGCTGAGCGGCGGGGTCTGGTCGGCGGCGAGCAACCTGCTGCCGATGGCCTCGACGCTCGCGCTGTCGGTCGTCATCAGCCGGGTCCTGGGCGCCGAGGTCCTGGGCGAGCAGAGCCTCGTGGCGTACGTCGCCTCGCTGATGGTCTCGGTCGTCATCTACTCCTTCACGGTGGCGAGCATCCAGCTCATCGCCTCGGCCGGCGGGGCGCAGGACCAGGCCCGCCTGGCGCACCTCGCGCGCTGGTCGATGGGCGCCCACCTCGTCGGGGGCGCCGTCGCGGTGGTCGTGCTCGTCGGCGCTGGGCTCAGCCGCGACTCCTACGCGGCCATCTGGTACCTGGCCGCCGCCACGGCCTTCGTGGACGCCGTCGGCTGGGGCCACGCCAGCCGGCACGTCGCCCGGCACGGCTGGAGCGCGACGTCGGCCCGCCGGCTCGTCGCCCAGGCGCTCACGCCGCTGCTCGGGATCGCGGCCGTGCTGCTCGGAGCGGGCGTCGAGGGCGTCTTCGCCACCCAGCTGCTCGTGGCCTCCGGCCTGCTCGTCGTGCTGCGCCGCCTCGAGCGGCGTGAGCCGCTGCCCTCGCCGGCCGGGCTGCCGGCGCCCGCCGCCGGCCCCGTCCTGCGGATCTGGTCCCTCTTCGCCGCCTCGGCCGTCGTCACCCAGGTCGTCGACCGGCGGCTCGAGGTCGTCTTCCTCGACCTCTACCGGACCAGCGTCGAGGTCGCCCAGTACTCCGTGGCCTTCAACATCGTCGGCATCGCCCTCGTCGTCGGCTCCGCCCTCGTCGGCGCCTCGGTGCCGGCCGTGGCCGCGGCGCACGGGGCCGGTGAGCACGAGCGCGTCGTCAGCGGCATGAGCCGCGCGGCCCGGGTCGTCCTCGCGACGAGCCTGCTCATGGCCGCAGGGGTCGCCTCGGTCGGGCCCGTCGTCGTCCTCGCCTTCTGGGACGACCCCGCCAACGACTACACCCAGGCCGCCGGCGTCGTGCGGATGCTCGCGCTCGGGCTGCTCGTCACCCCCGTCGGGGCCCTGTGCAACGCCTACTGGATGGGGACCGGGCGGCTGCGCCCCGTCCTGCTGGCCGGCGGCACGGGCGCCGTCATCAACCTCGCGCTCGCGACGGTGCTCATCCGCTCCATGGGCCTGGACGGAGCGGTCATCTCCACCCTCAGCGGTCAGGGCACCGCCGCGCTCCTCATCACCTTGCACACCGTGCGCACCGGGCTCCGGCTGAGGGTGCGACCCCTCGCACTGGTGCGCGTCGCGGTCGTCGCCGTCCTCGCCGGCGGTGCCGCGCTCGCCGTCGAGCAGGTGCTGGGTCCGTGGCTCGCGCTCGTCGCCGCCGTCGCCGCCTTCTCGCTCGTCGCCGCGGCGGGCCTGAAGGCCGTCGGCCTGCTCGACGCCGAGGACCAGCAGTGGCTCGAAGGTGCCCTGCCCGGTCCAGCCGCCCGGGTCCTCGCCGCCCTCTCGCCGGCGCGGGGGCGCTGACGTGCGCGTCCTCGTCGCCGGGCACACCGCCCCCGGAGGGGTCTTCACCGTCGGCAGCCACCACCTCGCCCGCGAGATGGCGGCAGCCGGGCACGACGTCGTCCACCTGTCCTCGCCCGTGTCGCTCCTGCACCTGGCGAGGGCGCGCGACCCCGAGGTCCGCCGCCGGCTGCACCTGGCCCGCGGCACCCACGAGGCTGCCCCGGGCGTGCCCGGGCTCCTGCCCCTGACGGTGCTGCCGCTCTCCGTCGGCCCGCTCGCGGTGGGACCCCTCGCGCTGCGCACGGCACTGCCCGCGCTGCGACGCAGCCTCGCGGCCGTCGGCGCCGACGACGTGGACGTGCTCCTCGTCGACCAGCCCCTGGCGTGGGGCCTGGAGCAGGTCGTGCGGTGCCGGACGATGGTCTACCGCTCCACCGACGTCGTCGAGGCACCCGCCAAGCTGGCCGGTGAGGCCCGGCTGGTGGCCAAGGCCGACGGCCTGGTCGCGACGTCGGCCTACGTCCTGGCCGGCCTGCGCCGGCACCGGGCCGACCTGCCCTCCCTCGTCCTCGACAACGGCGTCGACTTCTCCCGCTTCGCCGCCCCCGGGGGCGAGGGTCGCCGCGGGTCGGTCTACGTCGGCGCCGTCGACGACCGCTTCGACTGGGAGGCCGTCCGCTCCCTCGCCGAGGCGGCGCCCTGCGAGCCCGTGGACGTCTACGGGCCGCCGCGGGTCCCCGTGCCGCACCTGCCCGGCAACGTCGTGCTGCACGGGGAGGTCGCCTACGAGCGGACCCCCGACCTGCTGCGCGGTGCCCGTGTGGGTCTGCTCCCTTTCGCCCGCACCCCGATGAACGCCGGACGCAGCCCGATGAAGCTCTTCGAGTACCTCGCGGCCGGCCTCCAGGTGGTGACGACCATGCCGCCGTCGGTCTCCCCCGCCCCGCCGGGCGTCCACCTGCTCGACGCGGGGACGTCGGCGGTCGACGTCATGGGCCGCGCGCTGGCCGAGGGCGTCAACGCCGCAGGCCTCGACGCGGCACGGTCGATGGACTGGGCCGCCCGGGCGCAGACGCTCGTCGACTACCTGGAGGAGCTGCTCGCCTCGTCGCCGCGGCGGGCCGGGTGAGCGGCCCCGGGGGCCCGGGTGCTCGACGGCCGGCCCCGGACGTCTCCTCGGTGCCGGACGCCCCGGGCTCGGCCGGCAGCCGCCAGGTCGTCGTGGGCGGGCTGTGGCGGGTGGCCGCGACCCTGCTGCCGATGGTCTCGGCCCTGGGCCTGTCCGTCGCCGTCAGCCGGGTGCTCGGGGCCGAGGGCCTCGGGCTGCAGAGCCTGCTGTCCTACGTCCAGGGCTTCGTCCTCAACACCTTCGTGCTGTCCCTCACCCAGGCCGGCATCCAGCTGCTCTCGGCGGCGCGTGGGGCGGGCGACGAGGCGTCGCTGGGCTGGCTGCGGCGGTGGTCCTTGCAGGTCCACGCCGTCGTCGGCGGCCTGCTCTCCCTGCTGCTGCTGGGCCTCGGCGTGCTGCGCGGGGAGTCGCTCGTGCTGTGGGGGGTCATCGCCGCGACCGCCGTCGTGGACGCCCTGGCCTACGCCCTGACCGTCCGGGTCGTCACCTACGACGGCTGGGCGCGGGTGAGCCAGCGCCGGCTCTTGAGCCAGGGCCTCGGCCCGCTGCTCGGGATCGCCGCCGTCCTCGGCGGGCTCGGCCTGCAGGGCGTCTTCCTCGGCCAGCTGGTCGGCTCGTCCTACCTGCTCCTCGCCCTCCTGCTCCTGCAGCGGCGGGTCCCGCGCACCCCGGCCGCCGGCCCGAGACCGGCGCTCGGCCCGGTGGCGAAGGTCTGGCTCGGCTTCGTGCTCACCCTCGTGCTCACCCAGGTCGTCGAGCGGCGTGTCGAGCTGGTCTTCCTCGACCTCTTCGCCGGTCCTCGCGACGTCGGCCTCTTCTCGGCGGCCTTCACCCTCGTGTCCGTGGCGGTCGCGGCGAGCGCGGCCGTCACGGGCGCGGCGCTGCCGGCCGTCGCCCGCTCCTACGCCGCCGGGAGCACCCAGCAGCTGGAGGAGGTCGTCGGCCGGGCGCTGCGCGTGCTGGCCGCCGGCACCCCCGTGCTCGTGGCCGGCGTCCTGGTCGTCGGCCCGGTGGCGCTCGCGGCCCTGTACGGAGAGGACCTCGCCGAGGGCGCGCCGCTCCTGCGGGGGCTGTCCCTCGTGCTGGTGGCCGCGCCGGTGGCCGGCGCGCTCGCCGCCGTCGAGCTCGGCACCGGGCGGGTACGGCGCGTCGTGCGCGCGGGCCTGCTCGCGGCGGGCACCGACATCGGGCTGTGCCTGCTGCTCGTGCCCCCGCTGGCGGCCCCCGGTGCCGTCGTGGCCAGCGTGAGCGCCCAGCTGGTCTACGTGGGCGCGCTGCTCGTCGGCGCCCGCTCCAGCAGCGGCGTCCGGTCCCTGCGGCCGGCGCTGCTCGCCCGCCCGCTGCTCGTGGCGGTGCTCGCGGGGGCGCTCGCCGCGGTCCCGGCCGCGCTGCTGCCCGTCTGGCCCGCCGTCGTCACCGGCGGCCTGCTCTTCCTCGCGGTCGCCGGCGCCCTGGCCGTGCTGGTGCGGCCCCTGCGCGCCGACGACAGCCGGTGGTTGGCCGGAGTCGTCCCCGGGCCGATGAGGCGTGCCGTCTCGCTGCTGGGCCGGCGGGCGGGCGGGCGCTGAGCCGACCACCCGAGGAGGTGTCGTCGAGCTCCGCGCGGCGCAGGTAGCGTCGTCACCGTGACGGACCCTGGGCGGCGGCCGCGCGCCCTCGTCACCCTGCCCGACGTGGCCTGGCCGGTCGACGGGGGCAAGCGCCTGCGGTGCGCGGGGGTGCTGCGGGGGCTGTCGGAGGTCGCCGACGTCGACGTCGCCGTGCTCCACTCGCGCGCCCCGGACGACGTCCCGCCGGTCCCGCCCGACGTGCGCGTCGCGCGCTGGACGCGGGTCTCCCCCGAGCCTCTGCCCCGCCTCCGGGCGGCCCTCGCGGCGGCCCGCGGGGGGCTGCCCGTCCACGTCGCCGCCCAGCGGTGGGACGAGGTCCGCCGTCACCTGGCCGCGTGGACGGCCGGACGGCACTACGACCTCGTCTGGTTCGGCGGGCTCGACCACGCGAGCGCCCTGCACGACGACCTGCCCGCCTCGGTGCGGCTCGTCGACTGCGACGACGTCGAGACCGAGAAGTGGCGCGCGTACCTGCGCGGCCCGGCCACGGGCGTCGACCGGGTCGAGCGGCTGCAGCGGCGCGTCGAGCTCCCCCTGTGGGGGCGCGTCCAGCGGGACGTGCTGCGATGGGCCGACGTCGTCGTGGTGTGCAGCGACGTCGACGCCCGACGGCTCCGGGGCTGCGCGTCGGGGGGCAGGCCCATACGGGGCCGCGCGCACGTCGCCGTCGTGCCGAACACCTACCCCGACCCGGCCGCCGTGACAGGCACCGGCACCGGCCTCCACGCCCGCACCCGTCTCGGCCACGACACCCCGAGGCACCCCCCGAGCAACCCCGTCGCCCTCGTCGTCGCGAACTACGCGACACCGCAGAACCAGGACGCCGCCCGGGCCGCCGCCCACGGCCTGCTGCCGGAGCTGCGCGCGCGCCACCCGCACGCGGGCGTGCGCCTCGTCGGTCGCGACGCCGACCGGCTGGAGGACCTGCGCGGGCTCGACGGTCTCGACCTCGTCGGCCCCGTGCCGGCGGTGGCCGGCGAGCTCGCCGCGGCGACGGCCGTCGTCGTCCCCATGCGCTTCGGCGGCGGCACCCGCCTCAAGGTCCTCGAGGCCTTCGCCCACGGCGTGCCCGTCGTCTCGACGTCGCTCGGCTGCGAGGGCGTGGGCGCGGTGGACGGCGAGCACCTCCTGGTCGCCGACAGCGCCGCCGCCATGGCGGACGCGGTGATGACGTTGCACGCGGACCCCCTGAGGGCCCGACAGCTGGCCGGCGCGGCGCGGCGTCACTACGAGCGGCACTTCACCCCGGCCGCGTCCACGACCGCCGTTGCCGAGGTCGTCAGCTCGGCCCTGACGGCGGGCAGGCCCGCGCGCTGAGCGGTGCCGTCCGGCGGCGCGGCGGCTAGGGGCGGCGGGCCCGCACGGCGGCGACGGTCTCGGCCGCCACGTCGTCCCAGGACCGTGGCGTGCGCACCGCGCCCGCGGCGGCCCGCTCGACGTCCGCGGCCGCACGCCCGCGGCGCAGCGCGGCGACGGTGGCGGCGACCCAGGGGTCCGGGTCGTCGAAGGGCAGGTGGGGCGCCGCGTCGCCCGTCGCCTCGACGAGCGCCGGGTCGGTCGAGGTGATGACCGGTGCGCCCAGGTCCAGGCCCTCCAGCGCCGGCAGCCCGAAGCCCTCGGCCAGGCTCGGGCACAGCACGACGGCGGCCTGCTCGTAGCACCAGCGCAGCGGCGCGTCGGGCAGGCCGGTCAGCCGCACGAGGGAGCCGGCGGCCGCCAGCCGGTCGAAGTGCTGCCCGTGCACCGTCTCCCCCCAGCTGTCCGGGCCGACGACCACGAGGACCGCCCCCGGCACCTGCTCCACGACCCGCGGCCACGCGTCGACGAGCAGGGGCAAGTTCTTGCGCGGGCTCGGGTCGCCGACGACCAGCGCGAAGGAGCGCCCGGCCAGCTGCGGCAGCGGCTCGGGCACGGCGTCCAGCAGCGTGGGGGACGTCGCGAGCGGCACGACGGCGGTCCGGGTGGGGGCCTCCGGCACCCACCGCGCGACGCCCGCCGCCGTGGCGGCGCTCACCGAGGCCAGCACGTCGGCCTCGCGCAGGCTCGAGAGGTAGGGCCGGCGCAGGAGCACCCGCTTGGCCCGGTCGAAGTCGGCGGGGCGGTCGAGCAGGATCATGTCGTGCACGGTGAGCACCGTCGTGGCCCGCCCGATCCGTCGGCGCAGCGGCAGCAGGTGCTTGGTGCCCTGGACGACGTCCAGCCCGTCACGGCCCAGCGGTCCGCCACCGAGGCGCTCGACGAGGGCCGTCGCCAGCCGGGGCAGACGTGGTGCGGCGTGCACCCGCTCGGCGGGCAGCCACCCGCGGAACCACTCCTTCGCCTCGCCGGCCAGGACGTGCACCTCGACGTCGTCGCGACGCTCGAGCGCCGCCGCCAGCTGGGTCGTGTACCGCACGATGCCGCCGCCCTGGCCGCCCGGGCCCACGTGCGTGGCCATGACCAGCCAGCGCAGCGGACGCCCGTCGCCCGGTGCGCGTCCGGCTGCGGTCGAGCCGCTCACGAGCGCACCTGCCGCCGCACGGGCGTGCCCTGCTCGACGGCCCCGCCGGGAGCGCGTCCAGCCCCGCCGTCCTGCTCGGAGCCCCGGGCGCGGGCGACGTAGAGGGCGACCGCGACGACGCACAGCACGGCCGGCAGGACCCGGCCCTGGCTCCAGTAGACGTAGCGCGGCAGCTCGAAGACGCCGGTGGCGGCCACCGGGTAGAGCAGCAGGCCGACGAGGCGGCCCTCGACGAAGGCCTGGTAGGCCAGGCCGAGCAGCACCCCGGCGAGGCCGAGGTAAACCAGGCCGCCGACGACGCCGAGGTCGACCAGCGGCACCGTCAGGCCCCCCGGGTTGTTGAACTCCGGGTTGCCGTAGCGCTCCAGCAGATTCTGGGAGGCGAGCGGCGTCGCCGCCGACAGGCGGTTGTACAGGTCGAGGTCGGCGACGACCGGCGCGTCCCAGAACAGCTGCACGCTCTCGTAGGGCAGACGGCCGGCGAAGGTGCCCTCCTCCCACCGGATGGCACCGTTGTTGAAGGCGGTGGCGTAGTACCCCGAGATCCGCGCGAGCACGAAGCCCCAGAACGTCTGGTCGGTGCGGCTCTCGAAGAACTGCCAGCTGCGGGAGTACTCGAACGCCCCGAAGACCGCCACGACGAGCGGCACGAGCACCACCGGGGCCAGGGCGACCGCGCGACGGGCCACCACGGGCCCGCGGCGACGGAGCGTCATGGCCGCGACGACGGCGAGCGGCACGAGCAGCTCCAGGAGCGCCAGCCGCTCGGTGTTGACGAAGGAGCGGAAGAGCGCCAGGAGGAGCACGACCGCCAGCCGGCGCGCAGTGCGGGCGTCCCAGCGGTGCACGAGCAGGACGCTCGCCATGACGACGTAGGCCAGCCCGGCCTGCGTGAGCGTGGTGACACCCGGGACGGGCTCCAGCTGCGCCCGGAACTCCGAGCCGTAGTTGTCCTGCGCGACGAAGGCCTGGACCAGGGCGGCCGGGGACAGACCCCGGGCGGCGGCGGCGGCCGCGAAGGCGAGGTACCCGGTCGCCGTCAGCCAGAAGACGACGCTCGAGCCTCGCTCCAGCCGCCGCAGGCTCTCCGGGCCGAGCCCCGGCCACGGTCGCACCACGCGTCGTCGGGCGAGGGAGCGGACCACCGCGGCCCCGGCGAGGAAGGCGAGCGCCGCCGCCGCGGTCAGCGCCACCGTCTCGCCCGAGAGCACCTTGGGCGTGCGCCACAGCAGGCGGTAGGTGTCGTCGCCCAGCGAGGCGGCGTACCAGAGCGACACCGGCACGACGAGCGCGAGTGCGCCCACGGGCGAGATCCACCAGAGCCCTCCCGGCACCGTGGAGCGCGCGGGGCCCCCGTCGCCCACCGGTGCGGGCGCCAGCCGCCCGGCACCCCGCGCCCCGGCTCCTGGCCCGCTAGCCACGGGCGGCTCCAGGGCCCCTGGGGAGTGCCGACGCCTCGGCCCCGCCGGCAGGCCCGGCTCGCTCGCGCAGGACCCGGGGCGGCCGGTCCACCACCCCGGCGACGAGCCCGCGCACGTAGGCGGCGTCGGCACGGGCCAGGACCCGCTGGCCACGGGCGGCGCGCAGGAGCACGGCACCGCACTTGCGGACCGCGTAGTAGAGCAGCTGCGGGCGTGAGAGCCGGTGCAGGCGCCAGAGGTGGCCCATGCCGCAGCCGTAGCTGAGCATCTTGGTGACGAACCGCTCGTCGGGGTCCTCTCGAGGCTCCTCCTGGAGCACGACGATGCGGGGGTCGTAGCGCACGCGCCCACCCGCGTCCAGGACGCGCAGGACGAGGTCGGACTCCTCCCCCGCGCCGTACCAGCCGGCCGAGCCGACGCCCATCGACTCGTCGAAGTGGCCGACGGCGTCCATGTCCTCCCTGCGGAAGAACATCGTCGACATGATCGAGGTGTGGAGGAAGTTCCACCGCGTGATAGGTCCGGTCGACCGACGCCACCGCAGCATCGACGGCAGGCCGCTCTCGGTGAGCTGGCGCCCGGAGAGCCCCGCGAGGGTGCCGTCGGAGGCGAAGGTCTCGACGACGGCCCGCAAGGTCGAGGAGGTGTACCAGCAGTTGTCGTCGGGGAAGCCGACGACCGGCGCGCGCACCAGCCCCATGCCGACGTTGCGCCCGACCGACGCGCCGCGTCCTGAGGTGGTCCGGGCCGTGCGTGCGAGGGCGCCCGGGGCTGACGGCGGCGCCAGGCGCTCCAGCACGGCGGCGCAGGACTGGTCGGGGCTCTGGTCCACGAGCACCAGCTCCACCTGGCCGGCGACGTCCGAGGCCAGGACCGAGCGCAGCAACCGATCGAACTCCGTGGGTCGGCCCACCGTCGTGACGACGAGCGCCAGGGCCGGTGCCGTCATCGGCGACCGGAGCCGCTGCGCGCTCGCTCCGGCTGGTCCTCCTGGGCCGCCTCGTCCCGCGAGCGCGAGCCGGGGCCGTCGTGCTCACCGGCGAGCCCCAGGTCCTCGCGCAGGCCATGGCCCTCGTCCGGCCCAGGACCCTCCTCGTGCCCACGAGCCGCGCCCGCCGAGGCGGCCGGCGCCTGCGCGTCGGGGCCGGGGCCTGAGGCGTCGTCGGAGGCCGGCCGGTCGCCGACGGGCGGGACGGCGTCCGCCGCTGCGCCACGCCCGCGGCGCTCCCGCGGGCTGGCCGGCTCGGCCAGCAGCACCGCCGGGCCGTGGCCGTCGGCGGTCAGGGCGCGCACGCCCACGTGGACGTCGTCGCGGGAGGAGACCCAGAGCCCGGCGACGAGGGCGCAGGTGTCGGCGAGCGCGGCAAGGCGAGGCCCGGCGCCGGAGCGGTCGAGCGAGGGCGCGTCGACGACGACGTCGTGACCGGTCGCGCGCAGCGCCGCCACGAGGCCGCGGTTGGCGAGGTGCTCGAGGTCGCTGGCGCTGGCACCACGCGTGCCAGCCGTGATGACGAGCAGGCCCTCGACCCCGCTGACCTGCGCGACGGCCAGCAGCTCCTCGGCGGCGAGAGGGCGGTGCCCGTGGGTGCCGAGGTCCAGCAGGCCGCGGCCGCTGGTGTCGACGCCGGGCAGGGAGCCGGCCGGGGACGGTGTCGCCCCGGGCACCGCGTCGCCCGCGAGGACGAGCACGACCGGCGCGCGGCGGGCCATCGCCGCGGCGTGGTGCAGGGCGAGCACGCTCGTGCCCGCCCCCTCGCCAGCGCCCACCATGGCGACGACGACCGGCGTGTCGTCCCGTCCGGCGAGCAGCTGAGCCGACTGGCGCTGGGCCGAGCGGGCGAGGGGCGAGGTGGCACCGGCGCCGACGGGGACGAGGTCACCGGCCCCGGCAAGAGGAGCCCGCGGGGCGAGGACGCCGTCGACCCCGACGAGGTCGGCCTCCCCGCGCAGCGTCGTCGAGCGCTGCCGCCAGGTCAGCGCGAGGCCGGCGCCCGCGAGCGCCCCGAGCAGCGCGCCGAGGACGACGCCCAGAGCGGCGGGGGGCAGGCCGTCCGGCTCGGAGACCACGGCCGGCTGGAGGATGGTCGCGCCCTGGTCGGCGGTCTGGCGGGCGAGGCCGATGCTGCTGGAGAGGGTCAGGAGGTTCTCGTAACGGCCCTGGAGCGCGGTGACCGTGCCCGCGTCCGGCGGCAGCACCGAGCCGGTGCTCGCGGCGTCGATCTGGCCCACCACCGTGTCCAGCTGGTCCTGCACGGCGGCGGCCTGCTCGTCCAGGCGGGCGACGGCCTGCTCGGCGCGGACCTCGTTGTAGCGCTCGGCTGCGATCTCGGCGGCCGCGAGAGCCACCTGGGGCGTGTCCGCCGTCGCGGAGACCTGGACGACGTTCGACTGGTTGACCCGGGTCGCCTCGAGGTCCACCTCGCCGCCGGCGGCGTCCTCGACCTCGGAGGTGAAGCGCTCGCTGTTGAGGTAGACCAGCTCGGTCTGCAGGAAGGCGTCGCTGACGTCGACCGAGGGGTCGAGGCTCGCGTCGGGGTTGGAGGTCACCGAGCTGTCCGGCTGCAGCGCCATCAGCGAGGCGGCGGTCGAGCTGACGGACCTCGTGGCCCCGAGGACGCCACCGAGGACGGCCCCGAGGAGTGCCGCGACGACGACGACGGCGACGACGACCTGCGTCCCCCCTAGGCGGCTGACGGTCGGTCGACGCACGGTGCGGTCCTCTCCTGGCGCGGCGGTGGCCCGCCGCTGGTCGTGGTCCGGTCCAGACCCTGGCTGCGATGTCTCCGGTGGCCCTCAGGACACCTGCTCGGACCGTGACCGGTGGGCGATGGAGCTGCTGGCCGACGGAGCTGCCGGCACCTCCGGCCCGGTCGTCGGCCCGGTCGTCCCCCCTGGTGGAGGGTAGCCCTGCCGCGTCGACGGCACGGCCGTCTCCGCCCGGCGTCCGCCGGACGGGTGGCGGCGCTACCCCGCCGCGAGCGGGTCGACCTCCTCGCCGTCGGACGTCCAGCCCTCGACGACGAGGTCGGCGCCGGCGGCGGGCGCGGAGAGCAGCGCCGCCGGGCCGCCCACGAGCGAGAAGCGCTCCAGCCGCACGCCGTCGACGTCCTGGCCGCCGATGACCCCCACCTGGCGGCTCGCGGTCTGCCGGGTCCCGGTGATGTCGACGTCGACCACGGCGACGTCGGACAACGAGGAGTCGTCGTTGCCGTCGAAGAGGAGGACCGCGCCGTGGTCGATGCCCTCGTCGATGTTGGCGTCGACGACGACGGCGCCGTCGACGAGCACCCCCGAGGTGCTCGTCGTGAAGTACGGGTCGCCCTCCGTGGCGACGTAGATGCCCGCCGCGGCGGTCTGCGCGACGTCCACGTCGGTCCAGGTGATGTCCTCGCCACCGACGACCGAGATCCCTCGGGCATCGGACTCCCGCACGACCGGCCGCTCGACCTCGATGCGTGCGCTCGGCGCCCCGTCCTGGCTGTAGGACACGACTGCGACGCCGTCGTCTCCCGTCCGGGAGGTGGAGACGTCGACGAGCCGGCCGTCGCTGGAGCCCTGGGTGACGTGGATGCCGTCGGCGCGGGTGTCCTCGACCTGGACGCCGTCGAGCAGGAAGTTGGTGGACGCGCCGGCGACGAAGACGCCGGCGGCGGCGGAGCCACGCACGGTGACGTCGCGCAGCTCGACGCCGTCGGTGCCGCGCAGCAGCAGCCGCTGCTGGTCCTCGGCGGACCAGCGCTGCGTCGTGCCCGGCGTGGTGAAGGTGACTCCTGAGACCAGGACGTCGTCGGCCTCGACCTGGAAGGACGAGCGCTCCTCGTCCGTCGCCCGCAGCTCCGCCCCGCCGACGACCTCGACGTCGTCCACGGAGAGGGTGATGACGTCGGAGGTGGCGTAGACCGCGTCGTCCGCGAGGACGAGCCGCTGCCCCGGCTCGAGGGCGTCGAGCGCCTCCTGCAGGGCTGCGGTGTCGTCGGCCACGCCGTCGCCCACCGCACCGAAGGCCTCCGGCTCCACCCGCTCGGGCCGGGTGAGCACGTAGGCGAGCAGGGCCGCGGCGACGGCCAGCACCAGCGCCACGGCGACGACGACGAGCCGACGGGCCCGGCGCCCCGGCGGCGGGGGCGCCGACGAGGTCGCCGGCTGCGCCGTGGGCGCACTCATGCGCCGCCCCCGCGGAAGACCTCGCGCAGCGTGAGCAGGACGATCTTGGCGTCCAGCCACAGCGACCAGTTGGCGATGTAGTAGTTGTCGTAGCGCGCGCGGTCCTGGATCGACGTGTCGCCGCGCAGCCCGTTGACCTGTGACCAGCCGGTGAGGCCGACCGGCACGCGGTGGCGGGCCCAGTAGCGGGTGTGGTCGCGGCTGAACTGCCGCACGAACGTCGGCCGCTCGGGGCGCGGGCCGACGAGGCTCATGTCACCGCGCAGGATGTTGAACAGCTGCGGCAGCTCGTCCAGCGAGCTCTTGCGCAGGAACCGGCCGATCGGGCTGAGGCGGGAGTCCTTGGCGATGTTCCAGTTGGTGCGGCTCTCCTCCTCGGTGGCGGGCCGCATCGAGCGGAACTTCAGCACCGTGATCGGCCGCGACCACAGCCCGACCCGCTCCTGCCGGAAGAGCACCGGTCGGCCGGAGTCGACGGCGACGGCGACGGCCACGCCCAGGAGCACGGGCGCCAGCACGACGATCGCGAGCAGCGCGAGGCCGCGGTCGACGAGGCGCTTGACCATCCAGGTGGGGGAGGACATGACGTCGGTGCGCAGCCGCACCAACGGGGTGCCGCACAGGCTCTCGACGTCCTGGCCGTCGTGCTGCAGCTCGAACAGGCGCGGCACCACGAGCACCTCGCAGCCGTGGGAGGCGGCGACGATGACGCTGTCCACGACCTCGGCCTCGGGCTGGCTGCTGTAGGCGACGACGACCGTGTCGACGCGGTGGTTGTCGAGGGCCTCGTGCAGGCGGGCCTCGTCCTCCATGAGCACGGGGACGTCGCGGTCGAGACCGCGGCTGCGGCTGCGGCCGTCGATGTAGCCGACGGGCAGCAGCCCGCGCTCGGGGTGCTTCTGCATCGCGGCGACCAGCTCGCGGCCGACCGCCCCGGCCCCGAGCACGAGGGTCCGCCGCCGTGTGGCGGGGTCCCTGCGGAAACGGGCGCGCAGCCCGGCGTAGAGACCGACGCGCAGGGCGGTGGACGCCGCGAGGAAGAGCGTGAGGAAGAGCGTCGTCGGCGCCAGCAGCTGGGAGCTGCCCCAGAGCACGACGGAGATGCTGGCGACGCCGAGGGTCAGGACGGTGCTCTGGACGGCGCGGGGGAACTCGTCGAGGACGCTGAGACCGAGCCGACGCTGGTAGAGCCCGAGCGTGGTGCGGGCGAAGACGAGCAGAGCCGCCGTCAGCACGGCCATGAGGCTGTGCAGCTCGACCGCGAGGGCGGCGGCGACGACGACGACGAGGTCTCCGCCGAGGGCGACGACCGACCGGACGTCGACCCCCTGGCGCCGGTGCCCACCGGTCGCCGCGGCGGCGGCGAGCATGCCGTCGGCGTCGGCGACCCGGGCGGTCTCCTCCCGCCCGGCCGAGCGCTCGACGACCGCGGCCAGGCGCGAGGCGGCGCGGGTGCGCGGCGCCGGGACGGCGTCGACGCCGGTGAGGGAGGCACCTGCGGACGGCGGCCCCGCGCCCCCACCCGGTACGGGCGAGGGCACGTGCGGGGAGCTCGCGGCGTCTGCGGCCATGCGGGGCTGTCCTCCGTGGTGGATGTTCAGGTGCAGCGACGTCCTCGGCGCCACGGAGATCTCATGGTCACACGCTGTCGTCCCCCGCGTCGAGGATTCCGCGCACGATCGGGCCGGAGTCACCCTTAAGGGCGGCGACCAGCGCCGTGAGAGGGCTAGTGGCAGTGCTCGTCACACAGCGAGACGACGCCTGCGCCGATGAGGTGACGTCCGGGGTTCGGCGCCAAGGGCGGGGCGGATGGGTCGAAGTCCGGTGCTCCCGCGGTGAGGTCGGCGCCGGCGGGCACCGGAGCCGACGCAGCCAGGAGGTCTCGTCCGGCCGGCTCGCGCCCCGCCGGACGGCTCAGAAGAGCACGGTCGCGAGCGTGCCGACCGCACGGAACCCCGCGCGCCGGTAGGCCGCCACCGCGGCGGTGTTGAAGTCGTTGACGTAGAGGCTGACGGCGACCTCGGACCGCTCGCGGGCCAGGCGGGCCACCGCCGCCGTGCCCGGGGCGGCCAGGCCGCGGCCCCGCAGCTGCGGGTCGACGAAGACGCCCTGCACCTGGACGGCGCCAGAGGAGACGGCCCCGAGCTCGGCCTTGAAGGCGACCCGGCGCGCGGTCCCCGGCGCGAGCACGGGCCGCAATGCCGGCCCCTCCCCCGCGTCCAGGCGCAAGAAGGAGCGCCGGGTGCGCACGAGCTCGGCCACCCGGGACCGGTAGGCGCGACCACCGTCGCCACCGACGGGCGAGTAGCCCACCTCCTCGGTGAACATCGCCACGCACGCCGGCAGGAGCACGTCGAGGTCCTCCTCGACCGAGCGCCGCACCAGCGGGTCGGGCTCGACCGCCGCGGGACCGTCGAGGACGAGCAGCGGCTGGCGCTGCCGGACCTCTCGCGCCCGGCCCCAGGAAGGCCTCAGCCGGTGCCAGAGGCCGAGGGCGGCGTCGGCCGGCCCGACGATGGAGGAGCAGCGCCGCCCCTGGGCGCGGGCGCGCGCGGCGAAGGCGTCGAGCGCCGGCTCCCCCGCCTCGACGGGCACGAGGTTGGCGCCGGACCAGCAGGCCGCCTGCAGGTCACCGGGCGGCCCGAAACCCCACAGCTCGCCCCCGAGCCGGCGGGCGTCCGCGCCGTGGGTCTCCACGCGACCGGCGACGAAGACGTTGGTGACGGCGTCGCGCGCGCACAGGGCGAGCAGCTCCTCGCGGTCGCCGTCGCCGAGCACCCTCGCCCCGGTCCGCAGCACGTCCGCCATCTCACCACCCCGGCGCCGAGGCGGCAGGGACGACGCGGCGGCCGAGATCGACCCCAGGGGTTGGCACGGCTGCGGCGACGGCTCAGCGCAGGGGGCCGCCGCGCTCGGCGACGGAGGTGAGCAGCCGCTCGAGCACCGCGCCGCCCGAGGCGCGCAGGCCGTCGTGCTGCCACTCGTTGGTGACCCAGACGTCGACGGCGCCGACGGCGCGCGCGGTGGCGAGCGACAGCTCGACGTCGACGTAGAGGTCGTCGTGGTAGGCCAGCGCGGCCACGGGGACCTCGTTGCCGCCGAGCACGTCCTCCTCGTAGAGCGGGTCCCAGTCCTCCCGCGCGTGCAGCAGGTCGGCGGCGCCCCGGAAGGCCCGCAGCGCGGCGACCTCCTCCAGCTGCCAGGGGTAGGTCATCTCCCCCCGCAGCCGCACCGGGCGGGCGCTCTCGGCCAGCTCCGGCGGCAGCAGCCGCTGCGCCGCCCACGCCGTCGGCCCCTGGCCACGCTCGGGGCCTTGGGCGTAGATCGACTCGTGCATCACGACGTACAGGGGCGCGCCCGCCTCGTCGGTCTCGGCCTCGACCGCGGCGAGGAAGGACGGCGCGAGCGGCCCGCGGGTGGTCTCCGGCCCGTCGCGGAAGGCCTCGTCGAGCAGCCAGTGCAGCTCGTCGGAACCGTCGCCGCGCCCGAGCCCGAGCCCCAGCAGCTGCAGGCGGCGAGGGGTGAGCCGGTCCCCCGACGGCAGCCGCACGTCCTCGTCGTCGAGGCGGTCGGCGAGGGCGGCGAGCAGCGCGTCGTCGCCGGGGAAGCGGGCGGCGTGCCGCGCCCCGCGCTCCAGGACGCGCGGGTAGAGCCGCGTGTACACCTCCTCCGCGCTGGCCGTGAGCCCGGCGAGGCCGCCCGTGACGTAGCAGGCGGCCAGGCCGTGCGGCGCACGGGAGAGGTAGGTGAGGGTGACGAAGCCGCCGTAGCTCTGGCCGAGGGACTCCCAGCGGCGCCCGCCGTAGAGGGTGTGCCGCACGTGCTCGGCGTCGGCGACGACCGCGTCGGCGCGGTGGTGGCCGAGGTAGGCGGCCAGGGCGGCGTCCCCGCCGCTGGCGGTGATCTCCGCGGCGCGGCTGCGGTCCACGCGGGTGCTGCGGCCGGTGCCGCGCTGGTCGAGCAGGACGACCCGGTGGGTCTTCGTGGCTGCCGCGAGCCAGCCGCCGCCGGGCACGGGCCGCGGGCTCTTGCCGCCAGGGCCGCCCTGGAGGAAGAGCAGCAGCGGCAGGTCCTCGTCGCGTCGGGTGACGTCGACCACCTCGCGGGCCAGGACCTGCAGCGTCGGGCCGGGGTCCGCGGCCGCGACAGGGCCCGTCCCCGGCAGCCGGCGACCGCGCCGGGCGTCGCCGAGGTCCCAGCGCAGGGGGACTTCGAGCACGTGGTCGGTGACGGCCAGCCCGCGCAGCAGGGTGCGGGTCGAGCTGCGCAGCGGCACGCTCAGCCGACGCTGACGGTCGGCGCAGAGGCGGCGGCGCCAGGCCCGGCGGCGTCCCCGGCGGGCTCGCCCATCTGCTCGGCCAGGCGCTCGGCCTCGGCGATGAGGGTCGCGACGATCTGGTCCTCGGGCACGGTGGCGATGACCTCGCCCTTGACGAAGATCTGCCCCTTGCCGTTGCCGGAGGCGACGCCGAGGTCGGCCTCGCGGGCCTCGCCGGGCCCGTTGACGACGCACCCCATGACGGCCACGCGCAGCGGCACGGTCATGCCCTCCAGGCCGGCGGTGACCTGGTCGGCGAGGGTGTAGACGTCCACCTGCGCCCGCCCGCACGAGGGGCAGGAGACGATCTCCAGCTTGCGCGGGCGCAGGTTGAGCGACTCGAGGATCTGGTTGCCGACCTTGACCTCCTCGGCCGGCGGCGCGGACAGCGAGACGCGGATGGTGTCGCCGATGCCCTTGCTCAGCAGCGCCCCGAAGGCGGTGGCCGACTTGATGGTGCCCTGGAAGGCGGGCCCGGCCTCGGTCACGCCGAGGTGCAGGGGCCAGTCCCCGCGCTCGGCGAGCAGCTCGTAGGCGCGGACCATGACGACGGGGTCGTTGTGCTTGACGGAGATCTTGAAGTCGTGGAAGTCGTGCTCCTCGAACAGCGAGGCCTCCCAGACGGCGGACTCCACGAGCGCCTCGGGCGTCGCCTTGCCGTACTTGTCCATGATCCGCTTGTCGAGGGAGCCGGCGTTGACGCCGATGCGGATGCTGACCCCGGCGTCCTTGGCGGCCTTGGCGATGGAGGCGACCTGGTCGTCGAACTTGCGGATGTTGCCCGGGTTGACCCGGACGGCGGCGCAGCCGGCGTCGATGGCGGCGTAGACGTACTTGGGCTGGAAGTGGATGTCGGCGATGACCGGGATCTGCGACTTCTGCGCGATGGCCGGCAGCGCGTCGGCGTCGTCCTGGCTCGGGCAGGCGACGCGGACGATGTCGCAGCCCGTGGCGGTGAGCTCGGCGATCTGCTGGAGGGTCGCGTTGATGTCCGTCGTCGGCGTCGTGGTCATCGACTGGACGCTGACGGGCGCGTCCCCCCCGACGTCCACGGTGCCCACCTTGATCTTGCGGGTCTTGCGGCGCGGCGCCAGCACGGGCGGCGGGGCGGCGGGCATGCCGAGGGAGACGGGGACGGGAGAGCTCATGGAGCCAGTATCCCCCGCGCCCCGGAGGAAGCCTGCCGGCCCGCACGTCCGGCGAAGGAAGGCCACCCCCGCCTCATCCGAGCGGTCGTCGCCTCTCGCATGCTCGGGACAGTGGGCGTGCACCGCTCGAGCCGGTCCCCCGTCCTGGCTCCGAGGCGAGGTCCACCTGAGGGGTGGTCTCCGCCCGAGCTCGTGGTGGTCGCCGTGGTGAGGCGACATGATCAGCGCCTCGGGGAGACCACGCCTGCCCCGGCGGCGGGAAGACCACCCGCGTCTGCGAAGAGAAGTCACTGCTAATGGGTATTCTTGCCGCCTTGGCCCTGGGGGCACTCTTGAGCATTGGTGGTTACGGCGCCTTCGCGTACCTGCTGTTGAGGAAGCAGACCAGGCACTTCACCGCCCTCGCGGTCGGGGCACTGGGCACCGTCGTCGTCGTAGCCGCGCTCCTGGTGGGGGTCACCTAGGGAGGAGCTCGGCCTCGCCGCGGGCGGGGATGTGCAGACTCGACCTGACCGGTCGCCAGGGAGGGCTCTCGGCCCCGAGGCGTCGGGGGCCGGCGGCCAGCCGTCCGACTTGCGGTGGCTCGGGCGGTCCGGACCTGACGCACACCTGGACCGGTAGATCTCGATCGCCTCGCCACGGATCACCCGAGCAGCGAGATCGGCCTCACGATGTCGGCGTAGTGCAGCAGCAGCGACACGACCGCGGGCAGGCTCGTGTCGA
>NZ_JBBHZF010000028.1:0-514 GCF_037482365.1 Pseudokineococcus sp. 1T1Z-3
GGGCTCCGGGGTCCTCCGCTGGTGCGTGGGTCGGTGTGGGTGCTGGCGGGCCCGTCCTTGACGCAGCTGTGCCTGCGGAGGGTCTGACCGCCTTCTGAGGTCATCACCGTCGCCGGCCTCGGGGCCGCGGCAGTGCTCGTTCGTCACCAGAGGGCCGATGACGCATGCCCGCGCGCTTTCAGCACGACCCGGGTCACCGGGAGCACGACGACTACCGCAGTGCCGACTCGTCCAGGCCGATGGCCAGGACGGCGCTGCGGCCGATGAGAGACGACGACTGTCAGGTGACCGCCGGGCTTCACCACCAGTACCTGTCGGTGGGCCTGTTCCCGCAGCTGGGTGCCGGCTTCCTGCGGCGCTGGCATCGCACCTTCGTGGCGGTGCCCCATGGCCGCGGGGTCGTCGCGGTCGACGACCTGGGCCAGGTCGTGGGCTTCGCCCTCGTGGCGACCCGGGCCGACCGGTACGTCGAGGAGGTGCTGCGGACCGGCCGGTGGCGGCTGGGGGCTGCGGG
>NZ_JBBHZF010000029.1:0-517 GCF_037482365.1 Pseudokineococcus sp. 1T1Z-3
GGCACACCCACCGGAACCGGAACCGGCGCAGGAGCCGGAGGGGGCACAGGGGCAGGAGCAGGACAAGGAGAGGTGTTGCGGCCCTTGTACGGCGGAACGGGCTGACCGACCACGGCCCGGCACGGGCCGAAGTCGTGACCGGAGAGGGTCCGGCCCTTCCAGAAGGACGTCCGGCCCATGGCCCCGTCCCACGTCAGGGAGATGTGCACGTGGTCGGTGTGCGGGCTCGCTCCTGTGTAGGCACGCCACGTCGGGCGGTAACTGGCCCAGATGCGGCTGTCCCAGATGACGTACATGACGCCCAGGCGACGTGCGTTGCCAGCCGTCACCCCGTCGGCGTCCGGTCCGACCAGCCATCCCAGGAAGGCCTCGACATCGGCGACGTCAGAGGTATTCCTCGCGTCCTTCATCCAGTCGTACGCGCGACCGTCGGAGTGCTCCGTCGTACCCGACGAGCACACGCGCACGATCCCTCCGCCGTTGGCTCCGTAGGTCCTGGCCAGGAGTGATCGCAGAG
>NZ_JBBHZF010000030.1:0-662 GCF_037482365.1 Pseudokineococcus sp. 1T1Z-3
CGCTGCCTCTGGTGCCGCGCCAGCGGCCGCGGCAGCGCCGCCCGCGCTGCCGGAGGCCGTCGAGGCCGTGGCCGGGGCGCTGGACCAGCTGCTCGCTGCCCAGCTGTGGCGGGCCAGCGAGGGCGAGGTCCGCGACGCCGTCCTCGCCCTGGAGGTCCAGGCCGCCCGCCTGGACGCCGCCCGGCTCCGCCTGCTCGCCGTCGCCGACGAACGCGGCCTCGAGGCCGCAGGCGGGGGACCCTCGACCGCGGACTGGCTCTGCGCGGCCACCACCACCCGGGCCGAGCACGCCCGCCGCCGCGTCACCCTCGCCGTCGACCTCCAAGGCCCCTTGGCCGCGACCGGGAAGGCGCTGGCCGCCGGTGCCGTCACCGCCGAGCAGGCCGGGGTCATCGCCGCCGCGATGGGACGCCTGCACCCCAGCCTCGACGCCGACACCCGCGCCGAGGCCCAGACGTTCCTCATCGCCCAGGCCGCGCACCTCGACCCGAGACGCCTGGCCTACGTCGGCCGGCACCTGACCGCCCGCCTCGACCCAGGCCACGGCCCCGGGTCAGGCCTGGGTGACGACCTCGCCCGCACCGAGGCACGGCAAGCCCGCCAGGCCCAGCTGCGGTGCACCCAGACCGACGACGGCACCTGGGCGCTGTCTGGGCTGCTCG
>NZ_JBBHZF010000031.1:0-667 GCF_037482365.1 Pseudokineococcus sp. 1T1Z-3
CGCCCGTGCTCGTCGGCGACGGCGTCCCGGGCCTGCGCTTCGAGGGGACCGACCTCATGGCCGACGCGCTACGGGCGCCCTCGCGGCGCTTCGTCCTCGGGGACGACGTCGCGGTCGAGCTCGACCTGTCTGCGAGCCGAACTCGCAACCTCCTCACGCCGAGCCTCCCGTCGGCAGGAGATGCACGGTGACGACCGCTGACGTGCCCCAGCCCCCCGCCGCAGCAAGACCCGCGACCTCACCGAGCAGGCCCACCGTCGACGCCCCGGGGCCACAGCCCCCCGGGCACCCTCGAACGAGGCGGCTCAAGAAGACCTACCAGAGCCCTTCGAGTCGACAGGGCCGGGGGGCTCAGCAGCAGCGCCGGTGCGGCACGGCTCACCGCGACGCGGTGGTCACCGTCCTGACCGCCATGGCCGTCTGTACCGTCATCGTGGTCGCGACCGCCTCCCGCACCGGGGCCGATGTCGTCACCGGGGTCGTCGCGGTGGCCGTCGGTGTGTGCTTCGTCGGCGTGGCCGCACTGGCTGTCGCGCGACGCCCAGACCACTGGAGTGGTCCGGCCGACCGCATCACCCTCGCCCGCACCGTCCTGGGCGGTGGCGTAGCCACCCTCGTGACTCTCGACGCCCTGTCCGCCGCCGGACTCGGACCGTCCTGGGCCATC
>NZ_JBBHZF010000032.1:0-685 GCF_037482365.1 Pseudokineococcus sp. 1T1Z-3
ACGTCCTGCGCGCCTGGGACGCCCTGCCCCCCGATGACCTCGCGGCCGCTGTCGCCCGCGCCTACCGCCCCGGAGGGACCTCGTGAAGGCCTACCCCGACGTCGCCGAGGTCCAGCGGCGGCTCAACATCCTGTTCCCCCGCCCCGGGTTCGACACGGCGATGAACGGGCCGATGGCGGCTCGTGCCGTCGCCGCGATGCTCTACGTCGACGCGGTCGTCCCCGACGAGGGCCCCGTCCCGGGCGATGTGCCGTGGGCGCGTCCCACCACCGTGCTGTGGATGAACGAGCAGGTCCTCACCGCCAGGACGACCGAGGAGGACCGTCGGGCCTGGTACGTCGCGTCGACCAAGAAGCAGGAGTCGCTCTCGAGCCTGCTCACGTCCTGGGGTGTCGACACCAACGGGTGGTACCGCGAGAACAGCCGCGAGACGCTGCGCGACGAGACGTGGCCCAAACTCCGCAGCAACTCGGCCGCCCGGACTCGTCCCGACCTCGCGCCCAACTCGTCGAAGGGCCGGTGGGCCCTGACCAGCTCCTTTGCGGATCTGTTCCATCCCGCCCTGACCGGTGACGACGTCGAGCGGGCCATCACGGCATGGGTCGAAGCCCGGCTGAGTCCAACGGCTCTGCGCCGCACCAGGCTGCTGAGCCGTGAGGCAACCTCGGCCGTGTCAGTGCCCGTC
>NZ_JBBHZF010000033.1:0-722 GCF_037482365.1 Pseudokineococcus sp. 1T1Z-3
CGGCTCATCGCTCGTCGACGAGCCCGCGCGATTAGTAAGCCCGGCGGGTTGTCGCTGTCCCGGCCGACGGCGTAGCGCCGCTCTCACACCGACCTGAGCGGGTGCCTTGCCGGTCGGGTGCGTCAAACGGTGCTGGCAGGGGTACGGCGAGGGTGGTGGGGTCGACGCGTGGTGAGGGCGAGCAGGTCTCGCGCTGGGCCTTGGGGTGGCTGGTGGCCGCTGACCCAGACGGCACGCAGGGTTCTGCGCAGGTCGAGGTCTTCGACGTCGAGGGCGATCAGTCGGTGGCCGGCGAGGTCGTCGGCCACCGCGAGCCTGGACAGCACCGCCGCGGCGCCGCCGGCCCGCACGGCTTCGCGGACGGCGGTGGCGGTGCCGAGCTCGAGCAGCGGGGTGACCGGTGGGTGGCCTTGCGCTCGTAGCGCCTCGTCGAGGACCTGACGGGTGCCCGAGCCGACCTCCCGGCACACCAGGGGCTCCGCGACCAGGTCGGCGGCCCGCAGCCGGCCTCGACGTCGGGCCCAGGGGTGCCCGGGGGCGACGACCGCGACCAGCTCATCGTGGGCCACGGCCTGCCAGGGCAGGTCGACTGGTGCTTGTGCGCCTTCAACGAAGCCGAGCTGGGCGGTGCCGCTCCGCACCTCGGCGAGGACATGGGCGCTGTTGGTGGGACGCAGTGTCACCGTGGTGGGCGGGCGGTCCCCGGCGGCCTGCCGGGCTCG
>NZ_JBBHZF010000034.1:0-803 GCF_037482365.1 Pseudokineococcus sp. 1T1Z-3
CCCCGCTCGAGCCCACCCCCGAGGACCGCCGCCAAGCCCTCCTCGACGAGCCCCAACCCGGCGACGACGACGTCGTCGGCCTCACCCGCGCCCAAGCCATCAAGCTCGCCGCCATCCTCGACGCCGCGATGCGCGCCGACGGCGCCTCCGGCGCCGGCGAGAACCTGTGGGCCGACGCCGTCCTCGACAGCCGCGACCTCCTCCTCGCCCACGCCTACAACGACCGACGACCCGCGCCCGGCATCCCCACCGTCACCGACGCCGACGCCCGCCTGGCGGCTTGGCCCTGGCCTCCGCAGAAGTACACCTGATGCGCCTTACCGTATTCGCCTTAGGTGTGCTAGCTGCCCTTCTTGGAGGCGTTTTCACTGTGGGAATACTGGTTCGCTCCCTAACTCAGCGAATACGCAAGGACCGTCATGGCTGGATAATGACTGGTCTCACCTGCCTTTTCCTCGTCCTTCTCGCCGCGCCGCTCATGCTGACCAAAGTCATCCCGCTAGATGACGTCGTGCTGAGGCCGGTTCTTTTGACGCTATTCGGGACAGTTGCTGTCACTGGACTTCTTGACAGAGCACCAGCTCGTCAGTCCAAGGCCAATAAGTGGGCTCTCGGCATCACCACTGTCGTCACTGCGGCACTTATTACTGCGTCTTTTTACTTGGCGGAGACCTGGACGGGCTTGCCGGCAACCCTGGTGGGGCTCTTCCTGGGCATCCTTTTCACCTACATCTACTGGCGTGCAGGTCGTAAAGCGTAGATACCATTTACGCTGGCGCGGCTGCCGCCTGTCGTGTCTCTCG
>NZ_JBBHZF010000035.1:0-983 GCF_037482365.1 Pseudokineococcus sp. 1T1Z-3
GGGGGGGGGGGGCATCGCGGGCGTCGGTGGCCGTGCTGTGGGTTCGGGGCAGGTTCGGCTCAGGTGGTGGTGGTGCGCAACCGCAGGGCGTTGGCGATGACGCTGAAGGACGACAGGGCCATCGCGGCCGCGGCGATGACGGGGGACAGCAGCAGCCCGGTGGCGGGGTACAGCACGCCCGCGGCGATCGGGATGCCCGCGCCGTTGTAGATGAACGCGAAGACCAGGTTCTGGCGGATGTTGCGCATGGTCGCCCGTGACAGGCGGCGGGCGCGGACCAGGGCGGTCAGGTCGGCCTGCAGCAGGGTGACGCCGGCGCTCTCCAGGGCGACGTCGGTGCCGGTGCCCATCGCCACGCCCACGTCGGCCGCGGCCAGGGCGGGGGCGTCGTTGACGCCGTCGCCGACCATCGCCACGACCCTCCCCTGAGCGCGGAGATCGGCGACGACCTCGTGCTTGCGCTCGGGGGTGACCTCGGCCTCGAACCGGTCGATGCCGACCTGCCCGGCGACCGCGGCGGCGGTGGCGTGGGCGTCACCGGTGAGCATCACCACCTCGATCCCTTCGGAGCGCAGCGCCGCCAGCGCCTCGGGAGTGGTCCGGCGGATCGGGTCGGCGATCGCCAGCACCGCGGCTGGGGCGCCGTCGACAGCGACCAGCACGGCGGTCGCGGCGCCGTTCCGGACCCGCTCGGCGTGGTCCGCCAACGGGGAGGGGTCGACGTCGTGCTCGCGCAGGTGCGCGGCGCTGCCGACCAGCACGCGGTGGCCGTCGACGACCCCGGACACCCCGCGCCCGGCAGGGGCGGTGAAGTCGCTGACCTGCGGGACCGTCGAGGCCGCAGGGCTCGACCGCTCGTCGGCCGCGGTGACGACGGCATGGGCCAGGGGGTGCTCGGAGGACCGTTCGAGCGCCGCGGCCAGCCGCAGCACCTCGGCAGGGTCGGTACCGCCGTGGACCTGGATGTCGGTCAGCTGGGGGCG
>NZ_JBBHZF010000036.1:0-1070 GCF_037482365.1 Pseudokineococcus sp. 1T1Z-3
TGCGCCCGGGTGGCCCACGCCAGCAGCGCCACCCCGACGACCCCGACCACCCACGACCGGTCAGCACCGGCTCGACCGGACCGGCCCGCCGCGGCAGCCACCTCTGCCCTCTGCCCGGCCAGGTGACCGCTGGGATGAGCACCCGAGTGCTCCCCCGATCCCGAATGCCCTACATGCCCGGACTGGCCGGAGTACCCGGCAGGGGCATCACCGTGCACGTGAGCGGCAAGACCCCCATGGACCGCAGCTGACCGCGCGTCGGCAGGCCCGTCCGCGCCCGTCTGATGGTGGTGAGCCCCTAGGACGGCGACCACCACCACGACCAGCACGGCCGCCAACCACGCCCCCGGCAACCGTGGGGCGCCCGCGTGCGGGAGACGGGGCACGGGCATAGCCGCAGGGTAGAGACGCCACCTCACCCCGGTCGGCAGCCCTGACCGACGCCACGACCGAGGCCCCGACCGCCCACGCGACACGCGCACCAGTCGACAACTGTCCCAAAAAGGGTGTCTGTTGCTCCACTGCTCCACAAGCTCGCGTCATGTGGCACAGGCAATCGAACGCCCCTCGACGACCCCGCCACCCGGTGTGCAAGAAACCATCGTTTCTGGGCGACCCGCGCCTCCGTGACCCGTTCGGCGTGACGACCACGCCCCGGGGCTGGCTTTATTTCGATCGACGAGCTACCGTCTACGACGTCGCCCAGGCCCCAGGTCGTTACCGTCAGAGGAAGGCGTCACCGTGCCCATCAACTTCAAGCTCGGCCCGACCGTCCCGCAGGACCCGGCCGTCGACGACTGGTCGCGCACCTGGACCGGCTGGTCGCCCACCCACACCGACCAGGAGAACTTCGACCAGAACCGGGGCGTCTGGGTGCTCGGCCCTCGCGCGGCCAAGGAGCGCATCGCCACGTTCTCCGTCGAGGGTGCCGTCCGCATGGTCGCCGCGATCACCCGTCTGGAGGACGTGCCCGCCAAGGTGCCGGGCACCCGCGGCAAGCGCGCCGTCGTCGGCACCCTGCTCCAGAAGGGGGACCCCGTCTACGACGCCATGGTCGGCACCGAGGTCGA
>NZ_JBBHZF010000037.1:0-1096 GCF_037482365.1 Pseudokineococcus sp. 1T1Z-3
TACACGACGGTCCGGCCGATCCGTCCGGTCATGACTGCGTGCACTGCCAGGGCGCGGACCACGCGATGTCGTTGGGGCACTTGTGCCTGGCGGTCGTCGGCGGGCTGCTGCTGGCCGGTGCTGCCGCGTGGGGCCGGCGCCGCCACCGGCTGCCGGTGCTGGACCTCGACGTCCGGCGCAACGAGCAGGGCCGCCGCCCACCCGCGCGGGCGGTGCTGGGCGTCCCACCCTGGAGCCATCTGTCCTTGGCGCAGCTGTCCCTGCTGCGGGTGTGACAGGTCACCGGAGCCGTCGACCCCGACGCCCTCCGGGCCCTGTCCTCACGCGCGAGCACCACGTGCTTCGCGTGCACCTACCCCGCAGCACACAGCCGCAAGGAGAACTTCGTGAAGATCCGCACCGTGATGCCCGCCCTCGCCCTGACCAGCGCCCTGGTCCTGGCCGGCTGCGGCGACAACGCCTCGATGCCCGGCATGGACATGGGCTCGGGCAGCACCCCCAGCCCCACCAGCAGCTCCTCGGCCACCGAGGGCGACGGCGAGCACAGCCAGGACACTCCGACCGGCGAGGCCGCCGACGTGATGTTCCTGCAGATGATGTACCCCCACCACGCCCAGGCAACCGAGATGGCTGCCCTCGCGGAAGGCCGCACCGACAACCAGGCCGTGCTGGACCTGGCCACCCAGATCGAGCAGGCCCAGGGCCCGGAGATGGAGGAGATGGCCCAGCTGCTCGAAGGCCTCGGTGAGCCCGCACCCTCGGCCGACATGAGCGCGATGGAGGGCATGGACCACGGCTCGGGGTCGATGAGCGGGATGATGGACGAGGAGGACATGGCCACTCTGGAGGCCGCCTCGGGCCGCGAGTTCGACCAGATGTGGCTGTCGATGATGATCGAGCACCACACCGGCGCGGTCGAGATGGCCCGCACCGAGCTCGAGAACGGCGCCGACCCGCAGGTCAAGCAGCTGGCGACCGAGATCATCGAGGGCCAGGAGGCCGAGATCACCACGATGACCGAGCTCGTCAACCAGCCCCCTCGCTGACCGCCCCCGCAGCACCCGGGACTTCACGGCAGGTCGGCCCTCGGCCCGCG
>NZ_JBBHZF010000038.1:0-1236 GCF_037482365.1 Pseudokineococcus sp. 1T1Z-3
CCCCCCAACAACCAAGGGGACAGGAAGGGGCGTGCAGCCCCAGAACCGCACAGTGGACGCAAACACACGAAGTGGTCAAGCCATCGGCCTATTAGTACCGGTCAGCTCCACGAGTTACCCCGCTTCCACACCCGGCCTATCAACCCGGTCGTCTACCGGGAGCCTCACACCACCCAAAGTGGCACGGAGACCTCATCTCGAAGCAGGCTTCCCGCTTAGATGCCTTCAGCGGTTATCCCTCCCGAACGTAGCCAACCAGCCATGCCCTTGGCAGGACAACTGGCACACCAGAGGTTCGTCCGTCCCGGTCCTCTCGTACTAGGGACAGCCCTTCACAAGTCTCCAACGCGCGCAGCGGATAGGGACCGAACTGTCTCACGACGTTCTAAACCCAGCTCGCGTACCGCTTTAATGGGCGAACAGCCCAACCCTTGGGACCTACTCCAGCCCCAGGATGCGACGAGCCGACATCGAGGTGCCAAACCATGCCGTCGATATGGACTCTTGGGCAAGATCAGCCTGTTATCCCCGGGGTACCTTTTATCCGTTGAGCGACCGCGTTTCCACACACCACGGCCGGGTCACTAGTTCCGACTTTCGTCCCTGCTCGACCCGTCAGTCTCACAGTCAAGCCCTCTTGTGCACTTGCACTCACCACCTGATGACCGACCAGGCTGAGAGGACCTTTGAGCGCCTCCGTTACACTTTAGGAGGCAACCGCCCCAGTTAAACTACCCATCAGGCACTGTCCCTGATCCGGATCACGGACCGAAGTTAGACGACCAGTATGACCAGAGTGGTATTTCAACGACGACTCCACCAGCACTGGCGTGCCAGCCTCACAGTCTCCCACCTATCCTACACAAGCCACACCAGGCACCAATACCAAACTATAGTGAAGGTCCCGGGGTCTTTCCGTCCTGCTGCGCGTAACGAGCATCTTTACTCGTAGTGCAATTTCGCCGAGTTCGCGGTTGAGACAGCGGAGAAGTCGTTACGCCATTCGTGCAGGTCGGAACTTACCCGACAAGGAATTTCGCTACCTTAGGATGGTTATAGTTACCACCGCCGTTTACTGGCGCTTAAGTTCTGAGCTTCGCCGTGAAGCTAACCCGTCCCCTTAACGTTCCAGCACCGGGCAGGCGTCAGTCCGTATACATCGTCTTACGACTTCGCACGGACCTGTGTTTTTAGTAAACAGTCGCTTCTCCCTGGTCTCTGCGGCCTCACACGCTC
>NZ_JBBHZF010000039.1:0-1523 GCF_037482365.1 Pseudokineococcus sp. 1T1Z-3
CGAGATCTACACCGATGTCGACGGCGTCTTCACCGCCGACCCGCGCATCGTGCCCACCGCGCGCAAGCTCGACACCGTCACCTACGAGGAGATGCTCGAGCTCGCGGCGTGCGGCGCCAAGGTGCTCATGCTCCGCTGCGTGGAGTACGGCCGCCGCTCGGGCGTGCCCATCCACGTGCGCTCGAGCTTCTCGACCAAGCCCGGCACCACCGTCACCGGATCGATGGAGGACCTTCCCGTGGAGCAGGCGATCATCTCGGGCGTCGCGCACGACCGCTCCGAGGCCAAGATCACGGTCGTCGGCGTGCCCGACAGCCCCGGCAAGGCCGCGGAGATCTTCGAGGCGGTCGCGGCCGAGGGCGTCAACATCGACATGATCGTCCAGAACGTCGCCGCGACGACGGGCCGCACCGACGTCTCCTTCACGCTGCCGAAGAGCGACGGGCCGAGCGCCATCGCCCGCCTCACCGCGATCCAGGCCGAGGTCGGCTTCGAGCAGCTGCAGTACGACGACCAGATCGGCAAGCTCTCCCTCGTCGGCGCCGGCATGCGCAGCCACCCGGGCGTCTCGGCGAAGTTCTTCCGCGCGATGAGCAGCGCCGGGGTCAACATGGAGATGATCTCGACGTCGGAGATCCGCATCTCGGTCGTCACGCGCGCCGACGACCTCGACCTGGCCGTGCGCACCCTGCACACGGCCTTCGACCTGGACAGCGTCGACGGCGAGGCCGTCGTGTACGGAGGGACCGGACGATGAGCGAGCAGCAGAGCGTGGACCCGACCCGGGTCGGCCGCCCCACCCTCGCCGTCGTCGGCGCCACCGGCGCCGTCGGCACCGTGATGCTCGGGATTCTCTCCCAGCGCGAGGACGTCTGGGGCGAGATCCGCCTCGTGGCGTCGGCCCGCTCGGCCGGCACCCGGCTGCGGGTGCGCGGCGAGGAGGTCGTCGTCCAGGAGCTGGCGCCGGAGGTCTTCGACGGCGTCGACGTGGCGATGTTCGACGTCCCCGACGAGGTCTCGGCGCAGTGGGCGCCGGTCGCGGCGCAGCGCGGCGCCGTGGTCGTCGACAACTCCGGGGCCTTCCGGATGGACCCGGACGTGCCGCTCGTCGTGCCCGAGGTCAACCCGGCGCAGGTGCGCAACCGCCCGCGCGGGATCATCAGCAACCCCAACTGCACGACGCTGACGATGATGGACGCGCTCGGGGCGCTGCACCACGGCTGGGGGCTGACGGCGCTCGTCGTCGCCTCCTACCAGGCGGCCTCCGGGGCGGGGCAGCCCGGCGTCGACCGGCTCTACGACGAGCTGTCGGTCGTCGGCGGGGACCGCACCCTCGGCCAGCGCTCGGGCGACGTGCGCAGCGCGCTGGAGGACAAGCTGGGCTCGGCGCCCTCGCCGTTCCCGGCGCCGCTGGCCCTCAACGTCGTGCCGTGGGCGGGCTCGCTGAAGGACGGCGGGTGGTCCAGCGAGGAGCTCAAGGTCCGCGACGAGTCGCGCAAGATCCTCGGCATCCCCGACCTCAA
>NZ_JBBHZF010000040.1:0-1563 GCF_037482365.1 Pseudokineococcus sp. 1T1Z-3
CTCCCCGCCGGTCGCCAGAGCCGTTGCGACCCTCAGCCGGGTCGGGTCCGACAGCGCCTTGGCCCGCGCCGCGGCGTCGTGGAGGGCGCCCGGGGCCGGCAGGGCCGCGCGGACCCGCTCGGCGTGCGGCAGGTCCAGGCACAGCAGGTCGCAGTCGTCGACTCTCTCCACGTCAATGACTCTAACACTCATTAGTTCGTTATGGTGAGCCGTCGCCATGACCGGTGACCAAGGGCTGCTGGAGGACATCTGATGAGCACTGCGCCGGGCCGTGTGACGCCGCCCCGCCGACGTCGTCCCAGCAGGCTGTCGCGGGTCCTGACCCTGGCCGCCGGGGGATTCCTGGCGGTGGTCGCCGCGCTGGTGGTCCTCACGGTCGTCTCCGGCGGCGGCGGACGGACCCCGACCGCGCAGGCCGACGTGCCGTTGGTCCGCCAGGACAGCCACTACCTATCCGACGCCGGGCCCGGAGCGCCGGTGCTGGTGGAGTTCCTGGACCTGGAGTGCGAGGCGTGCGCCGAGGTCTACCCCACCGTGGAAGAGCTGCGGGCGGAGTACGAGGGTCGCCTGAGCGTGGTCGCCCGGTACTTCCCGCTGCCCGGGCACCCCAACTCCGAGACCGCCGCGGTCGCCGTCGAGGCCGCCGCCGGCCAGGACGCCTTCGAGGTCATGTACCAGCGGCTGTACGAGACCCAGGAGGACTGGTCTCACCAGGAGGCCTCCCAGGCGGAGGTCTTCCGCGGCTACGCCGCCGACCTCGGGCTGGACCTGGCCGCCTACGACGCGGCCGTGGCCGATCCCGCCACCTTGCAGCGGGTCGGCCAGGACCTCACCGACGGCCAGGCCCTCGGCGTCCAGGGCACCCCGACCTTCTTCCTCGACGGCCAGCGCATCGAGCCGAGCTCGCCCGACCACTTCCGCGAGCTCGTCGACCAGGCCCTCGCCGCCACCGACTGATCATGAGGTCCGCCACGCCGTCGGGGGAGGTGTCGTTGTGAGGAAGCGACAACCCGACCGCCTCACAACTAAACCGATGGTTTCCGGCACATGGTCGTGCGCGGCTTGGGTTGGCCGTCCGGAACCGGGCATCACAGCCTCGAGGGTTCTGGAGCAGTGGAGCAACGGACGCCCTTTATGGGACAGTTTTCGCCACTTGCGCGTGTCGAGCGGGGTGCCGGCGGCATTGATTCCGCGCTTGGAGGTCGCCGCCGAGGTGCTCCGCCGCGGTGGCCTCGACGTTCGCCTCGGCGGCTGCCTGGTCGATCGTGACGGCGGTGGGACGCACGGCGACGTGGTAAACGCGTCGGCGTCCGAACGTGCCGCGGAGCTGCAGCGACAGCAGATGGTCGGGGTTCTGCTGGCTCATGTCGTCATCCTGTCTGGCGGCGTGTCTCGCGGCCGGTGAGCGGTGTGGCGCGAGTGGTCAGGTCGTGGGCCTGCGTGCTGTCGTCTCGAGGTCGATGGCGTCACGTGCGAAGGACCACAGCAGGGCGGTGAGGGCGGCAGCCGCGGCGGTGGTCGCCAGGGCGGCGGGCGTGGCCGGCGCCGCGATGGCGAGCAGGA
>NZ_JBBHZF010000041.1:0-1865 GCF_037482365.1 Pseudokineococcus sp. 1T1Z-3
CCCGCACCACCACCACCCCACCAGGGACAGCACCAGCACACGCACACCCAGAAGCGGTACTCACCTACAGCAGCACCAGCACCAGACCAGCCGAACGTCCCACCCACACACGAGCACCACCGCCCCAGGCACACTCGGCCCAAGCACAGCCCCCACCCACACCACAGCATGAGCAGGACACCCGCAGGACCCAAAGGCCCAGAAACCCGAAGGCTCCTTAGAAAGGAGGTGATCCAGCCGCACCTTCCGGTACGGCTACCTTGTTACGACTTCGTCCCAATCGCCGGTCCCACCTTCGACAGCTCCCTCCCACAAGGGGTTGGGCCACCGGCTTCGGGTGTTACCGACTTTCGTGACGTGACGGGCGGTGTGTACAAGCCCCGGGAACGTATTCACCGCAGCGTTGCTGATCTGCGATTACTAGCGACTCCGACTTCACGGGGTCGAGTTGCAGACCCCGATCCGAACTGAGACCAGCTTTTTGGGATTCGCTCCACCTCACGGTCTCGCAACCCATTGTACCGGCCATTGTAGCATGCGTGAAGCCCAAGACATAAGGGGCATGATGATTTGACGTCATCCCCACCTTCCTCCGAGTTGACCCCGGCAGTCTCCGATGAGTCCCCGGCATCACCCGCTGGCAACATCGAACGAGGGTTGCGCTCGTTGCGGGACTTAACCCAACATCTCACGACACGAGCTGACGACAACCATGCACCACCTGCGCAGGACCCTTGCGGACCCCCCATCTCTGGGAGATTTCCCTGCATGTCAAGCCTTGGTAAGGTTCTTCGCGTTGCATCGAATTAATCCGCATGCTCCGCCGCTTGTGCGGGGCCCCGTCAATTCCTTTGAGTTTTAGCCTTGCGGCCGTACTCCCCAGGCGGGGCGCTTAATGCGTTAGCTGCGGCACAGACCACGTGGAATGCGGCCCACACCTAGCGCCCAACGTTTACGGCATGGACTACCAGGGTATCTAATCCTGTTCGCTACCCATGCTTTCGCTCCTCAGCGTCAGTTACGGCCCAGAGACCCGCCTTCGCCACCGGTGTTCCTCCTGATATCTGCGCATTTCACCGCTACACCAGGAATTCCAGTCTCCCCTACCGCACTCTAGCTCGCCCGTACCCACTGCAGACCCAGGGTTAAGCCCCGGGCTTTCACAGCAGACGCGACGAGCCGCCTACGAGCTCTTTACGCCCAATAATTCCGGACAACGCTTGCACCCTACGTATTACCGCGGCTGCTGGCACGTAGTTAGCCGGTGCTTCTTCTGCTCCTACCGTCACTCTCGCTTCTTCGGAGCTGAAAGAGGTTTACAACCCGAAGGCCTTCATCCCCCACGCGGCGTCGCTGCGTCAGGCTTCCGCCCATTGCGCAATATTCCCCACTGCTGCCTCCCGTAGGAGTCTGGGCCGTGTCTCAGTCCCAGTGTGGCCGGTCGCCCTCTCAGGCCGGCTACCCGTCGTCGCCTTGGTAGGCCATCACCCCACCAACAAGCTGATAGGCCGCGAGCCCATCCCCGACCAAAAAATCTTTCCACGACCAGACCATGCGGCCAGCCGTCATATCCGGTATTAGCCACCGTTTCCGGTAGTTATCCCAGAGTCAGGGGCAGGTTGCTCACGTGTTACTCACCCGTTCGCCACTGATCACCACCAGCAAGCTGGCAGATCACCGTTCGACTTGCATGTGTTAAGCACGCCGCCAGCGTTCGTCCTGAGCCAGGATCAAACTCTCCATCAAAGAACAAACAACCCACCCGCAGCAGCAGCACCACAAAGACACCACCACCACCAAGCAGACCGCTTAATCCAAACACAGAGAAAAGCACCCCCACCCACTGGCGAGCGAAGGCACCAACA
>NZ_JBBHZF010000042.1:0-2255 GCF_037482365.1 Pseudokineococcus sp. 1T1Z-3
GGGGGCGGTGGCCCGATGAGCACCTCGACGCGCCCCGCGGCGCCGGTCTTGGACGGTGCCCGGCGGGTGGTGCTGACCCGTCGCGTCCGCTGGGTCGTGGCCATCACGATCACCTGGAACGTCGTCGAGGCCGTCGTGGCCATTACCGCCGGCCACGTCGCGTCCTCGACCGCCCTGGTCGCCTTCGGTCTCGACTCCGTCGTCGAGGTGCTGTCCGCCGCCGCGGTGGCGTGGCAGTTCTCCGCCCCCGACCCCCAGGCCCGCGAGAGGGTCGCGATGCGGTTGATCGCGGTGTCCTTCGTCGGCCTGGCGCTGTTCGTTTCCGTCGACGCCCTCCGCACCCTGCTCGGCGCCGCCGAGCCCGAGCACTCGACCGTCGGCATCGCCTTGGCCGCGCTCAGCCTCGCCGTGATGCCGTTCCTGTCCTGGTTCGAACGCCGCACCGGCCGCGAGCTCGGCTCAGCCTCAGCCGTGGCCGACTCCAAGCAGACGCTGCTGTGCACCTACCTGTCCGCGGTCCTGCTGGTCGGGCTGCTGCTCAACTCCACCCTCGGGTGGACCTGGGCCGACCCGATCGCGGCCCTGGTCATCGCCGCCGTCGCCCTCAAGGAAGCCCGCGAGGCATGGCGCGGTGACACCTGCTGCGCCCCCACCGCCCTCACCGCTCGTGGTGACGTCCCGGCGCCGGCCGACGGCCAGGTCGACAGCCATGTCGATCCTTCGCTCGGGATTCAGCCAGAGGCTCAGGAGGCCGGATGCAGCGACGGCTGCTGCTCGGTGCCCACGGGCTCGTCCCGTCGAGGCCAGGCCGCGCACATGTCTTCGCCCACGCCCACGCCCACGCCCAGGCCGGGGTCGTAGCCGACCGGTCGTCGCCCGTCTGCAGTTGGTCGGGTTCTGGTCGTCGGGCGAGGCGACCACCTCCTCGAACCTGGGAATAAGGTACCCCCCGGGGGTATTGTGATGGGCATGGTTCAGCTGCGTCACGGCCCGCGCGTCGCCGCCCACGGCTCGTCCGACGGCTCTGATGGCGACCACGCCCCCACCGGCACGACGGCCGAGCACACATGCCCGATGCACCCCGAGGTCCGCCAGCAGGGACCGGGGGCGTGCCCGATCTGCGGGATGGCGTTGGAGCCGGTGACGGTCACCGCCGAGGACGGTCCGAGCCCGGAACTGGTCGACTTCACCCGCCGGCTGTGGGTCGCGGTGGCCCTGAGCGTGCCGGTGGTGGTCCTGGAGATGGGTTCGCACCTGTTCCCCGTCGTGCACGACCTGGTGCCGCCGGCGGTGTCGGTGTGGGTCCAGCTGGTCCTGGCGACCCCGGTGGTGCTGTGGGCGGGGTGGCCGTTCTTCGTGCGGGGTGTGGCCTCGGTGCGCAGCCGGCACCTGAACATGTTCACGTTGGTCGCCCTGGGGACCGGGGTGGCGTGGGCCTTCAGCGTCGTGGCGGTCGTGGCGCCGGGGATTTTCCCGGCGGCCTTCCGCGGCATGGGCGGGATGGTCGACGTCTACTTCGAGCCGGCCGCGGTGATCACCGCGTTGGTGCTGCTGGGTCAGGTCCTCGAGCTGCGCGCCCGGGACCGGACCTCAGGGGCGGTCCGCGCGTTGTTGGACCTGACCCCGCCGACCGCCCGGCGGGTCGAGGCCGACGGGTCCGAGCGCGACGTCGACCTCGTCGACGTCGTCGTGGGTGACCTGGTGCGGGTGCGTCCCGGGGAGAAGGTCCCGGTCGACGGGACCGTCGAGCAGGGCCGCGCGAGCGTCGACGAGTCGATGGTCACCGGCGAGTCGATGCCGGTGACCAAGACCGGCGGTGACCCGGTGATCGCCGGGACGTTGGCCTCCGGCGGTGCGCTGCTGGTGCGCGCGGGCGCCGTCGGCGGGGACACCGTCCTGGCCCGGGTGGTCGACCTCGTCTCGGCCGCGCAGCGCTCCCGCGCCCCGATCCAGGCGACCGTCGACAAGGTCGCCGCGGTCTTCGTGCCCGTGGTCATCGCCGTGGCCGTGGCCGCCTTCGGCGTGTGGGCGTTGATCGGGCCCGACCCGGCCCTGGCGCACGCCTTGGTCGTGGCGGTCAGCGTCCTGATCATCGCCTGCCCCTGCGCGCTGGGACTGGCCACACCGATGTCGGTCATGGTCGGCGTCGGCCGCGCCGCCGGCGCCGGGGTGCTCGTCAAGGACGCCCAGGCGATGGAGCGGCTGGAGAAGGTCGACACCGTGGTGGTCGACAAGACCGGCACCCTCACCCAGGG
>NZ_JBBHZF010000043.1:0-2318 GCF_037482365.1 Pseudokineococcus sp. 1T1Z-3
GAGACCACCGTGGTCTCGGTGACCTTCGACGTCACCGAAGCTGAGTCCGCGGACGCGGCTGGTGCCGCGGCCGTCTCCATCGCCCGCGACGCGCTGACCGCGGCCGGCGTGCCGGTCGCCGGCGACGTGCTGGAGGTCAGCGTGCTGACGTGGGCCGAGCAGGAGCGGCGCCTGGCCGAGCCGAACTTCCCCGAGCTGTTGGGCGTGGCCGAGGTCCAGGAGATGTTCGGCGTCTCCAAGCAGCGCCTGGCCACCCTGCGCAAGCGGCCGGGGTTCCCCGAGCCCATCGCGTCCCTGCGCGCCGGTCCGATCTGGACCGCACCGTCGCTGGTCCGCTTCCTCGAGTCCTGGAACCGCCAGCCTGGACGCCCCCGGACCGCCGCGACCGCGTCGGTCGCGTCGTGAGCCTGGCCGAGCAGGTGCGGCAGCTCCTCGCGCACGCGCGCCGGGAGTCGCCGGCCTGGCGTGGGGAGTGGAGCGTGATGGTCCGTCCCGAGACCTTCGCCCTCCTGGGCCAGGACCTCCGGCCCGGGGTCCTGCGCGACCCCGGAGACCTCAGCCGGGGCATCGAGACCGAGATGATCGACGGCTGCGAGGTCCGCGCGATCGACCTGCGCTGGGACATCGTCATGACCGCCCCGGGTCTGGGCGGGGACCCGCGCACCCTGCCGCCGCACTACTACCTGGACCTGACCACCGGGCAGGTCCACACCTGGACCGAGCACAGCCCGGACCACCTCAACGCCCAGCAGAACCAGGAGAGGCCGTCATGAGCGTCACCACCGTCACCGAGCCGCTGCGGGCCTGGGCCCGCGGCGCCTACGACGCCCAGGCCGGCGTCGAGCTGCTGATCCGCTACGGCCCGGACGGGCAGGTCACCGGGTTCGGGTCCGGCTTCCTGCCGCCGCTGCACCGGTGGCCGGGGGAGGGGGACCGGTGAGCGAGACCACCGACGTCGTCGACGTCTTCGAGGAGGAGGCCGCCGCACTGGCCGGGCCTGTCGGGGACCTGGCGCGTGACCAGTGCCGCCGCGGGGTCCTGTTCGCCCTGAAGATGGCTGCTAAGCCGATAGTGGACGTGGACAGCGGGGCGGTTGTCGGGGAGCCGTTTCTTCGCCCGCCTGTATGGGTGCTCGAAGCTGCCGCCCGCGCCGCCTTCCACCAGGTCCACGACGCCTACTTCGCCCGGATCGAGTACCGCCGTGATGTCGGGGGGGTGCTGCCCGAGGACGAGGAAGTCTGCCTCGACGGCTTCCGCGCCGGCCTCATCGAGATGTGCCGCCGGGACCGGGAGGTCAACGCCCGCAACGACGGGCCCATCCTCCGTGGCCACGTCCGGCACTGGGGCGATGAGGAGGGCCCGCGATGAGCCAGCCCTCCCAGGTCACGGCCTGGCTGCACGGGCAGGCTGGTGAGCGCCGGGTCGAGATGAGCGGATGGGTCGGCCAGCACCCCGGCGACGGTGGGGACCAGGCCCATCTCGTGCTCGCGCCGACCGGGCACGGCGGGGCCGCTGGGATGCGTCAGGTCGCCGAAGCGCTCGGCCTGCAGCAGATCACCGGGCCGCCGGCCCCGGTCCCGGCGTCCCTGGTGCACGTCCTCGTCGAGGACGACGAGCTCGCGCTCGTGCTCTCCGAGGACCAGCAGCTCCGGCGCCCCCTGACCGAGCCGGAGTGGACCGCTGCGGCCACCGCCCGTGGCACGTGCGTCCTGACCGCCGGGACGGACCCCCTACTCGGCGGGCCCACCGGCGACGACTTCGACGCCTGGATCAGACGGACCCAGCGCCTGCGCTGGGGGGTGCTCGACGTCCGCACCGCCTGAGCAAGCCACCCGGGGCGGAGGCGCACCGTCGGGGCGTCGTGCGAACCTGCTGCGCATGGCGGGGGGCGGGTGGAGCGCGGCGGCCCAGCGCCGGCACGACCTGCTCGCCCGATCCGCCGCCACCGACCACACCGGCCACCGGGAGCAGGGCCCCGAGCAGGAGGACCCGCCGGCGACCACGAGGGCGCGCCGGCACTGCTGGGTCGTCCTCGACGAGGACACCGACCCCATGCCCGGTGTCGTCGCGGCATGGCGCCGCACCGACGCCGGCTGGCTGGCCCGGGTGGCCTACCTCGTCGACGAGGCCAGCGGCACGACTGCGACCGCCTGGCTCCCCGCCTCCATGCTCCGCCCCCACGAGTCCAGACCGCCGCCAGAACCGGGCGGCGTCTGAGCCCCCACCGCACAGGAGCCCCACCCGAACCCCAGAACACGAGGAAGGGCCCCGCCACCGGCGGGGCCCTTCCTCGCGCTCACCCCCACAACGGTGGGGAA
>NZ_JBBHZF010000044.1:0-2329 GCF_037482365.1 Pseudokineococcus sp. 1T1Z-3
AGGGCCCCGACACCGGCCCCAGCACCTGCGCCTGCGGGTGCGGCGGCGAGGTCGCCGGCCACCGGGCCTTCCTGCCCGGGCACGACCAGCGCGCGATCCATGAACGCATCGCCCGGCAGTGGGGCAACACCCTCGGCTTCGTCGACTGGTTCGACGCGACCTTCCCTCGGAGCTCGGACACGGTCTCGTCCGAGCAGTAGGAGCACCGCGCCGAGTGGGGAGGCAGCACCTCGCCCACCCGGCGACGGGCCCTACGTACTCGAGGCTGCCGGCGTCAGCCGAGCAGGTTCTCGAGCACCCAACGCACCGCGTCGATCACGGCGACCGTGACGACCCGACCAGCGATCGACCGGGTCAGACCCGGCTTCTCACGCTGCCCACAGTGCTCGCACCGGCCCACAGGGCCGTGCGACGAAGGTCCCATCGGGACCTCCCCTCTGGTAGAGCGCAGGAGGAGGTCGACCCCGGGACGCAGCCCAACCACGGACACCCATCCGGGTGCCGCGATAGACTTTTTGCGCCCCGAGCATTAGGGTGACTTGTGTTGTTGACACCGTGTCACTCCGTCCTACTCGGCAGGTCCTGGCAGACCGCCTGACGTAGCCGGACCGGAAGGCCCGACACTCGACGCATCGGGCGCCGAGCCTTCTTAATGTACATGACGAGCCCCTTCCTACGGAAGGGGCTTCGTCATTCAAGGAAAAGCCGCGTGTCCGTCTCCTCCTGGTGCTGGAGTGCCCGACGATCCGGCAGGATCGTCGCCGTGGAGGGTGGGCCGGCGCGCGACGCGATGAATGCCTCGCCGGCGCTGGCGCCCGCCGCCCAGCTCGCTCGGGTGCTGGGTGCTCGTGGGTCGCGGGCGACGGTCGGCGAGGCCGACCCGGCCGGCCCTCTGAGCAGTGCCACTCGCGCGGTCCTCGCCGGGGCCGCCTCGTGGTGGCGTCGGCGTGTGGCCGCAGCGGGGCTGGATGCGACGTGGGCGGACCCCACCACCGCGATCGGCGGTCTCGGTGGCTCCGTCGACGCCGACCAAGAGCAGGAGACCACTGCCCCTTCCTCTGGGCCGGACCTGTTGACTGTTGACGGGTGGACGTTGGGCCAGGCCTACACCGCCTCCCTCGCACCCGGGGCGAGGGCACGCCACGGCCGGCACTACACGCCCGCCACGCTGGCGGAGGTGGTGTGGGCGCGTGCCCGGACCGCTTCCGGGGCGCCGAAGTCCGCTCGGGCCCTTCCAGGGCGGGTGCTCGACCCCTCCTGCGGGGCCGGGGCTCTGCTGCTGCCGCCGCTGCGCGAGCACCTGCAGGCGACCCGCGCGCAGGAGGGTGCGTTCGTCCTGGCCGGGCTGCCCCGGCTGGTCAGTGGTGTCGACGCCGACCCGGTCGCGGCCTGGATCGCCAACGTGGTCCTGGCCGCGGAGATGCTGCCCACGCTTCAGCGGACCCCGCCGAAGGCCCGCAGGCCGCTGCCGCGGCTCGTCGAGGTGGGCGACGGCCTGGCCGACCACGGCTCGGCGCACACCGTGCTGATGAACCCTCCGTACGGTCGGGTGCGGCTGACGGCTGAGGACCGGGCCCGCTTCGCGCACGTGCTGTGGGGCCACGCCAACCTCTACGCGATGTTCGTCGCGGCCGGCCTGTCCGCGCTCGAGGACGGTGGTGTCCTGTCCGCGCTGGTCCCGACGTCGCTGACCGCCGGCCGGTACTCCACGAACCTGCGCGGTGCCCTGGCCCGGGAAGCGGCGCTGCGCGACGTCGTCTTCGTCGCCGACCGCAGTGGCAGCTTCGCCGGCGTGCTGCAGGAGACGTGCGTAGCCACGTTCTCCGGTCGCCGGCACCAGCACTCCACCGTCGCCGCCGTCGAGGACGGCGAGACCGTCGAGGTCGCGCGTGTGCCGGCGCCCCGCGGGGACGGGCCGTGGCTGCTGCCCCGCGGCGCAGACGACGCCGCCGTCGCCGCGGCCGCCGCGACGATGCCCAACACTTTGCGCTCGTCCGGCTGGCGGGTCTCCACCGGGCCGCTGGTCTGGAACCGCCGGTCCGCAGACCTTCACCCCCGGGCCGGTGGTCAACGGCTACGGGTGGTGTGGGCCGCCGACATCGACGGCGGCCGACTGCACCGGGACAAGGCCCGCGACCACACCCGCTGGCTGCGGATGCGCGACGCCCACGACCGCGCCGTCAACGCCCTCACCGGGCCCGCGGTCCTCGTGCAGCGCACCACCGCTCCTGAGCAGGCACGCCGCCTAGTCGCCGCCGACCTCAGCCCCGACCTGCTCGAGCAGTGGGGCGGCAGCGTGGTCGTGGAGAACCACGTCAACGTCCTGCGC
>NZ_JBBHZF010000045.1:0-2681 GCF_037482365.1 Pseudokineococcus sp. 1T1Z-3
CCTTAGCCTGGCCACAGGCCCAACTTGTAGGGGTACAGGGTGACGGCCTCTACCGGGCCATGCCGGTCGGGACGAGGGTTGTCCCGTGAGCACTTCTGCGACCACAACTTCTCGTCCGGGCGATGCCTGCCGGCAGGACGCAGGTGCCGCCCGGCTGCGGCATCAGGTCGGTGCGAGCCGGCCGCCGCTGTCCAGGCGCGGGTCCGGGCACGGGTCGGCGGCCGGGTCGCAGGGATCCCGTGAGCGCGACGGGAGCGCTAGGGGCTTCCTGCACGCGCTGGAGGACCGCCGGCAGGTGCTGGCCTCGGTCGGGCCGAACTGGTTCGCCTCGGTGATGGGGACCAGCATCGTGGCCATCGCTGCGGCGACTCTTCCGGTGCAAGTGCCGGGCCAGATGGTCTTCGCGCAGGTGGTGTGGGTCTTGGCTGCCGTGCTGCTGGTGCTAGTCACCAGCGCGACGGCTGCGCACTGGGTCCACCACCCCGCGACGGCCCGGGGGTGGTTGTCCCACCCGGTCATGTCGCACTTCTACGGCGCGCCGGCGATGGCGTTGATGGCTGTCGGGGCCGGAGCCCTCCTGGTGGCCGGCCCGCTCGTCGGGGATACCGCCGCGGTGGGGATCGCTGCCGGTCTGTGGTGCGTCGGCACGGTCCTGGGACTGTGGACGGCGGTGGCTGTCCCCTACCGCGCCTTCACCGAGCACGAGGTCGAGCCGGCCGCCGCCTTCGGCGGATGGCTGATGCCGGTGGTCCCGCCGATGGTGTCCGCGGCCACGGGGGCGGCGCTGGTCGCGCATCTGCCCGCCGGTCAGTGGCGCCTGAGCATGCTCGTGGCCTGCTACGCGATGTTCGGGATCACGTTCTTCGCCTCGTTGGTGATCATCACGCAGATCTGGGCACGGCTGGTCCATCACAAGGTCGGGGCCGCGGCCGCCGTGCCCACCTTGTGGATCGTGCTGGGCCCGCTGGGCCAGTCCGTCACCGCTGCCAACAACCTCGGCAACCAAGCCGCCGTTGACCTCCCGGCTCCTTACGGCGACGCCCTGCAGGCCGCCGGCCTCGTCTTCGGCCTGCCGGTCTGGGGCTTCGGCCTTCTGTGGGGAGCCATCGCGATCGCCTTGACCGTCCGCACCGCCCGGGCCGGGATGCCGTTCTCCCTGACCTGGTGGTCCTTCACCTTCCCCGTCGGGACGATGGTCACCGGCACGTCCGGACTGGCTGCCCACACCGGCGCAGACCTGCTCGTCGTCGCTGCCGCCGCGCTCTTCCTCGGGCTCCTCGGCGCCTGGGCCCTGGTCGCGGTCCGTACCGCCCGAGGGACCTGGACCGGGCACCTGCTGCGCGCAGCCCCCGCGGCCGCCGCGTCCCCTCAGGAGAAGGAGCGCCGGTGACCGCTCCGAGCAGCGACCTCGCGTACGCGACCTTCCTCCCCACCGCCCACGGCACCTTCACGCTCCACGGCTTCCGCGCCGGGGACGGCACCGAGCACGTCGCGCTGGTCCTCGGGGACCCGTCCGACGCCGCTGCCGGCCCGCCGCTCGTCCGCGTGCACTCCGAGTGCCTCACCGGCGACGCGCTCGGCTCGTGGCGCTGCGACTGCGGCGACCAGCTCGACGCCGCGCTGCGCGCCGTCGCCGCCGAGGGGCGCGGCGTCGTCGTGTACCTCCGCGGGCAGGAGGGGCGGGGCATCGGCCTGCTCGCCAAGGTCAAGGCCTACGCCCTGCAGGACGCGGGCGCCGACACCGTCGACGCCAACACCGCGCTCGGGCTGCCCGTCGACGCGCGCGAGTACGGCACCGCCGCCGCGGTGCTCTCCGCCCTCGGCGTCCCGAGCGTGCGGCTCATGACCTCCAACCCGGCGAAGGCGGCGGCCCTCGAGGCGGCCGGCGTCGAGGTGGCGGAGGTCGTCGGCCTCCTCGTCCCCGACCGGCCGACGAGCGCGGCGTACCGCCGGACGAAGGTGGAGCGGCTCGGCCACCTCCCCGTCGCGGCCGCCGGGGCCGCCTCGGCGTCGGGTCCCTGGGACGCCCTCGTCGCCGCCGCCCACGGCGGTGCCCCCCTGCCTACCGCGGGGGAGGGGCCCGGGACCGCGGGGGGCGACCTCCTCGACCGCTACGCGCCGCTGGCGGCGGGCGGCGTCCCGCTCGTCGTCGCGCAGGTCGCCCAGAGCCTCGACGGCTTCACGGCCGCCCGCAGCGGGGACGCGCGCTACGTCAGCGGCCCGGCCGACCGCGAGCACCTGCACCGGCTGCGGGCGCTCGTCGACGTCGTCGTCGTCGGCGTGCGGACCGTGGCCGCCGACGACCCGCTGCTCACCGTCCGGGCCTGCCCCGGGCCGCACCCCGTGCGCGCCGTCCTCGACCCCATGGGCCGGGCGCCGCTGGGCGCCACCCTCTTCGGCGACCCCACCGCCCCCGTGCTGTGGCTCGTCGGGGCGACGCGCGCGGCCGCCGCGGCCGCCGCCGTGGCCGACCGGCCGCACGTCGAGGTGGTGCCGCTGACGGGCTGCACCTCGGGGGAGGACGTCGTCGGTGCGGTCATCGCCGCCCTCGCGGCGCGGGGGCTGCACCGGGTCCTCGTCGAGGGCGGCGCCACGACCGTCTCGCGCTTCCTCGCCGCCGGGGCGCTCGACCGCCTGTGGGTGACGACGGCGCCCGTGCTCGTCGGCGACGGCGTCCCGGG
>NZ_JBBHZF010000046.1:0-2791 GCF_037482365.1 Pseudokineococcus sp. 1T1Z-3
CGCGCGACGCGCACGGTCGAGGTCGTCGCGCCGCTGCCTCCGGCGCCCGAGCCGGAGCCCGAGCCGGACGAGCCCGACGAGCAGGGTCCCGCCGAGCCGCAGGAGCCAGAGGGGCCGACCGTGCTCGCCTCCGACGACTTCGAGCGTGCGGTGACGTCCGGCTGGGGCTCGGCGGCCACCGGCGGGGCCTGGACGACCTCCGGGACGGCCAGCAGCTTCAGCGTCGAGGGCGGCCGGGGGCGGATCTTCTCCGAGCGCGTCGGCGTCAACCGCTCGACGTCCCTGCCGGGCGTCAGCTCGACGAGCACCGAGCTGCTGCTCACGACGTCGGTCGACACGACGCCGACCGGGGGCGGCACCTACTTCTCGGTCATCGGCCGCCAGGTGTCGGCACGCGACGACTACCGCGCCAAGATCCGCTACCAGGCCGACGGACGGGTGGTCGTCTACCTCGTCAGCCGGGTGGACGGGCGTGAGACGGTCATGTCCCACGCCGTCGTCCCGGGGGCGACCGCCGCGAACGACCAGCCGCTCGAGGTGCGGTTCCGGGTGACGGGCCAGGGGACGACGGACGCTGCGGTCAAGGTCTGGCCGGCGGGCACGCCCGAGCCCTCCGGGTGGACGGCGCAGGCGAGCGACTCGGCGGCGGTGCTCCAGGCGCCGGGTGGTATCGGGTTCCTGCTGTACGTCTCGGGCAGCGGCTCGCCCGCGACGGCGCGGGTGGCCCAGCTGGAGGCTGTCGTCGTGCAGTGACGACCGTCTGGTCGACGTCGGACGCCCGGCCCCTCGCGACGCGAGGGGCCGGGCGTCCTCGTCGTGAGCCGGCGAGGACGCCCGGGCCGTCGTCACGGCGTACCGTTGGCGCGCCTGTCTCGCGCAGGCTCGTCGCGAGGGCTGGGCGTCATGGGCGTACCCAGATCTCCGCCCCTCCCGCTCCGTCCCCACCCCGCTCCGAGGAGCCCATGAGCCTGTCCGGCCTGCTCGACGTCCTGCGCACCGACCCGGCGCTGGCCTCCGCGACGGAGGCCGCCGCCGAGGGCGTGACCGAGGTGCTCGACCTCACCGCCCCCGCCGGGACGCGACCCGCCGTCGTCGCCGAGCTGGCCGCCCGGCGCCCGCTGCTCGCGGTCACCGCGACCGGCCGGGCCGCCGAGGAGCTCGCCGCGGCGCTGCGCTGCTACCTGCCCGCCGGCTCGGTGGCCGAGCTGCCGGCGTGGGAGACGCTGCCGCACGAGCGGCTGTCCCCCCGCAGCGACACCGTCGGCAAGCGCCTGGCCGTCTTCCGCCGGCTGGCCCACCCGGGCCCCGAGGGGGCGCCGGACGGGCCGGTGCGCGTCGTCGTCGCCCCGGTGCGCGCCGTGCTGCAGCCGGTGGTGCGGGGCCTCGGCGAGCTGCGGCCGGTGCGGCTGTCGGCCGGTGACACCGTCGACCTCGACGAGCTCGTCGAGGGCCTGGCGGGCGCGGCCTACAGCCGGGTCGACATGGTCGAGCGGCGCGGGGACTTCGCCGTCCGCGGCGGGATCGTCGACGTCTTCCCGCCCACACGCGACCACCCGCTGCGGGTCGAGCTGTTCGGTGACGAGGTCGAGGAGGTCCGCGAGTTCGCCGTCGCCGACCAGCGCTCCCTCGAGGTGGTGCCTGAGGGCCTGTGGGCGCCGCCGTGCCGCGAGGTGCTGCTCACCGCGGCCGTGCGGGCCCGCGCCGAGGCGCTCAAGGAGTCCCTGCCCGGCGCCGTCGACATGCTCGACAAGATCGCCGCGGGGGTCGCGGTCGAGGGCATGGAGTCCCTGGCCCCCGCTCTCGTCGACGGCATGCAGCCGCTGACCGAGCTGCTGCCGGACGGCGCCCACGTCGTCCTCCTGGACCCCGAGCGGGTGCGGGCGCGCGCCCACGACCTCGTGGCGACGACGGAGGAGTTCCTCGCCGCGGCGTGGTCCAACGCCGCCGCCGGCGCGGCCACGCCCGTCGACCTGTCCTCGGCGAGCTTCCTGCCCCTGGCGGTGGCCCGCGGCGCGGCGCTGGCGGGTGGGCACCCGTGGTGGTCGCTCACGGCCTTCGGCAGCGACGAGAGCCTCGCCGAGGAGGGGCGCGCCGGCAGCCAGGACGACACCGGCGGCGTCACGCTGCGCCTGGCCGCGCGCGACACCCGCTCCTTCTCGGGCGACGTGACGACGACGCTGGAGGACGTGCGCTCCCACGCCCGCGACGGCTGGCGCCTGCTCGTCACGGCCGAGGGGCCCGGCTCGGCCGACCGCCTGGCCGAGGTGCTGCGCGACGCCGACGTGCCCGCCCGCCGGGTGGCGAGCCTGGACGAGGCGCCCGAGCCCGGCGTCGTGCACGTGACGACGGGCGCCGGGACGGCCGGCTTCGTCGCGGAGGGGCTGCGCCTGGCCGTGCTCACCGAGGCCGACGTGCTCGGACGCAGCGGCCCGAGCTCGACGAAGGACATGCAGCGGCTGCCGAGCCGGCGCAAGAAGCAGGTGGACCCCCTGCAGCTGCGCCCGGGCGACCCGGTCGTCCACGAGCAGCACGGCGTCGGCCGCTTCGTCGAGATGATCCAGCGGACGCTCGCGGGCTCGACGCGGGAGTACCTCGTCATCGAGTACGCCCCGAGCAAGCGCGGCCAGCCCGGCGACCGGCTCTTCGTGCCGACGGACACCCTCGACCAGGTCACGCGATACGTGGGCGGGGAGGACCCGCCGCTCAACAAGATGGGTGGCGGGGACTGGGCCAAGACCAAGAGCCGGGCCCGCCGCGCGGTCAAGGAGATCGCCGGCGAGCTCGTGCGGCT
>NZ_JBBHZF010000047.1:0-3000 GCF_037482365.1 Pseudokineococcus sp. 1T1Z-3
GTAGGACTCGGGGAAGCCCTTGCGCTCCAGCAGCCCTCGCTTCTGCAGCTCGGCGTTGGGGCGCAGGAAGCCGTCCGTCGTCAGCAGCTCCACGCGGCGGGTGCCCGGCCAGCGGGCCATGACCTCGCGCAGGACCCGGGCGGTGGTCGACTTGCCGACCGCGACCGAGCCCGCGATGCCGACGACGAAGGTCGTCGGCGTCGTCTGCTCGCCGAGGAAGCCGGCGCGGGCGGCGTGCAGCGCCCGCGCCGCCTCGACGTAGAGCTGCAGCAGGCGCGAGAGCGGCAGGTAGACCTCCTGCACCTCCGCCAGGTCGATGGGCTCGCCGAGGCCGCGCAGGCTGGCGAGGTCCTCCTCCGTCAGCTGCAGCGGCGTGGCCGGCGCCAGGGCGCTCCAGGCGTGCCGGTCGAGCTCGACGTAGGGGGAGGGGTCGGCCACGGGCGCCGATGGTGCCAGGCGGCGCGCGGACGCCGGCGCGCAGGCCAGGGGCCAGGGGCCGGCGCACCTACCCTTGGCTCCCATGTGCGGGATCGTGGGCTACGTCGGGGCACCGGGGGACGCGCGCGCGCTGGGGGTCGTCGTCGACGGCCTCGCGCGCCTGGAGTACCGGGGGTACGACTCCGCCGGCGTGGCGCTCGTGAGCGCCGGCGGCCTGGAGACCCGCAAGCGCGCCGGCAAGCTGGCCAACCTGCGCGACCTGCTGGAGGCGGCGCCCATGGGCGCCGCCTCCACCGGCATCGGCCACACCCGCTGGGCGACGCACGGCGGGCCCACCGACGTCAACGCGCACCCGCACGGCGCCGGTGAGGGCGAGCACGAGGTCGCCGTGATCCACAACGGCATCATCGAGAACTTCGCCGTGCTGCGCGCCGAGCTCGAGGCCGCCGGTGCGGAGCTCGCCTCCGAGACCGACACCGAGGTCGCCGCCCACGTCCTGGCCGCGCGGCTGCGCGACGTCCTGGCCGCCGGCCTGACCGGGCCCGAGGCGCTCACGGAGGCGATGCGCCGCACCTGCCGCCGGCTGGAGGGCGCCTTCACGCTGCTGGCCGTGCGGGCGGCCGACCCGGGCGTCGTCGTCGGGGCCCGTCGCAGCTCTCCGCTCGTCGTCGGGCTGGGCGACGGCGAGACCTTCCTCGGCTCCGACGTCGCCGCGTTCATCTCCCGCACCCGCTCGGCCATGGCGCTCGGCCAGGACCAGGTCGTGACGATCACCGCGGACGGCGCGAGCATCACCACCTTCGAGGGCGAGGCGGTCGAGGGGGAGCCCTTCCACGTCGACTGGGACATCGAGGCCGCGGAGAAGGGCGGCTACCCCTCCTTCATGGCCAAGGAGATCGACGAGCAGCCGCGGGCCGTCGCCGACACCCTGCTGGGGCGCAGCGACGCCGCCGGGCGGCTGACGCTCGACGAGGTGCGCATCGGCGCGCAGGAGCTCGCGGCGGTCGACAAGGTCGTCGTCATCTCCTGCGGGACGTCCTCCTACGCCGGGATGGTGGCGAAGTACGCCATCGAGCACTGGTGCCGCATCCCCGTCGAGGTCGAGTACGCGCACGAGTTCCGCTACCGCGACCCGGTCGTCGACGAGCGCACGCTCGTAGTCTCGATCTCCCAGTCGGGCGAGACGATGGACACGCTCATGGCCGTGCGGCACGCGCGCGAGCTCGGCGCGCGCACCGTCTCCATCTGCAACACCAACGGCGCGACGATCCCGCGGGAGTCCGACGCCGTCCTCTACACCCACGCCGGGCCCGAGGTGGCCGTCGCCTCGACGAAGGCCTTCCTCGCCCAGATCACCGCGTGCTACCTCCTGGGCCTCTACCTCGGGGCGCTCAAGGGGACGGCGTCCTCCGAGCTGGTCAAGGAGGTCCTCGACGAGCTGCACGCGATGCCCGCGAAGGTCCAGCACGTGCTCGACGGCCTCGACCGCGTCCGGGAGATCGCCCGGTTCATGGCCGACTCACGCTCGGTGCTGTTCCTCGGCCGGCACGTCGGCTTCCCCGTGGCGCTGGAGGGTGCGCTCAAGCTCAAGGAGCTCGCGTACATCCACGCCGAGGGCTTCGCCGCGGGAGAGCTGAAGCACGGGCCGATCGCGCTGGTCGAGGCCGGGCAGCCGGTCTTCGTCGTCGTCCCGCCGCCCAGCAGCCCCCACGGCCTGCACGGCAAGGTCGTCTCCAACATCCAGGAGATCCGCGCGCGGGGCGCCCGGACCCTCGTCATCGCCGAGGAGGGCGACGAGGGCGTGGTGCCCTACGCGGAGGAGGTCATCCGGGTGCCGGCGTGCCCGCCCCTGCTCATGCCGCTGCTGACGGTCGTGCCGCTGCAGGTCTTCGCGGCCGAGCTGGCCGAGGCGAAGGGGCTCGACGTCGACCAGCCGCGCAACCTCGCCAAGTCGGTCACCGTCGAGTGACGCCAGCGGTGCCGTCGGGCGTGGCGTCGGGCGTGGCGTGAGCGTCGTCGGGGTCGGCGTCGACGTCGTCGGGGTCGAGCGCTTCGCCCGGACCCTGGAGCGGGACGCGGCCTACGGCGGGGCGTTGCGGCGCAGGCTCTTCGACGACGACGAGGCGGACCTGCCGGTGCGCTCGCTCGCGGCGCGCTTCGCGGCGAAGGAGGCGCTCGCCAAGGCGCTGGGGGCGCCGCCCGGTCTGCGGTGGCGGGACGCGCGGGTGCGCACGGGCGAGCACGGGGCGCCGGAGCTGGAGCTGCGGGGGGGCGTCGCGGCGCGGGCGGCCGCTCTGGGGGTCGGGGCCGTGCACCTGTCGTTGAGCCATGACGCGGGGATCGCGACGGCGTTCGTCGTGGCGGAGCGCGCGGGGGACGTCGTGGCGGAGCGCGCGGGGGACGGCGTGGCGGAGCGCGCCGCTGCGGAGGAGGCCTCGTGATCCGGGCGCACGACGTCGCGGCGGTGCGGGCGGCGGAGGAGGCGGCGGCCGAGCACCTGCCGCAGGGGCTGGAGACGTTGGTCGCGCGGGCGTCGGCCGCGGTCGCGAGGGTCGCGGGCGA
>NZ_JBBHZF010000048.1:0-9603 GCF_037482365.1 Pseudokineococcus sp. 1T1Z-3
CCGTCGTCGAGGCTCGCCGTCAGAGGGCGTCGAGCCCGCGCTCCCCGGTGCGCACGCGCACCACGTCGTCCACGGGCAGGACCCACACCTTCCCGTCGCCGATGCGCCCCGTGGACGCCGCGCTGACCACGGCGCTCACGACGTCGTTCGCGTCGACGTCGTCCACGAGCACCTCGAGCCGGTTCTTCGGCACGAGGTCGACCGTGTACTCGGCGCCGCGGTAGACCTCGGTGTGGCCGCGCTGGCGGCCGTACCCGCTGGCCTCGCTGACGGTCATGCCCTGGACGCCGAAGGCCTCCAGCGCGGACTTCACGTCGTCGAGCTTGTGCGGCTTGATCACAGCGGTGATCAGCTTCACGAGGACACCTCCGCGTCGTTGGTGCTGGTCCGCGCGGCCGCCGGACGGCGCACCCCGCTGCCCGAGCCGATGGCGCCGAAGTCGTAGCCCGCCTCGGCGTGCTGGTGCTGGTCGATGCCTGCGTCCTCGTGGTCCTCCTCGATCCGGAAGCCCATGGTCGCCTTGAGGGCGAAGCCGATGATGAGCGTGAGGACGAAGGAGTAGGCCAGCACGGCCACGGCCCCGATCGTCTGGACGAGCAGGAGACCGCCGCCGCCGCCGCCGAAGAGCAGGCCCGCGGCACCCGCCGGGGCGTCCGGGTCGGCGAGGACACCGATGAGGATGGTGCCGATGAGGCCGCCGACGAGGTGGACGCCGACGACGTCGAGCGAGTCGTCGTAGCCGAGCGTGTACTTCAGGCCGACCGCGAGCGCGCAGACGACTCCGGCGATGACGCCGAGGACCATGGCGCCCACCGGGGACACCGAGGAGCACGCGGGCGTGATGGCCACGAGGCCCGCGACGACGCCGGAGGCGGCACCCAGCGAGGTGGGGTGACCGTCCCGGATGCGCTCGGTGACGAGCCAGCCGAGGATCGCGGCGCCCGTGGCGCAGAGGGTGTTGACGACGACGACGGCGGCGGTGTTGTCGGCCGCCAGCGCCGAGCCGGCGTTGAAGCCGAACCAGCCGAACCACAGGATGCCGGCGCCCAGCATGACCAGGGGCAGGTTGTGGGGTCGGTGGGCGCCCGGCGCGAAGCCCTTGCGCTTGCCGAGGACGAAGGTCAGCGCCAGGGCGGCCGCGCCGGCGTTGATGTGCACGGCGGTGCCGCCGGCGAAGTCGATGGCCTCGATGCCGCTGGCGATCCAGCCGCCCGTGATGCCGGCCTCCTCGTCGGAGAAGGCGAAGACCCAGTGCGCGACGGGGAAGTAGACGACGGTGGCCCAGATGCCCGCGAAGACCATCCACGTGGAGAACTTCGTGCGGTCGGCGATGGCGCCCGAGATGAGGGCCGTCGTGAGGATGGCGAAGACCATCTGGAAGGCCACGAAGGCCATCGCCGGGAGGCCGGCGTCCGGGTCGTCGACCATGAGGCCGGCCAGGCCGAGGAACTCGACGGGGTTGCCCAGCAGGCCCCCGCCGACGTCGTTGCCGAACGCGATGCTGTAGCCGTACAGCACCCAGAGCACGCTGATCAGCCCGAGGGAGCCGAAACTCATCATCATCATGTTGAGGACGCCCTTCGAGCGGGTCATCCCGCCGTAGAAGAGCGCCAGGCCTGGCGTCATCAGCAGCACCAGCGCGGCGCTGGTGAGGATCCAGGCGGTGTCGCCGGTGTCCACTCGTCCTCCTGCAGGTAGGGGGACCGGGCCCCTCAGGACCGGTCGGCGGCGCCGGGGTGGCGCTGCGGGAGAGACCGTCGCGGCCGGTCATGTCGTCCGAGGACGAGGCGTGTTACGTGCACGTGTCCTCTGCGGCCTACGTGTGACGCTTGTGTTTCCGCGCCCTCTCGGAGGCTGTGATGTTGGTCTCCGAGACACCTGAGATCTTCCTGGCAGTTGCCGCGCGTCCGTCCGCGGCGCTAGACATCGGCCCGCTCGTGGCCCGCCCTCGGCGTGGCCCGTCTCCCGCCCGGCCCTGCCGGCGACGACCGACGACGGCCTGGCGCGCAGCCGGTCGCCGCGGCGAGCAGCACCCGCACCAGCGGGCCGCGACACCGCGCGGCGACCCCCGGCGGGTCGCCGCACGACCCCAGCCCCATGCCCCCGTCGTAGACCTGGAGCCCAGATGACCCCGACGTCCCTGACCCCGCCGGCGACGAGGACCGCGCCCCCCGCGCGCGGCACGCGCCGTCTGCTGCGCACGGCGGCGACGCCGGTGGCGGCCCTGCTGCTGGCGGGAGCCGTGGCGTGCACCGACGGCGGCGGCGAGCCGGACGCCGGCGCCACCGGGACGACCGACGCCGCGACGCAGGCGGCCACGGTCTGGGGGCCCGAGCTCGACGCCGTCGTCGACGCCGCTCCCGAGGGCAGCTACGCCGTCTTCGACGCCGACAACACGCTGTGGGACAACGACCTCACCGAGGCGCTGCTGGCCCACCTGGAGCAGCGCGGCATCCTCACGTGGGAGACCGTCGACCCTGCTCTGCAGCTGCTGCCGCTGGAGGAGGGCGAGAGCCTCTTCGGCTACTACCTGCGCCTGTGCGGCCTCGTGGGCAACGACGCCTGCTACTACTGGATCGCCGCGTCCTTCTCGGGCATCCCCCTCGGCACGCTGGAGGAGGAGGTGCACGCGATGATCGCCGGTGGCGAGCCGATCCCCGTCACCTACGTCGAGGACGGCGAGCTCGTCGAGGACGAGGTCCTCCCGCCCAGCATCTTCGCGGAGCAGCGCGAGCTGCTCACCCACCTGCGCGAGCAGGGCATCCGCGTCTACCTCGTCACGGCCGCGAACGAGGAGATCGTCCGCATGGTGGTGACGGACGACCGCTACGGCCTCGACGTGACGGACGAGGAGCTCATCGGCGTCGGCCTGCTCCTGCGCGACCCGGACGACGGCGAGCTCTCCGTCTCCCGCACCCTGGTCGACGACGGCGAGTTCCTCACCGCCGACTACCCGGTCGAGCGGCTCGAGCGCAGCGTCCTGACGCCGACGCTCGTCGACGGCACCTGGTACGTCGGCAAGAAGGGCGCCATCGAGCACCACATCGACCCCTACCGCTACCCGGTGGTCGTCGCGGGAGACGCGAGCAGCGACTGGCACATGCTCTTCGGCGTCGACACCAGCTCGCCGACCAGCGGCGTCAGGTTGTGGGTCGACAAGGGCTCGCCCGGGGTCGAGGCGCTGCAGGAGGAGCAGCAGCGCCGCGTGGCGCTGCAGGAGGCCGCCGGGGTCGAGCCCGACGCCGACGACGGCTGGCTGGTGCTCGAGCAGGAGGAGCTGGGCGCCGAGTGAGGCGCCCGGGCTGGCCCGACCTGCCCGGTCGGGCCAGCCCGGTCGAGCCAGCCCGGTCGGGCCAGCCCGTCCTCCTGGTCCCCCGGCTCAGCCCTCGCGCAGCAGCTCGCGCACCGTGGTGCGCCGGTCGGTGCGCAGCAGCGAGCGCTCGTAGAGACGCGCGCCCAGGCGCACGAGCGCGACGGCGGTCACGAGCACGAGCCCGGCCGAGACCACCGGCTCCCACCACGCGACGTCGCCGGCGACGAGGCGGGCCGGCATCGCGACGGTCGAGGCCACGGGCACGAAGGAGGCGACGACCAGCACGGCACCGCCCGCGTTGACGCCGACGACGAGCACGGCCACGAGGACGACGAGCAGGGGCGTCGTCGTCGACTGCAGGTCCTCCGTGCGCGTGGCGACGGACCCCGCGACCGCCCAGACGCAGGCCAGGGCGAGGAAGCCGAGCACGAAGAAGAGGACGAACCAGAGCACGGGGGCGCCGACGACGGCGAAGACGTCGCCGCGGCCGGTCACCGCCAGGCCGGTGAGGCCGACGGCCGCGAGGACGGCGACCTGCGCCAGGGCCAGCGCGCCGTTGGCCACGACCTTGCCGACGAGCAGGGCCCGCAGCGGCACCGAGGCGGCGAGGATCTCGACGACCCGGCTCTGCTTCTCCTCGACCACGCTCTGGGCGATGGCGAAGCCGAACTGGATGGCCAGCAGGTAGAAGAGGAACGCGAAGGCGAAGGACAGCGCCGACGCGAGGAGGGGGTCGACGTCGGCGGGGTCGAGCAGCCGCTCCCCCAGCGTCGACCCCGCGAGCAGGTCGTCGAGGCTCGTCCCCGCGGCCACCGCGGCGCGCTCGAGCGCCTCGGCCTGCGCGGCCTGGCCGAGCGCCGCGGCCAGCGCGCCGTCGACGTCGTCGGCGCCGACCAGCTCGAGCCCGCCGGTGCCGCTCGGCAGCAGCGCGGCGTCGACGTCGCCGGCCAGCACGAGCCGCTCGGCCGCGGCGACGTCGACCGCCCGCGTCACCTCGACCCTGTCGCCCGCGGGCAGCGACGCCCGGGCGCCCTCGACGAGGGCTTCCGCCCGCTGGGCCTGCTCCTGCTGGGCCAGCTCCGGCTGCTCGGCCGGGTCGAGCAGCGCGACCTCTGACGTGCTGGGACGTCCGGCGAGCAACGACGAGACGACGATCCCGGCCACGAGCAGCACGACGAGGACGGCGAAGGAGATGACGAAGGGCTTGTCCCGCAGCTTGACGCGGACCTCGCGCCCGGCGACGACCTGCCAGGCCGGCGTCGCGTCCCCGTCGGTGCGCTCCTGCGGTGCGGTGCTCATCGGACGACCTCCCGGAAGACCTCGGACAGGGGTGGGACGACGGGCGCGAAGGCCACGACGGGTCCGCGGCGCAGCGCCTCGGCGAGCACCCGCTGGTCGGCGCCGGGCGTGGTGACGGTGAAGAGGGCGCTGCCGCCGTCGACGTCGGTCACCTCGACCCCCTCGACGGCCCGGACCCACCCCGCGTCGGCGACGCCGTCGGGCCCGGGGCCCACCTGCAGGCGGGTGCTGGCCGTGCCGCGGGCCCGCAGCTCCTCGACCGTGCCGGCGGCCACGCGCCGTCCGTCGGCGAGGACGACGAGGTCGTCGCAGAGCCGCTCGACGAGGTCGAGCTGGTGGGAGGAGAAGAGGACGGGGACGTCGCGGGCCACCTCCTCGCGCAGCAGGCCCGCCATGGCGTCGACGGCGAGGGGGTCCAGGCCGCTGAAGGGCTCGTCCAGGACGAGCGCGGTCGGGCCGTGGACGAGCGCGGCGGCGATCTGGACGCGCTGCTGGTTGCCCAGGGAGAGGCTGTCGAGCCGGTCGCCCGCGTGCGCGGCGAGGTCGAGGCGCTCCAGCAGCCGGCCGACGGCGCTGCGTGCGGCGCCCGCCCCGAGGCCGTGGAGGCGGCCGAAGTGCACGAGCTGCTCGGCGACCCGCTGCTTGGGGTAGAGCCCGCGCTCCTCGGGCATGTACCCGAAGGAGCGCCGGTCGGCGGCCGTGACCGGACGGCCGCACCAGGTCACCTCGCCCGCGCTCGCGGCCAGCACCCCGAGCAGGACCCGCATCGTCGTCGTCTTGCCCGCCCCGTTCGCGCCGACGAAGCCGGTCATGCGTCCCGGACGGACCTCCAGGTCCACGCCGTCGAGGACGGTCCTGTCCCCGAAGCGGCGGGACAGCCCCTGTGCTGCCAGCACGTGCGCCTCCTGCTCCGCGTCCCCGGACGGCACGCCGCCGCCCGACCGGCCTCGACGGTAGGAGCTGCCGTCCTCCTCCCGCGTCCCCCGCGAGAGCGAGGCGGCGCTCCCCCGTGCGGCGGACGCCGTCCCCACCGGCCCCGGGCGGGCAGGGGCCGCTCACCGGACCCCGACCGGGGAGCGCCCAGCACGGCCGATGGTCGTGGCGGGACTCAGCCCCGCGTGCCGCCGTCGTCGCCGGCCCCGGGGCGCACCAGCCCGCTCTCGTAGGCCAGGACGACGGCCTGCACCCGGTCGCGGACGCCCAGCTTGAGCAGGACCCGCGAGACGTGCGTCTTGACCGTCGCCTCGCCGAGCACCAGCTCCGCCGCGACCTCGGCGTTGGACAGCCCGCGGGCGACCAGCCGCAGGACGCCCCGCTCCCGGTGGGTGAGCTCGGCGAGCAGCTCGGGCCGGTAGGCCGCACCCGACGGCGCGGTGAAGCGCTCGACGACGCGCCGCGTCACCTCCGGGGAGAGCAGCGCGTGCCCGCGGGCGACGGCGCGGACGGCGGAGACGAGGTCGTCGGGGTCGGCGTTCTTCAGCAGGAAGCCCGACGCGCCGGCACGCAGCGCCGCGAAGAGGTGGTCGTCGCGGTCGAACGTCGTGAGCACCACGACACGGCTCGTCCCCGCGGCGACGACCTGCTCGGTCGCGGCGACCCCGTCCAGCACGGGCATCTGGACGTCCATGAGGACGACGTCGGGCGCCAGGGCGGCAGCGGCCTCCACGGCGGCGCGCCCGTCGGCGGCCTCCCCGACGACCTCCAGGTCTGGCTCGACCTCGAGGATCATCCGGAAGCCGCTGCGCACCAGCGCGTGGTCGTCGACGAGCAGCACCCGGCACGTCCTGCCGCCCGGGCCGTCCCCCGGGCCGTCTCCCAGGCCGTCTCCCGGGTCATCCCCCGGGTGCCGGGTCGAGGTCACGTGCCCACCACCGCCGGCGCCAGCGGGTAGCGGGCGCGCACCCGGTAGCCGCCGCCCGGGCGCGGGCCGGTCTCGACCGCGCCGCCCACGAGCGCGGCCCGCTCGCGCATCCCCACGTGGCCCAGCCCCGTCCCCGACGTCCCGCCGCGGACGGGTCCCTCGTCGGTGACCTCCACCTCCACGACGGGCGCCGAGCACCCCCCAGGCACCGACGCGCCACCCGGCGCGTCCGGCAGCCGCTCGTCGCCCGTCGGCCAGCGCACGACCACGCGCGCGGTGCGGGAGGTCGAGTGCCGGGCCGTGTTCGCGAGGGCCTCCTGCACGAGCCGGTGCAGCGTCGTCCCCGTGGTCGCCGCGAGCTCGCGCGGCGAGCCGACGACGGTCAGCTCGACGGCGAGGCCAGCGGCACGCGCCCGCCCGACCAGAGCGGGCAGGTCCGCGAGTCCCGGCTGCGGCGGCGCCGGCGCGGCGCCGGCGCCCTCCGGTGCGCCCTCGCCGTCCTCCTCGGGCGTGCGCAGCACCCCGAGCAGCGCGCGCATCTCCCCCACCGCGGAGCGGCTCGACCTCTCCACCTGCCGCAGGGCCTCGGCGGCGTAGCCCACGCCGGCGTCCTCGGGCGCCGCGCGCTCCAGCACCCGGCGGGCCGCCGCGGCCTGGACGCCCGTCGAGCTCACGTGGTGGGCGACGACGTCGTGCAGCTCGCGGGCGATGCGCAGGCGCTCGGCGACGACGGCCTGGCGCGCCGTCCGCCCCTGCTCGGCGCGCAGCTGGTCGGCGGTCGCCCGAAGCCGCTCCCGGTCCCGGGCCGCCCGCCACAGCGCCTGCCCGCCGAGCCACGCGCCGGCGAAGAAGAGGACGTTGACGAGGGCCGTCAGGGCGAGCAGCCCCGCGCCGGCGCCCTGCAGACCCGCGGACACACCACCCAGCACGCCGGCGAGCAGCCACGCGAGCATCGCGGCGAGGACGACCACCCAGACCGCCACGAGCCGCCGCCGGTCCCGCGCCCAGGCGGTCCCGGAGAGGAGCACGAGGAAGAGGACGAGGTTGAGCGTGAAGGTGCCCGCCGAGCTCGGGGAGAGCACCCCGAGCGTGATGAAGGCAGCGGGGCTGACGACCATGCCCGTGAGCGGCACCACGCGTCGCCCGCACAGGGGCAGCGCGACGAGCACGGTGAGCAGGACGTCGAGCGGCGGCGGCGGGCCGCCGTCCACACCAGAGCCCGGGACGTCGGCGAACGCCGCGCGGGTCAGACCCAGCCCGAGGACGGCGACGAGGACGGCCACCACGCCGGAGCCGACGTCGAGCAGCAGGCTGGGTCGGCCGGGGCGCGGCCGCGCCCACGCCTGGTGCTCGCCCGGCCCCGTCATGGCGCGCTAGGCGAGCAGGGCGTCGACGAAGGCCCGTGGCTCGAAGGGCGCGAGGTCGTCGGCACCCTCGCCGAGCCCGACGAGCTTGACGGGCACACCGAGCTGCCGCTGCACGGCGACGACGATGCCGCCCTTGGCCGTGCCGTCGAGCTTGGTGAGCACGATGCCCGTCACGGCCACCGCCTCGGAGAAGACCTTGGCCTGCTGGAGGCCGTTCTGGCCCGTCGTCGCGTCGAGCACGAGCAGCACCTCGTCGATGCCGCCGCTGCCGGGCGCTGCCGCGGTGATGGCCTTCTCGGCGACCCGCTTGACCTTGCCGAGCTCGTCCATGAGCCCGACCTTGTTCTGGAGCCGGCCCGCGGTGTCGAGCAGGACGACGTCGACCTCGCCCTCCGCGCCGGCCTTGACGGCGTCGAAGGCGACCGACGCCGGGTCCGCGCCGTCGGTGAACGAGCGGACGGTGGGGACGCCGACGCGCTCGCCCCACGTCTGCAGCTGGTCGGCCGCGGCGGCGCGGAAGGTGTCGGCGGCGCCGAGGACGACGTCCTTGTCCTCGGCGACGAGCACCCGGGCCAGCTTGCCGACCGTCGTCGTCTTGCCCGTGCCGTTGACGCCGACGACGAGGACCACCGACGGGCGCCCGTCGTGCGCGCTCACGGCGAGCGAGCGGTCGACGTCCTCCCCGACGACCGTGACGAGCTCCTCGGCGAGCAGCTCGCGCACCGCGTCGGCGTCGCGGGTGCCGAGCACCCGCACCCGGTCGCGCAGGCGGTCGACGAGCTCCTCCGTGGGGCCGGCGCCGAGGTCGGCGAGCAGGAGGGTCTCCTCGACCTCCTCCCACGTCGCCTCGTCGACCCGCTCGCGCGACAGCAGCGCCAGCAGGCCCTGCCCGAGAGCGGTGTTGGAGCGGGACAGGCGCTCGCGCAGACGGACGAGCCGGCCGGCCGCGGGCTCGGGCCGCTCGACCTGCGGCCCGGCGGAGGTCTCCTCGACGGGGGCGACGGGCGTCTCGGACGCCTCGACCTCACCGAGCGGCGGGAGCTCCTCGACGGTGCGGGTGGCGGTGTCCCGCGGGGTCTGGTCGTCGTCGCCGACGCCGGGCGCGTAGTCGACGCCAGGCCTCGGGCGGCCCGCGGGCAGCTCCTCGACGTCGCGGCCGCGGCCCCGGCGCACGAGGGCGACGGCACCGCCGCCGAGGACGACCACCGCGAGGACCGCGAGGCCGATGACCAGCTCGATCGACTCCAGCACGCCGCGATCCTCGCAGACGAGCCCGTGCGCCCCTGCCCGTCGGGGGCCGCGGGGACGGGCCGCCGCGCCGCCGGGGCGCTCCCGGACGCCGACGACGGCGCCCGGGATGCTCCGGCGGAGCCTCAGCCGGCCAGGCGGTCCCGGACGGACGCGGGAAGACGGGCGCCGTCGCCGTCCACCGGCGTCGCCCCACGCTCCTCCCAGGGGCCGGCCGGTGCCTCGGCGCGGCCCACGGGCTCCTCGACCTGCGCGGCACCGGGCGCCTGCGCCTCGCGCGCGACCCGGGCCCCGGCGCCCTCGGCCGGGGGCGCGGCGGCTCCGGCGGCGGAGGGGCGCCGTGCACCGCGCACCCTGCGGGCGAGCGTGACGCCGAGGTCCGCCAGCGCGACGAGGCCACGCCGCAGCGCCGGTGCGAGCCGGTCGGTCCACTCGTCGACGGCCCAGTCCATCGCGTCCTCGACCCGCGTCATGCCGACGGCGAGCAGCCGCCCGCGTCGGCCGGGGCCACCGCG